>NZ_JAIUHP010000001.1:0-791625 GCF_020165175.1 Mesorhizobium sp. CA16
AACGAGTTCAACTGATCGACCATCGTGTTGATGGTGTTCTTGAGCTCGAGGATCTCGCCCTTCACGTCGACGGTGATTTTCTTGGAGAGATCGCCCAGCGCAACCGCCGTCGTCACCTCGGCGATGTTGCGGACCTGGCCGGTCAAATTCTCGGCCATGGAGTTCACATTGTCGGTGAGGTCCTTCCACGTGCCGCCGACGCCTTCGACTCGCGCCTGGCCCCCGAGCTTGCCTTCCGTGCCGACCTCGCGCGCGACGCGCGTCACCTCCGATGCGAACGAGTTCAACTGATCGACCATCGTGTTGATGGTGTTCTTGAGCTCGAGGATCTCGCCCTTCACGTCGACGGTGATCTTCTTCGACAAATCGCCGGACGCCACCGCAGTGGTCACCTCGGCGATGTTGCGCACCTGGCCGGTAAGGTTGGTGGCCATGGCATTGACGTTGTCGGTCAGGTCCTTCCACGTGCCGGCTACGCCCTTCACCCGCGCTTGTCCGCCGAGCTTCCCCTCCGTCCCAACCTCACGCGCGACACGTGTCACTTCGGAGGCGAAGGAAGCCAGTTGCCCCACCATCGTGTTGACGATCTTGCCTATGCGCAGGAACTCCCCGCGCAGCGGGCGGCCGTCGATTTCGACCATCATTGTCTGGGAAAGGTCGCCTTTGGCCACTGCCCCGATGACGCGGGCCACTTCGGCGGTCGGTTGAACCATGTCTTCGATCAGGTCGTTGACCGACCTGACGCTTGATTCCCAGCTACCCGTAGCATTGCGGACATGACCCCGCTCGCCAATTCTCCCGTCCTTGCCGACGACCCTGCTCAGCCGCTCAAACTCCTTCGTCACCTGATCGTTGAGTTCGACGATCTGGTTGAAGGCATCGGCAATATCGGAATCGATCCCCTCATAGATGTTGTCGATCCGGATGGAAAAGTCGCCTCGCCTGAAGGCCTTTAAGGAATTGAGAATTTGACGACGATCTAGTTGCGCCCTTGATGCCTGCACGCTCACAGTGCCACTCCCCAATCCACCTGTTTGTGAAGAACTGATGATCAGATGAAGTCCCGCCCTCGCGGCGAGGTATACAATTCACCGCAAGCTCCACAACGTGGTAGGCGCCAATTTGTTCCGACACGCAGATCGAATCTCATCCGCACGCCGGCAAACGCTTAAAAAAGCGCGAAGGCTCGCCCGTTATTTGGCTTGCTTTGCCTTGGAATTGCTTGGCGTATTCAGCCCAATCGGAAGCTGCGACACCGCCGCCCGCGGGCTCTTGTCAACTTTGGCGGACCGCTTCGTAAGCTATTGACGGATAAGGATTATGTTAGTCGCAGAGGGGCGATTCCGCAGGCGGCCCGGCAAGGCCGGCTCGCCTCATGCCATCTCTGGACGTCTTGAAGCTTCGCGGATCGCCTTGTGGACATTGCGCTGCAGGTCCATGAACTCCGCGCTTTCCATGACCTCTTCCCGGCGCGGGCGCTCTATGTCGACGTTGAAGGTTCGCATGATGCGTCCCGGGCCGATCCCCATGACGACGATGCGGTCGGACAGATAGACGGCCTCCTCCACGTCATGGGTGACGAAGAGCACGGTCAGCCGGTGCTCTTCCCAGATCTGCGTCAGCAGCTCCTGCATCTGGTGCCTGGTCAAGGCGTCGAGCGCGCCGAAGGGCTCGTCCATGAGCAGCATCTTGGGCCGATAGGACAGCGCCCGCGCAATGGCGACGCGCTGCTTCATGCCGCCCGACAGTTCAGACGGGTAGAGGTCGGCGCAGTGCGGAAGCTTGACGAGGTCGAGATGCTCGCGCGCGATCCTGCGGCAGGTCGAGCGATCATAGCCGGCGGCCTTGAGGGCAAATTCTATGTTCTGCTGCGCCGTCAGCCAAGGCAGCAGCGTGTAGGACTGGAAGACGACGCCGCGGTCGAGGCCGGGCTTGAGGATCGGCGAGCCGTCGATGTCGAGCTCGCCCACGTCGAAATCCTGCAGCCCGGCAACGATCGACAGCAGCGTGCTCTTGCCGCAACCCGACGTGCCCACCAGCGAGACGAACTCGTTGTCGGCAAGATCGAGATTGATGTCGCGCAGCACCTGCGTGCGCCGCTCCCCGGTGCCAAAGCTCTTGTGGAGGCCTTCGATGCGCAGTTTGGGCACACTCATCGGGCGGACCTCATTGCGCGTGGCCTTCCTGCCGGAACAGCACCTTTCCCAGCGCCTTCATCACCTGGTCGGTGATGAGACCGAGCATGCCCAAGAGCAAGATGTAGCCGATGATGGTGTTTGTCTGGAAATAACGCTGCGACACGGTGATGCGGTAGCCGAGGCCGGATGTCGCCGCGACGAGCTCAGCCAGCACGAGCCAGGTCCACGCCCAGCCCAGGCTGATGCGCAGCGTGTCCCAGATGCCCGGCAGGGCGCTGGGCACCACAATGCGCGTCAGGATCTTGCGGTCCGGCAGGCCGAGCGTCCTGCCGAGGCCGACGAAATCCGTCGGCACCCGCTTCACATTGTCCATGATCATCAGGACCTGCTGAAAGAAGGTGCCGATGAAGATGATCAGGAACTTCTGGGCGTCGCCGGTGCCCGACCAGAGGATGGAAAGCGGCACGAAGGCGACCACCGGCATATAGCGGATGAAATCCACCAGCGGCTCGACGGCGGCTTCCCAGACCCTGAAGCTGCCGATCAGCACGCCGATCGGAATCGCCAGTGCCGAGGCGATCAGGAAGCCGATGGAGATGCGGTATATCGAGGCCTTGAGGTCCAGCCACAGCGTGCCGTCGCTCCAGAGCTTGCCGAGCTGTCCCGCCACGCTTTCCGGCGAAGGCAGGAAGATGGGCTTCACCAGCTCCAGGCCCGTTGCCGCCCACCAGGCAAGGCCGAGGCCGGCAAAAACGGCCACGGCGATCATCAGGAAACGCGACCGCGTGATGGGCGCGCCGATTCCGGAGGATCGGCGGCGCGGCACCGGTCGCGCAGCCGGTCCTTGCGAGGGGCCGGACTGGCTCGTTTTGGCGGCACGCTGCTCGGACATCCGCGCTACCACCGAGAGGCAGTCTTCATCATTCCGCGGCCTTGACGAATGACGGGTCTATCATCTGCTCCGGCGTCACGTCGGCCTGGAGCAGCCCGGCATTCTTGGCGGCGGCTTCGACATCGGCGAATGTCTTGGTGGAGAACTCGCCGGTCAGAGCGCTCTTGTTCTCGGCGAGAGAATAATAGCGCACGCCGTCGAAGGCCGTGTTGAGGTCCTCGACACTGGAACCGACGGCCTTGGAAATGATGGCGCGGCCACCCGCGGTATCGCCGTTGTAGTCCTTCAGGGCCGCATCCCAGGTCTTGATCATGGCAAGCACCTGGCCGGGTCGCGACTTGATCACCTCGTCGCGCACCACAAGCACGTCGCTGATCAACCCGGGATCCTCGCCGGCGGTGAAGAGCAGCTTGACGTCCTTGTTCTGCGCCCTGGCCGCGGTGAGATAAGGTTCGTAGGTGACCGCGACCGGGACCTGTCCGGCAATCAGCGCGCTGCCGGCGTCGGCCGCCGGCATCGGCACCGGCTGCACATCGGCGATGGACATGCCGTTCTTGGCAAGGGCGTATTTGAGCAGGATGTCGCTGGTCGTGCCCTCCTCGAACGCGACCTGCTTGCCCTTGAGGTCGGCGACGGAGGAAATATCCTTGCCGGCGATCATGGCGTCGGCCGTCATGCTGACATCGAGCAGGAGCACGATTTTCACCGGCAGGCCCGCCGCAACCATACCCATCGCGGTATGGGTCGCGATGTTGGCGGCATCGAGCTGGCCGCTCGCGAGCGCGGCATTGATGTCCTTGTCCTCGGCGAAGTTGACGATTTGGACATCCGACAACCCGCTTGCCTTGAACAGGCCCTTGGCCTCGGCGACGTGCCACTGGCCATAGCCGAGCCATGGCTCGATGCCGATCTTGAAGGTGCCCGCTTCAGGCGTCGCGGGAATGGCCGCGTCGGCGGCAAAGGCCGCCGGGGCGAACCCGATGACGGCAGCCGCGACGAGTGCACGAAATTGTCCTGCTAGGTTACGCATCATCTCTGTTCCCCTTTATGATCGCGCCGCTCTTTGAACTGCATATCCGGCCTGGATGAGAATGCGGGCTTATGCTCTTGCGGCACTCTGCCTCGGCGTCTTACCTGCCGCTTCAACGGAAGCGCAAGGATACTCAACGTCAGCGGCGGTGAATGTCAAGGCGAAAATACATACATGCATATACAAGCTGGAGAAGCTCGAATCCGCGGCTTCCATGACATCGGGCCGCATCCGTTCGCCGCATGGCGTTCGATCGATCGCATCCAGGAAGTCCGTCACGCGATTTGCGCCGGAACAAGGCTCGCCTTGCCGCGATCAGCCGCTTTTGGACGGAGAGTACCGGCTGCCGAGCGAATAGCGGCTGCCGACATAGGTCAGCTTGCTGATGGTGGCGACGATCGCTCCCGTCCACGTCCGGCGGTGCAGAAGCAGGCAGCAGCTGCCGGCATCGATGCCTAGATGCCGCGCCGTCTCGGCATCGGCTGGGATGGCCGAGATGATGTGCTCGACCTCGGTCACCGGTGTTTTCTGCATCAGATAGTCGTAGGTCGCGGTCTTGGAAAAATCCTGCTTGTCGTAGTCGGGTATCAGGCTCGGATTGACGAAGCGCTCTTCCAGTTGCACAGGCAGATCGTTCTCGAAATTGACGACGACGGAGTGGTAGACCGACGAACGCCTGGCGAACTCGAAGGACAGCGCAAGCTCCTTTTCCGGCATGATTTTTTCGAGGACGAGAACCTCGGAACGATGCTTGTTGCCGCGTGCCAGGATCTCGGCCGCGATATTGTTGATCTCGATCAGGGCCGATTGCGGCCGCGGCGGCGCAATGAATGTTCCCACGCCCTGCAGCCGGATCAGAAATCCCGCCGAGGTCAGTTCCCGCAAGGCACGGTGGATCGTCATCCTGGAGACGCCAAGCGCTGCCACGAATTCATTTTCGGACGGCAGCTTGCGGTCCTTGCTCCAGCGGCCGGTTCCGATGTTCGTCAGGATGTAGTCCTTGACCTTCTCGTAGAGGGGGCTGGCCGTATCGGGCAGAGTGTTCATTTCAGATGTCCTTTCCGGCAAGCATCGGAAATCAGGAATGCTCAAGGGGTTGCCGCATTCGGATGATTGTTTTCAAGCCGTCGCCCTGGCCTGCCAACAGCCGCCGGTAGGCCGCGGGGACGTCATCCAGGCCGATCTCGCGGTCGATCAGGCTGATCAGCGGCTCGCTCAGCTCACCCAGCATCCGGATGGCATCGGGAAGCTCGTCGGCGAAGGCGTGGCAGCCCAGCAACGCGATCTCCCGCTCGACCAGCATGTTGGGGTCGATGTCGAGCCGGCCGTGGAAGATGCCGACCATCGCAATGGTGCCGCCCGGGCCGAGAACACCCAGCAACTGACTGAGCGCGGCGATGCTGCCTGTCGCCTCGACGGCCGCCAGCAAGGGGGCATCCCCGGTCGCTGAGGCAATGGCGTCCGCGTCAAGGTCGACGATCGTGGCGCCGGTCACGCGCGCGACGCGAGCGCAGCGGCCTTGGTTGCGGTCGGCGATCAATACGGTGCCCGCGAACGTCCGCGACAGCAGCAAGGCGGCAAGCCCGCCGATGGTCCCGCAGCCGAGGACAAGCACCGAGCCTGCTGTTTTCGGCAGGCGCCGCACCGCGTGCAGCGCAACGGCGAGCGGCTCGGCCATCGCCGCTACCCGTGCATCAAGCGCGGCATCGACGCTATGCAACAGGCGCGCGGGGAGCACGGCCAGTTCGGCAAATCCGCCGTCGCATATTTCGCCGACGAAGCCGAGCGAGGTGCAGAGATGGCGCCTGCCGGCACGGCATTGCGCGCACTCTCCGCACCAGAAGCGTGAATCGGCGACCACCCGGTCGCCAATGGCGATGGTGTCGACGCCCTCTCCGACGGCGATCACCGTGCCCGTCAATTCATGGCCGGCCGTCGAAGGCGAGCGGCTTATCCATTGACCGGTGCGGAAATTGTGCAGGTCGGAACCGCAGATGCCCGCGGCGTCCACCTTGAGCTTCACCCAGCCCGCATCGGGGACGCCCGGGGCGGCGATATCCTCAACGCGCAAGTCGCCGGGTCCGTAAAGTCGCGCGGCCTTCATCGTCTTCGCTTCCGCTCAGACCGAGAGATAGCGGCTGCGGATTTCCGACACCGCGTTTTCATGCGAGCTGAAGCCTTCGTAGCGGGCGAGCCTGCGCGCATGCCGGGCGAGTTCCGGATAGGCCGCCGACGTCACATAACCGACCGACGAGCGCTTGACGAAATCCGTGACCGACAGCGGCCCATAGGTGCGCGCCCACCGGCTGGTCGGCAACACGGCATTGGGCCCGAGGACAAAGTTGGCGAGCGTCACCGGCGTATGCGGACCCATGAGGATCTCAGCCGCTTCGGTGATGTGCCCGAGATGCGCGAACGGTTCCTTCGACAGGATCTCAAGATGCTCCGGAGCGTAGTCGTTGATGAAGCGATAGCTGTCTTCCAGGGACGCGGTCAGCACGATGCCGCCGCGCTTTCCGGTCAGCACAGCGCGCGAGAATTCGATGCGCTGTTCGGTCATGCGAGACCAATGCTGCGGCAGCGCGGCAAGCGCGGCCTCGGCGACCTTGCGGCTGTGCGTCACCAGATAGGCCGAGGAATCCGGCCCGTGCTCGGCTTCGATCAAAAGGTCCAGCGCGGCAAGGCCGCCGTCGACGCTGTCATCGGCAAAGATGATGGCTTCGGACGGGCCAGCCGGAAGGCCGGTGTTGATGACCGAGGACAGCAGGCTCTTTGCCGCCACCACCCAGGGACTGCCCGGCCCGACGATCTTGACGGCGGGCTTCACCGTCTCGGTGCCATAGGCGACAGCAGCGACCGCCTGGGCGCCACCGCATTTGTACACGGTCTCGACGCCGGCGAGGCGTGCGGCAACCAGGGTCGCGGCATCGACGGATCCATCGGAAGTCGGCGGCGTCACGATCGCTATCTGGGGCACGCCGGCAATCACAGCCGGGACCGAGGTCATCATCGTCACCGACGGGAAGGCGCCCTTGCCGCGCGGAACGTAAAGCGCCACGGAGGCGATCGGGGTGTATCTGTCACCCGCATAGGCGCCCGGCCGGACTTCCTTCAGCCACATCGTTTCCGGACGCTGCTCCTCGTGGAAATGCCTGATGTTCTCGATACCGAACCGGATGCTCTCCACGACATCCTTTTCGACCTTGTCGAATGCCGCGTCGAACTCCGCTTCCGAGACCTTGAGCCCGCCATCGGCCACATCGGCCTTGTCGAGCTCGCGCGCGAACCGAAGCAGGGCCGCATCACCTTCGGTCCTGACCGCCTCGACGATCGGACGGGCTTTTTCGATGAAGGCCGAAAGATCGGCTTCGGCGCGCCTCAACAGGCTGGCCCGCCGGTCGGCATCGAGGGTCGACAGGTCGTGGAAGCTGATATCGGACATGGCTGCTCCTTCTCCTGGAACGCAGTGGCGGTTGGCGATGGCCGGTCACACGCCTGGAAGACCTTTGAGACCGGCAATACGGGGCAAGGACCGCAGATAGAACAATTGCCAGCCTATAAAGTATATACATGTACGTATAACAGTTGCCAGCATTTTCTGCGCCCAGCCAACTCGAGCTCAGCTGATGAGAGGCCATCTCAGATCGACGCGAGAAAGCCGCCATCGACGGGGATGGACTGACCGGTGATGTAGGCCGAGGCATCGGAGGCGAGGAATACCGCAATCCCGTGCAGGTCCGACAGGTCGCCGAAGCGATGCTGCGGGATTTTGGCGAGCATCGATTGCCGCCATGCCTCATTGCCGTAGAACACTTCCGTCATTGCCGTCCTGAAATAGCCGGGGGCGATGGCGTTGACCCTGATCCCCAGATCCGCCCACTCGGCCGCCAGAGCGCGCGTCATGCCGAGCAGGCCCGACTTCGACGAGCCATAGGGCACAGCCGTCGGAATCCCGACTTCGGAGGTGAGCGAGCAAAGATTGATGATGACGCCGGGCCGACCGGCGTCCTTCATGTGCTGCGCGGCGGCTTGGGCGCAGAAGAATGCGCCTTTGAGATTCGTGTCGACGATCCTGTCCCAAAGCGCTTCGTCGACATCGAGCGAGGGGTGGACTTCCTCCATCCCGGCATTGTTGACGAGAATATCGAGACCGCCGAGCAGGCCGGCGGCTTCGGCCGTCGCCGCCCTGCAGCGGCCGACATCGGTGACGTCCAGGGCGATGGCATGCGCCACCCGGCCGGCGGCGCGGATGGCTGCCGTCGTCTCCCCAAGCGAGGCAAGGCTGCGTGCCGTGACGGCGACATCGGCGCCGGCCGCGCTCAGTGCCTCGGCAATGGAACGCCCGATGCCGCGGCTTGCGCCGGTGACAAGTGCTTTCCGGCCCGACAGGTCGAAGAGCGGAGCGTTGCGCATGCGATCCTCCTTGGCACGGCCGGCTTGGCGATCTCGCCCTGAGCCTAATGGATCGAACTTACCTATACAAGCATATACAAATCAACTGGGTTGCGGTAGTGGTTGAGGGCATGCGCGACAACCGGTCGATCTGGAACCAAGACCGCGAAGTCGCTCCGTCATTCATGGATTTGAGAGGCACGATCGATGCGCCGCTTGGTTGACCATGGAGCGATGAGCGCTGCCGGTTATGCCACGCCCTGGAGCGTAAGGCCCGGCCAGCGGGTGGAACTTGGCCTCTCCTGCAGCCGGCCAGTGGAGAGCGTGCGGATATGCCGGCTGGACACGCAAGCCGCGGATTTTGTGGATTGGCCAATCGAGGCGACATCCGAGCCGGACGCCCATCGCAGCTTCGATCAAGGATCATACCTTCGCCTGCGTGCCGAGGAGCTTGCAAAAGCGCCTGCCCTCAAGGGCATCCGCTTTGAGCTGTTTCTCACCCGCAATACCGGGCCGCGCACGATCCTGGAAGCGGGGTCCTTTCTGCTGAGCCTTCGCGATGGGGCGATCACCCTGGAGATGCGGAATGATCGTCTGTTGTCTGCGCCGGTTCCGCAAGGGGTTTGGCTGACCGTCGAGCTCGGCCTGCATGAGGACGAGCCGTTCTTCAAACTGAAATCTCACGACCTCCTCGCCCCTTACGAATTCAAGCGACGCCTGCGCGACGCCGAATGGCATCCGCAAGGGCGCGACATCCTCTTCGGCGCGAGCGGCTCTCGAAGCGAGCTCACTCTCAATGCGAGATTTGCAGCTATTCGGCTGGAGAGTTCTCAGGGGCCAATCACCTGGGATTTCCCGACTCTGCTGCCGACGGGACCGATCCTGTCGTCACGCGGACCGGTTCCGCTGGCGCTCGATGTGATAAATCAGCCTACATTCTGCGTGACATCGGCGCGCTGGGACGGATCGAGCTTCGACCCCCGGCTCGTGCCTTCGCACTACGATGCCGTCCATTGCCATGACGATGACATGGGACCGCTCGATTGGCCCGCTTCCCACCGCGCCGCGGTGCCCGAGAATGCGAAACCGGGCGTATACGCTTTCCAGGTGGAATGGGACGGCGGCTACGAGCGCATCGTGTTCTTCGTCACCTCCGCGCGTGCCTCCTCACCACTGCTTTATCTGCTGCCGACCGCGACCTATCTCGCTTACGCGGACGAGTATCTCCCCGACCATCTCTATGAATGGAAGTGCGACGATCGCGGACACGGCTTTGCCACCGCAAACAGCCTCAAGTCGCTCTACGACTATCACTCCGATCTCAGCGGCGTGTCGATCTGCTCCTATCGCAAACCCAAAGTGACATTGCGGGACGACTACAACTACCCGCTATGCGGCTGCCCTCACAACTTGCCGGTCGATCTGCATTTCCTCAGATTCTGCAACGAGAACGGCATAGCGCTCGATATCGTCACCGATCACGATCTGCATCGGCAGGGGATCGAGGCTCTCCGCGGGTATCGGGCCGTCGTGACCGGAAGCCACCCGGAATACATGTCGACCGAGATGGAAGGGGCGCTGCGGCAATTCGCGGCCGAGGGCGGCAGCATCGCCTATCTCGGCGGAAACGGCTTTGCCGGAACGGTCGCCTTCAAGGACGACCTGATGGAATTGCGCCGCTCGCCCCTGGAACCTGGCCGCACTTGGGATGGTCCGGTCAGCGAACAATATCTGTCGATAACCAACGAGCCTGGCGGCCACCTTCGCTCCCGGGGCCGCGGCGAGTTTTCACTGGTCGGCGGCGCGATTTCGCTGATGGGTTTCGACGGCGCGCGCCCGTTCACGCGAACGCCCGAAAGCCACGCGCCGGAATGCGCATGGCTGTTTGAAGGCATCGAGGACGAAACCTTCGGTTCGGAAGGCATCGTATTGGGTGCCGCCGCGGGTTACGAGGTGGATGCGACGAACCCGGCCCTGGGCACGTCGGCCGACACCGTCGTGATCGCCCGCGCGACGGACTTTCCGGCCGGCTTCTTCCAGGATCCCTCACGCTGGTACGCGGGCGGGGATGAAGAGCGCGCCGGGCGTCGCTGCGCCGAAATGACCTTACGAAATCTTGCTGCGGGCGGCCTGATCTTTTCAGCAAGTTCGGTCGCCTGGTGCGGCGCGCTGCCTGCCGGCAAAGCAATGAACGACGTGGGGAGGATCACCTTAAACCTGCTCAACCGTCTCTCAGCATTGCAAAGCAGGAGGCCAACTCCGACGCCCGGCGATCAAGCCTCATGAGGAGCACTGAGATGCTGAAGAGATTGGGACTGGCGGTCTTCGTGGTCGCGGCAACCATGAACTCCGCCTGCGCGGATACCATGGCGCGCCCGAAAATTGTGGAAGGCCATGCGGGCTTGAGCATTCATTGCTGTCCTGTGAACGCGGCCACGCGAACGTGATCGCAGCTACGCTCGATCTGATCGGGTCGGAAAGGCTCAAACGATCGCGAGGCGGGTAGTATCAGAGACAGCCAGTTCGTTAACGCGGCGGAACTGGCAATTGGCCAGATCGCCACCGACTTGCGCCCGTCACGGGCGCCCGACCATATCCTGCCGGCGCGAGAAAGCGCCCTTGGCTGCGGCGTGCTGGAGATCGCGGGAGTCATTCTGGTCGGCCCTGAGCGTGAATATGCTCTTTACCGACCCCAGAGATTTCGCCATGTCCCTCTGCCATTCCTCTGTCGCATGGCTACGACGCGGCGGCAGGCCTCCACGCCGAGGCGCCGCTCGAAAAAGGTTTGAGCCGCCATATTCCGTTTAGCTTCCGGTCTTGATCTGGGTCCAGAGGCGGTTGAGCACGCGCTGCTCCTTGGACCCGTAGGGAGAAATCGTGAAAAGCTTCTTGAGTGTTTCGCGACCGTCGGCGCCCTCGATCCGCCAGGATAGGTCGCGCTGGGAAGCCAGCGGCCTATACGATCCCTCAATCCCGTGGCGCGTCGTCGAAGGCATATCAACCAGGTCGTGAGCGCGACTAGTTGGACCGAAACCTGTCTGTCGATCTTGAGGATCAACTCGCACATAGCAGTCTTCGACTTCAGGTCTGGCGTGACGACGCTCTCAAAGCAGATGCTTCAGCGATTGAGCACGATGTAGATAGATAGATAGAATATCAGCTTCATTGCCGAGGTTTTCTATGAACGAGCAAAATCGATGTTCCTGGCGGGAGCGCATGACGATCTTCGGCGATGTCGAGGTGGCATCCTTTCTTCCGTGGATCGAGCGTCATGCCGCCAAGCTCGGGCTCGCGCATGCGATATGCGTTGCCGGTCCCGACCGCATTGAACTCGACATTGCCGGTCCGGTCGAACTCATCGACATGATGGAGATGGGGTGCTCTCTTGGACCAATCGATGTCTGGGTCGAGACCATCCGCCGGTCGCCGATCGAGAGCGAATCGGGCTAAGTTTCTGGGCCTGCGGCCTCTGCCTGCGGAGGTGTGATGCACTTTTTTTAGGCATTATTGCCAGTGAGGAAATGTTGTGCAAACGTAACCCGGCGTATTAGCATATCCTTGACCGCGAAGCTTCGCTCGGGAAGATGCTGGTGCCGTTTTGAAAGTTGATGCATGCCGTCTTATCCCACCGGCTCATGGATGCCTGTTGCCCTCTCCGCGGACTTGCCGGCGGGAACCGTTATGCCGGCGCAATCCCCGGCCGGACCGGTTGCCCTTTGGCGAACCCGCTCCGGCCGTGCGGCGGCCTTCGCCGACAGATGCCCTCATCGCGGCATGCGCCTTTCCCACGGCTTCGTACGCGGTGAGACCCTGGCCTGCATCTATCACGGCTGGAGCTACGCCAAGGCGGGAAACTGCCAGCGCATTCCGGCCCATCCGGCATTGACGCCGCCGGACACGATTCGTGTCGCAACGCAGCACGTCGAGGATGGCGGCGGCATCATATGGATTTCGGTTGGCGAACCCGCCGCCGGGCCGCCGCGGTTCGAGGGCCTTGCGCCGCTCCGCTCCATGGTGGTGGAAGCGGGCATCGCGGCGCTGGAGGCAGCCGCGGGCACGACGGCCGCTGGAGACCTGCTCGACTACACCTATGATGACCGGGCCGTCCGGCTGCTGCTTGCTCCCGATGGGCAGGCGCGCACGCTGATGCATGTTTTGGTGGACGAGGACAGCAATCCGGACGAGCGTATCGCCGCGTCGAGGGCCGCCGAGGCGCTGCGGCTGGCGGCCGAGGATATTGCACGCGCCGGGATCGCCCGATGACCCGCAACACGATGATCGACGGATGGTACCCTGTCGGCCTTGCTAGCCAGCTCGATGCGCATGGGCGCAGGACGGCCCTGATGGGCGAGCCGATCGCGGTGAGGCGCGGCGAAGATGGAAACGCGAAGATCACGGGCGGCAACGGACGTGACCTGCCGGCCTGCATCCGCTATGGCCATGTCTGGTCATCGCTCGGCAATCCACAAAAGCCGCTGTTTGCGATCCCCGAGGCCGATCAGCCGGGCCGCCGGCTCGTCGATGTCGGGGTGGTGCGCGTGCGCTGCTCGCCATTGCGTGCGGTGGAGAACTTCCTGGACATCGCGCATTTTCCTTTCGTGCATACCGACATACTGGGGGCCGAGCCGCATACGGAGGTGCAGAACTACAAGGTCGAGATCCGAGAGGACGAAGACGAGGTTTGGGCCACTCAGGTGAAGTTCTACCAGCCGCAGGCCGCCAAGTCGGCGGAAGGTGGCATCACCACGGAATACATGTACCGCGTGCCCGCGCCGACCTGCTCGGTGCTCTACAAGACCTGCCCGCCTCGCCCGGCGGAATGGGACGTCATCACACTTTTCGTGCAGCCACTTGCCGAAGACCTATGCGACGTCTGGCCATGGATGGCGCTGTTCGATGACGAAACACCGATGGCCGACCTGATCCATTTCCAGCAGACGATCTTCGTTCAGGACCGATCGATCCTCGAAAACCAAATTCCGACGCTGCTCCCGCTCGATCCCGGCATGGAGATTCCCACGCGCGCCGACCTTACCTCGGTTGCCTACCGGCGCTGGCTGAAACGCCACGGCTACACCTACGGCGCGCAACTGGTGGCGCAATGAAGCTCTACGACTACGTGCTGTCGCCGAGCTGCTACAAGGTGCGCCTCATGGCTGCGCTGATCGGGGTGACGCTCGACATCCGTCCTGTCGACTTCCATCCCGGTCGCGAGCATCGCGGTCCTGAGCTCATGGCGCTCAATCCGGCCGGTTCGATCCCGATCTTGGAGGATGGCGACCTCGTGCTGACCGAATCCTCGGCCATGCTGGTCTATCTCGCCGCGAAGGCGGCACCCCAATGGCTGGGCAATGATACGGTCGGGCGGGCGGCGCGCGTCCAGCAATGGCTCTCCTTCTCGCACCGGCTGACCGCGAGCCTTGGGGCGGCGCGCTTGCACGAGATGCTGCTGCGTCCGGGCAATATCGCCGCCCTTCGGGAGCAGGGAATAGCGGCCCTGCGGGAGCTGGAAACCGGCCTCGTCGAACAGCATATCCGCGGCCAGCGCTTCCTCGCGTCGGATCGACCGACGATCGCCGACATTGCCTGTTTTCCCTATGTTGCGCTGGCGCCGGACGGCGGCGTTTCGCTCGACCCCTATCCGGCAATCCGGCTCTGGTCACGGGCGGTCCGCAGTCTCGAGGGTTTCATCGAGATGCCGGGCATCCACCGGCTGCACGAACTGACACCCGCGCCCGTCCTCGAAGTCGGCGAGGCCTGACGTGGCGGGCTATTTGCTGAAGGGCTGCGCTGCGGCCATCGTGGACGAGGGCAACGGTCCGGACATCCGACGCAATGTCGATGTCTTGACCGACGGCCCGGCAATACGGGCCATCGGCGCAGGCCTGGACAAGGCAGAGCTGCCCGTTGGAACAATCACGCAGGACGCCGCTGGCTGGTTCGTCTATCCCGGCCTCGTCAACACCCACCACCACTTCTTTCAATGCTTCGTGCGCAACCGCGCCGATCTGGACTGGACGAAGCTGTCGGTCATCGAATGGCTCGACCGCATCTATCCCATTTTCTCGCGGCTGACTGAGGAATGCTTCTACCATGCATCGGTCACGGCGATGGCCGAGCTGATAAAGCACGGCTGCACGACGGCATTCGACCATCAGTATTGCTTTCCGCGGCAGGCGGGCAAGCGGCTGATCGACCGGCAGTTCCAAGCAGCCGAACTGCTCGGCATGCGCTTCCATGCCGGACGTGGCGGCAACACGCTGCCCAAATCGGAAGGCTCGACCATCCCCGACGCCATGCTGGAAACGACCGACGAATTCATCGCCGACTGCGCCCGGCTGATCGACGCCTACCATGATGCCGGTCCCTTCGGCATGCGGCAGGTCGTCGTCGCGCCTTGCCAGCCAGTCAACTGCTATCGCGACACCTTCGTGGAATCGGTGGCGCTGGCGCGCGACCGTGGGGTGCGCATGCATACCCATGTCGGCGAGGGCGAAAGCCCGGTAATCGAGGCCCGTCACGGCATGCGCACGGTGGACTATTGCGCGGACATCGGCTTCTGCGGGCCGGATACCTTCTATGCCCATTGCTGGGAACTGACCCACGACGAGCTGCGCAAGATGGCCGCGAGCGGCACCGGCGTCGCCCACTGCCCGGAACCGGTCTATCTCGTCGGCGCCGAAATCACCGACATTCCGGCGATGTCGGCCTTCGGCCTCCGTGTGGGTCTGGGCTGCGACGGGGCCGCCTCAAACGACAATTCCAACCTGATGCACTGCATCCATTCCGCCTACATGCTGCAGTGCCTGTCGGCGTCGACGCGCGACCATCCGGTGCCGCCGCCGGCCGATTTTCTCGGCTATGCGACGACCGGAGGCGCGGCATTGCTCGGTCGCAGCGACATCGGCAGGCTGGCGCCCCGCATGGCCGCCGACCTTTTCGCCATCGACACGCGGCGCATGGACTATGTCGGCACGCGGCACGATCCGCTGAGCTTGCTGGCCAAGGTGGGCATCGGCGCGCCGACCGACATGACCATGATCAACGGCCGCATTGTCTGGGCCAAAGGCGAATTCCCGGGGCTCGACGAGGCCACGCTGTTCGCGCAAGCCGAGGCGGCGCTTGCGACGGTAGAATTTTAGAAACCAAAACAAGGGGAACCGACATGCTGACAAATCTTACCCGCAGAACATTGATGAAAGGCGCGGCCGCCTCTGGGCTCGTCGTGGCGGTGGGCGGCCGCGCGCTCGCCGCCGACGAACCTCTGGGCATCGTGCTCGTGGTCCCGTCGCCGGTCGGCGATGTCGGCTGGGGCCGTGCGCTCGCCGACGGGCTTGAGCCTGTGAAGGCAGCCTACGGCGACAAGGTGAAGGTGACCATCATCGAGAACATACAGGAAGGACCCGATGCCGACCGGATCATGAACAAGGCGGTCGCCGACGGGAACAAGTTCCTGGTCGCCGGCTCCTTCGGCTATCAGAACGGCGCCCTGCAGATCGCGCGCCGCAATCCCGATGTAACCGTGCTGCACGCTTCCGGTTTCCAGGTGGCGCCGAACTTCTCGCCCTTCGCGGCCCAATATTCCCAGGGTACCTACCTTATGGGCATGGCGGCAGCCGCGCTTTCGAAGACTGGCAAGCTCGGCTCGGTCTCTGCCTTCGCCATTCCCGAGCTGATCACCTCCATCAACGCTTTCGCGCTGGGAGCGCAGGCGGTGAAGCCCGATGTCGAGGTTTCGGTCGTATGGGTGAACTCCTGGTTCGATCCGGCCAAGGAACAGGAGGCCGCCAAGGCGCTGCTGGCGCAGAAATGCGACGTGATCTTCTCCAACGCGCAGGACACCCCCTCCGTCGTCTCGGCCTGCGAAGAGGCCGGCGTCCCCGCCTTCAACCTCAACTCGTCGATGAAGAAATACGCGCCCAAAACCTATCTCGGCTGCGTGGCGACCGACTGGTCGCCCTTCTTCAAGGCCTCGGTCGACGCCCACATCGCCGGCACCTTCAAGGGCGCAAACGCTTTCCTGGGTGTGGGCGACAAGGTGGTCGAGGTCGTTGACTGGAACCCGGGAATCCCGGCCGACATGATGGCCAGGATCAAGGACGTTGAAGCCAAGATCGCCGACGGCAGCTTCTCGCCCTTTACCGGTCCGATCGTCAAGGCCGACGGCAGCGAGGGCGTGCCCGCCGGCAAGACGATGACCGTGGCCGAGATCGTTGCCATGGACTGGCACGTCAAAGGCGTCACCACGCCGCTGCCCAAGTGACCGTGACCATCCCGCTCCTGTCGCTGCGCGGCATCTCCAAGAGCTACGGCCAGATCCATGCCAATCGAGACATCGATCTGGATGTGGCTCCGCGCTCGATCCATGCGATCCTCGGGGAAAATGGAGCGGGCAAGTCGACGCTGATGAAGCTGATCTACGGCGTCGAGCAGCCGGACGCCGGAATGGCGACCTGGAAAGGAGACCCCCTGGCCCTCGCTTCCCCCGCGGATGCGAGGCGCAAGGGGATCGGCATGGTCTTCCAGCATTTCTCCTTGTTCGAAACACTGACGGTGATGGAGAACATCCGCCTGGTCGTGCCCAAGGGCAAATCGGAAATCGCGGAACACATCCGTGCGCTCGGCCGCGACTTCGGACTCGAGGTCGATCCGCTTGCCCATGTGCACGCGCTGTCGGTGGGAGAACGGCAGCGGGTGGAGATCATTCGCTGCCTGATGACCGAACCCCAGCTTCTGATCCTCGACGAACCGACCTCTGTCCTGCCGCCGCAATCGGTGGACAAGCTGTTCGAGACTTTGCGGCGGCTGCGCGACGGCGGCGTTTCGATCCTGTTCATCTCGCACAAGCTGGAGGAGATCCGGGCGGTCTGCGACCGAGCGACCATCCTGCGCGGCGGGCGCGTCACCGGCCACGTGGACCCGCGCGACCATGACGCGCACGACCTCGCCCGCATGATGATCGGCCGCGACATGCCGCAGCCCATGCCGGCGTTGGCGCATTCCGGCGGCGAAAAGCGCCTGGAAATCGTGGGCCTGGACCATCAGCCCGATGATCCCTTCGCCGTGCCGCTTTGCGACGTCAATCTGACGGTGCGTGCCGGTGAGATCCTCGGCATAGCGGGCATATCGGGCAACGGGCAGAGCGAACTCGCGGCGCTGATCTCTGGCGAAACGGTGCTGCCGCGCCAAAAGTCCGATTGCATCTACATGATGGGAAAGGATGTCGGCGCGCTCGATACGGCCGCCCGCCGCCGGCTGGGCTTCGCTTTCGTTCCGGAGGAACGGCTCGGCCGCGGCGCGGTGCCGGAAATGTCGCTCGTCCTCAACAGCCTTCTGACCGCCCATCCGTTCGGCCTGCTGAAACGCGGCCTTGTCGACACAGCCCGGGCGAAGGCTTTCACCGAGAACTGCATCCGGCAATACGACGTGCGCACGCCCGGTTCCGAAGCGGAGGCCGGCGCGCTTTCGGGGGGCAATCTGCAAAAGTTCATCGTCGGCCGCGAGATCATGCTGTCCCCGAAATTGCTGTTCGTGGCGCAACCCACCTGGGGCGTGGACATCGGCGCGGCCTCCGCCATCCGCCGGCGCCTTGTCGCCCTGCGCAATGAAGGCATGGGCATCCTCGTCATCTCGGAGGAGCTGGAGGAACTGTTCGAACTCTGCGATTCGATCCAGGTGATCCATCAGGGCCGGCTGAGCCCGCCGCTGGTGACGCGCGATACCAGACCCGAGGAGATCGGCCGCTACATGATCGGCGCGCAATCGATGGCCAGGAAGGTCCCGGCATGAGCGCTCTCTCCGGTCCGTTCCTTCCCCTTCTGGTTCGCCGGGAGCATGCCTCGCTTCCCGTCAAATTGATCGCCCCGCCCGTCGCGCTCGCCCTGGCGACGCTGCTTAATCTCGGCCTCTACCTCCTGATGGGCCGCGATCCGGTCGCTATTTTCCACGCGATGCTTCTGGAGCCTTTCCTGTCCTGGGCCTCGTTCTCGGAAGTTCTGCTGAAGACGGGGCCGCTCCTGCTGGTCGCGCAGGGGCTTGCGATCGGCTTTCGCGCGAAGGTCTTCAACATCGGCGCCGAGGGTCAGTTCATCCTCGGCGCGATCTTCGCATCCGCCATTCCCGTCTGGTTCCCGCAGGCAACGGGCCAGTGGATCTGGCCATCGATGCTGGTCATCGGCGCGCTGGGCGGCGCGCTGTGGGCGTCGCTAACGGCCTTCTGGCGCGTGAAGCTCAACGCAAACGAGATTCTCGTGTCGCTCATGCTGGCGCTCGTTGCCGCGCAATTGCTCAATTATCTGCTTCTCGGCCCCTGGAAGGATCCGAATGGCTTCAACTTCCCGCAATCGGTGATGTTCCAGTACGACGCGATGGTGCCGATCCTGATCCCCGGCACCCGCGTCAACGTCTCGCTGCTTGTCGCCTGCGCCTTCTCCCTCGGCGCCTGGGTGTTCATGCAGAGGAGTTTCGCGGGGTACAAGCTGCAGGTCGGCGGCCTCGCGCCGCGCGCCGCCGGATACGCTGGCTTCAACGAAGGACGCGCGATCTGGCTTTCGCTCCTCGTCGGTGGCTTCGCGGCAGGCCTCGCCGGAGCGGCCGAGGTCGCCGGGCCGCTCGGACAGTTGCAGCGCTCCATCTCGACCGGCTACGGCTATGCCGCCATCATCGTCGCCTATCTCGGAGGCCTTCACCCCGTCGGTATCGTCTTTTCCGCGTTGCTCATGGCGGCCCTCTATATCGGTGGCGATAACGCCATGGTCTCGGCAAATCTGCCGGTCGCTGCGGTCAGGGTCTTCCAGGGCAGCCTGCTGCTTGCCTATCTTGTCGCCATCGCCTTCGTCCGCTATCGGCTCGAATGGCGCCATGCCGCCCACGCAAGCACGCCATGAACGCCGTGGAGTTCATCATCGCCGGGATGTTGGCGGCGGCTACGCCGTTCCTTCTGGCGGCGCTCGGCGAACTGGTGGCAGAGCGCGCCGGGGTCCTCAATCTCGGTGTGGAGGGCCTGATGGCCCTCGGCGCAGTCATAGCCTTCATCATCGTCTATCAAGGCGGCGGGCATCTCCTGGGTTTCCTCGCCGCTGGTCTCGCCAGCGCCGCTCTTTCCCTTGTCTTTGCGGTCGTAGCGCTGGGATTCCGGGCGAACCAGGTTGCGACGGGCCTCGCCATAGGCATCCTCGGCCAGGGCCTGTCGGCGCTGTTCGGCAAGAGTTTTGAGAGCCTCACGGTCAAAGGGCTTCCGAAGCTCTCATTGCCCTGGCTTTCAGATATCCCGGTCATCGGCGGCCTGTTCAGCCAAGACATTGTCGTGTGGCTTTCGCTCGTTGCGACCGCCGGCATTTGGGCGGTGTTCGCCTACACCAAGACCGGCCTCGTCATCCGCGCCGTCGGCGAGAATCCCAAGGCGGCCCGTGCGCTCGGCTATCCGGTAATCGCCGTGCGCTTCGCCGCGGTCGCTTTCGGCGGCGCGTTGGCGGGTTTTGCCGGTGCCTACGCGGCCGTGGTCTACACTCCGCTCTGGGCCGATGGCATGATCGCCGGGCGCGGCTGGATAGCGATCGCGCTCGTCGTCTTCGGCACTTGGCTTGCCAGCCGTATCTTCCTTGGTGCTTGCCTCTTCGGCGCCGTGTCCCTCGCAAGCCTCGCGGCCCAGACAACTGGGCTCGACGTTTCCTCGCAACTTCTATCGAGCCTACCTTATCTCGTGACAATCGTCGTGCTGGGCATCATTTCTTCGAACCGGCGTCTGCTCAAGCTCAACGGCGTGGCTTCGCTGGGAGAGCCTTTCGAACCATAGTGTCGCTCGCCCGGGCGCTATAACCCGACATCTGAGCTCAGGTCGTACCATACCCCTGGCGCATGAAGGGTTGACGAGTTTGAGAATGCCGAGCAGCTCGCCGCATAGCTCGGCATGGACCTCGCCGCGCTTGTCGCCGGGCGTGAGCACGATCTCTCCTGATGATAGACGGGCACCACCTCAATCGTCCGCTAGGTTCAAGGCTGTCCGGCATCGCCCTTCGGGAGTCTTGGTGGAGATCGGCAGCGCCTCTGTGGATACAATTGAGCCATCCGACACGACCGTGCGCTACCGTTAGCGAGCCCGAGCACTGGCGGCCTACGATGAGTCACTGGCGAGGCAAGCTGGAACAACTGAGGCCCGCTTCGGTTTTCCCTTTGCTTTCCTCTTTTTTGGACGACTCACATGGAACCTGCTGTCACCGATCGCGTCGAGATCAAGAAATACAATCATCCGACCGGCGGATGGGGCTCGCTCAAGTCTTTGATCCGCAACGCGCGGGACCAGGGGCTGCTGCTGTCCGACATATGGAGCACGTTGCTGAAGCAGAACAAGGCGGACGGCTACATGTGCGTCTCCTGCTCATGGGCGAAGCCGGCCGAGCCGCGGCCTTTCGAGTTCTGCGAGAACGGCGCCAAGGCAACGATGTGGGAGCAGACCAGCAGGCGCTGCGAGCCGTCCTTCTTTGCCACCCATAGCGTGACCGAACTCCTGGATTGGCCGGATCACGATCTTGAGAAACAGGGACGCCTGACGGAGCCGATGCGCTATAACCGCGCCACCGACAAATACGAGCCTGTGGCGTGGCCGGACGCGTTCGGCGATATGGGCGCTCAGCTCAGGCGCCTCGACCCGAAGTCCGTGGTCTTCTACACGTCCGGACGCGCCTCGCTCGAGGCCTCGTTCATGTATCAGCTCTTCGCCCGCATCTACGGCTCTTCGAACCTGCCCGATTCCTCGAACATGTGTCACGAGTCGACGTCGGTCGGCCTACCGGAATCGATCGGCTCTCCTGTCGGCACGGTGCAATTGGAGGACTTCGCCAAATCCGACATGATGTTCTTCTTCGGCCACAATACCGGTGTCACCGCGCCGCGCCTGTTACACCCCATCGAGGACGCTCGCCAGCGCGGTGTCCCGGTGATCACCTTCAACCCTCTGCGGGAGCGGGGCTTGGTGAGATTCAAGAATCCGCAGAACCCGGTCGAGATGCTGTCGCCAGGGCCAGGAACGAAAATGTCGAGCGATTTCTTCCAGATCCGGGCGGGCGGGGATATTGCGGCCATGACTGGTATCGCCAAGGCTGTACTGGCGCTCGATGACGCAGCCCGAGAGCGAGGCGGAAAACGCGTCCTCGATACCGCTTTCATCGAGGAGCATACATACGGCTTTGCCGACTTCGAAGCCTATCTGCGCGCGACCGGTTGGGAAGACATCGTTCGACGTTCCGGCATCTCGCGGGCTGATCTCGAACATGTCGCTGAAATATACAGTTCGGCCAATGCGGTCATCGGCAATTACGGCATGGGGCTCACTCAGCATCGCCACGGCACCGAGAATGTGCAGATGCTGTGCAACCTGCTGCTCATGCGCGGCAATATCGGCAAGCCCGGAGCCGGCATATCGCCGTTGCGCGGACACTCCAACGTGCAGGGACAGCGAACGGTCGGCATTTCCGAAAAGCCGGAGCTCGTCCCGCTCGACAAATTTCGCGACTTCTACGGCTTCGAGCCGCCGCGGGATAAGGGGCTCGATACCGTCGAGACGTGCGAGGGCGTGATCGACGGGCGGGTTCGCGGTTTCGTCGGACTCGGCGGTAATTTCGTGCGGGCCGTTCCAGAAACCGGACTGGTCGAGAAGGCCTGGCGGAACCTCGACCTGCACGTCGAGATCGCGACCAAGCTCAACCGCAGCCATTTGATCGCCGGGAAAGTCACGTATCTGCTGCCATGCCTATCTCGGCTGGAGAAGGACATTCAGGCCAGCGGGCCGCAATGGGTCTCGATGGAGGATTCGACCGCCTGCATTCACGGTTCCTTCGGGTCGCGGCCAAAACCGAGCGAGCATCTCATGTCCGAGCCGAGCATTGTGGCGGAACTCGCCAAGGCGACCGTCGCCGGCATGAGTTCGATTCCCTGGGACGACTGGGTCGCTGACTATTCCCGCATCCGCGACGAGATCGAGCGCTGCTTCCCGGCACATTTCAAGGATTTCAACAAACGCTTCCTCACGCCGGGTGGATTCCATCGCGACATCAAGGCGTCGAAGCGCGTCTGGCAAACGCCGAACAAAAAGGCGAATTTCAAGCTGCCCACCATGCTGGAAACCGACCCCGACATCGATGTGTCGGGCGAGGACGTACTGACGCTGATCACAGTACGGTCGAACGACCAGTTCAACACGACCGTGTATGGTTATCGCGATCGGTTACGCGGCATCATCGGAACGCGAATGGTCCTGCTGATGAACGAGGAAGACATCCGACGGATGGGGCTCAGCGCCGGGCAGGAAGTCGCTCTCGAGGCGCATGCCGATGATGGCGTCGAGCGGCGGGTGGGAGGCCTGCGGGTCACGCCTTACTCCATACCAAGCGGCAACTGCGCTGGCTATTATCCCGAACTCAATCCTTTGATTCCGCTGTGGCACAGGGCTCATAAAGCGCACGTCCCGGCGGCGAAGTCGGTGCCGGTGAGGATCGTCGCATAGCTTCAGGTCCAGGCCGAGAGAAACGTCTCCATGTCGACGGTCTCGACTTGTTGCGCGAAGCGCTGGAGGTAGACGGTCATCAGGCGTCGTGCGTGGCGTCGGAAGAACTGCGCGATCCCGGCTTGGCCGTATTCCTCAGGTTGGAGCTACGGGCCTTCAAGCCTCTTCGGCGTCATACTTATCATCTTGATAGTCCTGGCTCTCATGGGCAGGATTTGAGGACCGGATAATCCAGTCGCACCGATCGGCATCTCTACCGGAGACGAGACCGAGGACGAGGCCCTGCTGCCTTCAACGCTTCTGGATGACAATTAATTTCGCATGGAACTCGCAGTGCCGGCGACCTTCTTCGTGGCGGACGATCCGCTTCCGATCCAAAAAGCTGCCAGGATCAATGCGGCCGCCAAGTAGAAGGCGGAGGCCCCCACCCACATGATCAAGCCACCAAGTTGCTGGTCTTCGAGAACGGTCAGATCCCATTGTGACGCCACTGAGTTCCTCGGAACGAACAGCTCATTTTTTGACAGGGCCAGAATCGCGCCGAGCAGCCCGCAATGCATCGAGGTGAAGAACAGATAGAACACCGACGCGCCGTAGCCTCTTCGGCGCGCCCGGCCATTGAGTAAGGCCCACCAGAAGAGCAGCGCGCTTGCCAGAAAGCTGAAGTGCTGCAGCCAGTGCACCGGCTCGCTTGCGAGTGCAGCATCGAAGAGAACCGGCATGTGCCATGACCAGATGGCAAGGCCGTGCAGGATCGTTGCGGAGGCCGGTTCGGTCAGGCCTCGCCATGTTATTCGCACGACCGGCCATCGCGCCGCGCGCGCCAGACGTCGTCGTATGACGGGCGGGAACGCCCACAACATGGCGCCGAGCGGTCGCGACAGGGCAAGCGCAGGAGCAGCGACCACCATCAGGACCTCATGTTCGAGCATATGCGCCGTAAAGAGCCGCTCGCCCAATTCATGCAGCGGCGACATCAGAGCCGCCGCAAGCGCTGACCAGCCTGTCGCGAAGCAGCCCAGTTGCCACCACGCGACGCCGTGCCCCGCTCCCGCCCGCCGCCACAGCCGCGCAATGCCACCGCTGTAGATAAGCAGCGCGACGCCAAGCGGAACAACGGTCAAGCCGGTGATGGACCAGCCGCCGGTTCCTTGGCCTGCACCATGTGCGAATGCGGCGGGCGCCGGCATGGTGCACAGCGCCGAAACACATGCTGCGAGCAAAGATGCCTCGCCGACGGAGCGGGCGATCCGCATCACAATCTCGGCAGCCAATAGAGCACGGCATAGAGGGGCAGCCATGAGAGCACGACGAAATACCAGTAGAAAGCATTGTCTTCGGCATCGCTGAAGCGTTTGCCCGTTCCATGCCGCGTAAACATCAGCACGGCCAGGACCAACGTGTCGGCGACGTCAGTGAGCACGTGCACGCCATGCAGGCCGAGAAGGAGCCAGACAAAGGAGCCATACGCATTGTCGCTCCAGCGTACCGGCAAGGCCGAGAATTCCATGATGCGCAGCCCGATAAGCACCAGCCCAATCGCGCTCATGATTAGCAGCAGCAGACGGACCGAGCGCAAGCTCTCCCGCATCGCTGCTCGCTTGATCAGGAAATTCGGCAGTGCGCTGACGACAAGGACGAGCGTGAAGAGCGCCGACCAGAGCAGGCTCAAAGGCACCGCGTCCTTCGCCCAGTCCTTGTTGGTAACGGCCAGGTAGAGATAGCCTCCGATGCCGAGGGCGAAGCCAGTTCCCTCCAGCAGGCAGAACGAGAAGGTCCCCCACCAGGGGGTGACACGCGAACCGAAGGCATAGGTCGGCAAACCCGAGACATCGATGACGCTGCGGGCCATCTAGACATTCTCCTCGATGGTTTTCGGCCAGAACCAGGCGACCAGCACGATGGCGACGACGGGCGAACCCCAAGTAACCGCCCAGGGCGTGTAGATCGAGCCGATGAACGCGACGGCTGTGGCAAACGCCGCCAGAAAGGGCCAGATCGAGGGCGCCGGCGATTCCTCGCGAATGTCAGGCCGGGCCTCCGTGACGCTCGTCACGAGCAGTTCGCGCTCATCAACCTTGAGGCCGCCGACCACCGCCTTGTCGTCGCCCTGATCCCATAGCGGCGAGCCGCTTGTGACGCAGGGAATGCGATCGAAGTTCTGCGGCTGGGGCGGCGAGCTGGTCGCCCACTCCAACGTGTCGGCGCCCCAAGGATTGTCGCCGGCAAGGGCGCCCGAGCGGGCGCTGGCAATCATGTTGTAGAGCATGAGTAGAAAGCTTGCGAAGAACAGCAGCGCGCCGGCGCTGGCGAGCAGGTTGAGTCCGCCCCAGCCCATCTCCGCAGGGTAAGTGTAGACCCTGCGCGGCATGCCATGCAGGCCGAGCAGGTGCATCGGAAAAAACGTGACGTTGAAACCAGTGAAGGCGAGGGCGAACTGCCATCTGCCAAGCCGCTCATCCATGAGCCGGCCCGTCACTTTCGGGAACCAGTAGTAGACGGCCGCGACAAGCGGAAAGACGGTGCCGCCTATAAGCACGTAATGGAAATGAGCGACGACGAAATAGGTGTCGTGCACCTGCGTATCGATTGGCACCGACGCCAGCATCACGCCGGAGAGCCCGCCGGCGACAAAGATGAAGAAGAAACCGAGCACGAAGATCAACGGCGTCTTGAGCACCGGCTTGCCGTCCCACAGCGTCGCGATCCAGCAGAATATCTGGACCCCGTTTGGAATGGCTATAGCCATGCTGGAGGCGGTGAAGAATGCGGCGCCGATTTCAGGCAGGCCCGTCACGAACATGTGGTGAACCCACAAGCCAAAGGACAAAAAGCCGATCGCGATCAGCGACAGCACCATCGGCAAATAGCCGAAGACCGGCCGCCGGGAGAATGTCGCCACGATCGCCGACACGAAAGCGGTTCCAGGCAGGAAGATGATGTAGACTTCGGGGTGACCAAAGAACCAGAAAAGGTGCTGCCAAAGCAGCGGATCGCCGCCCGCGTCCGGATTGAAAAACTGCGTGCCGACCAGCCGCTCCATGATCAGCATAGACGAGGCGAGCATGATCGCCGGCATGGCGAAGATGATGATGAAGGAATGGACGAGCATCGTCCATACGAAGAGTGGAATGCGGTCGAGCGTCATGCCCGGCGCGCGCTGCTTCAGGACTGTGACGACGATCTCCACCGAGACTGCGAGCGCTGCGACTTCGGTAAAAGTGATCATCTGCGCCCAATAGTCCGGCCCCTTGCCTGGAGTGAAATTCAGATTTGCGAGGGGCACATAGGAGAACCACCCGACATCAGGGCGGATACTCAACGCGAAGCCGCCCCACAACATCAGGCCGCCGAACAGATAGACATAGTAGGAGAAGGCATTGAGACGCGGAAAGGCGATGTTGCGGGTGCCGACCATGAGCGGCACCAGATAGACGGCGAACGCCTCGCCGACCGGCACCCCGAACAGGAACATCATCGTTGTGCCATGCATGGTGAAAAGCTGGTTGTAGAGCTCGGCGTCGACGAAGTGGCTGTCCGGCCGTGCGAGCTGCAGCCGCATGATGATCGCCATGATGCCGCCGGCCAACAGGAAGACGAAGGCAGTGACGGCATAGCGGATGCCGATGATCTTGTGATCGACTGTCGAAAGAATGCCTATCAGACCACGCGCCGTGCCCCAGGTCTTGCTCAGCCTTGCGCGCAGCTCCTCGTCACCCAGATCGGTGTCACGGGTTTCGTGACGTTCTTCGACCGCCTGGCTCATCGCGAATGCTCCGAAAGGGCGGGGGATGGAGACGATGCAGCGGAAGCAAAGACATTTTGTTGCTTCGTAAGATGAGCCATCGGCCTTGCCGGCGCGGCCTGCTTTGCGCGCCAGCGTTCGAATTCGCTCGGCTCCAGCGCCACCACGAAGATCGCCATATGCGCATGCTGCTGGCCGCAGAATTCGGCACATTGGCCGCGGTACACGCCGGGCTTATCCGCTTGGATACGGAGCTCATTGCTTTTGCCTGGAATGAGATCGAGCTTGCCGGCGAGGCTCGGTATCCAGAACGAGTGGATCACGTCACCCGTGCTGAGCTTGACGTCGACCGCGCTGCCTACCGGAATGCGAATCTCGTTCGCCGTTTCGAAACCATTGTTTCCCTCATAGCGGACCTGCCACCACCATTGGTGCCCTATGACGGATATTGTTATGGCCGCCCCGGCCCCGTCTCCGTAAACCGCCCTTTGTCCGTCGAAGCTGAGCACGGCCAAGCCGGAGAGAATGATGACGGTCGATGTCAGCATCGCAGCAAAGGCGACACCCATCGGCCGTTTGACGGCTGGACGCGCTTGCGCCGGTTCGCCGCGACTGTCTCGCCGGCGTGTCAGCGCGAAGAACAACCCGGCCATGGTGACCAGCCAGACAAGTCCGAGCACGGCCATGAATATCCAGAACAGAACAGCCAGAGCATCAGCCTGCTCGCCGTGTGGATCGAGGGCCGACTGCACACCCGTGCAGCCAGAGGCGAGAGCGGATCCGCTTGCGACAGCCGCGAGGCCGGCCAACGCCCGCCAATTGGGGGCTCCTCTTAGAAACAGAGGAAACAGAGCATCCGGAACTCGCCGGTCCCGTTCCGTGTTGTGGGCTTCGTAGAGTGCCGAAGGGGCCGAACCTTGAGTCTGAAACGCGATACCAGGATTTTTCGCGAACACGGGTTCTACGTTGCGACACTCCTCGCCTTCTGCCTGATCGGCGGCGTTCTTCTGTTCTGCGGCATCTACGCGCCATAGCTGCGACAGGAGGCCGGGACAGGCTGCAGTCCCGAAATTCCATGTCTCGTGGCGCCGCCGGAAGTGCATTCAGCCTGGTTCACCCGCAAAGGATGCTTCAGCCGGCTGTCTGCTCAGGCCGTCTGTGCGGAGTTGGAACTGGCAGGATGGGATAAAGTTCCTTGAACCGATTTCGAGGCGCCTTGTACAGCAGGCGCATTGTGCTCACCGAGGACCTTCAGCACGTCTGGAAAAATAGGCCGATACGGCTTGTATATCGTCGTCCGTGAGGCGTTGGGCCGCGGTAGCCATGATATGCCAGAACGGCGTGCCGCCTCGGTCCTCGGACCGGAACAGCTTCAGCTGCCGCTCCAGGTAAGCAGCACGCTGACCGTTAAGGCGTGGATAAACCGGATTTTTGTCGGAGCCGAGATGGCAGCCGGAACAGGCAGGCACGTTCCGCTCCGGAATTCCGGCCTCAGCGATTTGCTGTCCCTTGTTGATCACCTCCGCCGAAACTTGATCGCGGTCCGCTGATACCGGCGGCTGCGCCGCGAAATACCGGGCAAGCGCAGCCAGATCGGCGGGGTCGACGCCAGTCACCGGCAGAGCCATGAAGCCGCTCGTGCGATCGCCTTTGGCATAGGCCTGAAGGCTGGCGAGCAGGTAAGCTTCTTTCTGCCCGGCCAGCACGGGCACGGCGTCACCCCTGCCCTCGCCGTCGCCTGCGTGGCAGCGCATGCAGTCGGAGAGAACATCCGGGGTGGCGGGTTGCCGATCGCTGCTGGTAGCATCGCTGCCATTGAAGGCAAGCGCTCGAAATTCATTCGGATTGAGCTTTGGAAGTTCCCGCAGGAAAGCAACCATTGCCCAGACCTCGTCATCGCGGTCGCGGGCCGGCCAGGCGGGCATGCCGGTGAACCGTATTCCATGCTTGACGATCCGAAAAAGCTGGGCGTCGGTCCAATCTCCGACCGTGAGTGCAAGATCCGGCGGTTGCGGAAGCATCCGCAGCACCGCCGGCGAGCGGAGCTCGCCGGGTGCGCCGTGGCAGATCGCGCAGCCTCGCGCGAAATGTCCGGCTGCCGCCGGGAGCCCCCGCCGGTCGAGCGTTTTCGGCGCGTCCACGGCCAATGCATAGGTGCGTACAGCCGAGCGCATGGCGAGTTGAAGGAACCAGGCCGTCACCTTCCAATGGCCGCTGCTGGCGCCGACGTTGAAAAAGCCGATCCATGCCCCAAGCAATAGGACGACAGGCAAACCGATGGCGCCGAATACGACATGCTTCACGCGGATCATCATCGGCTGGTTCGCCACGCGAACGGCGTCTTCTTCGGCAGTAGCATTGGACGACGCTGTCCCGAATTCGGTACGAGAACCAGGCGTCATTGCAAGGCTTTCAAATATCGCGCGATCGTCTGGATTTCGGTTTGCGGCAGCATGTTGAACGCCGGCATTTTCACGCCTGGCTTGAACAGATCAGGGCGAGCGACAAAACGTGCAATGGCTTCCTCGGTGTTAGGCAGGACCCCGGCGCCAATCGCTGATCGCGATCCGACATAGGAAAGGTCCGGGCCAATCGTCCCGCGGGCCTCGGTGCCTCTTATGGTATGGCATGCACCACAACCGTTGCTCAGGAACAGCGACAGCCCGCTGCCCGTCGGGTCTTGGGATGCGGTTAGGTTCGAGAATTGCGGCGCAGCCGGAATCACGGGCTCGATCGGAGGTTTGACGACCTTCGCTTGTTGATGCCCGAGTTCCTCGGCTGCGACCCAGTTGCTGGCATAGGCAAGAAACCAAAATGCGAAGCCTACCAGAAGGCCGGCGTTTGCTGACATGACAACCGCTCCCGCGCTTTAACTTTGCAGGATGGGCGAGGTTCCATTCCCGCGGGCGCCGGGGCTGCGGTCTTTTGGTGGTCAACCGCTAGCGAAGGCGGTGATTCAGGCTGGAGACCTTTTCCAGTCGAACACGTCGAAGCCGATCACAGTTATTCGTCGAGAATCCGGGCAAGTTGCGCAAAAGACTGCTGCCACAGATTATCGAGAAGGCACCGATTGCGGCCGGGAGGCCCTGGGGTTGCCGCGGAAGGCGGTCCTACTTGGAATCTCGATTCTTGTTATGGGCACTTTCTTGATTTTTGCCGCGAAGGATATTGCGATCGTCTGGATCGACCAGGTCAGGCGTATCGCCCCTGAGGCTCGACCCCTTCCGCCGTGCCTCGCGCTCCGCCGCCGACCGCTTCAGCTCCGCTTTGGCCTCGAATTCCTTGGGCGCGTTCTTCGTATTCTCACGCTTCTCGATGACACGTATCTGCTGATCGTGGGTGGTGCGTCCAGTCATTGCTCGCTCCTGTCTTTTTGACGGTAACGGCAGTTGGACTCGATCGTTCCGGATACGAGGAGTTTCCTTGGGCATAAATGCAATATGGCAAGAGTAGCGGCCTTGGCGTCGGCAAGTCCGGGCTCATCTGGACAGACGGCGCGCCCGCGGATCGGTGCAAAGCGTCTCGGACGACATCGGGAGACCGCTGCCTCAACTGTCGCGCTGATGGAGGGGAGCGGGACTTGTGCGAGAATTGCCAATATCTTCTAATCCCGAAAGCTCGTTATCGGAGCAGAGCAGCCGCGGGTGCGCCGGATCGGTAATGTCGAGCTTGTCCCAAGGTATGCGATAGAGGCCCGACCTGCGACGCAGCCTGAAGAAATCGAGCAATGCGGTGCCGACGGTCGACGCGGACAGTCGTTCGAACGCCGCGAAGATGCCGATATGGAATTCGGTGACGACGAGATCGTCACCATCCTGCTCGGCGATGATCTCCTCGATGTAGCCGATGCTCTTGCCGCTTTCTGAGCACACGCGCCGGCCGGCCAGATGCTCGAGGTTCACATTCGTCATCGTCAGGCTCCCGGGATCCGGCCGACGACGTGATCGCGCAACCAGTGCTGCCAGGCAAAGATCTTCGTCCTGCGAACGTCGATATCGAATTCGATGTCGACGCCGATGTCGCGCACCTTGTTCCATGCGATCCGATGCGGCCTGGCCTGGCGCTTGCCGCCAAGCTTTGCCGCGAGGCGCGCCGTCCACCGCCCTGGCTGCGCGCCAAGCCGGCGCGCCAATGCGATCGAGCCAAGTTCGACGGCAACGAGCCTGGGCGGCTTGCCTTGCCTCAGCTCGGCAACCAAACCGTCAACCTTGCCGATCTTGACCTGCTCGCGATCGACGACCTGCTTGTCCAATATATCGCGCAGCAGCTGCATCATGTGCCTCCGAATATCTGCAGCGGAATGGTCACCACCGCCAGCACGAAGCCGAGCGCGATGACGAAGATCACGGCCGCGTTCGAAATGACACCGTTGCGATGCTTGCCGACATAGCGGTCGTCGTTCAGCAGGAAAAGGAATGGAACGACCGTCAGCGGCAGGCTGGCCGCGGTCAGCGCCATCGAGAAGATGGTGAGTTTCAACGGGTCTAGACCGAGCGCTATCGGGACGGCGGCGAGGAAGAGCGTCAATGTGTAGACGAGGCTGAATCCGGGATCGTCGCGCGGCTTCAGATTCTCGCCCCAGGTCCAACCGAATCCCTGCGCGACGAGATAGGCCTGCTGCAGCGCCACTTCGAGAGCGGCTCCGAAACAGGCAATGCCTAGCGAAGCAACGAAAAGGACGAAGCCCCAGAAGCCGAAGATCGGGATCAGCATCAGCGGAAGCTGGTTATAGTCATCCACCTGGTTCACGCCATGAGCGCCCAGCACGAGCGCGGCCACGATGAGCACGCCCACGGAGATCGTGCCACCGAAGCTCATGCCGAGGCCGGCAATCGCTCGATTGGTGCCGAGGTAACTCTTGTCCCATTGGTCCTCGATCGCGCCCGACGAATAGAACATGAAAAGGTAAGGCGAGATCGATGCGCCGAGAATGCTGACGGCCATGAACCAGTAGGTCGCCGTGTCGTGCTGCGGCAGGCTGGGCACGGCCCCGACCGCCACCTCTTTCCATTCAGGGCGCAGCATCAAGGCCGCGACGACGAAACAGAGGGTGACGAGGCCAAGCATCGACACCCCTTTCTCGATGAGGCCGAACGTGCCCTTCCACAGCAGCAGCCACGCCAGGAAAGCGACCGGCAAGGCCCACCACTGGAAGCTGATCCCCGTGGCAAGCTCGGCAGCGACGGCAACACCGCCTATCTCGGCGGAAAGCACCAGGAAGTTGACCAGCAAGACTGCAAGCAGCGGCCAGATGAACGCATTGAAGCCGAACCTCTCGCGGATGCCGTCAGCGATGGTGTGATGGCTGACCGCGGCGAAGCGGCCGGCCATCTCGACCAGGAAGATGATGCAGATGGTACCGAGCACCACCGCCCAGATGAGCTGGTAGCCGAACAATGCACCGGCCTGCGCCGCCGTCGCCATCGAGCCGACCTCCAGGAAGCCGCCGACGCTGGTCACGACACCGAGTGAAATTTCAAGCAGCTTCTTCATTGCTGCTGCGCAAAATACTGGCGATAGGCCGCGGCGAGATCCGCTTGCGCGGCGCGAAGATCCTGCCGCGCCTGTCTGGCCTGGATCTGCTGTTCAGCCTTAACGGCGCGCTCGGCCGCGGCTGCTGCGATCGTCACCCGGCCGACCGCCGACTTCAGCGCGTCCCGCCTTGCGATATCGGATGAGGGGGCCGATTGAACTTGCCGGTCGGCGTCACCAAGCGTGCCGGCAAAGGATTGCAGGGCCGCAGATGCATAGTGCGGCGGTGCGGCGCCCGAAAGCCAGGCATCGATCACCAATACCGCCGCCTCCGCCGTCGAGGCGGCAAGCTTCGATTGCTGTTCGACGGTTTCAGATGAGGAGCAGGAGGCCAGCGCCAGTGCAAGCACCGGCAGTAAAAGCAGACTCCGCCAGGCAATGCTGCTCAATTGCTTCCTCTCGCTGCTTCTTCAAACATGAAGATAAGGCAGCATCGATCGGAAGGTTCCACTCACTTGGACGGCAGAGTCCGTTGGCGCAGTTCCGGCAACTTCGTCTACGAATGAGTTGCTCAACTTCGCTTCGAAAAGCTGCAGTCATCGACCTGCCAGCTCGAGCGCTGGCGAAGACCTTTTCTCATGCAGCGAGACGGCTTGAGGACACGATGGGGTGGCTCGACTTTGACAGTGCGACGCAACAGAAGAATGCATGATCGATCGAACGATTTCTAAGCCTGAAGGTCGACCCAGAGTACCCTCTGACCTGACGCGACACACCGATGGAACATCTCGACGCAGATCGGCTCCGCGCTGTCATTGAAGCCATTTTTCGAGCTGTTCGACGCTCTTTGGAGCCAATTGGCGACGCCCAGCGGCTCGGTCTGCTTGTCGGTCTTGACCAGGATGGCACGGTCGGCAATGGCGAGCGCGGTGCGCAGCGTCTCCTGCGCCTGCTGCGGGCCGATCGACACGACGATGATTTCTTCCGCCTTGCCGGCTTCCTTGATGCGGATCGCTTCCTCGACCGCGATCTCGTCGAACGGGTTCATCGCCATCTTGACGTTGGCAAGCTCGACGCCCAGTCCGTCGGCCTTCACCCGGACCTTGACGTTGGCGTCCACAACCCGCTTCACGGGCACAAGGATCTTCGTTTCCGTTTTCCCTAAAATCAAATTGGGAGCGCTGGTCGGCTCAGTTTGACACGGCTCAAATCACCGCTTCTTCGAGAAACGGTTCATTGCGCGGTATGCGCTCGTAGCTGAACGGCGACAGGTCGAGCGTCTGAAAAGCCCCGTGGACAATCAGCTCCGAGACCGCCCGGCCGACGGCAGGCGACTGCTGCAGGCCATGGCCGGAGAAACCGTTGGCGAACATGAAGTTGGTCACCTCCGGGTGGAAGCCGACGATACCGTTGTGGTCGAGCATGTTGTATTCGTAATGGCCGGTCCAACTGGTCTGCACCTTCAATGCGTCGAAAGCTGGAATGCGGTGCCAGAGCGCCGGCCAGATGTAGTCGTCGAACTCTTCAAAATGCATCTCGAAGTCGTCATAGTCGGCCGGCCCGTCGCCCTGCGGCGTGTTGCCGGTGAGGAAGAGCTCGCCTTCGGGGCGTACGAATGTGCCGGAAAGATCGATGACATTGGGCATCCGCCCGGGGATGGGATTGGCACTGGCGAAAACAAAACTGTAGCGCTTGTAGGGCGCGACCGGGATGGAAAGGCCGGCCATGGCGGCGACCTGCTGTGCGCGTGGACCGGCGGCGTTGACTAGGGTTCCGCAGGCGACCGTCTCGCCGGTCGCAAGTCGCGCCGCGACGACCCGACCGTCAAGGACGTCCAGCGCCGTCACGGCGTTGTCGATATATTCGACGCCGCTCGCTCGCGCCGCGCGGCGGAACCCATTAAGCAAGCCCATGGAGTCGAACCAGCCCTCTTCGCGCGAACCCCACGAACCGCCGCCGAGGTCGTCGACATTCAGCCACGGAAAACGTTCCTTCAACGCGCCGGGTTCGAGGAAGACGGTGTGGGCGCCGAGGCTGCGCTGCAGCTCAACCCGCTCACGCGCCGCGTCCACACCTTCGGGCGAGCAGCAGTAGAGATATCCATGTTCCTTGAAGCCGAGATCAGGCGCGGGCTCATTGGTGTAGAACGGCGCCATCCGCTCCTGAAAACCGCGGATGATCTCGATGCCGAACTGGCTGATCTTCACATTGATCGGGTTGGAATACTGCTGGCGGATTGCGCTGGTGGAGAGCGCCGTCGAGGAGAACTCGTAGCTTGAGTCGCGTTCGACCACGAGGATCGACGCGCCGCTGCCCAGCGCCTGGCTCAGCCAGTAAGCGGTCGACGAACCGATCACCGCGCCACCGACGATGACGATGTCGTAGGCGTTCCGGGAAGGCGCCTTGTAAGGAGGAATTGCCATGGCTTTCCTACTGCCTGAACGAAGCGATCAGGGCATCCGAGCCCCGCGCCAGCAAACCGAGATCCGAGCCCACCGCAATCATGGTGAAGCCGTCGGCGACATAGCGGTCGGCGTCGGCCTTGACCTGCGCCAGGATGCCGCTGGCCTTGCCAGCGGCGGCCGCGGCCTTGCGCACCGAAGCGATCGCCTCCTGCACATGTGCAGCGCCTGGATTGCCCATCGCGCCCATGTTCGTTGAAAGGTCGCCTGGCCCCACGAAGAGAACATCGACGCCCTCGACCGCTGCGATCTCGGCCGCATTGGCGACGCCAGTTTCGTCCTCGATCTGCACGGCCAGCAGCTGCTGCTCGCGTGCCTTGGCGTGATAGCCGGCGATGCGGCCAAACGCGTTGGCGCGGTGACCGACCGAGAAGCCACGGAAGCCGCCAGGCGCGTAGGTCATCGCGGCGACGATTGTACGCGCCTGTTCCGCCGTGCGCACGTTCGGGATCATCAAGCTACGGGCCCCGACATCCAAAGCCTGCTTCATGAGGTTGGCATCATCGGACGGCAGGCGCACCACTGCCTCACAAGGAAACGCTGCCGCGACCTGCAGCTGCGCCATGATGCTGCGCAGATCGTTCGGGCTGTGTTCGCCGTCGATCAGCAGCCAGCCCGTCCCGGAGCCGGCGACGACCTCGGTGGTCAGCGCCGAAGCCAGCGAACACCAGATGCCGATATGAGCCCGGCCGGCCTGAACGGCCGCCTTCAGGGAATTGATGCGCTCCTGCATTTTGCGATCGGTCTCCAATGAGAAGAAGGTGCATTGAAATTTGTATGATGTCCTATATCATATGGCAAGCTTGGCCTGCAAGATGGCTCTGGCCGCAACGGAGTTGCAAATGAAGATTGGCTTTATCGGACTGGGCGTCATGGGGGCGCCGATGGCAAGGCATCTCGCCGACGCGGGGCATGAGGTCGTCACGGTGCTCAACCGCTCGCCTCTGCCTGCAGATCTGCGAGCATCGGTCGTCGCCTCCGCCGCTGAGGTGGCGCGGACCGCGGAGATCGTCATCACGATGCTGCCCGACACGCCTGACGTGGAGCGCGTCCTGTTTGGCCAGAACGGCGTGCTTGAAGGGATATCCGCCGGCAAGCTGGTGATCGACATGAGCTCGATCAGCCCGATCGCCACCGCCCAATTTGCGGCGAAAATCACGGAAGCGGGGGTCGGCTATCTCGACGCGCCGGTCTCCGGCGGCGAGGTCGGCGCCAAGGCGGCGAGCCTCACCATCATGGTCGGCGGACCGGCCGCCGAGTTCGAGCGCGCGCTGCCGATCTTTGAGAAGCTCGGCAACAACATCACGCTGATCAGCGAAAAGAACGGCGCCGGCCAGACCTGCAAGATCGCCAACCAGATCATCGTCGCGCTCAACATCGAGGCGGTTGCCGAAGCGCTGGTCTTTGCCGGCAAGGCCGGCTGCGATCCGGCGAAAGTGCGCAGTGCCCTGATGGGCGGCTTCGCCTCATCGCGCGTGCTTGAAGTGCATGGCGAGCGCATGATCGCCCGCGCCTTCGCGCCGGGTTTCCGCATCCGGCTGCACCAGAAGGATCTCGGTCTTGCGCTGGAAAGTGCTCGCGCGCTTGGCGTTGCATTGCCGGGCACGGCAACGGCGCAGCAGCTGATGAATGCCTGCTCAGCGCGAACCGCCGGCGCGGACGCCGACCATTCGTCACTCGTGCGGGCGCTCGAAATCCTGAGTGATCACGAACTTTCAAACGGAAAGGAATAACCGATGCGCGGAACCGGCAAGGCCGACATCTTCGTCATGCTGGCCCATCCCGTGGGCCATGCGAAGAGCCCCGGCATATTCAACGAGATCTTCGAGCAGAAGGGGCTCGACAGCCTGATGGTGCCGCTGAGCTGCCGTCCGGAAGATTTCGACACTTTCTGGGCCGGCATCACGGCGGCTGAGAACATCAGGGGTGTGATCATCTCCGTGCCCTATAAGGTCCCGGTCTACCACAAATGCGCGGCCGCTCACGACCGCGCCGCGCGCGTGCAGAGCGCCAACTCGGTGCGCCGGCAGGCGGACGGCAGCTGGTATGCCGACAATTTCGACGGCGTCGGCTTCATCGATGGCTTGAAGGCAGGCGGACACCAGATCGCCGGCAAGCGCATCCTCCAGGTCGGCGCCGGCGGCGCGGGGTCGTCGCTGACCTATTGCCTTGCTGAAGAAGGCGCGGCCGAGATCCGTCTCACCGATGTCGACAACGACCGCGCCCAAAAGCTCGCTTTGCTGGTCAACAAGTCCTTTCCCGATTGCCGCATCGAGGTCGCAGATCCCGACCCATCCGGCATGGACATGGCGATCAACGCGACGCCGTCCGGCCTGAAAGCCGGCGACCCGCTGCCGATGGATGTTAGCAAGCTGACCCCGAACATGACGGTGGTCGACATCATCATGGAGCCGGCCGAGACCGCCCTGCTCAAGGCGGCGAAGGCGATCGGCTGCCGCATCCAACCCGGACGCCCGATGATGGATTTCCAGGTCGAGGCCATGGCCGCGTTCTTCGACATCGAGCGGAAGGACCGCCACCATGGCTGACGCGCTGACCGCCGTCGTAATCGGCGGTACGTCCGGCATCGGCCGCGCCATCGCGGAGCGCTTCGCCGAGGACGGCTTTCGGGTGGTGGTCGCCGGCCGCGATGCCATCCGGGGCAAGGAAGTGGCCGGCGCCAGCAAGAGCGCCGGCGCGCCGCGTGCGCTCTTCGTGCAGACCGACGTCGCTGCCCCCTCCTCGGTCGAGGCTCTGGCGACGGAAGTCGTGAGCGCGTTCGGCACGCCGCACATCCTGGTCAACTGCGCCGGCATCCTGCAGAGCGGCAAGCATGTGCTCGACCAGGATCTCGCCGAAGACGAAAAGATGTGGCGCATCAACTATCGCGGCACCCTGCTCGGCTGCCAGGTGTTCGGCCGGCTGATGTCGGCGGCCGGGCGCGGGGCGATCCTCAATGTCGGCTCGCTTGCCTCTTTCGCGCCGCTGTCGCTGCCGGCCTATACGCCGGGAAAACATGCGGTGCTGGCCCTCACCCAAGTGTTGGCCGCCGAGCTCGGTCCGCACGGAGTACGCGTCAATGCCGTGGCTCCGGGTTACACGCTGTCGGACGGGCTGAAAGCAAAGATCGCCAAGGGCGAGCGCAACCCCGAAGCCATCCAGGCGACCACGGCTCTGCGCCGCTTCGTCGAGCCGCGCGACGTTGCCGAGGCCGCGCTGTTCCTGTGCTCCGACCGCGCTGCCTCGATAACCGGCGTGACCCTGCCCGTCGATGCCGGCTGGCTCGTCCAGGCGCCCTACGCGCAGTATCTGCAAGGCAATCCCATCCGGCTGACGCCGGCTACCTGAGAGAGAACCGTGACCGACATCCAGCGCTTCGACTTCGACACCCGCGTTCATCACGGCGTCATCCACAACGGCACGCTTTACCTGACCGGCCAAGTCGCGCGGCCTGGCCAGTCGGCGGCCGATCAGATGCGCGAGGTGCTCGGCAAGATCGATGCCTTGCTCGCCACGGCCGGCACCGACAAGACCCGCATCCTTCACGTGCAAATGTGGCTGGACGACGTGCGCGATTTCGACGAGGTCAACACGGTCTGGGATGCCTGGATGCCGAAGGAGCACGCGCCGGCCCGCTCCTCCGGCGAGGGCCGCATGGCCAAGCCCGGCATGCTGGTCGAGCTGATCGTCACCGCGGCGGTTTGAATGGTCCTGCCGGTTCGGGCATCATCCCGAATCTGAACTTGAACGGCCCTGATCTGATTTGAACGGAAGGACCTCAATGACGAAACGCAAGCCGCTTTCCACCCTGGTGGCGGAGAGCTTGGCCGAAAAGATCCGCTCCGGTCAATTGCAGCCCGGCGCGCAACTGCCGACCGAGGCGGAGCTTTGCGCCGAATACGACGTCAGCCGCACCGTCGTGCGCGAAGCAGTGGCGCGGCTGCGCTCCGAGGGTATGGTGGTTCCGCAGCAGGGGCGCGGCATGTTCGTCAGCGAGACGCCGACCCCGCGCAGTTTCTCGATCCCGGACGAGGCACTCAGGACCCTGCCGGAAACCATCGCCTTACTTGAACTCAGACTGAGCGTCGAGGTGGAATCCGCCGGGCTCTGCGCGGAACGCCGCACCGACAAGGAAGCAAGCGGCATCCGCGCCATAATGGATGACATCGACGCGCAGCAGGCCGACCCCGCCGCGGTCCAGATCCATTACGATTATGACTTCCACCTCGCGATCGCCAAGGCGGCGCGCAACGAATTCATCCACGGCTTCCTTGCCTATCTCGGGCCGATGATCGTGCCGAGATTCCAGCTCGGTTATGTCGTCGAGCCTGCCCTCAAGGACAGCTACTACGCGCGTATCCACAGCGAGCACAAAGCCATCGTCGATGCCATCGAAAGGCAGGACGGAAGCAAAGCCCGACAGGCGATGCGCAAGCATCTGCAGAACAGTTTGGGACGTGTGCGCGCGCTTGCCAAAGCCTCGGGCGTCGAGGCAACCGAGGCCGAGCAGAAGGCCGCGGCGGCCTCGCTTTTCACCAAGCTGAAAAAGCCTTTGCCGACCGCTGGGTAGGTTCGCCGACTTCGACGTCGTTCGCCTCTGTCGCCCGCGCGGGCGGCCGGTTGTTTACGAAAGCCATGTTTTTTCTCAGCTGGCGATCGGAAATCCGCCTTCGCGGGTTGAGGACATTGTTTTCCTTGGGATAGCAGCATTTGTCGCCGCATAGGCACGCCGAAATATTCCAGCCGCCGAAAGGCATTCGAAATTTTATCTTTCCTTTTTGCTGCTTTTCTTGGTTTCGCGGCATCGGCCCAGGCCGCAAACTGAAGTCCAAGCAATCGGGGAAGCCCAGGTGACGACAGCCTTCATAACAGGAGCGACGAGCGGCATAGGGCGGGCGATGGCAATTGCGCTGAGCGACGCCGGCTACGACGTCTATGCGGTCGGCCGCAGCCAGGCCGCGCTCAAGGAGCTACAGGCCGAGCGTCCGGGCATCGTGCCGATCGCCGCCGACGTTACCGACCGCGAGGCGCTGGAATCGGTGCTGGCCGATCTCACCGTCGACGTCTTGATCAACAATGCCGGCATCATGCCGCCGCTCGGCAATTTCGCCGATATGAACATCGCCGACATCGACACCACGCTCGAGGTGAACCTTAGCGCCGCGATCCTGCTCACCCGCCTCGTCGTGCCGCAGATGCGCGAGCGGCAGTCGGGCCACATCTTGTTCACCGGTTCCGTCGCCGGCCACACGGCATTCTCCAACATCGCCGTCTACGCGGCCACCAAGGCGGCGATCTCCGGCTTTGCCGGGGCGCTGCGCGCCGACCTCTCTGCGTCCGGCATACGCGTCACCGAGATCGTTGCCGGCCGTGTCGAGACGCAGCTCTATGAAGACATCCTCGACGCCAAGGCACGCGAGGCCATGTACGCCAGCAAAGTGGTGCAGCCGGATGACGTGGCCAAGATGGTGACCGCGGTTCTCGCGCTCCCCGCATGGGCCGACGTTACCCGTTTTGACATCATGCCGACCTGGCCAACCTCGCCGAGCGGCACCAAGTAAGGGAAACACGATGAAAGACCTTTCCGTTCTGATCGTTGGCGGCGGCGCAGGCCTCGGCGCTCTTCTCGCCCGCATGGCCGTGGAGGCCGGGGCGACAAAGATCGGTGTCATCGACATCAACCAGGAAGCAGCGCAGAGCGCGCTCGATCCGGCAAAGGCCAAGAGCCTGCCGACCGCAGCGGCGACTTGCGACATCCAGGTCGGCCCGCAGTGCCATGCCGCTTTCGACGCCATCGTTTCGAAGCTCGGCCGCATCGACACGCTGATCAATTGCGCCGCCATCTATCCGCGCCGTCCGCTGCTCGAAATCACGGACGCCGATTGGGACGCCTCCAACGGCATCAACATCAAGGGCACCTATCACATGATGGTGGCCGCGGTTCGCCACATGCAGGCGCAAGAGCCGAAAGCCCAAGTGCGTGGCCGCATCGTCAACCTGACATCTGTCGACGCTTTTAAGGCGCATCCGCAGAACGCCCATTACGCAGCGACGAAGGCAGCGGTCGTCAGCCTGACGCGGTCCTTTGCGCATTATGTCGCCAAGGACGGCATCCTGGTGAACTCCGTGGCACCGGCCGGTATGGCCACGGAGAAAGCGAAAGCGCTCGGCTTCCTCGAGGAATTGGCCAAGGCGAGCCCGCTCGGCCGCGGCGCCGAGCCGGCCGAAATCGCCGAATGGGTGCTCATGACCGGCGGACCCAAGAATACCTACATGACCGGCGAAAACGTCATTGTCTCAGGTGGTTACATCTACGCCTGAACCAACTTCATCAGCCCGGCCCGGCTGACATTCAGCAGTGCATGATCGACGGAGTCTCGAACGAAAGGAGGCGGAATTCCCATGACCGGCAAGCTTCGCCTCCCATCGCTCAATGCGCTGCGCGTTTTCCACGCCGTCGCGCAGCACAAGAGTTTTAGGCAGGCAGCCGACGAATTGCTGGTGACGCCGCAAGCGGTCGGGCAGCAGATCAAGCTCCTGGAGGACACGCTCCAGGTGACGCTGTTCGAGCGCAAGGGTCGTTCGATCGAGCTGACCGAATCCGCCATTTTGCTCTCGCACTACGTCAAGGCCGGCTTCGAGGAGTTTTCCGAAGGTGTCCGCCGCGTCACCAAGTCGAACTACCGCGACCGCATCAACCTCAATGCCAGCCCCTACTTCGCCACGCACTATTTGCTGCCCAGGCTCTCGCTCTTCCGCGAGATGCTGCCGGGCGCCGATCTGCGCCTGACGACGATGGTCGACCTGCCTGACTTCGGGCGCGACGACATCGATATGACCGTGCAGTGGGGCTACGGCAACTGGCCGGACTACGAAACCACGCTCTTGGTGCCGGATCCGAAGATCATTTGCTGCACGCCGGCGATCGGCGAAAAGATAAAGTCGGCGCACGATCTCACGAAGTTCACGCTGCTCGACACCGTCAAGTCGAAGCGCCTGTGGCCGGATATTCTGCGGCACCTTGGCGTCGAGCTGACGGATGGTGACCGCAGCATCAGCTTCGACGATGCCGCGACCATGCGTCGGGCGACCCTGCAAGGCATCGGCGTCGGCCTGGTTTCCGTGATCGATGCCGAGGAAGATTTCCGCTCCGGCGCGCTGGTAGCGCCGATCGGCCGCGACGCCATTGCCGATATGAAGCCGGAGGAAGTGCCTGGTTTCTACCTCGTCGTTCCGCGCGGGCATCTGCGCGTGAAGGCGGTGGCGGCGCTCCATCGGTGGCTGGCCCAGGAGGATTGGCGGAGCGACCTGAAACTCTCCTTGCCGAAACCGACCCCGCTTTCCGACTGAGAGGCGGCTTCGAGACCGAGTCCCGAAGACATCTTGCGGGGCTCCAACAACAAGAAACGGAACAACCTCAACAGTGGAGACAACAACTATGAAAATGATCAAATGGGGGGCCGCCGCCATGGCCCTGGGCCTCGCGCATCTGGCGGCGCCGGCTGAAGCCGCCGGCGGCAAGACGCTGGAGACCGTGAAGGCCCGCGGCGTGCTCAACTGCACCGGCCATGACGGCTCCTATCTCGGCTTCGCCGAAGTGGACGACAAGGGCAACTGGAAGGGCATGGACATCGACCTCTGCAAGGCGGTGGCGACCGCCGTGTTCGGCGATCCGGCGAAGCTGAAGGTCGTGCCGATCAGCTGGGCGCAGCGCTGGCCCTCGCTTCAGTCGGGCGATGTCGACATCATCATCAAGGCCTCGGGCGGCACGCTCAGCCGCGACACCGAGCTCGGCCTGCAATTCTCGATGTCCTACTATCTCGGCACCACCAAGGTGATGGCGCATAAGGAGCTCAACCTGAAATCGCTCAAGGATGCCAATGGCGGCACGATCTGCATTCCCGCCGGCACCTCGCAGGAACAGCAGGTCGCCGCCTACGCCCAGAAGCTCGGCATCAAGCTCGAGCCGGTGCTGATCGAAAAGACGGAAGAGTTGGAGCAGGCCTACTTCTCCGGCCGTTGCGATCTTTATGCGCAGTGGGGTCCGACATTGGCCATCGCCCGCATCGCCAAGAGCAAGGTCGAAGACCATGTCATCCTGCCCGACGTGCTCGCGGTAGAGCCGGAAGTCATGATCATGCGCCAGGGCGACGACAATTGGGTCGACATCGCTAACTGGACGCTGAGCACACTGATCTTCGCCGAGCAGGAAGGTATCACCTCCAAGAACGTCGACGAGATCAAGGCCAAGCCGACCTCGCCGCAGGTGGCGAAGTTCCTTGGCGTGACGCCCGGCATGGGCAAGGGCCTCGGACTCTCCGACGATTGGGCCTACAACGTGATCAAGAAGGTCGGCAATTACGGCGAGATCTTCGATCGCGACCTAGGCAAGGACTCGCCCTACAAGATGGATCGCGAGCTAACCAACCTCTGGAACAATGGCGGCGTCCTGTTCCCGCTGGTGATCGACTGATCCACGTCTGACGGTGTTACCGCTCAAGGCTCCCGCCTGGCTTCGGCCGGGCGGAGCCGGCGGCAATTCGAGAAGGATTGGTCAATGGTCAGCCTGCTGAGAAATCAGAAGGTCCGCAGCGCGCTGTTGCAGGTCGTCTATGTCGGTTCGCTTGCGGCCCTGGTGCTCGCAGGCATCATCATCGCGCGGCGGAATCTCGCGGAGCAAGGGATCACCTCGGGATTCGATTTCCTCTACAAGTCGACGGGCTGGGACGTGAACTTCTCGTTGCTGCCGGCCACGGCCAATGATCCCTATTGGTGGTTCTTCCTTATCGGCATCATCAACACGCTGTTCCTGGGCTGCACGGGGCTGATCCTGGCAACGCTAGTCGGGACGATCGTCGGCCTGGCGCGGACCTCGTCCAACGAACTGGCGCAATTGCTCGGCCGCACCTATGTCGACATCTTCCGCAACATCCCGCTGATCCTCCAGGTCTTCTTCTGGTACGCTTTGATCACGCACCTGCCGACGCCGCGCGCTGCGCACGAAGCCTGGGGCTTTCTGCTGACCAGCCGCGGCCTCTACGTGCCGGCGCCGAATGTCGGCGGGGTGGCAATGGCGCTGGCCACATCGGCCGTGATCGCCGCCATCGCGCTGCCGGTCTGGCTGGGCAGGACGTCACGGCTCAGCCAGCCGTTCGGCCAGCGTGCCACCATTCAGCTTGCCGGTGCTGCTGCGGCGCTGGCCTGCGCGGCCATCGTTTTGATGGTAGGACGTCTGCCTGACGCACCGCTGCTCGATTTCCCGGCCCTGGAAGGCCTCAACCTGAGGGGCGGCCTGCGCGTTCCGCCGGAATTCTCCGCCTTGGCTATCGCAATCGCCATCTATGGCGGCTCCTACATCGCAGAAATCGTGCGCGGCGGCTTCAAATCTGTCGGCATGGGCCAGATGGAAGCTGCACTCTCGCTCGGTTTGAGCCCATGGCGCGTCTTCACGCTGGTGCGTCTGCCGCTGGCGTTGCGGGCCATGCTGCCGATCCTTGCCAACCAGTATGTCTGGCTGATGAAGGCGACGACCATGGGCATTGCCGTCGGCTTCACCGACTTCTTCATGATCGTGGCGTTGACCATCAATCATTCCGGCCAGACCCTGGAAGTGATCGGCATCCTGATGGGAGGCTTCCTCGCCATCAATCTCAGCCTCGCCGCCGTCTTCAACCGCATCAACAAGGCCATTGCCCTCAAGGGCAATCAACTGAGGGGATGACAGAGATGGAGATGGTCATTGTCGCCCCCCCTGCCCCGGGCAGGCTCGAAGACCTGAAGCGCCGCTTCTTCGCGACGCCGCTCCAGGCGCTGCTGTCGCTGATCTCCCTGGCGATCATGGTCTCTATCGTCTGGAAACTGCTCAACTGGGCAGTCTTTTCTGCCGTGTTCTCGACCAGCGGTGGACCCGATGCGTGCCAGGCGGCGGCGGGAGCCTGCTGGTCGGTCATCGCTGCCCGGTGGCGGATCATCCTGTTCGGCCTCTATCCCTTCGAGGAGCAATGGCGCTCCGCGCTCGCCTGCCTGACCGTGGTGGTGATGACGGTGCTGAGCTGTATTCCGGCCTTCTGGACCGGACGCCGGATCGCGCTGGTGTGGGGAGCAGGAGCAGCGTCGTACTACGTGCTGATGAAAGGCGGCGTGCTCGGCCTTTCCTATGTCGGCGAGGAAGCCTGGGGCGGGCTGGCGCTCACCCTCTTCATCTTCGTGACCACCTGTCTGATCGGCTTCCCGCTGGCGGTCTGCCTGGCGCTGCTGCGCCGCTCCGAGCTGCCATGGATATCCAGGACCACCGGTCTCATCATCGATGGGGTCCGGTCGTTGCCGCTGATCTCGATCCTGTTCACCTTCGCCATCGTCCTGCCTTTCGCCTTGCCGCAGTGGCTGGCGGGCGACAAGCTCTACCGGGTGATCCTGGGTTCCGCCTTGTTCTTCTCCGCCTATCAGGCCGAGATCGTCAGAGGCGGCATGCAGGGCGTCCCGGCCGGGCAGGAAGAAGCCGCCATGGCGCTCGGCATGAGCTATTGGCAGCGTATCGGCCGCGTCCTTCTGCCGCAGGCGATGCGCAACGCGCTGCCGGCCACGATCAACCAGTTCGTCATCTCGTTCAAGGAGACCTCGCTGGTGGTCATCGTCGGCTTCTTCGAGATCCTGGCCTCCGGCAACGCCGCCTATGGCACCGGCGAATGGCGCTTCGCCTATGTCGAGGTCTATGCCTTCATTGCCTTCATCTATTTCGTCTTCGTCTTCAGCCTGTCCCGCTACGGCGCTTACCTCGAGCGCCGCATGGCGGTCGGCGAGCGGTAGGAGGCGCGCATGGATTCCACGCTCCCGTCCGGCCCGGCCGTGCATATCGAAGGCCTCGACAAACATTACGGGTCGTTCCACGCGCTGCGAAAGATAAACCTCTCCGTCGGGCGCGGCGAAAGGATCGTCATCTGCGGTCCGTCAGGCTCCGGCAAATCCACCCTGATCCGCTGCATCAACCGGCTCGAACAGCATGACGGCGGCCGCATCGCCGTGCTCGGCACCGAGCTCAACGACGACGTCGGCAATATCGACGGGATCAGGCGCGAAGTCGGCATGGTGTTCCAGCACTTCAATCTGTTCCCGCACATGACGGTGCTGGAGAACTGCATGATCGCGCCAATGATCGTCCGCAAGCGGCCGCGCGCGGAAGCCGAGACGACGGCCAGGCGCTTTCTGGAGAAGGTGCGAATCCCTGAGCAGGCGATGAAGTTTCCGAGCCAGCTTTCCGGCGGCCAGCAGCAGCGCGTCGCGATCGCCCGCGCGCTCTGCATGCAGCCGCAGATCATGCTGTTCGACGAGCCGACCTCGGCGCTCGACCCGGAGATGATCGCCGAGGTGCTGGATGTCATGGTGACGCTCGCTTCCGAAGGCATGACGATGATCTGCGTGACCCACGAAATGGGCTTCGCCCGTCGCGTCGCCGACCGGGTCATCTTCATGGACGGCGGCGAGATCGTCGAAGAGGCGCCGCCGGAGGTGTTCTTCACGTCCTCCCGAAACGAGCGAACCCGTCAGTTCCTGTCGCAGGTGCTGGGTCATTGAACAGCATCCCGGGAGATGCAACGTTCGCGCGCACATCAGCAGGAATTTCAATGACCGATCCTATAGTCGCCCTGCGCGGGATACTCGGACCGAAAGGCTGGCTTTCGGGCGATGATGCCCAACCTTACCAGCGCGATTGGCTCAACCGCTACGGCGTCCGGCCCGTGGGCATCGCCCGCCCCGCCAACACCGCGGAGGTGGCCGCGGTCATCAAGGCTTGCCGGCAGGCAGGATTGGCAGTCGTGCCGCAAGGCGGCAATACCGGCCTGTGTGGTGGGGCCGTCGCCGAGCAGCCCGACGCGGTGATCGTCTCGCTGTCGCGCATGACCGCAATCGGCGAGCCGGATCCGGAGAGCGGCTCGATCGCGGTTGAGGCAGGCGTCGTGCTCGCCGCGCTGCACGAGGCACTGGAGCCGCATGGCCTGATGTTCCCGATGCATCTTGGGGCCGAAGGCAGCGCCAGGATCGGCGGTCTGATCGGCACCAATGCCGGCGGCAGCCAGGCCTTCCGCTTCGGCATGATGCAGGATCTGGTCCTCGGCCTCGAGGTCGTCATGGCGGACGGCACGGTGTGGGACGGAATGCGCGCGGTACAGAAGGACAATGCAGGCTATCAGCTGCGCAAGCTGTTCTGCGGTTCGGAAGGCACGCTCGGCATCGTGACGCGAGCAATCCTCAGGCTCTATCCCTCGCCAAAGCAGCGGGCGAGCGCCCTCCTGGTGATGTCCGACTTCGCCGCCGCCGTGTCGTTCGGCGCGTTTCTGCGTGGCGAGGCCGGAGAGTTCCTTACCGGCCTTGAATTCTTTTCGGATGTCGGCCTGACGCTCGCGCTCAAGCATCTTCCAGACCTCGCCTATCAGCTGGAGACGCGGGGCGACGTCTATCTGCTCGTCGAGATGGCGTCGGGCTCGACGCGCGTTGCCCTCGACGACATCCTGGGTTCGGCGCTGGAATGGGGCATGGAGCAAGGCCTGGTCGTCGATGGCGCACTGGCCAATTCGGGCGCGCAGCGGGCGCAGTTCTGGCGCCTGCGCGAGGAGCAGCCGGAAGGCCAGCGGCTGGAGGGCGAGCAGCTCAAGCACGACATCTCCGTGCCGCCGGGCGCGATCGCGCGCTTCATCGAGGCGGGCGCGAAACTATGCCACGAGATTCTTCCGGGCGTGCGGGTCAACCCGTTCGGCCATCTCGGCGACGGCAACATCCACTACAATCTGTCGCCGCCGGCGGGCCGCGCCGATTTCGATGGGAAAGCCGCGGTATTCGCTGAGGCGCTGGCCGCTTCAGCCACCGACATGGGCGGGAGCTTCGCCGCCGAGCATGGGCTCGGCCGCGCCAAGATCGCCATGGCCGACCGGAACAGAAGTCCGGTGGAGCGGGAGCTCATGGCACGGCTGAAGGATGCATTCGACCCGTCGGGCATGATGAACCCCAGTGTTTTGGTGCGGATTGCATAGCGAAAGAAAAACTTTCGTATGGATCGCATTTCTTGATTTCGCGTCGACCGGCCGCAGTGCAGGTATAAATCCGAAAGGCAGGCTCGGTCCGCTTGCCACCGGCTTAAGAGGATGTCGAAGCATGGCCCGCAATGGCGGTCGCCTTCTTGTCGAATGCCTGATCGCCTTGGGCGCGACCAAGAGCTTTGGCGTGCCCGGCGAAAGCTATCTCGCCGTTCTCGACGCGCTGCACGACACCAAGGGGAGGCTGGACTATGTGCTTTGCCGCAATGAAGGCGGCGCGGCGTTCATGGCCTCGGCCTACGGCAAGCTGACGGGATCGCCCGGCATCTGCTTAGTGACCCGCGGCCCAGGCGTGACCAATGCCAGCATCGGCATCCACACCGCGATGCAGGATAGTTCGCCGATGATCCTCTTCGTCGGTCAGGTCGGCACCGATATGAAGGGCCGCGAGGCCTTCCAGGAGATCGACTACCGCGCCGTCTACGGCACCGTCGCCAAATGGGCGGTCGAGATCGACGACGTTGAGCGTCTGCCTGAAATCTTGGCGCGCGCCTGGACCACCGCCGTGACCGGCCGGCCCGGCCCCGTCGTCGTCGCGCTGCCCGAAGACATGCTGACGACCTCGACCGAGGCCGCGCCGCTCAGCGGCCCTGCTTCGATTTTCGAAGCCGCTCCGTCGCAGGATGCCCTTTCGTCGGCGCTTGAGATGCTGGCTGCGGCCGAGAGGCCGGTGCTGCTGATAGGCGGGGCCAACTGGACGACAAATGGACGCGCCGCGCTCCAGGCCTTCGCCGAGGCTTCCGACATCCCCGTCATTGCCGCCTTCCGCTACCAGGACCAGTTCGACAACCATTCGCCAGTCTTCGTTGGCGAAGCCGGCGTCGGCATGGTGGCGCATGTCAAGACGCTGATCCGCGATGCTGACGTGATCTTGGCTGTCAATGTCCGCTTCGGCGAGATGACGACCGACGGCTACACGCTGCTCGACGTTCCGGTGCCGCGCCAGAAGCTGATCCATGTGCACGGCTCCGACCGCGAAATCGGCAAGATCTACGTGCCCGCGATCGGCGTCCATGCCGGCCCGAACGCTTTCGCCAAGGCGCTGACGCCGGTGAAAGGTGGCTGGGCCAACTGGCGCGCGGCGGCGCGCAAGGCCTATGAAGCCACATTCGCGGCACCCGTCCAGCCCGGCCCGGTCGACATGGTCACGGTCACCGCCTGGTTGCGCGAGACCTTGCCGGCCGACGTCATCCTCACCAACGGCGCCGGCAATTTCACGGTGTGGCCGAACAAGTTCTTCAAGTTCGGGCCGGACGCGCGGCTGCTTGCCCCGCAGTCTGGCGCCATGGGCTATGGCCTGCCTGCTGCCATCGCCGCGAAAGTCGCGTTTCCGCAGCGCACCGTCGTATGCTTTGCCGGCGACGGCGACTTCCAGATGAACTGCCAGGAGCTCGGCACGGCTATGCAGGCCGGCGCGCAGCCAATCGTGCTCATCATCAACAACGGCATATACGGCACGATCCGCGCGCATCAGGAACGCAACTATCCGGCCCGCGTCTCCGGCACCTCGCTGGAAAACCCGGACTTCGTGGCGCTGGCAAGGGCCTATGGTTTTCACGCCGAGCGCGTCGAAAGCACCGGGCATTTCGCGGCGGCGTTCCGGCGGGCCCAGCAGTCTGCGACCGGCGCCGTTCTCGACATCGCCATCTCGCCCGAAGCGCTCACGCCCCGGCAGACCCTATCCCAGATGCGCGACGCAGCACTCGCTTCGCAGAAGGCCAAGGCATGACCTCCAGATCAGACGACATCCGTCTCGGCGCGGACATTGGCGGCACCTTCACCGACATCGCGCTCGATGTCAGGGGAACGATGTTTTCGACCAAGGTGCTGACCAATTATTCGGCGCCCGAGCAGGCGATCCTCGACGGTATTGAGGTGGTGATCCGCGATGCCGGAATTTCGGCAGCCGAGATAGGCATCATCATCCACGGCACCACGCTCGCCACCAATGCGCTGATCGAGCGGCGCGGCGCCAGGACCGCACTGGTCACGACCGAAGGTTTTCGCGATGTGATCGAGATGCGGACGGAGAACCGGTTCGAGCAGTATGATCTGAACCTGCAGCTGCCGACACCGCTGATCCCGCGTGAAGATCGTTTCACCGTCAAGGGCCGCATCGGCGCCGAGGGCCAGGAACTGCAGCCGCTCGACGAAGCGGCGCTGGAAGCAATCGCCGAGCGGATCTTGGCCGGCAATTTCGGCTCGGTGGCGATCGGCTTCATCCACGCTTACGCCAACCCCGACCACGAGCGCCGGACGCGCCAGATCCTCGCTCGCAAGCTCACCATCCCGATCTCGATCAGCGCCGAGGTCTCGCCGCAGATGCGCGAGTTCGAGCGCTTCAACACGGTCTGCGCCAACGCCTATGTGCGGCCGCAGATGGCCGACTATCTCGCCCGCCTGCAGACGCGCCTCAAGGACATGGGCGCCGAGTGCCCGGTCTTCATGATCCATTCCGGCGGCGGCCTGATCTCGGTGGAAACTGCTTCTGAATTCCCTGTCCGGCTGGTCGAGTCCGGTCCCGCGGGCGGCGCCATTTTTGCCGCCGACATCGCTCGGCGCTTCGGCCTGGAGAAGGTCGTCTCCTATGACATGGGCGGAACCACCGCCAAGATCTGCCTGATCGAGGATTTTGCGCCGCGCACGGCGAGAACCTTCGAAGTGGCGCGCACCTATCGCTTCTCCAAGGGCTCCGGCATGCCGATCTCGATCCCCGTGATCGAGATGATCGAGATCGGCGCCGGCGGCGGCTCGATCGCGTGGGTGGACGCTATGGGCCGTATCCAGACCGGGCCGGAAAGCGCGGGCTCGGAACCCGGCCCGGCCTGCTACGGCCGCGGCGGCAAACGCCCGGCGATCACCGACGCCGACCTGGTGCTCGGCAAGCTTGATCCGCACAATTTCGCCGGCGGCGCGATCAAGCTCGACATCTCCGCTTCCGAGCAGGCGATCCTGCGCGATGTCGGCGAGCGCCTGTCGCTGAATGCCATGTCGACCGCCTTCGGCATCTGCGAGGTGGTGGACGAGAACATGGCCAACGCCGCCCGCGTACACGCCGTTGAGAACGGCAAGAACATTTCCGACAATCTGATGATCGCCTTTGGCGGCGCAGCGCCTCTGCATGCGGCAAGGCTTTGCGAAAAGCTCGGCATCGATCAGTGCATCGTGCCGCGCGGCGCCGGCGTTGGATCGGCGATCGGTTTCCTCAAGGCGCCGTTCGGCTACGAGGCGCTGGCCTCGAAACTGACGCGCCTTTCGCGCTTCAAGCCGGCCGAAGTCAACGCCCTGCTCTCCGATCTCAAAGCCTCCGCCGAAGGCTTTGTCCGCACCGGCGCCAGTGGCCAGATCGTCTGCGAGATCACCGCCTTCATGCGCTATGCCGGCCAGGGCTGGGAAATCCCCGTGCCGGTATCGGACGAGCCGTTCGGCGACGATGCGGCCGCCAGGCTCAAGGCGCTGTTCGAGACCAGCTATCAGCGCTTCTTCGGCCGCGCCATCGACGGGCTCGACGGGCTGGAGATTGAGATCGTCACCTGGTCGGTGAAGGCGACCGATATTCGTCCGGCCGGCACCAGGCACGAGCTCACCGCAGGCAAGAAGACCAGCCAACCGACGACGACCCGCGCGGTCTTCGATCCGGCAACGGGGGCGCCGCAGAGCTACGGCATCGTCGAACGCGAGGCGCTGTGCCCCGGCGATCGCATCGCTGGCCCGGCCGTCATCGTCGAGCGCGAGACATCGACCGTTGTCACCACCAGCTTCGACGCCGTCATCCAGAGCGACGGCGCGATCCTCCTGACCCGCAAAGGCAGCCAGGCATGAGCGATATTGGCGAAATCCGCATGCAGGTCATGTGGAACCGGTTGATCTCGGTGGTCGAGGAGCAGGCGCTCACGCTTTTGCGCACCGCCTTCTCGACCTCGGTGCGCGAATCCGGCGACCTGTCGGCCGGCGTGTTCGATCCGCGCGGCCAAATGCTGGCGCAGGCGGTGACCGGCACGCCCGGCCACGTCAACACCATGGCCGAAGCCGTGCTGCATTTCATGAACGAGATCCCGCGCGATCAAATGTTCGAGGGCGACACTTACGTCACCAACGATCCCTGGCTCGGCACCGGCCACCTGCACGACATCACCATGGTCTCGCCGTCCTTCCTCAATGGCAAGCTCGTCGCCTTCTTCGCCTGTACCGCACATGTCGTCGATGTCGGCGGCCGCGGCTTCGGCGCCGACGGCAAATCGGTCTATGAGGAAGGCATCCAGATCCCGATCATGAAGTTTGCCGAGAAGGGCAAGGTCAACCTTGACTTGGTCCGCATCCTGCGCGCCAATGTCCGCGAGCCCAACCAGGTCGTCGGCGATTTCTATTCGCTTGCAGCCTGCAACGAGGTCGGCCATCGCCGCCTCGTCGACATGATGAAGGAGATCGGCCTCACCTCGCTCGACGGGCTCGGCGACTTCATCTTCTCGCGCACCCGCGACGCGATGCTCGAACGCATCGAGGCGCTGCCCAAGGGAAGCTGGTCGAACGAGCTGGTGACCGACGGTTATGACGAGCCGATCAAGCTTGCGGCCACCGTCTCGGTCCGCGACGACCATGTCGAGGTCGATTTCACCGGCACAGATCCGATGAGCCGCTGGGGCATCAACTGCCCGATCATCTACAGCAAGGCCTATGCCTGCTATGCGCTGAAATGCATGGTGGCGCCCGACATCCCGAACAACGCCGCCTCGCTTGCCTTCTTCACCGTATCGTCACCGGTCAACATCCTGAACGCCGTGCGACCGGCGCCGGTGGCCCTCAGGCATATTTTCGGCCACATGGTCCCCGATCTGGTGCTGGGCGCCTTCGCCAAGGCGCTGCCTGGCAAGATCCTCGCTGAAGGCGCCGGTGCTCTCTGGAACATCCACATTTCTGCGCGTCCTGTCGCAGGCGCGTCCGGTCGCCGGGCGGAAGTGCTGATGTTCAACTCCGGCGGCATGGGCGCACGCCCCGGGCTAGACGGCTTGTCGGCGACAGCCTTCCCGTCCGGCGTCCACACCATGCCGATCGAGGCCACCGAGCATACCGGCCCGATCGTCATCTGGCGCAAGGAGCTGCGGCCGAACTCCGGCGGCGACGGCGAATTCCGCGGCGGCCTCGGCCAGATCATCGAGATCGCAGCGACCGACGGCCACGAATTCGACTTCTCGGCCATGTTTGACCGCGTCAATCATCCGGCCCACGGCCGTAACGGCGGCAAGCCGGGCACTGCCGGCGTGGTCAAGCTCGACGATGGCACCAGGATGCGGCCCAAGGGCTGGCAGCATGTGCCGGCGGGACGCCGGCTGATCCTCGAACTGCCAGGCGGCGGCGGCTATGGCGATCCGGCCAAACGCCGTGCGGCCGCACGAGCCAATGATCGGTCCAAGGGTTACATCACGGAGAACGACTGATGAGCTATATTGCCTCGCGCCTTTCGGTGGTGAAGCCTTCGGCCTCGATGGCCGCTTCGCAGGCCGCCAAGGCGCTACGCGCCAGGGGTGTGGACGTGATCGATCTCGGCCTGGGCGAGCCCGACTTTCCGACGCCCCTCCACATCATCGATGCCGCGCATTTCGCAGCGAAAGCGGGACAAACCCTCTACACCGCCGCTGCCGGCACGGCCGAGGTGCGCCAGGCTGTGGCCGGCAAATTCCGACGCGAGAACGGCCTGGACTACACGGCCGATGACATCGTGGTGGCCAACGGCGCCAAGCAGATCATCTTCAACGCGCTGATGGCAACGCTGGACACGGGCGACGAAGCAATCCTGCCGGCGCCCTACTTCGTCTCCTATCCCGAAATGGTGAAGCTGCTCGGCGGCACGCCGGTCGTCGTCGAATGCCCGGAGACCACCGGTTTCCGGCTGACGCCAGCGCTCTTGGAAAAGGCAATCACGCCGAGGACGAAATGGCTCTTCCTCAACATGCCGGGTAATCCATCCGGCGCGGTCTATTCGGAGTCGGATTTGCGCGCACTCGGCGCCATTTTAGCCATGCACCCGCAAGTGCTCGTCCTCTCCGACGAGATCTACGAGCACATCCTGTTCGACGGGCGCGAGTTCGTTTCCTTCGGCAAGGCCTGCCCCGAGCTCAAGGACCGCACGCTGATCGTCAACGGCGTCTCGAAATCCTACGCGATGACCGGGTGGCGCGTCGGTTACGCGGCGGCACCCGCGCCGCTCGTCAAGGCGATGTCGACGATCCAGAGCCAGTCCTGCACCTCGGTGTGCTCGATCGCGCAGGCCGCGACCGTAGCCGCGCTCAACGGTCCGCAGGACGAAGTCGCGCGCTTCCGCCAGGCTTTCGAGAGGCGCCGCGATCTGGTCGTCAACGGCATCAGGAAGATCAACGGGCTGACGCTGTCGCCGCCGGAAGGTGCCTTCTATGCCTATATCGGCTGCGCCAGCCTGATCGGCCGCAAGACCCCGAAGGGCATCGTGCTGGAAGACGATACCGCGGTTGCGAATTACCTGCTGAGTGAAGGCCGGGTAGCGTCGGTGCCCGGTGTCGCCTACGGACTGTCACCCTATTTCCGCATCTCGACCGCGACCAGCGAAGAGGTGCTGGCCGAGGCGATCTCGCGGATCAATACCGCCGTCTCGCAAGTGGAGTAAACGATGCCGCATTACGAACGTATCCTGATCACCGGCGCCGCCGGCCGGCTTGGATCGGAGCTGCGCAAGGGGCTGGTGCCGCTGGCCAAGACGATTCGCCTGGCGGGGCGCCACCCGTTCGGCGATCTCGCGCCTCACGAAGAGGAAGCGGTTTTCGATCTCGCCGACATGGAAGCCACGATCGCGGCGACCAAGGACTGCGACGCGATCGTGCATTTCGGCGGCGCGCCGCTCGAATGCGAATGGCAGACCATCCTCGATTCCAGCATCCGGGGCTCCTACCACATTTACGAAGGCGCGCGGAAACACGGCGTGAAGCGTGTCATCTATGCCTCATCGGTGCATGCCATCGGCTATCACGAGGTCGAGGCGCATATCGGTGTCGACGCGCCGGTGCGTCCCGACAGCCTCTACGGCGTGTCGAAAAACTTTGTCGAGAGTCTCAGCCGGCTCTATTGGGACAAGTTCGGCATCGAGACGGTATGCCTGCGCATCTTCTCGTCCTTCCCTGAACCGGCCGACCGCCGCATGCTGTGGTCGTACCTCTCCTTCGCCGATTGCGTGCGTCTGGTCGAGGCATCGCTGACCGCGCCGCGCGTCGGCCACACCATCTCTTACGGCATTTCCGACAACAAGCTGAAGATGGTCGACAACAGCGGCGCGAACCATCTGGGATTTATCCCACAGGACAGCGCCGAGCCATTCCGCGCCGCTGTCGAGGCGAAGACGCCGGTTCCCGATCCGAAAAGACCGTCAGTGAAATATCTCGGCGGCTGGTTCTGCGAGCTCGGCCATCCGGACGACAAGCCGTCCTGAGGGTCGATCCGCAGGGCGCACGCATCCGTCTCCGCGTCACCAGTAGGGAGGCGCCGAACCAAGCGCACTGAGGGTGGCGGATTCGATTTCGCCTCGTCTGCCTCTGGCGTACGACATCCGGCATTTTCACCCTGCGATGCCCGCTTCCGGGCGAAGGCAAAAAGCGCTGCTTGAATGGCCGACATCAGGCGCAAGGCTGGGCGCCAAACTCAGGCAGCCGTTGTAAACTGCTCCTTCGATCTTCGAGATAAGAAAAGGCGAGCAGATTGAAGACGTGCTCGTCTTCGGCGCTATAAGGGACACATCGGCCGACGTCTACGAGTCCGCGCCTTGTCGCCCGAAAGCCGGATTGCCATCGGTTGCGCTATTCTCAACGGCATGCTGGCCGGTGCACGCCCGGAGTCCGTTCGTTGCGCACAAAGCAGAGTCGAGCCGGCGGTATCAAAGATCCTATTGCGCCGCAAGTCGCACCCTTGCTCCAACGCCCCCCGAAATCCTGATCTAATAATGATTGTGTTGAATGCGTTTCGCTGATTAGCTGTCTTGCATAAGTCCGGGATAAGGTTGGCAATGTTGTCCGGGGAGGACCGCGATGCCGGTGCTTGAAGTTCGCCATGTTTCCAAGAACTTTGGAGCCATCCAGGCCCTGACCGACGTCAGCTTCCAGGTAGAGCGGGGCGAAGTCGTGGGTCTCATGGGGGACAACGGCGCCGGCAAGTCGACGATAGTCAAGACAGTGGCCGGGAACTTCCCGCCGAACGACGGCGAAATCGTAGTGGACGGCGAGGTTTGTCAATTCCACAAACCCGTCCAGGCGCGTGCCAAAGGAATCGAAGTCGTCTATCAGGACCTGGCGCTCGCCGACAATCTAACGGCCGCGCAGAACGTCTTTCTTGGCCGTGAGATCAAGAAGGGCTTCTGGCCGATCAGGGTGCTCAATAAGCAGGCGATGATCGACCGCTCGGCAGCGCTGTTCGAAGAACTCAAATCGGAAACCCGACCGCGCGACCTGGTCAGGAAGATGTCGGGTGGGCAGCGCCAAGCGGTAGCCATCGCACGAACCCGGCTTTCGAACGCCAAGCTGGTGTTGATGGACGAGCCGACCGCCGCAATCTCCGTACGCCAGGTGGCGGAAGTGCTCGAACTGATCCGACGCCTCAAGGCGCAAGGGGTCGGGGTCATGTTGATCAGCCACCGCATGCCTGACGTTTTCGCCGTCGCAGATCGTATCATCGTGCTGAGGCGAGGTTCGAAGGTTGCCGACAAGCAGGTCGACAACACCTCGCCCGAGGAAATCACCGGACTAATAACGGGGGCCATCCGTGGCGAATAGTGCTCGGCAGTCGGTTAGCGTCAGGGAGTCGCTCGTGGAAACCAGCCGCCCGGCCATGGCGGACTTCATCCCGACCAAGGAGAAGACGGCACTGCAGCGTGTGGTTTCAAGTCAGCCATTCTGGGTGACAATCGCGCTCATTGCTCTCGTCATGTTGATGACGGCCATCGAGCCGAGCTTCGGCACCTCCGAAAACGTCGCCAACGTCACGCGCAACTTCGCACCTTTCGGCCTCATGGCGCTCGGCATGACGGTGGTGATCATCACCGGTGGCATCGATCTGTCGGTTGGCTCGATCATGGGCCTGGTGGCCATTGTCGCCGGCCTGTTCCTGACCTGGCACTATCCTTGGTACGTCGCCTTCGCCATCGGCCTTTTCTCCGGTCTGGCCTGCGGCGCGGTCAACGGGTTCTTTGTTGCTTATGTCGGAATGCCGTCCTTCGTGGTCACCCTCGGGATGCTGTCCGTGGCGCGTTCGCTGGCGGTCGTGTTCTCGGCCAACCAGATGCTCTACCAGTTCGGGCCCGATGCTCCGATCGTGAAGGCGATCGGTCAGGCGAGATGGCCGCTGCATGGGCCGCAGGACTGGGCACCCCACTGGATACCGGGACTGTCATCGCAGTTTTGGACTATGGTGATTCTGGCCCTGATCGTCGGCTTCGTGTTCAATTTCACCGCCTGGGCCCGGCATCTCTTCGCCATCGGTGGTAACGAGGAGGCCGCCCGGCTTACCGGCGTGCCGGTCGACTGGATCAAATTCCAGGCCTATGTCTTCTCGGCTTTCACCGCCTCGCTCGCCTCGCTGCTGCTGCTTGGTTACAACGGCTCGGCCATCAACGCCATGGGCCAAGGTTATGAGCTGCGCGTGATCGCCGCGACAGTCATTGGGGGAGCCAGCCTCATGGGCGGCGCCGGCACGGCGTTCGGCGCGATAATCGGTTCGGCCTTCCTCGAGGTGATCAGGAATGCACTGCTGATGGCCGGCATCGATTCAAATTGGCAGGGTGCCTTCGTGGGCGCCTTCATCGTTCTTGCGGTTCTTTTGGGCATGCAAACCGGCGGCAGATCGATGCTCGCAGCGTCGCTGGCAGCCTTGATGCCCAAACGAAGCCGTTAGAAACCCGCCGGCGGGAGGCCTGCGGGATCACACCAAGGAGGAGAACGTCCCATGAAAAAACATCTGTTGACGGCGGCCGTGGCGCTTGGCGCAATGGTGCTCGCCGTTTCCGGCGCCCAGGCGAAATACACCTTCGCCCTGGTGCCGAAGAACATGAACAATCCTTTCTTCGACCAGGCACGCGACGGCTGCAAGAAAGCCGAAGCCGAATCGAATGGGGCCCTGGAGTGCATGTATATTGGCCCCGGAGAGCATGGCGGCGGCGACGAGCAGGTACAGATCGTGCAGGACCTCGTTGCCAAGAAGGTGGACGGCATCGCCGTGTCGCCATCGAATGCCGCGGCGATGGCAGTCGCGCTGCAGGCCGCCAAGGAAGCCGGCATCCCGGTCCTCACCTGGGATTCCGACCTCCTGCCCGAGAACAAGGATCTTCGCGCCGCCTATATCGGGACCCACAATTATGAGATCGGCGTGAACCTTGCCAAGCTTGCCATGCAGATTAAGCCCAAGGGCGGCACGATCTGTATCCAGTCGGGCGGCGCGGCGGCGGCCAACCACAACGAGCGCATGCAGGGCATTCGCGATACGCTTTCGGGCACCAAATCGGCAGCCTCGCCCGGGGATCGGCTGACGGGCCAGAATGGCTGGACCGAAATCGAAGGCTGTCCGCTCTATACCAACGATGATTTCCCGCTTTCGGTGCAGCAATTCGAGGACATCATGGGGAAAAACCCGAACCTCGACGCATTCATCCCAACGGGTGGCTTCCCGCAGTTCATCCCAGATGCCAACCGAGCCGCGGTAGCCCCGTACAAGGACAAGATCGCCTCGAAGGCCCTGGCCCTTGTCGTCGCCGACACGCTTCCCGTCCAGATCGATCAGATGAAGGAAGGTCTCTCCCTTGGCCAGGTCGGCCAGCGGCCGTTCGAAATGGGCTACAAGACGATGATGGCATTGAAGGATATGAAGGACGGCAAGGCTCCGCCGGCTGACCCGACCTACACCGGCCTCGACGTCTGCACTCCGCAGACGGCGGATACCTGCGTCGCCAAATAGGGTTTTTTGGGCGGGAGGTAACTCCCGCCCGTTCGTTGAAGCGAGATGCGGCTAGATTGAAGCATTCTCATCTCGCTCCAGAGGCTTCAATGTCGGAATTGTTCTCGCTCAAGGGCCGTGTCGCATTGGTCACGGGTGCTTCGCGCGGCCTCGGCTTCGCCATGGCCAAAGCACTTGCGGAAAACGGTGCGACGGTAATCGTCAACGCCCGCGGCATGAACGCCCTCTCCGCGGCGGCGGAAAGCATCGGGGCCGAAGCCCTGCCGTTCGACGTTGCCGACGCGGCGGTCTCAAGGGCGGCGCTCCAAGCAATCGTCGAACGCCACGGCCGCCTCGATATTCTGATCAACAACGCCGGCCTCCAGCATCGCAGGCCTTTGGTCGAATGGGAGGACGAGGATTTCGACCGTGTGATTGCCGTCAATCTGTCGGCCTGCTTTCGCATGATGCGTGATGCAGTGCGTCTGATGCTGCCGAACAAATTCGGCCGCATCATAAACACTGGATCGGTTGCGGCGATCCTTGGCCGTCCCACCATTCACGCCTATGTGGCGGCAAAGGCGGGCCTGCATGGACTGACGCGCTCCGCCGCCGCCGAGATGGGCCGTCACGGCATAACAATCAACGCGATCGCCCCCGGCTATTTCGCCACCGAGCTCAATACCGCGCTTATCAACGATGAGGCTTTCACCAAATGGGTCGAGGCACGAACCCCTGCAGGTCGCTGGGCCAAGCCTGAGGAACTCGGCGGAGCCGTGGTGTTTCTCGCCTCTGACGCTGCCGGTTACGTCAATGGACATGTGCTGGCGGTTGACGGCGGACTATCGGTTTCCCTCTGACCTGCGAACCGCAGCCCGTCAGAGCCTATTCCGGATGACACCGTCGGCTTCGACCTCACGGCCGCGCCGGCGCGTTCATTAGGACCCGCCGATATGAGCCAGTGCGTTGGCTATGCAAGTACCGCGAGCAGGTTTGTTCTCTGCGCGGGTCATCTTGCCGACTTCAGTCAACCCCGGGCAGACGCACTCCTGCCAAGCCGGCCAGCGGAGACCCGTTCTTTCTTCCGCTCGCCTGTCGTTTCGGGCGCAAGCTCGCTGATGTCGCCGGCCACGACGGAACGTGTGCGCTCCAGCATCGCGGGGATCTCCCGAGCCGGTAGTGGCCGACTGAACAGGAAGCCTTGCGCTTCCGTGCAGCCTTCTCTTCGCACCCGTTCCAGTTGCTCGGCCGTCTCTATCCCTTCGGCGGTGGTCTGCATCCCAAGGCTGTTGCCGAGGCTGGTGACGGCCCGGATGATGGCGACGGAGCTGTCGATATCCTCGGCGTCCTTTACGAAGGACTGGTCAATCTTGATCTTGTCGAACGGAAACGAGCGCAGATAGCTCAAACTCGAATATCCGGTCCCGAAGTCGTCCATCGCGATATGGACACCCAGCAAGTGGATCTGTTGCAGCATCGCGAGAGTGGCCTGGGTGTTGGCCAGCAGCACGGTCTCGGTGATTTCAAGCTCGAGACGGCTCGCGAGCAATCCCGAGGCATCCAACGCTGCGACAATCGTCGAGAGCAAGCGGGCATTGCGAAACTGCGTCGGCGACAGGTTGACGGCAACCCTGATGCCTTCGGGCCAGCTTGCTGCGTCGAGACAGGCTTGCTTGATCACCCATTCCCCAATCGGAACAATCAAGCCGATCTCTTCAGCCAAGGGGATGAACTCGGACGGCGAAACGATACCCCGCGTCGGGTGATGCCAGCGCAACAGCGCCTCGAAACAGCTGACCTCGCCGCTTTCGAGATTGAGGAGCGGCTGGTAGTAGATCTCGAACTGCTGCCGTCCCAACGCGTCGCGCAGATCGAGTTCGAGAACCCGCCGCGCCTGCATGCGGGCATCCATGTCCGGCTCGAAGAACCTGTATGTTCTGCGACCCTCCGCCTTTGCCCGATAGAGCGCCATGTCGCCGTTCTTGAGCAACTGGTCGGCGTTTGTGCCGTCGTCAGGCGCAATCGAGATGCCGACGCTGGCGCTGACGGTGACGCCATGGCCGTCGGCGATATAAGGCGCGCTCAGCGCATCAATGACGCGTTGCGCAAGGGCGGTGGCCTCGACCGGCTGATCGACCCCATTTTGAATGATCACGAACTCGTCGCCACCTAGTCTGGCAACAGTGTCGTCCTCGCGCACGATCGACTTCAGCCTTGCGGCGACCTCCTTGAGCAAGGCGTCGCCGACCGGATGCCCTAGCGTGTCGTTGACAGTCTTGAAATGATCGAGATCGAGGCAAAGGAAGGCGACCTTGCCATCTCTGCGAGCCATCTCGGCCAAGGCGTCCTCGGCGCGTTCGCGAAACAATATCCGGTTTGGAAGATCGGTAAGCCCGTCATGGCGAGCCATGTGCGATATGCGAGCCTCGCTGCGCCGCAAGTCGGTCACGTCGTGATGCGTGGCGAGCCATCCGCCGCCCGGCAGCGGCTGATGAATGAGGTCGATGGTGCGCCCGTCCCTGAGCTCCACCAGGCTCACGACGCGCTCGGCGCGGTCGATGGTCGCCGAGAGCTCTTCCAGATATCTGTCCGGGTCCTGGCCTACATAAAGTCCCGCCGCAATCCGGAAACGCATCAAATCGGCCCACCGGGAACCAGGGTGGGTCAGGGCCTCCGGCAGGCGATAGAAGTCGGCATAGGCCTGATTGCAGAAAACTAGCCGTCGGCCGGCATCGAACATACACAGGCCCACAGGCATGTTCGCGGCAGCGGCAGCCAGATTCTGCCGCTCCAACTCGGCATCACGAGCCAGGGCGATGCTGCGCTCCAGGCTGGCACGGTAGCCGGCAAAGGCCGTGAACAATATTCCGACCTCGTCGCGCCGATCCTTTCTGAGCGCAACCAGCGTCGAGCGGTGTTCCCCTCGCGTCAACCGGTGCATCGCTTCGCTCACGGCCAGGATCGGCTTGCTGACATTATGGCGAATCCAGGCGACAAGCACGCCAAGGCACACGGCAGCAAAGGCGATCGCGGCCCAAACGAGCCGCTGCGCGATGGTGTAGGTGCGGTCCGCGATGGCTGCGGCAGCCTTGCTGCGCTGATTGGTGAGTGCCAAGAGGCCATCCAGCCGCTGAGCCGCCGCCGCAATCGTGGGGAGCGACACCGCCTCGAACTCGTTAGCTGCCTTCGTTCGCTCCGCGGTATCGAGAAGTGGAATGATCGACGACAGGGAATCTTGATACGCCGTCCAGAGGTTGACGAATTGATCGAACAGCTCCTGCTCGGCGGGTGATCCGGCGCTCCTGCGGTAGGCGCGCCGATCTTGGAGCATTTCTTCGCTCTCTCTCGCCATCTCCTTGTCGATGTCAGCGATTTGCTGAGAGTTTTCGGCACGCATACGCAGCGTCGCGTAGAGCCGGTGCTCCGCAAGGTTGCGCTTCATCTCGTCGACGATCTGCACCTGGGGCAACCAAACTCCGGTGATCTCGCTCGTGACCTTATTGAGCGACCGCAGCTGTGCGACCCCAAATACCCCGACCGTCACGGTGCAAAGCAGTGCCAATCCAAAGCCCAGCGTGAGCTTGCTGCCGACACTTATGTCCTTGAACTGTTTCATGTTAACGCTGACCTGATAAGGTCAGTCCCGCCCGCAGGCGCCAATAGCGGGACTGATTGGAAGCGCCTCGCCAATCTCGCGCTGAAATGTATTAAGGCTGACTTAAGATGGCGTTCAGCGTAATCTGCACTTCGTCGTTGTCTGCTTCAACGATATGACGACCGGGGCACTTATCCTTTGCGCTTGTGAACAAAGAGATATTCGCCGCTCAACAGGGATGGCGGGTCAATACTCTTCTGGACGCTGAGGTAATCCGCTACATATTTAACGATCGGGCAGCTGTCGAAGGAGACTGCCTAGGCACGCGACTGCTGCCAAAGGGACCCGCTGATTTCGGGATGGAGGAAAGCCGTGGAAAATCACGCCGGCTCGGCACCCAATGTAGCTGACTTTGTCATTCACAAGGTTCTGGACACGTTCGAATACTCCGACCGCGGCGCGGTGGTCACGATGGTCGATCCGCGGGGCGCACGCATCCGTCTCCACGTCACCATCGTCACCGGGGAGTTGCTTTGCGAGCATATTGCCGAAGCGCTGGAGCAGCGATACGGGAAATAGAATGTCTCCTGCAACAGCACACTCATTCAACAGCGAGCCCTCGGAATCAAAGAGCAAGGCGGCATGACACGGGCATTGCTCAACCTACGAATGCCCCGGTGTAGCAGCCACCTGCTACCAACGATATCAATTTCGGCACTAACTAATATGAATGGCGGACCCGACTGTGGCAGTGTAAGGTCCGCTGCAAGCAAGAAAAATTGCCATACCGGCACTGCCGACGAATCTGGGAGGATTCATGGTCGAAATCATCTCCAAGCGGGATGGCCCGCGGCGCGAGGATGCTCAAGTCAAAAGGCTGATTGAGCAGAACCGCTCAACCATCGTGCGCCTTGCCGACCAGCTCAGCGCCGGCGGTTATTCAGCTTCGAAACAGCCACGTCAGAAACCGAAGGCTCAAGGCCTTATCTTTCATGTTGGCGGCGCAACCGGATCTGTGGCCGAGGCCAACCCGTCCGTGCATGTCAGCATCAATGGGCGTGTGATCTCGAAGGATCAAAACACAGGCCGTCAGCTTCATCATATCGGCGATATCCGCGATCGCGGCGGCGAGCACATTTTCGTATTGGCCACCAAGCAGAACGGCTACTTCGCGCCGGTCGACGAAGCCGTCGCCGCGAAGCTTGCCGAAGTGGACGGGCGTCGCCTCACCGCCACCTACTCCGAAGAACAGCTCGCCACCGACATCGGCGCGAAACTAGGCATCAATTGACCGGTAAGCGATTGGACCGGCTTCGGCACGTCCGATCCAAGACAGCATACAGCATTGGCATGCCTCGAAGGTTCCGTAATGACTGAATGAAACGCGATCCTGGGCCTAATCAGATGAAGATCGATGCTCTTCCGACGCGTGCGTCGTTGGCCAGCAATCAAATCGCTCTGGGCAGCATCGACTATGACGAGCGCGCCACCATGCGCGCTTGGGAAGATTTTCTGGCGGACGAGCCCAAATGTGTCCGCGATCCGATCCGCCCAAGCCACGTCCGCTCCCTCATTCACGACTCCTGGTATCGCAGCGCCACCGGCGGCATCAACGCTCAGGGGATCGAAGCGCCGCTGAGCAGCGATCGCGACGAAATCGAGTACCTGACCCGGGCCAATGCCGAACTGCTCTCGGCGGCGCGCCGATCCTTCGCCTCCATCGGCCAGTTGCTGGAGGGCACCGGCGCGATGCTGGTTCTTGCCGACAGCGACGGCGTGCTGATCGATGCCATCGGCGACAAGAAGACCCTGCATGACGGCATGGATATTCATCTGGCCATCGGCGGCAAATGGAATGAGGGCGCCGTCGGGACCAACGGCATCGGCACGGCCCTGTGGACCGGGGAACCGACTTTCGTCCATGCGGCGGAGCACTTCTGCGCCGGCATCAAGTCCTGGACCTGCGCCGGGGCGCCGATCCGCGATCCGCTGGACGGCAAGATAGTCGGGGTCGTCGACTTGTCAGGCTACTCGCCGATCTTCCGACCGCACAACACCGCGCTTGTCGCCGCCACGGCCCGCCAGATCGAAAAAGCATTGGCAGAGCAGCAACAGGAGCAGCGCACACGCCTGCTCGAAGCTTTCATTTCCTCGGCTCCCGGCTATCGCCGAAAAGATGGACTGGTGATCGTCGATCATCGCGGGCGCGCGATCTACCGAAACAACCTGCCCGACGGCGAAGCCGCCGAAATGACCAGCGGCCCGATAGACGCGGGTCGCGGCCGCTGGCTGATGAACCTTCCGTCGTCCGGTTCGGAGGCCGATATCGCCAGGGCTCTGCCGGCTCATCTGCGCTCCTGCCACATCACACCGCTCAAGCTCGATGGCGACTTGCGCGGCGCGGCGCTGGTGTTCCCGTCGGCGCCGACAGTTCCGAGCCCGACCGTGATCAACCGGGAGGCGGACAAGCATCTTCAAGACGCAGCCGCAATGATAGTCGGCGAGAGCGAGGCACTGCTTGCCGCAGTCGATGTCGCCTGCCGCGTCGCGCGATCGAAAAGCGTCGCCTCGCTGCTGGTTGAAGGCGAGACCGGCGTCGGCAAGGAGCTGTTCGCGCGGCTCGTCCATGCCGGCAGCCGGCGTACGGACAATGACCCGTTCATCGCGATGAATTGCGGCGCTATCACAAAGGACTTGTTCGGCAGCGAGCTGTTCGGCCATGTCGCCGGCGCCTTCACCGGCGCATCACGCGACGGCAAACCGGGTGTCTTCGAGCTTGCCAATGGCGGCGTGCTCAGCCTCGACGAGATCGGCGAGATGCCGCTCGAGATCCAGCCGTTTCTGTTGCGTGTCCTGGAAGAGCGCGTGGTCCACCGTATCGGCGACAACCGAGGCCGGCCAGTCGACGTCCGGCTCGTCGCCTCGACCAATCGAGATCTCAAGCAGGAAGTCGCTGCGGGTCGTTTCCGCCGCGACCTCTATTATCGGATCGGCGCCGTCTCGATCACTGTGCCGCCGCTGCGCGATCGCGGGGAGGACGTGCTGCTGCTGATCGAACATTTCAACCGGAAGATCGCCACTGCATCAGGCGACGAGCCGCTGGAATTCTCGCAGGAAGCTGTCGCTGCATTGCTCGCCTATCGGTGGCCGGGCAATGTGCGTGAGCTGAAGAACCTCGTCGGACGGCTGCACGTCCTGGCGCGCGGCCGCGGTATCGGACTGCACGATCTTCCCGAGGAAATCACGGATGGCGGTTCCGAGCCGCAGCCGGGCAGCAACACGGCAGTCTCCCCCGAAGAGCCCGCTGGCACGCTAGCCGAGGCGGAACACCAAGCGTTGAAGAATGCGCTGAGCGCGGAGGGCGGCAATCTCAGCCGGGTGGCGCAGCGGCTGGGCATTTCCAGGCCAACGCTCTACCGCAAGCTCGAGCAATATGGCATCCGGCGCGGCTTCGTCTGAACACGCAGCAAAAAAGAAACCCATGGCGTTCCGCCATGGGCTTGGGAATCTTACCGACAAAAAGGCAGTGGCCGATCAGGCGAGCTGCGGTGCCGGTTCGCTGGCGCCGATCATCCCGGTGCGCAGCACCAGTCCGGCCGCGGCAGCGCCCAGGCAAGGCGCCACGATATAGAGCCAGAGCTGCGACAGCGCGCTTCCGCCGGCAAACAACGCAGGCCCTAGCGAGCGGGCCGGATTGACCGAAGACCCTGACACGGCAATGCCGGCGAGGTGGATCATGACCAGCGTCAAACCGATCGCCAGGCCGGCCAGAGCACCCGCGCCGTCCTCCGCGGTGGCACGCAAGATGACGAGCAGAAAGAGGAATGTGGCGACTGCCTCGAACAAGAACGCCGAAGTCGCCGAATAGGCCGACCAGCCGTTCTGGGCAAAACCATTCGCCGCGACGTCATAGCCGCCGCCTTTGCCTTGCGCCATCACGTAGAGCACCGCCGAGGCAGCGATCGCGCCCAGACATTGCGCGACCACATAGCCGGCGAGATCGTTGGACTTCATCCGGCCGGAAACGAAAACGCCAAGGCTTACCGCCGGGTTGAGATGCGCGCCGGAAATCGGCCCGATCGAATAGGCCATCGCAATCACCGACAGGCCGAAGGCCATTGCAACACCGAGCAGTCCGACCTCGGAACGCATGAACAGAACCGTCGCGCAGCCGAAGAAGACCAGCGCGAAGGTTCCGACGAATTCACAGATGTATTTGTTCATTTTTTCCTCTCCGGATTGTGACGCCTGGACCGGATACCGCGGCTTCCGCGCGCCATCCGGGCCCAAAGGCTTTCAGGGAACGATGACGCCGCGGCCGGTGAAGCGCCGGTTCTTGAAGTCGTCGAGCGCGGTGTTGATGCTGGCGAGATTGTATTCGGTGTAGTGCATCTTGACCTTGCCGTCGGCGTTGAGCTCCATCAGCTCGACGAGCTCGGTGAAATTGCCGACCAGGCTGCCGCCGATGTTGATTTCCTCGATGACCAGATGCGCGGTCGGCACGTTGACGGCGCCGCCATAGCCTACCACGAACAGCTGGCCGCCCTTGCGCACCATCTTCCAGCAGATGTTTTCCACGCCAAGCTCGCCGACGAAATCGATGACCACATGGGCGCCGCCGCCGGTGATCGCCTTTACTTCTTCGACGACGTTCGGCCCGCCATCGAGGACGAAGTCGGCACCGAGATCCTTGGCCAGCACGCGCGCGGCAGGCTCACGATCGACGGCGATTATCCGGCAGCCTGAAATCGCATGCAGCGACTGCAGCGCGATGTGTCCGAGCCCGCCGATGCCGAGCAGGACGCAGTAGCTCCCCGGCCGCAAAAGCTTCGCCGCCCGTTTGGCGGCGCGATAAGCGGTGATGCCGGCATCTGCCAGCGGCGCCACTTCGATCGGCGTGACATTGGCATTGAGCTTGATCAGCGAACGTTCACTGGTGATGAAATATTCGGCGAAGCCGCCATTCATGCCGAGCCCAGGGAACTGGCCATTGTCGCAGTACATATCCTCGCCGTGCCGGCAGTTGAGGCAGATGCCGCAAGAGCGGAACGGATGGCAGATCACGGCATCGCCGCGCTTGACCGATCTGACGCCGCTGCCGACCTCCTCGACCCAGCCGGCGTTCTCATGACCCATGATGTAAGGCAGAAGGCTGCCGTCGGGGTCCATGGTCGGTTTCCACACACCTTCAATGATATGGAGGTCGGTGCGGCAGAGGCCGGCGGCACCTACCCGCACGATGACCTCGTCCGGGGCCGTGATCGTCGGCGCCTTGACCTCCTCGATCTTGAGCTTGACGTTCATGTGCGGGTCGTATTCGTAAAGTCTTGCGGCTTTCATCGTCGTGTCCTTTCAGGTCCGGAATTGTTTCAGGCGCGGCCAAGCTTTTCCGCGCCGCCGCCGAGCGCCGGCCCGGCCGTCGGGTCCTCATCCTCGGCAAGATCGCCGATCAGTGTCTCGGTGGTCAGGATCAGCGTCGCCACGGAGGCGGCATTGGCCAGCGCGGTGTAGGTGACGCGGACAGGATCGATGATCCCGGCTTCGAACATGTTCTGGTAGCTGCCGGCGGATGCGTTATAGCCGTAGCCGCCGTTGATGCGCGTCACCTCGGCCACCACGGCTTCGGGATCGGCGCCGGCATTAGCGGCGATGCGCCAGAGCGGCCGTGTCAGCACCGAGCGAACCAGGCGCACGCCTTCGACGACATCGCCGTCGACACCGGTCGCCACCTTGTCGAGCAGCGGCGCGATCTGGGCCAACGCCGAGCCGCCGCCGGCAACCACGCCCTCCTCGGACGCCGCGCGCACCGCATTCAGCGAATCCTCGATCAGCTGGATGGTCCGCTTCTGCTCGACCGGCGTGACGCCGCCGGCATAGAGGATTGCGGTGCCGCCGGAGAGCTTGGCCAGGCGCTCGCGCAGCTTGTCCTGCTCGATGTTCGGCGGCGCGGCCTCATACTGCCGCTGCACCTGCGCGCGGCGCGCCGCGATCGCGTCATGGTCGCCGCCGCCGCGAATGATCGAGGTGTAGGATGAGCTGGTTTTCACCCGGTCAGCGGTCCCAAGATCGTCGACTGTGATGTCCTCCAGCCGGCCGCCGAGGTCGCGGGCTATCACCCTACCGCCGGTGATGATCGCCAGGTCCTCCATCATGGCCTTCCGCCAATGGCCGTATTCCGGCGGATGGACGACGAGGTATTTGCCTGGCCCCTGCTTGCCGAGCAGCGTGACCACAACTTCCGGCGACACTTCCTCGGACACGATCAGCAACGGGCGCCCCGCCTCTTCGGCGATACGGCGCGCAGTCTCGAGCGCCGTGGGCTCCTTGATCTTGAGATCGGTCATCAGGATGAAGGGCCGCTCGAGCACGGCCTCCATCTTCTCCTGGTCCGTCACCATGTGATGCGAGAGGTAGCCGCGGTCGAAGGACATGCCCTCGACCACGTCCAGGGTGGTCTCGGTGGTCACGCTGAAATCGGTGGTAATGACGCCTTCTGCGCCGACGCGCTCATGCGCTTGCGCCACCAGCGCGCCAAGCTTGGCATCGGTCGCGGCGATGTTGGCAACCGAGGCGAGGACGCCATTGCCCTTGGCGGGCTTGGCCGATGCCTTGAGGGCCGTCACGACCGCCGCCACGGCAAGGTTGATGCCCTTGCAGAGATCCACTGATTTGGCGCCGCGCTCATTGGCCTCGATGCCGCCCTGGATCAGCGCGTTGGCGAGCACGATGGCGGTCGTCGTGCCGTCGCCGGCGACCTCGTTGGTCTGCATCGACACCTCGCGGACGACCTGCGCGCCCATGTTCTCGAAACGGTCATGCAGCTCGATCTCGGAAGCGATGCTGACGCCGTCGCGGGTCACCATAGGCGTTCCGATCGGCCGGTCGATCATGGCGTTCATGCCTTTGGGACCGAGCGTCGGTTCGACCGCCGCCGCCAGCCTGAACACGCCACGGGCAAGGGCCCGGCGGGCCTCGGAATTGTGAAGCATAATTTTAGGCATGATTCCTCCTTCCGCCTTACGGGCGGGTTGTTGGTTGGGGGCCTCGTGCGAGGGAGGCCGTTGCTTTCGACGCTGCTTAGACGGCCGGCGCGTTTCGCGCCGGCACGCGATCCATGATGAAGTCGACCAGCGTCGGCTCGCCTTCGACCACGCTCAGTTCCTTGTATCTTGTCTGCTTGAGCCCACGGCAAAGCGCACCGTTGAACTCCATGTTGACACGCACACCGCGCAACTCGGCGAGATGGGCACTGAGCGCGGCAGGCGGAATTTGCCGCCCTTCCCAGGTGACGAAGACGGGATCGTCCATACGGCGATCGGGAAACCGCTCCAGCAGCGCTGCCCGGTACCGTGGCTTCTGCATGGCCGCCTCGCCCGGCTCGAAGCTGGCGGCATCGTATGCCGGCAGGTCCATGCCGAGGATTTCGACATCCGTCAGGCGGTGCTGCCGAAGTCCGCGCAGGACCGCTTCCTGGCGGCGCTTGAATGCCTTCATCCTGAAGGTTTCGCGCACGGCGCCGAGATCCGCGTCTGCGGCTAACTCGGCGAATATGTCGCCGAATGCCTTGCCGGCTTCGATGCCACGATTGACCTCCTCCGCGAATATATGATCGTGCAGTTTCACGCGATAGGCGGGCGACCAGGAAAGCTGGTCGAGCGCCTTGCGGACGCCGTCGAGCATGAGGAAAGCGAAGTTGGGCGAGCACCAGTAGGTCGGCAGGTGGAAATCGACCTCCACGCTGCCGTCGCCCGTCATCTCGGCGCGCTCGACGAAACCCATCTCGGTGATCGGTTCGTCAAGTTCCGGGTCATTGACCTCGCCAAGGCGCCGCCAGAGTTCCTTCTCGCGGCTGTCGGAAACGCTGGCGGTTGCCATGGCCCTACTCCGCCGCGATGCTGAAGGGCGAACTTGCGAGCGCCTTCTTCTTCGCTTCGACGTCGATCTCGTAGAGGCGCGCGGCATTCAGCCCGAGGATCTTCTCCTTGATCTCGTCGGTCAGCTGCACGCCGCGTTCCGCGGCGATGTCCTCGGGGATCTGATACGCCCAGAATTTCTCGACGAGCCAGCGCGGCGTCCAGATCGCATAGTCGGAGCCGAACAGGATCTTTTCCGGCCCGATCCAGAAGAGCAGCTCGGCAATGACCTCGCCGAAATAGCGCGGGCGCGAATGGATGAAGGGCAGCGCCACGGCAAGGCCGCCATAGACATTGGTTTCCTGCGTCGCGATCCAGCAGAAATCGTCGAGGCGCGGCAGCCCGCAATGCTCGATGATCCAGTTCAAGCCCTGGAAATCCGTCGCTGCGTGATCGACGTCATGCACGTCGAACGCGTCCTTGCTGAGCGGGATGATTGTCGGGCCCTTGTGGACGTGAATGTTTTTGATGCCGAGTTTTTCACAGAGCTCGAAGCACCTGTAGGCGTCGGGATCGGTGAGCTTCCAGCCCTTGGAGGCGCCATTCCACTCGGCAGTGTACATCTTCACGCCCTTGACGTCATAAGTCTCCTTCATGAAGTGGATGTATTCCAGCGCCTTCTCGCCGTCGCGTGGATCGAAGGACCCATTGATGATGAAGCGCTCCGGGTAGCGCTTGGCGACCTCCGCGTTGCGCTCGATCGTGTTGAACCCGTTCTTGTAGAAATCCTTCAGATAGGTCGACTGGACGATCGCCACGTCGTCCGGACCGTCTATGAACAGGTCGCGATAGAGATCGTCGGCGCTGTATTTCTCGAACTTGCCCTTCTCCCAAAGCTGCTCCTTCGGGCTCAGCCCCGTATGATAGGCGTAGAAGCAGTCGATGAACTGCTTGCCGTGGATGTTCCTTTGATTCTCCGGGCTGCCGTCCCAGAAATGGGTGTGGCCATCGACCACGAAGATGTCTTTGCCTTCAGGTGTCCTGTACATTCTTGCCTCCGCAATCGTCGCGTTGATGCCGTCCTGTTGATGGAGTGGGCGCGCCGCGATCGGGCGGCGCGCCGGTGCCCGGCTTCCTCAGATGTATTCGAAGACCTCGTCCATGTTTCCGAACAGGATCACGGTGTTGTCGTCGACGCGCACCATGCGGCCGTAGTGGGTGGAGGTGTTGACCTCGAAGATCTCGGCGGTCATGTCGCGGCCGAGATATTCGCTGATCTCGTCCATCTTGAAGATCAGCTTGCCGTTGCCGTCGATGCGGATCATGGCCGGCTGGTAAGTGACGATAACCCCCGGCTTCTTGCCCATGAACTCGGCGATGGCGCGCGCCTCGACCGAGTCGTTCATGGTGACGCCGCACTGGTGCGAAATCGTCTGCTCAAAGGTGATGTCCTTCATCGATTTGAAGATGTTGGACTGCGAGGCGTCGCGTGCTGCTACTGACATGTTGGTCTTCTCCCTGTTCAGCGCTTGAGGCCGAGTTCGCCGAGGATCTGGCCGATCCGTTCCTCGGATTGGGCGCGAACGTCGGTGAAGGAAATCGGCTTGGAATGCGGCATCGACCAGATCGGCTGAAGGCCGGTGGCTGCCTTGTCGGCAAGCGCGCCGTGCTTGTTCACCCAGCCCTGGAAGAGCTTCCTGTTCGCCGCGCCATGCTTCTCGTCATTGGCAAGCAGGTAGGCCAGGTCGATGGTGTTGGCGAGGTTGCGCTCGTAGTCGGCTTCGGCCGCCGAGATCACCGGCGGTGTGATGAAGTCGTGGTTGGCCGCCGCGGCTTGCATCAGGAAGCCGGAGCGGAACAGTTCGCCGACCAGCGGTTCGAACACGATGTTGATGGCGAAGTACTGTTCCAGATAGTCGGTCGTGCCCATGATGGTTTCGACCGCCTCGCGGGTGCCCTGCCAGACACCGTCCTCCAGCCAGTGCTTCTTGCCGAGTTCGTCGTCCCAGCCGGCGATGTCCATGCCGATCTCAGCGAGATAGAGCGTGATGTCCTGGGCGAGCCTCAGCTTGTAGGACGAATTGGTCAGCGTGGCGTTGTTAATCATCTGCGTGTAGCCGTAGCGCTGCGCCTGCATCAGCGAAGTGCCTAGGCCGAACTCGGCATGTTTCCACGCTCCGAGATGCGCCTGCAGGAGCTTGGCCCAAACCTTGTCGAAGGTCTTCGGCGCGCCGGCGCGGCGGGCATTGGTGATCACGCTCTGCACCATCGTCTCGATTTTCGACTGGCGCTGATAATGCGTGCGCTCCCACTCCTGGTCGGGAGCCCGGAAGGCATGCCAGTTCGAGCTCTTGGCAGCCGTATTGTCCTTGATGTAGGCGCCCTTGCCGTTCGAGAAGGAGATGATCCAGTCCTGGATCAGGTAGCGCTCGGGGTCGGGCTGCACGTCGACCGTGACATCCTCGTAATGGGTGGCGCGCTGGCCTTTCGGATCGAAATACCGATATTTGCGGCTGTCGGAATCGGCGAAGATCGCGGCTCCCGCGGCTCCCGATCCGACTGAACTCGACGTTGCTACCATTGTCTTCACTCCCTTGTTGCAGTTGCTTTGGTGTCGCTGGCTCCGGGCCGTCTCAATGGCCCGGGGTGGCGCTGGACGACGTGGTGAACCGGTCGAAGAAGATGCGTTCGCTCTCGAAGCCGTTCATGAACAGGACCGGCTGCAGCGCATCGATCATGGGCGGCGGACCGCAGGCGTAGACGTCGCCCTGCCCGTCGACCGCCAGTTGCTTGAGCTTGGCATCGACGCTCTGGTGGACGAAGCCGCGCTCGCCGTCCCACGCCTCGCCATTCACATGCGACAGCACCGGGATGAAGTTCAGCTCCGGGTGGCGGCCGGCAAGCTCGGCGATCCTGTCGAGATAGAACAGGTCGGTCGGGGTCCGCGCGCCGTAGAAGAAGAACACGTCCCGCTTCTCGCCGCTCTTCAGGTGATCGTTGAGGATCGACCAAACCGGCGACATGCCGGAGCCGGCGCCGATCAGGATCAGGGGACCTTGCCGTTCCTCCCGCCGGAAGCAGGTTCCATAGGGTCCGGCGACAGTGACTTCGGCTCCGACGCGGATGCCTCCGGAATCAAGCTCTCCGGAGAACTTTCCTTCGGGATATTTCTTGATGACGAAGGAAAGTTTTTGGGTTTGGTCCGGCGTATTTGCCATGGAGAACGAGCGCGTAATCGTCTCCCCTTTTTGCGTGGTGACCGTGATGTCGACATATTGCCCAGCCCAGAATTTTATCGGCGAGCCGAGCTCGATCTCGATGCCGCGGATGTCATGGGTCAGATGTTCGAATTTTGAGATCCGGCCTTTGAATGTCTTCACCGCGATTGATTTCGCCAGCACCTCCTCGTCGTAGTTGAGAAGCTCGACATGCATGTCGGAATAGGCGATGGACCGGCACAGCAGGATATGCCCGGTATCCTTCTCCGTGTCGTTGAGGGCGAAGGTCGAGTATTTCAGCATGTCGACCTCGCCTTCGAGCAGCACGCATTTGCAGGCCGAGCATTGCCCTTCCTTGCAGCCATGCGGCAGCGCAATGCCTTGGCGGAATGCCGCGTTCAGGACCGTCTCGCCGTTTTCGACCTCGAACTCGACGCCGACCGGCTCCAGGCGCACGGTGTGAGCACCAGTCATCGATAACCTCCCAATTCCTCTCCGGCCCGTCCGCAGGACAGGAGATGGCCTTCCTCTGGAATGTCGCGGGGGTCGGAACCCGGCCCCCGCGCTCGTATGGTCAGTTGAAGGGCGTGATCGTGAAGCCGGCCCGATACTCGGCCAGATGCTTCTCACGATCGGCCGGCGACATGCTGCGAAGCGCCTTGAGCGGCGATCCGAGGATGTTGCCGCGCACGTCGTCGAGCGTCCACTGCTCGTCGGCGCCGAAGCGCAAATGCGGCTGCGGGATCAGCGTCTTGCCATCGGAACGGACGAAGTTGAGGTCCTTGATCGCATCGGCGAGATCCCAGCCGTCATAGAGCGTCTCCCACTCGCGCTTGCCGCTGAAGCGGCCCATCGCGGGCGTCGGACGGCCTTGATACTCGTCGGCGAAGGCTTCGACAGCGGTCCAGCGGTCGAGCTCGTGGGCGAAGGTATGCAGCTGCCCGTCGATCTCGTCGACCACGATGTCCTCGCGGATCAGGCAAGGCACGAGGCAGGACCAGCAGCGGTGCGGATAGACGTAACCGACATCGCTGTTGAACAAGAGCACCTTCTCGCCCTTGTGGCTGAGCTTGGCATACCATTTCCAGAAGTCGCCGAACTCGGCGTACCAGCCCGGATATTTGTGCTCGAACCACTCGAAGTCCTTGTCGGTCTGGGCCTCGATGCGCCAGAAGTTCACCGGCCAGCCGACCGCGAAGAACTGGCCGACCTTGTGGACGTAGTTCTTCTTGGTAATGCGCTCCCAGGCTGCCTGGACATCGTCATGGTGGATCTTGATGCCGTACTTCTCGAGCGGCAGCATGTAAGTGCGATAATAGTCTTCGTAGATCCAGCGGTGCCACATCTCCGCATAGGATTCCTTCGACTTGTCGCGATTGGTGGTGCCGTATTCGATGAAGGTGCCGATTGCGGCGTCAACGATGGCGTGGTTCTGCCAGAAGGCGTAGCGCATGTCGCGCTCGAGCAGCAGGTGGTTCTCAGGCTCCTTCAGCGCGGCCATCAGCAGCGAGTGACCGTTGCCGATGTGCCGGCTCTCGTCGGACTGCACCGAAAGGAACACGGTCGGCAGCGCGTAATCGCCGTTGCGGGCGGCCTCCGAGGGCATGGCGACGAAGAGCGTGTTGGTGAACGCCGTCTCGGCCACGACGGTCAGGTACATGCACGCGGCCGTCATCGTGTCGCCGGTGATGAAGCCTTCGCCGAACTGGCGGCCGATGGTCGTCGCATAGCACTTGCCGAAGGCTTCCTCGGTGATGTCGAAGCCCGCCGGATCGATGTAGTTCTCCATGTACCACTTCTTGAGGTTCATCTGGATCGTGGAGTGGCGGAACTCGTCGACCATCTGCATGGTGAAGCCGGTCCTGAGATCTTCGCCCGGCGCCAGCCGCGCCACCATCGCCATCGAACGGGCGGCGGAGATTTCCGGGAAGGGAATGATGGCGAGGAAGAGCTTCATCCATTCCACCCAGCGCGGCTCGACATTGCGGAACATGTCGCCGCGAAGAGCGGCATCGAGCGCGCCATAGACGCGATTGTCCTTCTCCTCCTGCATGGGGAAGTAAGAGCGCAGCACCTGCTTCATCGGATCGCGCGGCGCCTTGGCGATCTTGTAGTCGGTCGGAAACGTCATCGCTTCCTGGACATAGGTCGGGTTCCAACCGAGGTCGGAAATCTTTTTCGTCGCCTCGCCTACGGAAATGCCGCGTTGCGAGGTAATCTTGTTGAGCGTCAAAGACGACATCGTCATAAGCCTCCACCAGGTTTGAGCCGCGGATCCCTTGATCCGGGCGTGAGACGGCAAACAGCGCCGCCAGTGAGAGTGCGAACGGCACGACAAAGGGTTGCGCATTCAGGCGCGACCGACGGCCGGCTGTTCAAGTGGATCGCGGCAAAGGTTTGTGAGGGGTCTGGCGCGGCTCGCTCCGCCAACCGCACTTGCGATGGCGTATCGAAGCGGACCTGCTTCCTCCGTTCCTTCGTTCTTTTAGCACCGCGACGAGAGCGCGATGGGCTTCTTATGGAAATAGACAAAGCAAGCGCCGTGCCAGTTTGGAAATAAGGGCGCATCCGGCCGCTGGGAACAACCCACGCGCATTTCGACGGCAGAGATCGCCATCAACTGTAACGTTATTTTACAATTGTAACTTACGGCTGTAATGATTTTCTTCTATTCGCAATCGCAATATATTTACTTAGCACCTGCAGCATGCAGAAAAATACACGCCATCTATTCAATTCTTCTGGTCTCTCTATTATTTCAACGTGACGGCCCATGCGGCTCAGCAGGAGAGAGGCTATGCCGAACGACAGGGACAACCGGAGCCGACCGCCGCCAACATCCGATCTGTCCGACGGCATTGCCGGCGATCTGGTAAGGCTGATGCCCCGTGATCTGGTGTTTGTCATGCGCTTCATGGGCGAGAGCCAATTGCGCCTGCAGAGCCACTTCCAGAGCTTCATCCGGGCCGAACTTGCGGCCGGCGGCGTCACCGCCGAAACGCATCCGATGATCCATCTGTTCATCGAGAGCCACGCCATCCTGCTGCGCGACTTCGTATTTTCCGGCGTTTCGCTGTCGCGCCAATTCCGCGTCGAAGAAATCGAGCGCCTCACCGGGGACACGACTGCGATGATGCGCGTCGACATCTGGGACCAGCTCAAGAGCCACATCGAGACGGCCGAAAAGCAGTTCCAGTCACAGGCCGGCACACTGCCCGGGCTGCTGGCGGCATTCGAGCAACCGCCAGGTCCGGTGCCTGGAAACGAAAAGTGACAGGAGGGCCCGATGGGGCAAACCGAAAGCCGTGACGCGCTGCTCGCCCGCCGCCTCGATCTCGTCGCGAGCGTCTGCGCGCTCACCGCCGAGGCGCAGCGTCTCAACCAGAAACTTGCCGGCGTCGAGATGGATGTGCTGCGCCTGGAACTCGAGATCGGCAGACGCGGCACGAACGCGCAACTGGTGCAGGACTTGCATGAAGCCGAGGAGAGTGCCGCGGCATTCAGGAATGCATGCACGGCGTGCGAGGAACGTATCGCGGCCGCCGAAGGTGACATTGACGATGTCGACCGTCGCCTGGCGAAGACCGTGAACTGACGAAGGGAGTGGCCATGAACCAGCACGCGATACAGAACCTCACCTTGTTCGACCTGCTGGCGAGAAGCTGGTGCCGTCCATCGGCGATCGCCGATCTGCGCTTCAGCGCCGATGGCTCGACCGTCGCCTTCACGTGCATCGACGGAACGGTTGCCATAGCGGCAGTCGCGGACCAGGAACCGCCGGAGCAGCGGATCAGGGTGAGCGGCGATCTCGGCCAAACGACGATCCGCCCAAGGGAAAAGCCGCCGGTACCACTGGTAGCGACCGCCGTTCTGGCTGATGGCGATGTTCCGCTCGCAAGCTACCTTGGGTCCGACTTTCTCGTCGGGACGGCGGCCGGCGATGTGGCCCGGCTGAACGCGGACGGCTCTGTGATGGAGACGCTGGTCAAGATCGCCGGACCTGCCGTCGCAATCGACTATAGTCCTCGGACGGGCATGGTGGCCGTCAGCAGCGGGCAGGACATCTTTTTGGCGCGCGGCGGGATCGAAGCAGTGAGGCTGCAACGCGACGCGCCACCATCCGCGGACGCGCTTGCCTTCTCACCAGGCGGGAGGAGGCTTGCCTGCGGTCAGGAGCACGGGTTGTCGACCTGGGTGGTCGAAGGCGAGCCCACCCCGATGCGCGATTTCGCCTTTTCAGCGCACCCGATGTCAATTTGCTGGAGTGGCGACGGCGCCTGGCTGGCCTGTGGGCTCGAAACCGGAGGCCTTGCTCTGGTCAGCGCAAGTGATGACCGAACTGCAATCGTGGCGGGATTTCCATCGTCAGTCCGGACGGTATGCTGGAGCGCGCCGGGGGACGCGCTGTTTGCGTCGGGCGCATTCCGGATTGCCGGCTGGTCGATGACCGCGCCGCCACTTGACGGCGAAACCTCCGGCGCTCTGGAGACGGGCCGCGCCGGGTTGGTTCCGGTCGAGGCCGTGGCCGCCCATCCGCAGAAGAAACTGATTGCGGCCGGCTATGCCAACGGTCGGATCACCATCGCCCAGATCGGAACGCGGGACGAACTCCTCGTCAGACCCCTGGGCAGCGCGGTGACCGCGCTTGCTTGGTCCGGCGACGGACGGCACCTGGCGCTAGGCGCCGTCGACGGTACCGCCGCTATCATCACCTTTCCCGCCCAGATGTTCAAATAGGCCAATGCGGGCCGCAAGCGACAGGAGAAGAAGGATGCAGACCGAACTTACCCCTGAGGACAAGAGCAAGGATGAATTCTTCGAACGGCTCGCCAAACTGTCGGAAGAAATGATCGCCAAGCACGGTAAGGATTTCAGCATGGGCGCGCTGGTGCTGGCTGCCCGCTGGATTGCCGAGAACCGTGTCGGTCAATTGAAGACCAATTGACCATCAAGACGCTCGTGACAGGTCGCGCTCCAACATCAGCTCCTCGAAATTCGCTGGAAAGATCGAAACAGCCTATTGTCTCGAAAGGTGCTATGCCGACCAAACTTCCGAAGCGGCGGATCGAGGGGGGGGTTCGAGCCAACGTTTTGGGCCATATCTCTCAGCCCAAGGCGCTGAAGAGGTCGGCTACGCTCTGAGGAGCCTCGGGTCCGAAGAACCGAGTGAGGTTCTGCGCGCTGGTTTGCGCGACGCTGGTGCTGCGAGGGAACAGACGCTGTTCGTATTCGGCGATGGCGGCTTCGTTGCCGTTTTTGACGGCGATCGCAACAGCCAGCTCAGCGGCGTCATACATCGCCAAGTTGGCGCCTTCACCAGCGAAGGGAGACATTAGGTGCGCGGCATCGCCGAGCAGCGTCGCGCCTGGCACGTGGCGCCAGCGATGGTCGACCGGCAGCGCGTAGATCGGCCGTATCACGGGCGAGATATCGGTGTTTGTGATCAGCGCGACCAGCGGTGCGGCCCAACCGTCGAACTGCTCGGCGACCCGGGCGAGACCGGCGCGCGCCTCCGTGAAGTCGATGCTTGATGCCCAGCTTTCCGGCTTGTTGATCGCAACATAGACGTGAACACTGCCGTCCGCGTTGCGATGGGCAAGAATGCCCTTCCCCGGCGCCACTGCCATCAGCGTGCCTGTGCCGATGATCTCAGCGTTTGCGACGCTGCGCGGATCGTCCGCCGACAGATGCGTCTCGATGAAGCAGGTCCCGGTATATTCAGGCTTCGTCTGGGACAAGAGCGGCCGCACCCTCGACCATGCGCCATCGGCGCCTACGAGCAGCGACGTCGTCGTGCCAGTGCCGTCGACGAATCGGAGCTCGTTTCGGCCGTCGCCTCTCGACGACACCGACGCGACCTTGTGTCCCCAATGGATCGTGCCCTGCGGCAGGGCATCGATCAGCATCTTCCGCAGCTCACCGCGGTCCACCTCCGGGCGCTTGCTGAAGGGATTACCGGGCTTGTCGAGCAGCACTGTGCCATCTCGATCGACGACGCGCTTCGCGTCCTCGCTGGGACGCACCAGCCGCTCGAACTGCTCGAACAGACCGGCCACCCTCAGGGCATGCTGGCCGGTAGCTTCATGCATGTCGAGCAGCCCGCCCTGCACGCGGGCGCTGGGCGATGCCTCTGCCTCGTAGATCACGGCGGCGATGCCATTGAGATTGAGAATGCGGGCCAGGGTGAGGCCACCCAAACCTGCGCCCACAATCGTGATGGGATACTGCATAGCGCGCTCCATGTCTTGCGATCCGTGCCGACGGAGCACGAAATCGGGAGCCCAATCTGTCGTCAGGCTCGTGCTGTTGGAGCCGCTGGCCGACCGCGAAACGGTCGGCGTATGCGCGAAGCCCAGTGATGCGGGCGTCGTTTTTCGCGACGTGCAGGTCTTACGGCTTTGCACCCGACAACGCAAGTCGGGTGTCTGCTTCGCCCAAGCTCGACGTTGGCGCCCTCGTCGGCTTCAACGATCGGGGGCCGACGTCCATGCAGGCCGCCGACATTGTGGCGCGACTTGATTGTCACCGGCGGGCCGCCCGAGAAGGAGACGCTCTCGACGACCGGCTGGGCGTCTGCCCCCGGCACGCGGAAAGTACCGAAGCCGAGCCGAGGGATTGCGACGCCCCTTGTGATGATGGTGTCCATGAACTCGCTTTTCTGAGTTGATGCTTCGGGGAGACGCTGCCCCGCCGGTGTTTCGTGCCCGCAGCTATCGATCTCAGCCAGCCGCCTCGGAGCAGTTCTGGCCGACGAGGTCCGTGACAACGTCTTCGAGTGTCACGGTACCTTTCATCGCCGACCTGCCGTCGTCGCGGAACGCGATCCAATCCTCGTTGAAGCCGTCGATCATGCGAATTCGGGGCAGCGGATTGCGCGTGCCTTGCCCGCGGAAGAGCGCTTCCCAACTGTCGCGCGTCACGATCTCGACCCGCACCGGATGGTCCAGCGCCTTGGCGAAGGCATGGGCGAGGTCGTTTGGCGACACGCGCTGAGGCCCTTCCAGCTCGACGATCCGCGTTCCGGTCCAGTCCTCGCGCAAGAGCGCAGCTGCAGTGCGCCCGACATCCTGCGTCGCGACCATCGGGAAGGCCTTGTCGGCTGGCTGCAGGCAGCTGCGCAGCACGCTTTCATCACGCGCGGCGGCAACGTCCCACAGCGCATTCTCCATGAACCAGGCGGGCCGAAGGAAGGTTACCGGCAAGTCGAGCTCGCCGAGCGCTTCCTCAAGCAGGGTGCGCTGGGTCAGCAGGTTCTCGTGCGCAGCGTCGGCGCCGATGGTCGACAGGCACACCACCTTGCCGGGACGGGCCGCGATGAGGGCCGCCACCAGCGCCGCGATCACGCGCCGCGCCTCGGGAAAGCCTGGCTCGGGATCGAATTCCGACGGCGGCAGGATGAAGACGCCCTCGACACTGCGGAAGGCGGCTGCGAGGCCCTCCGCATCATTCATCTCGGCAAGGGCGACCTCACAGCCCTGTCTGATCCATGGCCCAGACTTAGCCTCGTCGCGCAAGACGGCGCGGACGGAAAGCCCGTCGGCAAGCAAAGTGCGCGCCAAGGCGCCGCCGACTTTGCCGGTGATTCCGGTGATTGCAAACATATCGGTTCTCCTTTGGTTGGGATCGCGCCGACTCAGGCGAGTCCGGCATAGAGCTCGCGCTCGAAGGCACCGTAGAGGGCGACGACCCGCTCGTCGTAAAAGGGCAGGATCTGTGTGAAGAGCGCGCCGGTGACATGCTTGACCGGATCGAGCCAGAAATAGCAGTTGAGCAGGCCCGCCCATGAGATGCTGCCCGCAGAGCGGCCGTTCGGCCCAGGCTGCGTGTTGATGTCGAAGGAGAGGCCCCATTTGTGCGGCTGGCCGGGGAATTGGTCGAAGCTGCGCGAATAGGACGGATGCGCCGAGCGCATCTCGTGGACGTTCAGTTCGCTGATCTGGTTCTGCATCATCAGCGAGACCGTCTCCGGACGGAGGATACGCGCGCCATTTAGCGTCCCGCCGTTCAACAGGGCCTGCAGGAACGTCATGTAGTCGCGCGGGGTCGAGAAGGCGCCGCCGCCGCCCATGAAGAATTCCGGCCGCTGCGGCATCTCAAACGGCGCCGGCTCCAACCCGCCATCTGCGCGCCGGTTCTGGAAGGTGGCGACATGCTTCTTCTGTTCGCTCCCGATCAGGAAACCGGAGTTCCGCATGCCAAGCGGCGCGAAGATGTTTTCGCGGAAATAGACTTCCAGCGACTGGTCCGAGACGGCTTCCACCAGCTTGCCGACCCAATCCATGCTGATGCCGTATTCCCAGCGTTCGCCGGGATCGAATTCGAGCGGCGCCGTGAAGGCGGCATTCTTGCAGGTGGCGATGTCGGGCATGCCGGTGACCTGCTCGTAGCGGCTCAGCGCCTCGCTCCAGATCGAATAGGTGAAGCCGGAGGTGTGGGTAAGCAGATGCCGCACCTTGATGGCGCGTTTGGCGGGGCGCAGGCGCGGCGCACCGTCGGCGGCGAAGCCTTCAAGGACCTGGGGCGCGGTAAGTTCGGGCAGATACTTGGCCGCGTCGTCATCGAGGTCGATGCGGCCCTGTTCGATCAACTGCATGCAGGCGGTGGCCGTGAAGGCCTTGGTCATGGAGAGCAGCCAGAACACCGTGTCGGCCGTCATCGGCGCGCCGGTCGCAACGTTCGACCTGCCGAAGCTGCCTTCGTAAACGAGGCCATTGCGGGTGGCTGCCATGGCGACGACGCCGGAGACGTCGTCACGGGAGACGCCGGCGCGCAAGGCGGCGTCGATTGCGCTCGCGCTCAGAAGGGATGCGACGGGCTTCGTTGCAGCCAGAGCGGGGCTCACGGTGTCGAGCGCCAGAATGGCACCGAGCAGGCCTCCGCGCTGGAGAATGGTTCTGCGTGTCAACTGGTTCATGACTGGCTCCTTTGAAGGTTCTCAGGAGGGCGGCCGATGGCTGCTCACCCGACAATGGAGCCGTGTGTATGCCGAGCTATAACGTGATTCACGCGCATTAAGATCAGTGCTACGGTGACTCAAAATCATTGCGTTTTCGAGGTGGCGTCCGTTAGTGGACGGTAAGGAGAAGGAATGGTTTTCGACACGCGGCTCCTCACCGGCGTCGGCGTCCTTGCGGCGGTGACGGAGGCCGGGAATTTCGCCCGGGCGGCCGAAATGCTCGGCGTAACGCCCTCGGGCGTGAGCCGGGCGGTGGCGCGCCTGGAAGCGAGGGTCGGCGTCCGCCTCTTCGACCGCAATCCGCGCGAGGTAAGCCTCACCGAAGAAGGGCGGCGCTTCCATGCGCAGGTAATGCCATTGCTTGCCGGCCTCGACGAGGCGGCAGCCGAGGTGACAGGTGCCGCTGCGGTCGTGCGCGGCAGGCTGCGCGTATCAGTCGATCCCTGGTTCGCGCGCATGGTGCTCGCGCCGACGCTTAGGCAGTTCCTGGCACGCTATCCAATGCTGCAACTCGACCTGTCCACAAGCAACTATCGCGAGGAGATGATGGCGGGGATAGACGTCGCGGTACGCTTCGGCCCCCCGGACGATTCAAGGCTCATCGTACAAAAACTCCTCGAAACGCCGATCCTGACGGTCGCCGCGCCGGTATATCTCGATCGTCATGGCGAGCCGCGCTCGCCTCATGACCTCGTCCATCACGAGGCTCTGCTCTTCCGCGATCCTCAGACGGGACTGCCGTTTCCGTGGGAATTCTATCGCGGCGGCGAGATCGTTGAGGTCAAGGTCACAAGCCGCCTGGTGCTCGACGATCCTTCCGTCGCGGTCTCCGCCTGCGTGGCGGGTCAAGGGGTGTTCCAGAGCCTTGCCGTGGGTCTCGCGCCCTTCATGGCACGCGGCGAATTGGTGCGGATTTTACCGGATTGGTCGGAGGAGCTTTATCCACTCTATGCCTACCATCCCTCGCGCCATCTACCCCCTGCAAAGGTCAGAGCGTTTCTGGACTTCATCCAAGAGGTCGCTGCCGGATTGTGATTTGCTTTTATTTCACGCGCCCCCTTCGGGCTATCGCCGTTAGACACTGCGAATATTAAGCCTGCGAGGAACTTTGGTTCTGCCGTGCCCTCTTGCCGAGATAGAGCTCCTGCATGACCGACGACTGTTGCAACTCTTCGATGCCGCCTGAAGCTACGATGCGCCCGGAATTCATGAGATAGCCTTGCTCGGCCACCGAGAGTGCCAGTCCGGCGTTCTGCTCGACGAGCAGCACCGCGGCGCGGAACTTCTCGCGCACGTCGATGATGATGCCCTGCAGCTCCGAGACCAGCAATGGCGATAGCCCGAGCGACGGCTCGTCGAGCAACAGGATGCGTGGCCTGGCCATAAGGCCGCGCGCGATGGCCAGCATCTGCTGCTGGCCTCCGCTGAGCGTCCCGGCCTTGGCGCCGCGCTTCTTGGCAAGGATGGTGAAATAGCTTTCCATCAAGGCGATGTCGGCTTCGATAGCATCCCGGTCCTTGCGGCAGTAGGCGCCGAGCAAAAGGTTCTCGCGCACACTCATGTCGGCGAACACACGGCGGCCTTCCGGCACCATCACGATGCCGAGCGTTGCTTTTTCGTCGGCGTGAAGCTTGGTGACGTCGCGGCTCTCGAAGGTCACCGTGCCGCGCCGCGGCTTCACCAGGCCGGCGATGCAACGCAGCAGCGTCGTCTTGCCGGCGCCGTTGGGTCCCAGAATGGTGACGATCCCGTTTTGGCCGACCGCGAGCGAGACGTCGCGATTGACGGCGACGGGCCCGTAGCCGGTGTCGACATGCTCGACGGCAAGCAGGCTCATGACGCGGCCGCCTTCTTGTCGGGACCGAGATAGACCTCGCGGACCTTGGGATCGGCGAGCACCTCGCCCGGCGGGCCTTCCGCAATCTTGGTGCCGAAGTCGAGCACGACAAGCCGGTCGCAAAGCTCCGACATCATGTCCATGTCATGGTCGATCAGGCACACGCCGATGCCTTGCGGCGGCAGCTGCGCGATGACCGCCGCGAAGGCCTGCGCTTCGCTGTCGTTCAGCCCGGCGCCGGGCTCGTCCAGGAGCAGGAGTTCGGGCGACACACCGAGCGCGACGGCCAGCCCAAGGCGTCTCAGGCTGCCGAAGGGCAGCGATCCCGCAATCGCCTTGCTAAGCGGCGCCAGGCCGACAAACTCGAGGATCATGCCCGGTGACGCCCAGCGGCCGTCTCCCTTCCTGCCCTGCTCCCAGGCGATCCGGACGTTCTCGTCGACGGTCAGGCCCGGAAACGACATCGCCTGCTGGAACGTCCGCACCAGCCGCTTTCGCGCGATGCGATGCGCGCCGATATTGGTGATGTCCTGCCCATGCCAGAACACCGCGCCGCCGGTCGCCGGATGGACGCCGGTGACGACGTTGAACAAAGTTGTCTTGCCGGAGCCGTTAGGGCCAACGATACCGACGACACGGTCGGTGTCGATGTCGAGATCGATGCCGTTGAGCGCGACGACGCCGCCGAACTGCTTGCGCAGGCTCCTCACCTCAAGCGCGGCCATTCGAGCCTCTTTGCTTTTGCGTCTCGGAGCCGCCGGTGATCGCACAGTAGATGTTCTTGATGCCGGCGCCGACGCCGCCCGGCAGCAGCAGGATTACCAGGAGCAGACAGACGCCGTATGCGATGCGGGAATCGACCGGATCGAGGTTCAGCACCTCGGGCAGGAAATTGACGACGACCGCGCCGATCAGCGGCCCGTAGAGATAGCGGGCGCCGCCCAGCATGACCATCAGCGCGAGGTAGAGGCTGGGAAAGGCGCCGAACAGGGTCGGCGAGATGTGGCGCAGATAGTAGAGCTGCAGCACCCCGGCGAGGCCCGCGAACAGGCCCGAGACCATCAGCACGCCGAGCTTGTGCAGGTCGACATTGATGCCGACCGAACGCGCCAGTTGCTCGTTCTCGCGGATGGCCCGCAACGTCCGCCCGTAGCGCGAATTGCCGATGAGATAGGTTGCCACAACCGCCAGGAACAGCGCCGCCAGGACCAGGTAGTAATTGTTGGAGAGCTTGTCGAAATTGATGCCAGGCAAGGGTGTCACCGAGTCGACGTCGAGGCCGGTCGCCGATCCGGTGAAGGTGCCGCCATTGGTCAGCACGATGACGAACAGCGCGCAGAAGCAGAAGGTGATGATGATGTAATGCTGGCCGCCGACCCTCAGCGTCGGCAGGCCGATGACGCCGCCGACGATCGCCGACAGCGCCATGGCGAAGGGCAGCGATGCCCACAAACCCAGGCCGAGCTGCACCGACAGGATCGCCGAGGCATAGGCGCCGACGCCCATCAGCGCCGCATGGCCGACCGACATGATGCCGGCCTGGCCGAACTGCAGGCCGAGGCCGTAGAGCCCGATCGCCGTATAGAGCGTGGTGATGGCGATCGACAGGAAGCGGTAGCCGAGGCCGAGCCAGGGCAAGGCGATGAGCAGCACTGCCAAAAGGATGGCCGTGATCGCCTGGACGCCGGCCGGCAGGGGAACGGCGGCGTTGTCCGCCGTCAGAAGCGCCAGGCGATCCCGTGCTCTGGCGCCTTCTGGCGCGGCGCCTGTCTTGCCGGCGCTGTTGTCGGTCACTGGCATCGACATCTCACGATGCCTTGGGGCCGAGCGTGCCGCCGAGCAGGCCCTGCGGCCGCAGCACCAGGATCAGGATCATCACGACCAGCGAATAGGCGTCGGTCCATTCCGGATAGCCGTAGCCGGCGCTGAGACCGTCGACCAAGCCGAGCACCAGGCCGCCGACGACCGCGCCGCCGACATTGCCGAGGCCGCCGATCAGCGAGACGGCGAAACCACGGATGATGATGACGCTGCCGGTAAACGGTGTGATCGGAAACAGCGAGATCATCAAGGCGCCGCCTATTCCGGCAAGCAGGCTGCCATAAATGAAGACGCCGGTGACGTAGCGGCGCACCGGAATGCCCATCAGTTCGGCGGTGTCGCGGTCCGCAACGCTCGCCCGCAACGCCATCCCATAGCGGCTGCGCGAGATGCCGAAATAGGTGATCGCCACGATGATGGCCGTTATCGCGACGACGATCGCGCGCATGGCGATGATGTCGACGCCGCCGATCGTCCAGACCAGGCCGACCGGGTCGGTGATGCTTTTCTGGAATTCGTTGAACACGCGGATGACCGCATGCTGCAGGATGACGCTGAGGCCGATCGACATGATGAAGCCGTTCATCGGCCGGTTGAGCGTGAAGCGGAACAGGCATCTTTCGGCGGCAAAGCCGAGCGCGCCGACCAGCAGCCCGGCGAGCACAAGGGCCACGAAGAAGTTCATGCCGGCGCCGACCATGAACCAGGTCGCCATGCCGCCGACCATCAGGAACTCGCCATGTGCGAAATTGACGATGCCGGCGAGACCGAAGATCAGCGTGATGCCGATGCCGATGAGAATGGTGACGCTGGCAACCGAGAGGCTGTTCACCAGTTGCTGCACAAAAATGTCCATCGTCAAATCCGGGTGGCGAGCCTGCAAGGGGAGGATGGACGGAACCTCGCCGCCCATCCCGATGTCGGATTTTGTCGCGGGCCGGTTCAGCCGCCGTTGTCGCCGGGCGGCGGAGCGGCCGGCGGCTGCTCGACCGCGCATTTGAATTGGTCGGATGTGTTGGGCTCGACCATGCAAACCTCGGTCGCGAAGGTGACCTGGTGGTGCTTGTTGAACACAAGCGGCACCGGCGACACGACGCCCTTGTAGTCCGACTTCAGGAGCTCCGCGACCACCGCGTCCGGATCGTCGATCTTGCCGACCTTCTCCAGCGCCTTGGCGTACCAGAAGAAGTAATCGTAATAGAGCAGCGAGACCGAGGACTGCGGGCCCTTGGCGGCGCCGAGGCCGAAATACTTGTCGAAATACTGCTTCACTTCGGGGTATGGCGATGAACCCCAGCAGACCGGCACGCAGCTCAGCGTCACCGGCACATCAGCCTTCAGGCTGCGCTCCTGATAGATGCCCGGATCGACGCCGAACAGGAAATAGGACGGCGCCACGCCGAGCTTGAGGGCCTGCGGGAAAGCGGTGAGCGTTGAATCGCCATTGTACCAGAAATGCACGATGTCGGGCTTCATGCCCTTGATGCGGGTAAGCAGCGGCGAGAAGTCGGTCGTGTCCGGCGGATACTGCACCAGGTCGACTTTCTGGCCTTCCGCCTCGAGCGCCTTGACATAGTGCGAGGACAGATACTGCCCGGTCGCGTCATTGCCGACGAACACCACCGAATGCTTCGGCGGCGACTTCAGCTGCGGCGTCAGAAGCGAGAGCACGCCCTTGGCGGTGCTGCCGCTGCGCTGCCATTCCTGCGGCTCGCTCTGGAACGTGTAGCGGAGCCAGCCATCCTCGGCGACGGCCTTGTCGTCGAGCACGGCGCCGAGCGAGCTGTTGCCGGAAAACTGCAGGACCTTGGCCGGGCCGGTGATCTTGGCCATGGATACCGAGAAGTCATGCGTCTCGGTGCCCCAGATCGCCTTGACGCCGATGTCGTTGACCAGCTCGCGCGCGGCCGCGATAGTGACGTTCACATCCGTGCGGTTGTCGCGGATATAGAGCTTGATCTTGTAGGTCTTGTCGCCGACCTTGATGCCGCCGGCGTCGTTGATCTGCTGCGCCGCCAGGTTCGCGGCGCCGACGATGGTGTTGCCGGCCGAAACGAACGAGCCCGACTGCGCGGCGATGACGCCGATGGGCAGTTCCTCGTCGGCGCGGGCCGTCTGCAAAGCCATGGCGAGCCCCGCGGCCGCGATGGTCAATCCAAGTCCTAGCTGTCTCATGCATGTTCCTCCCGTTACATGGCCAACTTGTCATACAACCCTATTACCATGTAACACTGGTGTCAACATAACTCCGGCGCGGAGTGCGCGGCCGGGAGGCGTCGTGTCGCCCCCTTTGGTTCTTCCGTATCTGATCTCAGCTTGGGCGAGGAAGTTCATTGCAGTCGGTGCGAGGCGCTGGACAAAGATGCCCAACGCAGAGACATGCGCAGCGATCGTGGTGATGATGAATGTGGCCGGGCAACCGCAAGGCGGGAGGGCTCAGAGCCTTGCCACCGTCACAGCGACAAGCGGTAGGCCTCGACGGCGGAAGCGCCAAAAATCTGCGAACGTTCCTCTTCGGCCAGCCCGGCAAGACACTCGCCAAGGGTGCGTTTGACCGTCTGATAGTCGGCTGCGACCAGGCAGACCGGCCAATCCGAGCCGAACAGGCATCGCGACGGGCCGAAAATGGAAAGGACCTCGTCGACATAGGGCTGCAGATCCTGTTGCTTCCAGTGCCGCCAGTCGGCTTCCGTGACCATCCCGGACAGCTTGCACCAGACATGGTCGCGATGCGCCCTGAAGCCCTGCATCAATCCGGCCCACGGCTCCATCGCGTGCTGCGCAATGCGCGGTTTTGCGACGTGGTCGACCACGAAACGTAAATTGCGATGCCGCGCCACCGTCTCCAGGGCAGCCGGAATCTGCGGCTCCTTCAACAGCAGGTCATAGGCGAGCCCCGCTTCGGCGACAGCCGCCAGCCCGCGCTGGACATCGGCGCGCAAGAGCCAGTTCGGATCCGCCTCGTTGTGCACGAGGTGACGGATGCCGACCAGGTAACGGCCATCTGGCCGCGCCTTCAGCTCGGACAGTGTGGCCGCCACCTCGGGATCGGCGAGGTCCACCCATCCCACGACGCCAGCGACGAAATCGGTCCGGCTGGCCGTCTCAAGGAATGCGCGTGTCTCGTCGAGCGAATGCCATGTCTGGACCAGGATGGTCCTGTCCACGCCGGCTGCGGCAAGCGCCGGTCTGAGGTCGTCGGGCTCAAACACGCGACGTATGGCGGCGTAGTCCTCCGTCATCCAGCCGCAGGATCCATCCGCCGGATCCCAGAAATGCTGATGCCCATCGATGATCAGTTGCTTACCAGCAACCAGGGGCCGACCGGCTGTCATGGCGCTCACCAGCGCTGGTGGACGGAGGCCTTGATGCGCCGCTCATAGATGTCGGCGATGCGCTCCATCAGTTGCGGCGACAACGCCGGCAGGTCGGACGCGGCGGCGTTCTCTTGCGCCTGCCTGACCGACTTGGCGCCCGGAATGGTGACCGTCACCGCCGGGTTCATCAGGATCCAGCGCAGCGCCCATTGCGCCATGGTGGCGCCTGGCGGCAGCAGCGCCCGCAATTCCTCGACCGCTTGCAGGCCTTCCTCGTAATTCACGCCGGCGAATGTCTCGCCGACGTCGAAGGCCTCGCCCTGCCGGTTGTAGCTGCGGTGGTCCTTGGCGCTGAAGCTGGAATCGCTCTTGAACTTGCCGGACAGGAGCCCGCTGGCCAGCGGCACCCTGACGATGATGGCAACGTCCTTCTGGCGCGCCATGTCGAAGAACAGTTCCGCGGGCCGCTGCCGGAAAATGTTGTAGATGATCTGGACGCTGACGACGCCGGGATATTGCAGCGCCTTGATGCCTTCCTCGACCTTTTCGACGCTGACGCCGTAGTGACGGATCTTGCCTTCCTCGACCAGCTTCTCCAGCGCATCGAAGGTCTCGGGCTGATAGAAGACTTCTGTCATCGGACAATGGAGCTGCACCAGGTCCAGCACGTCGACCTCGAGATAGCGCAGGCTGCGCTCGACGAAGCTGGTCAGGTTCTGGCGATTGTAGCCTGCGGCGACATGCGGGTTCAGCCGCTTGCCGGCCTTGGTGGCGACCATCGGCCTCGCGCCGCCCCGCCCCTTCAGCGTCTTCGCGATCAGTTTTTCCGCCCGGCCGTCGCCATAGACATCGGCCGTGTCGATCATCGTCACGCCTGAATCGAGCGCCGCATTAAGCGCCGCGATGGCGTCCTTCTCCTCGACGTCGCCCCAATCGGCCCCGATCGCCCAACTGCCGAAGCCGATTTCCGACACTTGCCAGCCGGTGCGGCCAAATCTCCTTTGATGCATAGAAACCACTCCTCAAAGACCACGTCCTCTTGACGGGTCATGCCCGCAGGAATATCAGATCGAATGGTTGTATGACAACCCTGTAAGCATGCAAAAGGTGATGACGGAAATGCTGGTTTTGGATCTACCGGCAGGCTGGAGGACGACGGAATGTTCCTGGCATGGGCGCATAATGCCAATCACGGCCGGCCGCACTTTGAAAGTCGCGTCGTAGCTGCCTATCGCGGTGCGCCATGCGCCGCTCGGGCGCCCTCGCCCGATCTATTTCAGACGTGCGGATCCGTCTCGGAGCTGCTCGAAGCGCTTGTAGGAACGGCTCAGATGCAGCCGCATCGCGCGCTGCGCCGCCTTGGCGTCTTGCGCCGCGATGGCATCATGGATCGCCCGGTGCTCGCGCCGCGTCCGCTCGAAATGCCGCTCGCGCTCGTCGGGCTCCATCTGGTCGAATTGCGTCCATTGGCGCGGGATCATCGCAGTGCCAAACGTGTCGAAGAGCCGGCTGAAGTAGGCGTTGTGCGAGGCGAGCGAAATCGCCCGATGGAAAGCCGCATCCTCGGTCGCGGCGAGACCCGTTTCGGCGATCGCCCGGTCGATTGCGTCGAGCTGCTTAGCCATAAGCCCAAGGTCCTTGGCGGTCCGGCGCGTGGCCGCCAGCGCCGCCGCCTCCGCCTCGACGCCCATGCGCAGCTCCAGCACCGCCAGGATCTCGTCGATCGATTCGACATCCGTCGGCACGATCGAAAAGGTTTTCGGCGGGGGCTCCTGGGCCACAAAGGCGCCGAGGCCCTGCCGTGTCGTGATCAGCCCCCGTGCGCGCAACGATGCCAGCGCCTCGCGAACCACCGTCCGGCTGACGCCCGTCGCGTTGACGATCTCCTGCTCGGTGGGAAGCCGCTGGCCAGGCGCAAGATCGCCGGCCTCGATCTGCGCGGCAAATTTCTCCACCAGTTCGCCCCTGAGATTGGGGGACTGGCGAATGGCGCCGAACATTGCTCCCTGGCGATCCGTCATCGGAAAACCGGCCCGTTAGATCGATTCTTACGCCAAGGATCGCACCGCTCGGTTGAGACAGCAATCTTTCGTTTGTTTCTGTCCAACAGCACTGGAAGACCAACATGAAGCAGCAAATCGGCTTTATTGGCCTGGGCGCAATGGGCTCGGGCATGGCGGCCAACCTTCTGGCCAAGGGTTGGCCGCTGACCGTCTGGGTGCACCGCAACCAGGAGGCGGCGCTGAAGCTTGTCAGCGCCGGGGCCCGCCAGGCGGCAACGCCGCGCGCGCTCGCCGAGGGCTGCAACATCGTTCTCCTTTGCGTCACCGGCTCGCCGCAGGTGGAAGCGCTCGTGAAGGGACCGGAGGGGCTTGCGGCTGCCGACAAACCGCTGCTCATCATTGACTGCTCGACCTCCAACCCGTCCACGACGATCGCGCTCGCCGCAGAGCTTGCGGCGCAAGGCGTGACGCTGATCGACGCGCCGCTGGCGCGCACGCCCAAGGAAGCCGCCGAAGGCAAGCTCGACGTCATGGTAGGCGGCGCGGCGGAAGCGATCGCCCGCGCGCGGCCGGTGCTCGAAGCCTTCGCCGCGCGAATTATCCACACCGGCCCGACCGGCAGCGGCCACACCATGAAGCTGCTCAACAATTTCGTCTCTATGGGTTATTCGGCGATCTATTCCGAAGCGCTGACGCTGGGAGCAAAGGCCGGGCTGACGCCGCAGGTCTTCAACAGCGTCATTTCCGGCAGCCGCATGGATTGCGGCTTCTACCAGGCCTTCTTCGACTTCGTGCTGAACCGCAACGAGAACGCCCAGCGCTTCGCCATCGCCAATGCGCTGAAGGACATGACCTATCTTGCCTCCTTCGCCCAGGCCGCCGGCATCGCCAACCCGGTCGGCGCCGTGGTCCGCAATGGTTTCGCCACGGCGGTCGCTACGGGGCACGGAGAAAAATTCGTGCCGGCGCTGTCGGATATTGTTGCTGAGCTCAACGGCGTTTCATTGATTGAGGCTGCGGCCGAGTGAGGGAGGCGGCTGCGCGGCCCTACCCTGCCCGCCCGCGCACGGCCTTTCGCAACCTCGAATGCCGTGTCGGCGACGCGGCCTCAGCGTCGCCGCCTGGCAGTCCAACGCGTGAGGCCGCACCGGCGAGATGCCGCGTCATTGCAGCGCTCGCGCCCTTCGCGTCGCCGGCCTTGATCGCCGCCAGAATGCGTTCGTGCTCGCCCAGGGTCGTGCGCGCCATGTCGTCGGACTTCTGCTGGTTGCCGGCGGCAAGGATGCTCTCACGCACCCGTTCCGAGACGAAGACGAGGAACTGGCCCATATAGGGGTTCTGGGTCGCCTCGGCGACGGCGCGGTGGAAACCGAGATCGTTCTTCAGCCAGGCGACGCTGCCATAAGGCGCGGCGCGCATCCCATCGAGCGCCTGTTCCATCGCCTCGATGTCGGCGTCGGAGCGGCGGGTCGCGGCCAGCGCGGCGATCTGCACTTCCAACATGCCGCGCAGCTCGAAAAGATTGCGAAAGGAATCCGCCCGCTGCAAGGTCTCATAGTCGATCGTCAGCACCGTCGCGTTGGTAGCGTCGGCAACGAAGGCGCCCCTGCCCTGCTGCGACCAGATGCGGCCTTCGGAGCGCAGCCTTGCGATCGCCTCGCGCACCACGTTGCGGCTGACCCCGAAGGTGGTCGCCAGTGCCTGTTCGGTCGGCAGCTGATCGCCGGGTTTGAGGCGTCCTTGCGCGATCTCGCGCGAGATGGAACTCGCCACGAGCGTGGAGAGGTGCGGACCGCGATTGACCTTGTCGAGCTTCAGCGTCATCGCTCACCTATAGTCGAGCGCGGATGCGGACGCCAGAATGCGGCCGTTGCTCAATATATGGCGCGGATCGAAAGCATCCTTGATGCCTGCGGCGAGATCGAGCGTCACCGGATCGATGCGGTCGAGGAAGGCCCGCTGCTTGACCCGGCCAATGCCGTGCTCGGCACTGATCGAGCCACCATAGCGGTCGACGACGGCGAAAATCTCCGCTTCCGCCTCCTCGAACAGATGCTCGATCGCCTCGGCCCCCATGCCCTCCGGCGGCACGACGTTGAGATGGATGTTGCCGTCGCCGACATGGCCGTAGGTGACGGGCAGCGCGTCGGGTCTCGCCCGTCCAAGTTCGGTGAGCGCGTCGGCGACAAAATCGGCAAGCTTGGAGATCGGCACCGCGACATCGGTGCGCAGATAGCGGCCGCCGCGGCCCTGCCGCTCGACCATGATCTCGCGGTAAAGCCACAGGCGCTCGGCCTGCGCCCGGGTCGATGCCACAATGCCGTCCTCGACAAGATCCTCGACGCCGGCGAGAAAACTCAAAAGCATATCCTTGAGGTCGATAAGCCCACCGGACGAAACCTCGATCAGCACATAGGCGGGATAAGGCTTGCCGAGCGGATCGGGGAAATCCTTGCCCTCGCGCATGGTGATCTCGATACCGCCGCGCAGGATCAACTCGAAGGCGGTTAGCAAGTCGCTACAACCGCGCCGCGCCCGCGCATAGAGCGCCATTGCATCCTCGACGGAGCGTAGGCCGACAAGCGCCGTTTCGATCTGCGTCGGCTTGGGGAAGAGTTTCAGCGCCGCCGCGGTGACGATGCCGAGCGTGCCTTCCGAGCCGATGAAGACCTGCTTCAAATCGTAGCCGCGATTGTCCTTGCGCAGCACCTTCAGCCCGTTCCAGATCCGGCCGTCGGCCAGCACGACTTCGAGGCCAAGCACCAGGTCGCGCGTCATGCCGTAGCGCAGCACGTTGAAGCCGCCGGCATTGGTGGCGACATTGCCGCCGATGCGGCAGCTGCCTTGCGCTCCAAAGGTGATCGGCAGGATGCAGTCACTCTCCTCCGCCGCGCGCTTGGCGTCCTCGAGGATGCAGCCGGCCTCGACCACCATGGCGAAGTCGATCGGACTGATCGAGCGGATCCTGTTCATGCGCTCCAGCGAGACGACGACCTCATTGCCGTCAGCCGCCACCGCCGCGCCGACAAGGCCGGTCAGCCCGCCCTGCGGCACGACGGGGATGCGCTCGGCATGACAGTGCCGCATCAGCGCCGACATTTCTTCCACCGAGCTGGGCCGCGCCACCGCCAGCGGGCGGCCGACATGGTCGCCCGACCAGTCGCGGCTGTAGCGGACAAGGTCCTCTGCCTCTGTCAGTAGCCCGCCATCCGACAGCACGCCGGTGAGGGCGGCGATCAGCGATGCGGAATTGGGCGGCACGGCATTCATGAACTGAACCTGGACCCTTCCGGAAAACGACTGGACAACCACCAATCTTGTCGTGTTATCATACAACCCTGATTGAGAACATCAAGCGATAGCATGCTTCTTCCCGAAGCCGCTTGATGTGGATGGTCAGACCGGCAAATCACTGAATTCGGAGGACTTTCCCAATGAGCGACGCCCCCGGCTTTCGCTATATGCACACCATGATCAGGGTGCTCGACCTCGACAAGTCGATCGCCTTCTATACCGAGGTGCTCGGCATGACCTTGCTGCGCCGCGACGATTATCCCGGCGGCAAGTTCACCAATGCCTTTGTCGGCTACGGGCCGGAGGACAAGGAAGCCGTCGTTGAGCTGACGCTGAACTGGGGCCGCGAGGAACCCTATGAGATCGGCACCGGCTTTGGCCATCTGGCGCTGGGCGTCAACGATATCTACGCCGTCTGCGCCGAGCTCGAGAGGCGCGGTGCCAAGATCCCGCGCAAGCCCGGACCGATGCAGCACGGCACCACCCACATCGCCTTCGTCGAGGATCCCGACGGCTACAAGATCGAGCTGATCGGCCTGGACACGATGCAGTAAATTCAGCCCGGACCGCACCGGCTCATTGCCGATGCGGTCCCACTGCGTCCGCGTTTGCTTGGGAGGCGGTGCGGATCGGTTCGTCACTTGATGACCGCGATCTTGCTGCGGTCGATGGTTATGGCGACGGCGGCGATCAGCACCGCGCCGAACACCATGTTTTCCAGGAAGATGTTGACGCCGACGAAGGTCATGCCGATGCGCACGATCGATATGATCAGCGCGCCGACCGCGGTGCGCGCCACGCCGCCCAACCCGCCGGTGATGGCCGTGCCGCCGACGATGACGGCGGCGATGGCGGGGAGCAGCAGTTGGTTGGCGAGCACCGGCGAGCCGCTGGACAGCCTGGCCGCCAGCACGACGCCGGCGATGGCCGCCAGAATGCCCGATGCGGCAAAGGCGATGATCTTGGTGCGGTCGACATTAATGCCGGCCGCCCACGCCGCCGGTTCGCCGGCCCCGACCGCGATCGCCTGGCGGCCGAAGCGGGTGTAACGCAGCGCGAGGAAGCTGACGATGCCGATCAGGGCCGAAATCAGCACCACCATCGGCAGGCCGAAAATCGTAGCGTTGATCCACGCCGTCTTTTCACGCCCGGCTTCCTCGATGGTGATGGCGCGGCCGTTGGAGACCCAGAGCGCCAGGCCCGTGACCACGCCGCCGGTAGCCAATGTCGCCACGAAGGACGGCACGCGCAGCTTGACGTGGACGATGCCGCTCAGCAGCCCGAAGGCGAGGCCAGACAGGATCGCCACCGGGAACGCGGCGAAGCCGAGCGAGGGCAGCAATTGCGCCAGCATCACACTCGCCAGCGAGGCGACCGCCTGGATCGACAGGTCGATGCCGCCGAGCAGGATGGCGAAGGTGACGCCGGTCGCCAGCATAAACAGCACGGCGGTGTTGGCAAAGAGCAGCGCCAGCGTCTCGCCGGTCAGGAAGCCGGGCGCGGCGATCTCGATGATCAGCAAAAGGGCGACAAGCAGCACCAGCGGGATGGCGCCTTGCGTCCACTTGCCCTCGAAGACCTGCTTGATGGGAAAACCTTCATTCATCGGCTTACACCATCGCTCGTAGCAACTCGACCTGATCCGGCTTGTTGCCGGGGCTGGCATCGAAGCGCGCGGTGATCTCGCCGTCGCGCATCACCAGAACCTGGTGCGACAGGCCGATCGTCTCCTCCAGCGTATCGGAGATCAGAAGGATCGCCACGCCTTGGTCCGAGAGGTCGCGCACCAGCTCGTAAACCTCTTCCTTGGCGCCGACATCAAGCCCGCGCGTCGGATGGTCGAGCACCAGGATGCGCGAGCCCGCCGTCATCCAGCGCGCCAGCACCACCTTCTGCTGGTTGCCGCCACTGAGCTTGCGGCAGGCGGCGTCGGGCCCGGGCGCCTTGATGCTGAGCCGCTTGATCCAGTCAGCGGCAAGCCGCCGCTCCTTGCCGTAATCGATGGCGCCGTTGCGCATGACGCTCGAGAGATCCGCCAGCGAAATGTTCTCGGCGATCGACAGAAACATCACCAGGCCTTCGAGCCTGCGCTCGCGCGGCACATAGCCGATGCCCTTGCGCACTGCCGGCTCTGGCGAGCTGAAGCGAACCGTCTCGCCGGCGATCTTCATCTCGCCCGCATCATGTGGCAGGAAGCCGCCGACCGTACGGGTAACCTCCTCGCGTCCGGAGCCGACGACGCCGGCGATGCCGACGATCTCTCCGGCGCGGATCGAAAGGTCGACACCATGATAGAAGCCGCTGGCGCCCAGGCCCCTGGCCTCGACCATGATCTTATCGCCCGGCGGCTGCTGACGGGCCTCGCGATAATATTCGGCCTGCAGCCCGCGCCCGACCATGATCTCGTGCAGCTCCGGCGCGGTGACTTCCGCGGCGCGGTGTTCGGCCACGACCGCGCCGTCCTTCATCGTGTAGACGCGGTCGGAAATCGCCAGCACTTCGTCGAGGCGATGCGACACGAAGACGAAGCTGGCGCGGGATTTGAGCGAGCGCACCCGCGCGAACAGAACCTCGATATCGGCGGCGTTGAGCACCGAGGTCGGCTCGTCGAGCAAGATGAGCAGCGGACGCTCGACCATCTCCTCCAGCGTCAGCGCCTTGGCGAGCTCGACCATCTGGCGCGCGGCGAAGGTCAGTTCGGAGGTGCGCGCGGTGACGTCGATGTCGACGCCGATCTTGGCCAGTTGCCGGCGCGCCGCAGCATTCATGGCGCGCCAGTTGACAAGACCGAAGCGGGTGAAGCGGTCTTCTTCGCCGAGATAGATGTTTTCGGCGACGGTCAGGTTGAGCACCAGCGATTGTTCCTGGAACACCATGCCGATGCCGTTCCTGGCCGCGTCACGGGCGTTGCGTAGCTTGAGCTGTTCGCCGTCGAGGGTGATCGTACCGCCATCCGGCCGATAGCCGCCGGCCAGCAGGCGCATCAGCGTCGACTTGCCGGCGCCGTTCTCGCCGATCAGTCCGACCACCTCGTTCGGCCGCACCTCTATGGAGACGTCGCGCAACGCCTGGACGCCGGGGAAATTCTTGATGATGCCGGTTGCCTGCAGCATGGCGCTCACTTCACGATCTTCAGGCGAACGCGGTCGAGCGACAGCGCCACCGCCGCGATGATCATCAGGCCCTGCACCGTCTGCTGGATGTAAGGCGAGATGCCGAGCAGGATCATGCCATTGGCCAAAACGGTGACGATCAGCACACCGATCAGCGTATTGACGACGCCACCCTCGCCCCCGGTCAGCGCCGTGCCGCCGACGACCACCGCGGTGACCGCGGCAAACAGCCTGCCGTCGCCGATGACGGCATGTGACTGACCGAGCTGCGCCGCGGCAAGCACACCGGCAATGCCGAAGAAGAAGCCGGCCAGCGCGAACGCCGCTATGCGCACGCGCGTGACGTTGACGCCGGAGAGCCTGGTCACGTCCTCGTCGCCGCCGATCGCCAATATGTGGCGGCCGAGCCGGGTGTAATACTGGATGACCGCTGCAAGCGCGAACGCGCCGAGCGCGACCCAGACCGCCAGCGGCAGGCCGAGGAAACGGTGCAAGGCGAGATTGCGGATCGAGGCGTCGTTCAGTCGTATGGCCGAGCCGCCCAGCATATAGACCGACAGGCCCAGTCCGATGAACCACATGCCGAGCGTCGCCATGAAGGACGGGATACGCAGCATCGTCTGGACGAGACCGCTGATGAGGCCCATGACCGTGCCGGCGGCGATCGCCGCCAGCACCGCCCACCAACCATAATCGTTGCCATTGCTGTCATTGGCGGCGAGCAGCACCACCACCATCGCCGCCACAGACAGGGTACCCTCGACCGAAAGGTCGATGCTGCCCATCACGATAATGAAGGTCAGCCCCATCGCCAGTGTCAGCGGTACGGCGGCGGAGTTCGCTAGCCGCACCAGATTGCGCAGCTCGATGAAATTGGGATTGGCGATGGTGATCAGAACGCACAGCACGACCAGCACCGCCAACGGCGCGAGCCTGCGCCAGCGCCTGCCGCCGAGCATAGTGGCGATGCGGCCGGGGAGGAATGTCATAAGCGTTGTCCGCTCGATGTCCGAAACGGACTTCAGGGGTTCTGTATCGATTGTCAACAAACCGCTTCCCGTCTGCTGGTGACAGGCGTCGTGGCCGCGGGCGCAAGACGCCGACAAAAAGGGGCGGGCCGCTGCCAGGGAGAAGCCGGCCCGCCCCAAACGGGTCAGGCCCGGATCGCTCCGGTCACCCGGCCCCAGAGATCGTTCCAGTCAATCTCGGGCTTCGACTCGACATTGGTCTTGTAATATTCCTCAACATTGTCGTGCGAGATCAGCACCGCCTTGCCGTAGAATTCGCGGTGTTCCGGCGGCTCCTTGGCCGGGTCGAACTTGCCTATCTTGGCGTTGTAGCCGATAGCCAGCCCCATGCCGCCCTGCCAGAACGGATCCGAGGTGATCGTGCAGGCGAACTCGCCGGTGCGCACCGCGTCGACCGCCGTCTTGATGCCGTCGACACCGACGATCGGCACCTTGCCGGCGAGGTTTTCGGCGCGCAGCGCTTCGAGCGCACCGGAGCCCATGTCGTCATTGGCGGCCCAGATGCCCTTGATGTCGTCACCGAAACGGGTCAGCAGATTGCCCATCAGGTCGAAGGCCTCGGTGGATTTCCAGTTTGCGACCTGGAAGTCGAGCAGCTTGATGTCGGGGTTCGCGGCGAGCGCAGCATCGAGGCCCTTCTTGCGTTCAATCGCGGCCGTGGTCGAGATCAGGCCGCCGAGCGCGACGATGCCGCCCTTGCCGCCGATGGCCTTGAACAGGATCTCGGCGATGGTCTTGCCGCTGGCGATGCCGTCGAACTCGATATGCGAGACATAGTTCGGGTTGAAGTCCTTGGGGTGCAGGTCGGCAGGCTTGTTCCACTGCGTCACCACATAGGCGCCGGCCTTGGCGCAGGCTTCGACGATCGGGCGCGCGTCGGGCGTGTCGTTGGGATCGGAGTTGAGCACCATGTTGCCGTTGGTCTTGGCCAGCATCGCTTTGATATCGGCGATGCCCTTCTCGCTGTTGCCTTCCGAGACCAGCGTGACGTGCTCCAGCCCGGCCCATTTGGCATAAGCCTCGGCGCCGGTCTTCCACACCGCGTGGTAGGGATTGGACAATGAGCGGATCGACGTCACCAGCGTCGGCTTGTCGGCCGCGCGCAGCACATTCGGCATCGCCAGCGTCGCCGCCCCGGCGGCAGCGCCCAGCATCAAGGTCCGGCGGCTCAGCCTGCCGGAAAAAACAAGACCATTGCTGTCCTTCATTTCGAACCTCCCGATTGAATTGTTTCCGCCCGGCTCGTGCGCAGGGAGCGCGGCCGGGTCCTCCGGAGACGGGCCGTCAAGTTCCTCTACTTGTACGACAACCCTTCAACACGGCAACCATACCCTTTCTCTTGACGTGGCACAAGCGACTTGAGATCGTCGCGCGTAAAAGCGCGAGGCCGGATTTGCCTCGGCAAGGGAGCAAGAATGGCGGACTATATCATCGTTGGCGGCGGCTCGGCCGGCTGCGTGCTTGCCGCGAGGCTGAGCGAGGATCCAGGCCTGTCCGTCGTCCTGCTCGAGGCCGGGCCGCCCGACACCGACCGATACATCCACATGCCGGTAGGCTTCTTCAAGATGACGTCCGGGCCGCTGATCTGGGGTTATGACGCCGCACCCGGCAAGGAGATCGACGGCCGCGTCATGGTGTACCCGCAGGCGCGCGTGCTCGGCGGCGGCTCCTCGATCAACGCCCAGGTGTTCACGCGCGGCTGCCCGCAGGACTATGACGATTGGGCGGCAGACTTCGGCTGCACAGGATGGAGCTACGCCGATGTGCTGCCCTATTTCGTTCGTTCCGAGGAAAACGACACTTTTGCCGGTTCCCAGCACGGCATCGACGGACCGCTCGGCGTTTCCAGCGGCACGCCGCACCCGCTGACCAGGATCTTCGTCAAGGCGGCGCAGCAGTCTGGCCTGCCCTTCCGCGCCGACTTCAATGCCGGCGAGCAGGAAGGCGCCGGCTTCTATCAGACGACGACGCGCAATGGCAGGCGCTCGAGCACCGCGGTCGCCTATCTGAAACCGGCGCTCGGCCGCGGGAACCTGACGCTGCGCACCGGCGCCACGGTCAGCCGCGTCGTCGTCGAGAAGGGTCGGGCCGTCGGCGTCGAGATCATCGCCAATGGTCGCGCCGAGTTGCTGCACGCCCAGCGCGAGGTGATCGTCACCGCCGGCGCCATCGGCTCGCCGAAACTCCTGATGCTGTCCGGCATCGGCCCTGCCGCGCATCTCGAAAAGCATGGCATCAAAGCTGTGCATGATCTCGCTGGGGTCGGCCAGAATCTACACGATCACATGGACGTGGACGTCGTCGCGGAACTCAACGGGCCGCACGGCATCGACCGCTACAAGAAGAAGCGTTGGCAGGCCGTCGCCGGCCTCGAATATGCACTCTTCGGCAAAGGACCGGTTGCCTCCAACATCGTCGAAGCCGGCGGTTTCTGGTGGGGCGACCGCTCGGAAAAGACGCCAGATATCCAATTTCATTTCCTGCCCGGGGCCGGTGTCGAGGAAGGTATCGGCTCGGTCCCCGGCGGCAATGGCTGCACGTTGAACTCCTACCATGTGCGGCCGCGTTCGCGCGGCAGCGTCACTTTGCGCTCGGCGGATCTGCGCGATGCGCCGGTTATCGACCCCAATCCCTTCGCCGAACGCTACGACCTCGAACGCGCCATCGACGGCATCGAGATCAGCCGCGAGATCCTCTCTCAGCCGGCCTTCGCCAAGTACATCAGCCGCGAGCATTTGCCTGGAGCGGCGACGAAGGGCCGCGCGGCACTCGAAGCCTTTGCCCGCCAGCATGGCCGCAGCGCCTACCATCCGGTCGGCACCTGCCGCATGGGCGGCGATGCCGACAGCGTCGTTGATCCGGAACTGCGCCTGCGCGGGCTGCAAGACTTACGCGTCTGCGACAGCTCGGTGATGCCACGCATCGTATCATCGAACACCAACGCAGCGGTGATCATGATGGCCGAGAAGGCGGCGGATATGATCACCGGGAGGACACCAGCGGCATAGCTCACTCGAAGCGGGACAATCCGGAGAGGACAGGCTCCTTTAGTTTATCCTCCTGCCGCTCTCGGCGTCGAACAGATGTACCTTATGCATCATGATCTCCAGGTTCACCTCCTGATCCGGCTTGAAGGGCGGCCGGTCCCGGATCTCCGCCATCAGGTCGACGCCATCGGCGGTCAAGGTGATTTCCTGCGCTTCACCGGTCGGCTCGACAACCTGGACTCTCGCCTGTGCGTGGTTGCCTCCGACAGCGATATGCTGAGGACGAATCCCGTAAACCACACCTTGCTTGTCCCCCACCCCTGCCACGTGCGGCAAGGGCAGGCGTAGGCCCTGCTCCGCGATGAATGCGCCACTCTGGATGCGGCCGTTGATGAGATTCATTTCCGGCGAGCCGATAAAACCTGCGACAAACAGATTCGCCGGGTTGTCGTAGAGTTCGGAAGGGGTGCCGATCTGTTCGATGCGGCCCTTGTTCAACACCACGATGCGGTCGGCGAGCGTCATTGCTTCTGTCTGGTCATGGGTGACGTAGATGCTGGTTCGTCCCAGCCGTTGGTGCAGCTTCTTGATCTCGGCACGCATCTTCACGCGCAGCTTGGCATCGAGATTGCTGAGCGGCTCGTCGAACAAGAAGGCCGCAGGGTCGCGGACGATGGCGCGGCCCATGGCCACACGCTGGCGCTGGCCGCCGGACAGTTGACGCGGCATGCGCCCGAGCAGGTCCTGCAGACCGAGGATCTCGGCCGCGGCCTTCACTCTGGAAACGATCTCTTCCCGGGGAACCTTGGCCAGCCGCAGCGCGAAGCTCATATTGTCGGCCACGCTCATATGCGGATAGAGGGCATAGCTTTGGAACACCATGGCTATGTCGCGCGACTTGGCCGGCATCTCGTCGACGACGCGTCCGCCGATGCGGATCTCGCCAGTCGTATGCTCTTCGAGCCCCGCGATGATGCGCAGCAACGTCGACTTGCCGCAGCCCGACGGACCGACCAGGACCACGAACTCGCCGCTGGCGATCTCGATGTTGACGTCGCGCAGAACTTCCACCGCCCCGAAGCTCTTGCCGAGCTGTTCTATCTCGATTGCAGACACCTATTCTTCTCCCGTACCGGCACGGCTCATTTTCGTTGGGCTTGCCGCCATGCGCGGTATTCGGCCTCACCCTCGGGGCTCAACGGGTAGTATTTCCGCAGGTCTCCTCCTTGCGCGAGCCGCAAGCGCGAAAACTCTTCCCACTCTATGTGCGCGCCCGCGAGTTCGACCAGTTTGGGGGCAAGGCCGACCGGCACGACGACCACGCCATCGTCGTCGGCGACGATGATGTCGCCGGGGATGACCAGCACGTTCGAGCAGGCGATCGGAACGTTGACGGCGAAGGGAACGATGTTGGTCTGGGCATGGAAATTCGGCGTGACGCCTCGCACCCAGATGCCGATGTCGAGCGCCGCCGCCTGGGCGGAATCGCGAATGCAGCCGTCGACGACAACGCCGGCGCCACCACGCCCGGCGAAATAGGTCAGCATCATCTCGCCGAAGATGCCGCTGCCCAGATCGCCGCGGGCATCGACCACCACCATGTCGCCGGGCTGAGTGGGATAAAGCACGTGCCGGTGCAGTTGCCGCTCCGGCTCCTCGTATTCCGTCTCGTTGTACAGATCCTCGCGCTTCGGCATGCACTGGAGGGTCAGGGCCGGCCCCGCCGCTGTGCTGCCGAGCCTCAGCGGACGCGGCCCACGGATCTGCGGGTCGCGAATGCCCATCTTGTGGTAGAGCTCACTGGCCAGCGTCGCCGAACCGATCGCCGCCAGCGCGTCGACCAGTTCTCGTGGCGGCCGGGAAATGTCCTGTATCGCCGGTATCTGGTCAGCTTCCATTCTATTTCCTCCAATGCGCGGTGAGGTGCGAAACCTCGCTAATCGTCACTCAGTTGCATTCAACCTTAGTCGAAGCCGTTCAGCCGCGAACCGCGCCGGTCGTGAGCCCCTTGACCAGCAGCCCCTGGGCAAACCAGACGAACACCAAAGTCGGGATGACCATGAGTACGCCGGCAGCCGACATGGCGCCCCAATCGATGCCGAACTGCGAGACGAAATTGGTGAGGCCGACCGGCAGCGTCTGCGCGGCCTTGCTCGAGGTCAGCGTTAGCGCGAGCAGCAGGTCGTTCCAGGTGAAGAGGAAGGTGATGACAGCGCTGGCGCCGATGCCCGGCGCAATCAGAGGCGCGACGATCTGGACCAGCGTGCGCACGGTGCCGGCGCCATCCGACTGGGCAGCCTCCTCGATCTCTTTCGGCACATCCTGGATGAAGCCCAGAAGCAGCCAAATGGCAACCGGCAGCTTGGCGGCCGTATGGCTGAGGATCAGCGCCCAGACAGTGTCGAGCAGGCCCATGGCGGCGAACACGGCGAAGAGCGGGATAGCAAGCGCGATGACCGGGATCATGCGCATGATCAAAAGCAGCCCGAAGATCAGCATGGCGCCCGGCATCCTGAAGCGCGACAGCGCATAGGCGCAGGGGATGGCCAGCAGATGGACAAGGATGACCGTCGCCACCGAGACGATGACGGTGTTCCAGACATAGCCCATTGTGTCGTACTGGGCGAAGACCGCGACATACTGTGTCAGCGTCGCTGTCTCGGGGATGATGTGCACCGGAACCGAGAAGATATCGGCCGAGCTTCGGATCGAGGTCAGGAACAGCCACACCAGCGGAAAGACGGTGAGCGCGACTGTGACGACTAGCGCCAAATACTGACCGGCGATTCCCGCTGTGAACCGGCGGCGCCGGCGCTTTGGCATGGAACGTGCGCTGACGATGACGGCTTCGCTCATATCGCCCTCCGTTTCGCAATCAGCCACGGCACTCCGTAGAGCAGGGCGAGCACGAACAGCGACATGCCCAGCGCGATGAAGGAGACCGCCGCCGCGTGTCCGAAATCCACCGCCTGAAACGCCAGCAGATAGGAATAGACCGTGAGCAGATTGGTGGCGCCGCCCGGGCCGCCCTGCGTCATCAGCCAGACGACGTCGAAGGTGCGGAAGGTGTCGATGATGCGCAGCATCAGCGCGATCATGATGACCGGGCGCATTAGCGGCAGAACGATGTGCCAGAAGCGCTGCCACGGCGTCGCGCCATCCACCGTGGCTGCCTCGAGCGGCTCCTGCGGCAGGGATTGCAGGCCGGCAAGGAACAGAAGCACCATCAGTGGCGTGTTCTGCCAGACGTCGGCGACGATTACCGAGACGAGCGCCCAGGTCGGGTGGTTGAGCCACGGAATGTCAGGCAGGTTGAACATGCGCAGCAGCGCATCGATCAAGCCGTATTGGGTGTTGAACAGCCATCGGAAGTTCAGGCCGACGACGGCGGGCGCAATCATCGGCGGAACCAGAAGCAACGTGCGCGCAAGCCGCATGCCGCGCAATTTGCCGTTGACCAGCACGGCGATCGCCATGCCAGCCACCACTTCGATCGTGATGGAAACGACGCTGAAAATGGTCTGGTTTCGCAGCGCCTGGTTGAACTGGCGGCCAAAGAGCTCGTCGGTGTAGTTTCCCGTTCCGATGAATGGCGCCGAGCCGCTCAGATCCCAGCGGAAGAAGCTCATGACGAAGGAGTATCCGAGCGGATAGATCAGGATGGCCAGCATCACGAGAAGCGCCGGGCTGGCCAGGAGGTAACCTCTCTGCCAGGTGTAGGGCAGCGGCGAACGCCGCCGGCGCCCTGGCGCCTGGTGCTGCGCTGCGGCCGACATTCTCAGTCGTAAGCTCCGGCCCGGCGCATGATCTCTTCCGCCTCCTTCGCCGCCTGATTGAGCGAGTCGGCGGGCGAAACCTGATCTGACAGGGCTTGCTCGATGGCCGAGAACATCAAGGTGCAGACCTTCGAGAAGCCGGCGAGCTTGGGCCATTCCTTACCGTTCGCGATCGTCGTCTCGAGCTGCTGCAGCCAAGTGGCCTGCGGGCCCTTGGCCGCAGCGATCACTTCCTTGGCCAGACTCTGGCTGCTCGGGAAGTTGGTGAACTGGTCGAACTGGAGCCGCTGGGCGTCGGTACTGACCGTGTATTTGATGAACTCGACGGCGGGTTCCTTGCGTCCGGATTGGCCGTTCAGCGCCATGGCATGCGAGATGGCGCATGAGATCGCCTCCTTGTCCCGCACATAGGGCGCCGTCGACCATTTACCGACGACGCGCGAGGTTTCCGGATTAGACAGGGTGGCGAAGGCGCCCGGCCAATCGAAAGTGGCATAGACCGTGCCGGACGAGAATTCCGTCGAGTTCTCGTTCCATTGATAGCCAACGGCGTCGGGCGGCACGATTTTGTGCTTCTGGATCAGATCGCGATAGAAGGTGAGCGCCTTGATGCCGGCTTCGGAATTGAACGCCGGCTTGTTGGCCTGGTCGACCCAGTCACCGCCTGCCTGCCAAAGCAGGTCGCTGAAGGTGCGCTGGGCGGGGTCCCCCTGCCCCGGCACGACAAGGCCATAGTGCCCGTTGCCAGTGAGTTTTAGCCCGACATCGACGAGTTCTTCCCAGGTTCCGGCCGGCTTCAGGCCCTTCTTTTGGTAGATGTCGCTGCGGTAATACTGAACGCGCGCATCCATGTTGCGCGGAATCGCCGCCAGATTTCCGGTCTTGGGATCGCGCAGGTATTTAACCGCGACGGGATAGAAGTCTGCCAGCTCGGAGTCGCTGAAATAGCTGTTCAGCGGCGCGAAATGGTTGAAATAGGAATCGATCTGCGCGGTGTGGGTGCTGTAGACATCGTACTGGCTCGACCGTGCCGCGCTCAACGTGACCACCTTCGCCGTCAGGGGCGTGAATTCCAGGAGGTCGTAGCGAACCTTGATGCCGGTCTTGGCGGTGAAGTCCTGGACGATCTTCTCCCAATATTTGGGATAGAGCGGGCCGCCCGTGATCAGCAATGCGGTGATCTCTTTAGCGTCTGCCCTGGCAACCCACGGCGCGGCAGGCGAGCCGGCCGTCACCGCCGCGCTCGCGGCAAGGAATTTGCGTCTCGATAAGGTTCCGGACATCACAATCTCCTCCTGGTTTGATGGATCGGTCCGTCCAGGGACGGCCGACGACTTTCGCCCTCGACAGTCCGCCGGCGTGCTCCTCCCGCGGCGAGACTACCTGTATGGGTTCCCGGACGACGCTTGCGAGCCTCCGGGCGGTCGGGCACTTGCGCTCCAACACGCCTCAGTTGGTAAGGCGTATCGATCTTGATCTCGGACAGCGGCAACAGGGCACGGCGACTGGACACCGCTCGATCCCTTTCCGCAGGCCGTGTTATAGGCTAGTGAGCGTTTTTATGAGATAAGTTGACTGCATATCTAGCTATCAGCCTATAAGCTTATCAGACAAGTGGATGTTAGTGATGGATACCGTCGAGGTCAAGCTTCAAACTTTGCCCAAGCAGGTAGCTGGTGTGCTGGCGCGACGCATCGCCGGCAGCGGTGTCGCCGGCGCCCAGGGGCCGTCGGAACAGCAGATCCTTCAGGAGTTCGGGGTCTCGCGCGCGGTCGCGCGAGAGGCGCTGAAGATCCTGGCGTCGCTCGATATGATCGAGATCGCGCAGGGCCGGCGCGTGGTGCTGCGTCCAGCCGAGGAGTGGGACTATCTCAGCCCATTGCTCATCGACTGGCTGCCGCACGAGCAGATGCGCGAGATCCTGGCCGAAGCGCACGCTACGCGGATCATCATCGAACCGGCCATCGCCGCCATCGCGGCCAAGCATATGACCAAGGAAAACCTCGAGCGTCTTGGCACCTTGCTGGCGGCGATGTCGGCCAGCGAGGACAATCCGGATGCCTATCTGAAGCTCGATCTGGATTTCCACATGGAGATTTGCCGCGCGGCGCAGAACAGGATTCTCGACCGTTTCATGTATTCGTCCCGATGGTGGCAGATGGCAAGCAGGCGCATCAGCAATCAGATGCCCCATGCGCTTCCCTCCGCGACCGAAATGCACAGGGCAATCTACGAGGCGCTCGTGGCGCGCGATGAAAAGCGAGCCGAAGAAGCGATGCGCCGGCACCTCAAGAAAACCACCGCGGTCGGCTTGCCTCGGTGAAGAAGCAGCGCAGCCAGCATTTGCGCTGGCCGCGCCGCAGCGTGCCGGGAGGACACGGCGTTGAACTAAGAGCGGGCCCTAGACCCTCTTCGCTTGTTGTTCCTGGCGCTGGCGTGCGCGGAAACCGAACATGTCGCCCTTGTCCTTGATTTCCGCCCAGATCGGGGCCGTGATCCTGTCGATGGCGGCAATGTCCGCGTCGGGAATCGTCCAGCCGGCGCTCTCGACGTTTTCCTCCAGCTCCTTGACGGTGCGGGCGCCGACCAGCGGCGAGCTGACGCCCGGCCTGCTGGTGAGCCACTGGATCGCAAGCTGCGGAACCGTCTTGCCGTAGCGCGCCGCGATCGGCTTGAGGAGGTCGACGGCATTCACCGCCCGCTCATAGGTGCCCGGCTGGAACAGCACCGTTGTGCGCCGCTCATCGCCCTCGACGAATTTCGTGTCCGGTGACAGCGTGCCGGTGAGCAGTCCCTGAGCCAGGCCGCTGTATGGCATGACGCCGATATTGTGCTTGCGGCAATAGGGCAGCGTTTCGGCCTCAACCTCGCGCCAGAGCATGTTGTAGGGCGGCTGCAGCACGTCGATGACGCCATGCTGGCGGGCGCTGTCCATGTCGGCGGTGCTGAAATTCGAGACGCCGACCGCCTTGATCCGTCCTGACGCGCGCAGCCGCTCCATCATCTCCATGGTCGGGCCGATCGGAAACTCCGAGTTCGGCCAGTGGACGAAATAGACGTCGACATAATCTGTCTGCATGCGCTTCAGCGAACCGTCGAGCGCCGCCTCTATCGCGGCGGGTTCCAGATGATTGGGCGCGACCTTGGTCGCGATGACGGCCTTGTCGCGGCGGCCGGCCAGTGCCTCGCCGACGACTTCCTCGGCATGGCCGTGTCCATAGGCCTCGGCCGTATCGATTAGCGTGATGCCAAGCTCGAGCGCGCGTCGGATCACCCGGATCGATTCCTTATCGTCGGCCGCGCCCCAAAACGCGCCCGACATGCCCCAAGTCCCAAGTCCGATTTCCGATACCTTGACCGGCGACGATCCCAGCTGTCGCTGTTGCATCCTGTTCCTCCCGATTGGCGACATATATGGGCCACGGCCCTGCCGTTACCCAATTTATACGCTTATATACTCGTCTAACAAGTGCGTTCTCCCGGGAATCGCAATTCGTCGCCAAAAACCGCAAATTCCCAAATAATTCAAGGTAAGGCGGGAGGCCGTAAAGCCGGCTGACGCAAAATCTCTCAAAGGGGGTTTACGCCTCATTCGGCAATCTTGTATGCTTATTAGACAAGTTGGCATTTAGCCAGAATTGTGTGCTGTAAAGTGCGACGCCATTACGGGGAGAAGGATCCGATGAAGATCGTGGATATCAAGACAGCGGTCGTCGCCTATCACGGCAAGGCGACGCTGATCCGGATCGATACGGACGCCGGTATCTCCGGTTATGGCGAAGCCAACCCCGATGCAGGTGCCGCCGCAATCGTCGGGTTGATTTCGGAACTGAAGTCGGAATTGATCGGCGAGGATCCGCGCAATGTCGAATATTGCTGGGACAAGATCCGCCGCGATCACGTGTTTTCCGGCGCGCAGGCCGGCGTCTTTCTCATCGCCCTCACCGGGCTCGAAATGGCGCTGTGGGACGTGGCGGCGAAAGCCGCCGGCCAGCCGCTTTACCGCATGTTTGGCGGCAAGTTCCGCGACCGGATAAGGCTCTATGCCGATTGCGGCGACGGCGATGACGAATCGGGATCGCCGCAGGGATGTGCGGCCCGCGCCCGCCGCATGGTTGCGGAGGGCTTCACGGCGCTTAAGTTCGATATCGACAATCTGCACCATCCAACGAAATTCGACCGGATGAACCACACCATCAACGGCGCGGAACTCCGCTTCATGGTGGAACGTGTGGCGGCGGTGCGCGAAGCGGTCGGCCCCGACATCGATCTCTGCATCGATTTGCATGCGCGCTACGACGTGCTGAGCGCCAGCCGCATCGCCGCCGAGATGGAGCGCTTCAATCTTCTGTGGCTCGAAGAGCCGATCCCGGCGGAAAATGTCGAGGCTCTGAAGCAGATCAGAATGCGTACGAAAACGCCGATCTGCGTCGGTGAAAACCTCTATCTGCGCTGGGGCTTTCGCGAGCTGTTCCAGAATTACGGCGCCGACGTCGTCATGCCCGATGTGCCGAAATGCGGCGGCCTTGCGGAAAGCCGCAAGATCGCCAACCTCGCCGAGATGTATTATGTGCCCTTCGCGCCGCATCTGGTGTCGACGCCGCTGGGCACGATGGCGACCTGCCATGTCTGCGCCAGCGTGCCGAACTTCCTGGTGCTGGAATGGCACGCGCTCGAGGAACGGGACGCGTGGGACAGCTATGTCCGCCTGCCGGACGGCGCAAGGTCCATCGTCGAGGACGGCCATATCGCGGTGTCCGACGTTCCCGGCATCGGCGTCGAGCTCGACATGGATGGTGTGCGCAAGCACGCGGTTCCTGGCTTCGGCATATTTGAATAGCGGGCGACCCGCCGGCTGGCGGGATCCGCTGCTCGACCAATAAATTCTTTTGGAGGAAACCATGGGCAAGCGGATCATCTTCACCGGCGGCAGCGGCAAGATCGGTCGGCACGTCATACCCTATCTGCTGAAACGCGGGCATCAGGTCCTCAACCTCGACCTGACTCCGCTCGACGTGCCGGGCGTCGACACCGTCATCACCGACCTTGCCGACGCCGGCGAAGCCTACAATGCACTGACGCTGCATTTCGGGTTCAATGAATATTTCGGCGGCAAGGGCCGCCGCCCGGTCGACGCCGTCGTCCATTTCGCGGCGCTGCCGCGGATATTCCTGCGGCCGGACAACGCCATGTTCGCCGCCAATGTGCAGTCGACCTACAACGTGATCGAAGCCGCCACCAAGCTCGGTATCCGCAAGATCGTCACGGCTTCCAGCGAAACGGTCTATGGCGTCTGCTTTGCCGAAGGCGAACGCGACTTCTCATCGTTTCCGGTGGATGAGGACTACGACGTCGATCCGACCGACAGCTACGGCCTCTCCAAACTGCTCGGCGAAAAAATCGCACGGTCTTTCGCCTCCCGCACGGGAGCCGACATTTATGCCCTGCGGATCGGTGGCGTCGTCGAGCCGAAGGACTATGCCCGCTTTCCGGAATTCCTGGCCGATCCCTCGAAGCGGCGGCGCGACGCCTGGACCTATATGGACGTGCGCGATCTCGGTCAGATCGTCGACCTGTGCGTCGAGAGGGACGGCTTGGGATTCCAGATATTCAACGCCGTCAACGACACCATCGTATCTGAATTGCCGACGGCGGAGTTTCTCAGGAAGCATGTGCCCAACATACCGGTCACCCGCGCCATGGACGCATTTGAGGGACCGATCTCCAACCGGAAGCTGCGCGACGTCCTTGGGTTCCGGCAAGAGTATGACTGGCGGACACAGTGACCCGATCGTGCCCCACGGGCAGCGGCAACCGGCTTGATAGAGCCACTATATCCGGCCGATCTCTGACCAGCTCGTTCCAGGCGTCAGGCCGGTGACAAGCCACCCAGGCCGAATGCCGCGCCGTATCACAATCGGCAGAGCGTTAACATGATTTCTCTTCCGAGCTTACTCGCGATGAAGGTACCTCTCACCTCGGGCAAGGTCCGTCCGCGCAGTCAGTTCTTGTCGAGATCGAGAGATTTACAGCGACTAACCTGTAGGGACGTTTCCACCCCCGGAAGTCAAAGGATAAGCTGCGGTCGGCGAGTGGTGAATCGGCTTCTTTTGGCGAACCACTTCGTAGCCATTGATTTATACCGACTATGTTAGTCGCTGAGGGTGTGAGGCTTCGAAAGAAAATCAATGGCCTAGCGGCTGGTTAGCCGACCTATATCCTTCGTATTCTGGCGAACTAGGGAGCGGCTTCTTTCCCACAAAAATGGTCGAAGGGCGCATGTATGGACCATGACGGTATGAGCGCGGCTGGTTTGGGCCGCAAGCGGGCCGGCAGCTTAGGGCAGCGGAACCTTCAAGAACGGACATTATTCTCGCATTGTGATCTGGTTCAGAACCGATATCCGGCCGCAAGAGCATTGAATCGATCCGGTTCAGCGATTTCGCTGCTCCTGACCGATGTCAGCTACGCTGCTGGACCCAGATGTTGGAAGAACTGCAGGAACAATTCACGCTCGGTGGTGATGTCGAGCTTTTCATAGATGCGGCGGCGGTGGTTCTTCACCGTGCCGACGGTGATGCCGAGCCGCTCGGCAATGTTGGCGGTGGGATGGCCGGCGAGGATGAGCTGCACCAGTTCGCGCTCGCGCGATGAAAGCTCGGGCCAGAGGCTTTCCGGAATTCTGGGCTTCTGCTGCGGCGAGGCGCCGAGACCACTGGGCGCCGAGGTGCGGGAGAAGTCTGAGCCGCGTGCTTTGATGTCCAGCGCATGCAGCGCCTCGAACACCGGCAATCGCTCGGTGAGCAGCGCGATCTCGCTGTCCTTGAACGACACCGTCGAGCGGTCGAGGAAGATGCCGAGGCACCAGTCGCCGCCATCGGCCAGCATGATGCCGACCTCGTCGCAGATTTCCGACTGCGCCAGGAAACCGGCTATGTACTGCCCGCGTTTGGCCTCCTCATTGGCCAGACCTTTCAGCGGCATGATGCCTAGCCGGCGCTGGCTGCGCCACGAGGCATAGAACGGATCGAAGACGTAGTAATTGTCGAGATAGCGCCGCACCATCTCGTCGGAGAAGCGCCGGTGCTTGACGAATTCCGGCGTCTTGGTCGCCGAGTAGCGCGTCACCGTCACCAGGTCATGCGTGATGTCGGCGCCGATCAGGTCGATCAGGCAGTCGACATGCCGGTCGGTGCCGGTGGCGGCGATCGCTTTGGCCAGCGGCGCCCAGATGTTGCCCATGCGCATGCCCTTTTCTCGGCGAACCCGGCCCAAGCGTCATTGTGTCTTTAGGCATATGGCGCGATCCGGCTTTGGGAATCTAGCCTGCGGTCACTCTCGGCAAGGGAAAGCGACCCGTGGACCAGATTACCACCAACCCAATCGTCATCGGCATCGACGCCGGTGGCACCATGACCGACACGATCCTTGTCGATCAGGACGGCCACTTCAAGATCGGCAAGTCGGCGACCACTCCGAAGAACGAGGCCGAAGGCTTCCTCGCCTCCGCCGAGGATGCGGCCGATGCCTGGGGCATCTCGCTGCAGGACCTGTTCTCAGGCGTCAATGTCGTGCTCTATTCCGGCACCGGCATGCTCAACACGCTGTTGTCGCGCACCGGCCGCAAGCTCGGGCTGATCACCACCAAGGGCCTCGAGGACATGATCCTGATGGGGCGCGGCCTGCAGGCCTGGGCCGACTATTCCTATGCCGACCGCCTGCACGCGGTCACCCATCACCATCCCGATCCGCTGGTACCGCGCCGCCGCACCCATGGCGTCACCGAGCGCATCGACCAGTTCGGCGACGTCATCCTGCCGCTCTACGAGCACGAGGTGCATGCGGCCGCCAAGAAGCTGATTGCCGACAAGGTCGAGGCGATCTGCATCATGACCATCTTCTCTCACGTCAATCCGGCGCATGAGAAACGCATTGCCGAGATCTGCCGCGAGGAGATCGCCGCCGCCGGCGCCGACATCCTCGTCTACACCAGCCATGAGGTGCGTCCGGTCATCCGCGAGCAGTCGCGGCTGAACTCGGTGCTGATCGAGGCCTACGCCACTTCGCGCGGCCGCAAGCAGCTCAAGGGCATTGAGGACGTCTCCAAGAAATACGGCTTCAAATATGGCGTGCAGACGCTGCTCTCCTTCGGTGGCCTGACCTCGATCGACCATCCGCGCCTGCACGAGACGATGATCTCCGGGCCGATCGGCGGCATTCTCGGCGCGGCCTATGTCGGCAAGCTGATTGGCAACGACTCGCTGATCTGCTCGGATATGGGCGGCACGTCCTTCGACATGGGCGTCATCACGCGCGGCCAGACGCGGATCGAGAACGAGCCGCTGATGGACCGCTTCAAGCTCAACGTGCCGACGCTGCATCTCGACACGATCGGCGCCGGCGCCGGCATGATCCTGAAGGTCGACCCGCTGACCCGAAAAGTCTCGCTCGGACCGGAAAGCGCCGGTTCCGATCCCGGCCCGATCTGCTTCGCCAAGGGCGGCACCGAACCAACCATCGCCGATTGCGATGCTATCCTCGGCCGCTTGAACCCGCATTACTTCCTCGGCGGCAAGGTCGTGTTGCAGGTCGAGAAGGCGCGCAAAGCCTTCGAGGAGAAATGCGCCCGCGTTCTCGGCGTCGGTGTCGAGGAAGCTGCCGAAGGCATGATCGACATGCTGGAGGCCGACGCTAACAATGCGCTCCGCCGCGTCATCTCCGGCCAGGGCATTCATCCCTCGGAATTCACGCTTCTGTCCTATGGCGGCTCGGGGCCATTGCATCTCGCCGGCTGCTCCAGGGGCATCGGCTTCAAGGACATCATCACCTTCCAGTTCGCCGCAGCCTTCTCGGCCTTCGGCTGCACCACGGCCGATTTCATGCGCCGCCATTCGGTGTCGACGCAGATCGACATCGGCGCCCGCGCCAGCGATGACGAATTGCAGGCCTTTGGCAAGAAGGTGACCAATGTCTGGGACGATCTCACCAAGGCTGCGGTCGACGAAATGATCGCCGACGGCCACAGCCACGACAAGATCAAGACCGTGCCGTTCCTGATGATGCGCTACACCGGCCAGCTCGAGGACGTCGAGGTCATGGCGCCGCTGTCGGCGGTTCGCTCGGCCGACGACATGCGCAAGGTCATCGCCGAGTTCGAGGCGGTCTATGCCAAGGTCAACCACCGCGTCTCGCGCTATGGCGAGGCCGGCTTCTCGATCACCGAGCTCGGGCTGATCGCCACCGCCGACAAGGTCAAGCCGATGCTGGTCAAGCGGCCGCTCGGCAAATCCGATCCGGCGTCCGCCCACAAGGGCGTGCGCGAGGCCTATATCGGGGGCCGCTGGCACAAGGCGAATCTCTACGAGATGGACTTGCTGCAACCCGGCCACGAAGTTGTCGGCCCCGCCATCATCGAACATTCGGCGACGACGCTCGTCGTCCATCCGCAGGATCGCGTCCATGTCGATGAATGGACGCTGCTGCACTACACTCACGCTTGAGAAGGGCGAACGCCATGCTGGACAAACCCGCCTCTGCGCTGCGCATCCGCGAAAGGCTGCTCGAATCCGAACGGCTGATGGACGAGACCGGCTGCTATGACGGCATCACCGAGCTCAAGCTGCGCAACCAGGATCCGCTGAAATTCGAGACGCTGCACACCAAATTGCGCGCCTACTGCGTATCGGCCCGCGAGATGGCGCGCCGCATCTCCGCCTCGCCCGGCGTGCGCGAGGTCGGCGAGATGGTCGTCGCCATCTACACGCCGGAAGGCGATGCCATCGCGCTTTCCAACGGCATCATGGTGCATGTGCACACGATGAGCCGTTTCATCAAATGGATGATCCGCAACGGCTACGAGGAAAACCCGCAGATCCGTGATGGCGACATCTTCGCCAACAATGACGCCTTCATCGGCACCGTCCAGGTGCCGGACGTGATGGACGTGGTGCCGATCTTCCATTCCGGCAAGCTCGTCGGCTGGGCCGGTGCGGTCTGCCATGAACTCGAAGCCGGAGGCATCACGCCCGGCGGCGACGTCGCGCTCGCGCAGGAACGTTTCACCGAAGGCCTGTTCGTCTGCGCCGAGAAGGTCGGCGAGAACGACGAGCTTCGGCGCGACTACGTCATCCGCTGCGAGCGCAATCTCCGCATGCCGATCTACTGGGTGCTGGACGAGAAGGCCAAGGTGGCGTCGTGCATCGACATGCGCGAAAGCGTCAAGGCGCTGATCGACGAGATCGGCCTCGCCTACTGGATGCAGGTGTCGAAGGAATTCATTGAGGAGGGCCGCCGCGCCCAGCTCGCCCGCACGCGCCAGCTCACTGTGCCTGGCATCTATCGCGGCCACACTTTTTACGGGCACGTCACCAAGGGCAAGCCCGGCTACCAGCCGCTCGGCGATCCCGACTGGCTCTACAACATGCCGATCGAGATGGAGATCACCACCGACGGCAAGATCGTCATGGACTTCGAGGGCACGCAGCCCTGGGGCTACCATTCGATGAACTGCACGCCGGCCGGCATGGATGGCGGCATGTTCGTGACGCTGACGCAGCACATGAATTTCGAAGGTCTCGTTAATGACGGCGCCTGGATGGCGACCGAACTGAAGCTGCCCAAGGGCACCTGGACCAACCCCGACAACGAGATGGTGGCGACGGCGACTTCCTGGGCGTTGCTTTTGCCCGCCTATGGCGTCTTCCAGCGGCTCCTGTCGCGCTCCTTCATCGCCCGCGGCTTCGTCGAGGAGGCCTTTGTCGGCCAGGTCAACAGCCCGATGATCGAGATGGGGGGCACCAGCCAATACGGCACGCCCTTCGGCATGGCGCATTTCGAATGCGCCGCCGCCGGGTCCGGCGCGCTCGCGATCAAGGACGGCTTGGACACCGCCTATGTCGGCTGGAACCCGGAATCCGACATGGGCAATATCGAGATCTGGGAACAGAACATGCCGATGCTCTATATCGGCAGGTCCATCGTTCCCAATTCCGGCGGCGCCGGCAAATATCGCGGCGGCTGCTCCTTCCTGTCGACCTGGCTGGTGAGCAAGACCGATCATCTCAGGCTGGTCACGTCCGAACATTCCTCGCGCGTGTTCGACAATGGCGGGCTTTGCGGCGGCTATCCGGCGCCGACCTGCCAGAAGCACCGCGCCGTGCGCGAGAGCAACATCTTCGAGCTGGCCGAAAATGGCGCGCCGCTGGCCCACCACACCGGCACCAACCCGTACCGCTCCGAACTCGAGGTCCGGCTGGAAGGCGAGCATGTGACGCTGGAAGGGCCTTATATCACAGCGCCGCATAAGACCGGCGACGTCTTCACCCATTCCTACAATGGCGGCGGCGGTTACGGCGATGTGCTCGAGCGCGATCCGGTCAAGACCGCCTGGGATGTCGAGAACGGCTTCCTCACCAAGGAGGCTGCCGAAGGCATCTTCGGCATCGTGCTCGATGAGGACGAGGAAGGCTTCCCGATCGCCAATCTGGAGGCCACCAACCGCCATCGTGCCGAGATGCGGGCGCGACGTTTGGCTCGTGCAAAGCCGGTTTCGGAGTGGATCGCCAGGGAGCGCGAGCGGGTGAAGGCGGCCGATTTCGCGCCCGAGGTGAGGAAGATGTATGTCAGCGCGATCAAGCTTTCGCCGCGCTTCACCAAGGATTTTTCGACCTTCTGGGATGTCGACGCCAAATCGACCTTCGGCGTGGAGTAAGGGACCATGACCTCATACAGCAAGGAAGTCATCGCCGACCTGGTTGCCGGCACGCTGCCCTGGCCGCAGACGCGCCGCATCATGAGCGCCTACAAGGACGACGACCGCTTCTTCAAATATGTCTCGGTGCTGCAGGACCGCGTCGGCTGGAACGATCCGATCCTGCTTCCGGTCGGCGATCATCTCTTCATCTGCCAAAGCGGTGACGAGCGGGTGACGAAATGCGAATGCGGCCATTCCTTCGGCGACTATCGCAAGAACTGGAAGCTGAAGGCGGCGATCATCGTGCGCGATAGCGAGGAGACGCTGCGCGAGATCTACCCCAACAGCGATCTGCCGGATCCGGACTGGATGGAGATCCGCGAATTCATCTGCCCTGAATGTGGCACGCTGCATGAAGTCGAGGCGGCGGCGCCCGGCTATCCGATCGTGCATGATTTCGAGCCCGATCTCGAAGGGTTCTATCGCGATTGGCTTGGCAAGCCGCTGGAGCCGTCGAACAAAGGAGGCTGATGCCGCAAATGGGCCGCGTCGCAGGTAAGGTGGCGCTCGTTACCGGGGCCGGTCTCGGCCTCGGACGGGCGTCGTCGCTTTTGCTGGCGTCGGAAGGCGCCAGGCTCGTCGTCAGCGACATAGACGAGAGGCTCGCCGGCGATACGGCGGCGCAGATTGTCAAAGTTGGCGGCGAGGCGTTGGCGCTTCGCCATGACGTCTCGAAGCCCGAGGATTGGTCTGCCGCCATGGCGGCGATCGAGCAGCGCTTCGGCCGGCTCGACGTGCTGGTCAACAATGCCGGCATCGCCATCGCTCGGAACATCGAGGATACCTCTTTAGCCGAATGGCGGCGCACCATGGCGATCAACCTCGACGGCGTCTTCCTCGGCTGCCAGGAAGGCATCAAGCTGATGAAGAAATCCGGCGGCGGATCGATCATCAATCTCTCTTCCATCGACGGCGTCATCGGCGAGGCGGATCTTGCCGCCTACTGCGCCTCCAAGGGCGGCGTGCGCACCTTGACCAAGGCGGTGGCCGTACACTGTGCCGAGCAGCGCTACGGCATCCGCTGCAATTCGATCCACCCCGGCTATATCTGGACGCCGCAGACCGAGAATTATCTGCGCGATCTGGGCACGCTCGAGCAGGAGAAGGCGAAGGCGCTGTCGCGCCATCCGATCGGCTTCCTCGGCGAACCCAACGACATCGCCTACATGGTCCTCTACCTCGCCTCGGACGAATCGAAATTCGTCACCGGCTCCGAAATGGTCGTCGACGGAGGCTATCTTGCAGTGTGAACACGGAGCACGTTCGCGATGACCAACCTCACCGGCCGCAGCGCCATCGTTACCGGCGGCTTTTCCGGCATGGGTTTTGCCATCGCCACGGCGCTCGCCAAGGCCGGCGCCAATGTCGCCGTCGGCTCCTACGTGGCGCCGCCGCAGGCGGACAGGGCGGATGCCGCCTACTATCCCGGCGCCGACGAGATCGAGCGCATCAAGTCAGCGCTGGCCGCCCACGGCACCAAGGCGCACGCCGCCCATCTCGACGTGCGCGACAGCGCGCTCACCAATCTCTTCTTTGCCGAAGCCCAGGCGGCAGTCGGTCCGGCAGACATCCTGGTCAACGCCGCCGGCACCACGGCCGAGCAACCGGTCTGCGGCCATTCCGACGAGCTCTGGGATAAGATCGTCGACACCAATCTCACCGGGGCGTTCCGTACGACCCGCGCGGTCCTGCCCGGCATGATCGAACGCGGCTGGGGCCGCATCGTCAACATCGGCTCGACCGCGGCTTCCGTCGGCTGGAAGGACAATCCTGCTTACTGCGCATCCAAGGCCGGCCTGCTCGGGCTGACGCGTTGCGTGGCGCTCGAAGGCGCGGCACACGGCGTCACCTGCGTCATGATCAGTCCGACCTGGGTCGAGACCGAGCTGATGCGCCGCAACGTGGCGCAGGTCGTCGAGCGCGAAGGCAAGGGTCGCAGCGCAGAGGAACTGATGGACGAGTTCAGGAAAGGCAATCCCCAGGGGCGCATGATGCAGCCGGAGGAAATCGCGGCGCTCGCCGTCTTCCTTTGCTCGGACCTCGCCAGGGGGATCACCATGGAAAACATCCAGATCACCGGCGGCGCCTTGTGGTAGCGTCGGTGGGGGGCGATGGATTCCGGTCTCGTGGGAGGAGACCGGCATAGACGGAAGGACCATCAACAGACAGGGGAACTGACATGAAAATAAGAAATGCCTTGCAAGGGGCCGGTCTTGGCCTCGCGCTGATGCTTGCCGCAACGACGGCCGGGCAAAGCGCCGATCTTGGCGCGAAGGACGAGCCGATCAAGCTCGCCATGCTGGAATGGACGGGCGCGCACGTCTCCACGCACATCGCAGGCCAGCTTCTGGAGAAGCTCGGCTATAAGGTCGAATACGTCACCGCCGGCAATTTCCCGCAATTTTCGGGCCTCGCCGACGGCTCGCTCAGCGCATCGGTCGAGATCTGGTTGAACAATGTCGGCGACATCTATCCGAAAGTGCTGGCCGCCAAGCAGATCGAGGATATCGGCAAGCTCGATCTGAAGACGCAGGAAGGCTGGATCTATCCGAAATTCATGGAAAAGGTCTGCCCCGGCCTGCCGGACTGGACTGCGCTGAACAAGCCCGAATGCGTGCAGGCATTGGCGACGCCCGAAACCGCGCCCAATGGCCGCTTCCTCGATTACCCGGCCGATTGGGGCTCGCGCGCGGCCACCATCCTTGCCGACAACAACATGCCCTACACCGCTGTGCCGTCGGGCTCCGAAGGCGCGCTGGTGGCCGAGTTGGAAGCCGCCGAAGCCGCCAAGACGCCGCTCATCATGATGTTCTGGGGTCCGCACTACGCGCTGGCCGAGAACGACGTCGGCTGGGTGACGATGCCGCCCTGCAAGGAGCAGACCAACGAGCACTGCATCACGCCCCCCGACGTCGACAAGATCGTCTGGTCGGGCTTTGGCGCCAAATGGCCGGCGGCTTACGCCTTCCTCAAGGCCTTCAAGATGGATGCGACCGAGCAGCAGAAGATGATGCTGGCCGTCGACAAGCAAGGCAAGGATCTCGACGCCGTCGTCAAGGAATGGATCGACAAGAACGAGACGGTGTGGAAACCTTGGCTCGACGCCGCCAAGGGATAATTCGCCGATGTGCCTGGCAAAGGCTGAGGGCACCATAGGCCCGGTTTCCGCACTGCGCGGAGCCGGGCGGGCGATCGGCACGGGTGGTTGAGGATGAACACGGCCGCGCGTCCGATAAAGCTTGCCTGCCGAAATGTCTGGAAGGTCTATGGCCGGCGCCCGGCCTATTACTTCGACTCGCGCGGCTATATCATCGATCCCGATGCGCTGGCCGAGCGCCTGCGCGCCGAGGCGCATCTGCCGGCCGTGGTCGATGCCAGCTTCGAGGTGGCGACCGGCGAGATATTCGTCATCATGGGTCTGTCCGGCTCCGGTAAGTCGACCCTGGTGCGCTGCCTGTCGCGCCTGGTCGAGCCGAGCGCCGGCGAGATACTGCTCGACGGTAGGAACCTGCTTGCCGCCAGCGGCAAGGAGCTGATCGAGCTGCGCCGCCACGCCATGGGCATGGTGTTCCAGAATTTCGGCCTGCTGCCGCATCTGAACGTGTTGGGCAATGTCGCCTTCCCGCTGAAAATTCAGGGCAAGCCGGCGAAGGAACGCGAGGCGCGCGCCCGCGAGATGATCGCGCTGGTCGGACTCGAAGGCCGCGAGGCATCCTTCCCGCACCAGCTCTCCGGCGGCCAGCAGCAGCGCGTCGGCATCGCCCGTTCGCTTGCGGTGGGGCCGGAGCTCTGGTTTCTTGACGAGCCGTTCTCGGCGCTCGATCCGCTGATCCGCAAGCAGATGCAGGATGAGTTCCTGCGCCTGCAGCGCATGCTGAAAAAGACTATCATCTTCATCACCCACGATATCGCCGAGGCCTTCCGGCTTGCCGACAGGCTGGCGATCATGCGGGCCGGCAAGATCGTGCAAATCGGCCGTCCCGCCGACATCGTGCTCAACCCGGCCGACGACTATGTCGCGCAGTTCACCGAGGACATGCCGCTGTTGCGCGTCATCACGGCCGGCGACATCGCCACGCCCGCCAATGGCGCGCTGTTGCCGGAACGAAGCGTCGTCGCCGACACCAGCCTCGAGGCGCTCATCCCGCAACTCGCCGCGGGCGCCACGGCCTTCACCGTTTCCGGGGTGGGTGACAGCCCGCCGGCGGTGCTCGACGCCAGCGCCGTGCTCGCGGTGCTCGAACGCGAGCAGGCAAGGCGCAAGAACTCATGACGGCGCCGGCGGCGGCATTTCGACCCTCATCGCGGTTCGTGGTGGAACCGGCGCTTCTGCCTTGGTGCGGCCTGGCCATCCTGACGGCGCTTTGCCTGCTTCTCAAAACCGAGCTTCCCTGGCTGGTCAATTTCCCCAAGCAATGGACGCTGCCGCTGGCTACCTACATCAACGCCGTGACCGACATTGTCGTCGCCGTCATCCAACCAGCCTTCCGGGCGCTGTCCGCTTTGCTCGATGCGCCGATGCGCGGCGCGCGGCTGGCGCTCGCCTGGCTGCCCTGGCCGGCGGTGATGCTGGCGATCGCCGCCCTTGCGCTGAAGTCGGGCGGTGAGCGGTTGGCGATCTTCGCGCTCGCCACGCTCGCCTATATCCTGCTCGCCGGCTACTGGCCGCAGAGCATGAACACGCTGGCGCTGGTGCTGCTGGCGGTGCCGATCTCCACCGTGCTCGGCTTCCTGCTTGGCTTTCTGGGTTACGCCCGCCCGCGCTGGCGTCCGGTCCTGCTCGGCGCGCTCGACCTGATGCAGACGGTGCCGGCCTTCGCCTATCTCATTCCGCTCCTGCTCCTGTTCGGCTTCGGTCCGGTGGTTGGGCTGATCGCCTCGGCGATCTATGCGACGCCGCCGATGGTCCGCAACACCATGCTCGGATTGGACCGTGTGCCGGCGGCCATCAGCGAGGCCGGCTTGATGAGCGGCTGCACACGCCGTCAGCAATTCTGGCAGGTCGAGGTGCCGACTGCGCTGCCGCAGCTTCTCGTCGGCTTCAACCAGACGACCATGGCGGCGCTGTCGATGGTCATCGTCGCCGCCATTATCGGTGGCTTCGAGGATATTGGCTGGGAGGTGCTCTCCTCGATGCGCAAGGCCGAGTTCGGCCAGAGCATCCTCTCCGGCCTCGTCATCGCGCTGCTCGCCATCCTCATCGACCGCCTCACCATCGGCTTCGCGAAGGCGCCGGAGACCGGGCCGACGCCCGCCATGCGCTGGATGACGCCGCGCCGGTTGGCCTTGTCACTGGCGGGTGCGCTGGCTCTCGCCGTGGTCATCCGATTGGCCGCGCCAGATGCGGCGCTTCTGCCGGAAACCGGTCTGCGCATGCAGATGGGCGCCGTCAACCAATGGCTGCTGGCGCTCGTGCGCGACTACGCCTGGTTCTTCAACGGCGTGCGCAATGCGGTGCTCTACTGCCTGCTTCTGCCGATGCGCGTCGGCATTGCCGGCTCGGCGACGCCGGCAATGTGGGGCTTCACATTGCCATCTTCGGTGCTCGCCGCCTATCTCGTCCTGGTGTTGGCCTTGGCCGTATTGGCGCTGCGCGGCTTCGGTTGGCGCGGGGCGCTGGCCGTGCTGGCCGCCGGCCTTGTTCTCTATACCGGCTTTCTCGATCTCCCCTGGCCTGCCTTCATCCTTGCCGTCGCGTTGCTTGCCGGCCAGGTGGCCGGGCCGCGGCTCGGTTTTTTCGCGCTTGTCGGCTTCGGGCTGATCCTGGTCAACGGGCTGTGGCCGCAACTGGTGCAGTCGCTCTATCTCTGCACGCTGGCGGTCCTGCTCTGCCTTCTGATCGGCGGCGCGCTCGGCACATGGGCGGCGCATAACGATCGAGTCTCGCATATCCTGAAACCGATCTGCGACGCGTTGCAGACCATGCCGCAATTCGTCTTCCTCATCCCGGCGCTGATGTTCTTCAAGGTGGGCGAGTTCACGGCGCTGATCGCCATCATGCTCTACGCCATCGTGCCGCCGATCCGCTATGTCGAGCACGGGCTGCGGCATGTCCGTCCCGATGTCGTCGAGGCGGTCGAGCAGATGGGCGCGACGCCGATGCAGACCTTGCTGCAGGCCAAGCTGCCGCTGGCTTTGCCGGTCGTCATGCTTGGCCTCAACCAGACCATCATGGCGGCGCTGTCGATGCTGGCAATCGCCGCGCTCGTCGGCACGCGCGATCTTGGCCAGGCAGTCTATGTCGCGCTCGGCAAGGCCGATGCCGGCATGGGCCTGATCGCCGGCCTGTCGATCGCCTTCCTGGCGATCCTCGCCGACCGGCTGATCCAGGCGGGCGTCAGCGGCAGGGCCGACGAAGTCAGCTGAATCTGACGCCCACAAGGCCGCGAAACCGCTAAGTCATTGAAAAATAACATGATTAGCCCGGAGGCGCTGATAGCAGAGACTTCAGGCCGGCCTATGTGATCCAAGAAAAGAGCCTGGACACCCTCCCATGGGCCAGATTCCCGCAGTCATTGCACCGGCTAATTTTGCTTTGCGGCTTGGTCGCGGTGCCATAGCTTCCGTTCCGGAAGACCTTGCCGACAAATTTGGTCGCCAGACCTGCATGGATATGCCGTGCCTGTGAAAGCAACTACCCATGTCAAGGCCATGTCCGCTTTTGCCTTGGCGAATTTCGGTGGCTTCGACCGGCCCACGCTAGCCCAGAACGAGAGCGCCTTCCCGCCTAGCCCGAAGGCAATCGAAGCCGGCCGGGTCGCTGTGGCACGCAGCCATCTCTACCCGGACCCGGACTGGACCTTGCTGCGCGACGCGATCGCAAGAACCTATGGGATCGAGCGCGATCTCATCCTGTGCGGCGCGGGTTCGATGGAGCTAATTGCCTGCACCATCGCGGCCTTCGCCGGACCGGGCGCTGACGTGCTGGGTACGGACTATGCCTATAATTTCGCCGCCTCGGCGGCCGCGCGCGTCGGGGCGACCTATGCCAAAGCGCAGGAGCGCGGCTTTGAGGTCTCGATCGACGCCGTCCTGGCGGCGGTGACGTCGGCGACGCGTATCGTGTTCGTCTGCAATCCGGGCAACCCGACCGGCACGCGCATCAGGAACGCGGAGCTGCTGCGCCTGCGCGTGGCGCTTCCAGGCGACATTCTCCTGATGATCGACCAGGCCTATGACGAATTCGACGACCAGGATCCGCAAGCCGTCTTCGCGCTGGCCGGACGCGGCGACACCGTCGTCCTGCGCAGTCTGTCCAAGGCCTACGGCCTGGCCGGCGCCCGCATCGGCTGGGGCTTGTTCGCGCCGCGGATCGCCGCCGAGGTGCGCAAGATGCAGAACTCCAACCAAGTCTCGACGGTGAGCCTCGCCATGGCCGTCGCGGCGCTAGAGGACCAAGCCTATACGAGCGCAATCGTAACCCACACCGCCGACATTCGCGACCGCTTCGCGCAAGGCTTGCGAGCGGCCGGATACGAAGTCCCCGAAAGCCGGACCAATTTCGTTCTGGCGCGTTTTGCCGACGCGGCGGCAGCGGCCGCCGCCGACAGTGCCCTGCGCGGCGTCGACATTATCGTGCGCGGCCTCTCCGGTTACGGCCTGACGGACTGCCTGCGCATCACCATCGGGCCGCAGGAAGTCATGGACCGCGCGCTGCGTATCCTGACCGCCCTGCGCGGCCGGCAATGCTGGTAAGGGCTTCATCCGAGGGGATTTCATGACGTCAGACGCACCGTACCTGCCCGCTCGCGATTTCATCGGCTATGGCGAGCGGCCTCCGCCGGCCGAGTGGCCCGGCGGCGCAAAGTTGGCGCTCAACATCGTCGTCAATTACGAGGAAGGTGCGGAATACTCGATCGGCGAAGGCGACGGCGTCTCCGAAACGATCCTGTCCGATCTCGCCGTCGCTCCCGCCGTGCCGGGGCTGCGCAACCGCAACATGGAATCGCTTTATGAATACGGTTCGCGTGTCGGCGTCTGGCGGCTCATCTCGCTGTTCCGGGACAAGGGCGTCATCCCGACCTTCTACATTGTCGGGCGCGCGCTTGAGATCAACCCGGCGGCTGGCAAGGTGATCGCAGCACTTGGCAGCGACATCGTCTGTCACGGCTGGCGCTGGATCGACTACGCCCCGCTCAGCGAGGAGGAAGAGCGCCAGCACATCGCCATGACGGTGGACACGGTGCGAAACATCACCGGCATCGATCCCCTCGGGTGGTACACCGGCCGGCCAAGCCTCAACACGAGAAGGCTGGTGGTCGAGCATGGCGGCTTCCTGTTCGACTGCGACGACTACAATGACGACCTGCCCTATTTCGTCGATGTCGGCGCCAAGCGGCACCTCGTCGTGCCGCACAGCTTCGACAACAACGACAGCCGCTTTTCGCGCGGTTCAGGCTTGGAGACCGGTAGCCAGTTCTTCGACTATGTCAGCGACGGCGTCGACTGGCTGCTGAAGGAAGGCCAGAAGACCCCGCGCATGATGACGGTGTCGCTGCATTGCCGCCTGGCGGCGCGGCCGGGGCGAATGGTCGGGCTGGATCGCTTCCTCGACAAGATCACCGCCAATCCCGACATCTGGGTCTGCCGCCGCTCCGACCTCGCCCGCCACTGGCTGGACCGGTTCGGCGGCTAAGCCACCGAGCCGTTACCAGCGAAGTCTCTATTTATTCGGCACCTTATAGACCTTGCCGTGCCAGGGTGCTGCATCGATCTGGTCGAGCGCCATCACATAAAGCACCTTCTCGTCCGGTCCGAAGGCGAAGTTCGGCATCGACGGCGACGGCACCGAAAGCGTGCGCAAGAGCTTGGCGTCCTTGTCCACGACGATGATCTTGCCTGGCGAGTCGAGCGAGCGCGGGCTCTGGCCGATATACATCTCGCCTTCTTTGTCCATCTTGATGCCGTCGGGCCAGATATGCGGCTGGTTCGGGAACAGATCGTCGAGCCGCAGGAACACGCGGCGGTTGCTCAAGGTGTGGTCGGACGAAACGTCGAACTCGATGATCCGGTTGTCCTCGGTCTCGACCAGATAGAGGATCTTGCCGTCATTCGACATGACAAGGCCGTTGGCATTGTGCAGGTCGCCGGCGACCTTCTTCACGCTGCCGTCCTTGCCGATGTAATAGGCCGAAGCGTCGATCAGCGGACCGCCCTTGCCGGAGCCCGTGAAATAGACGCCACCATCCTTATCCGGCGCGAAATCGTTCGGTCCGCTGAACGGCTTGCCGTCCGTGTCCTTGTCATAGGCAGGCAGCGTCTTGCCGTCGGCCGAGATGCGGCCGATCGTGTTGTTGTCGTAGCAGGTGACGAGGAACTCGCCGGTGGTGGTCGGCAGCACGGCCGAGGGGCCGCAGCCATCCATCTTCCAGAAAATGTCGTTCTTCTTGCCGTCCCAGACAGTGACCGTGCCGCGGCCATATTCGACGTAAAACAGCTTGTCCTGATACCAGATAGGACCTTCGGCGAACCAGGCATCGTCGTTGACGACCTTGATGTCGGCCGCCTGTGCGGCGGACGTTAGGACCAGGGCGAGCATCGTGCCCAGCAAATACCGCGTGATCATGCGATTCCCCTTTGTTTTTAGTTGTCTGAAGTCCTCTTCTAAACTGGTGTGCTCGCGGTGGCCGGCTGTTCGCGCCTTACGACCGCAGCCGCTTGCCTTCCGGGTCGAAGGGCGGATGCGCGAGCAGCACCGCATCATGCGGCCTGCCCAGTATGGCGACAGTCACCTTGTCGCCGGCCTTGGCGGTTCCAGCCTTGACGTAGCCCATCGCCAGCGACTGCTCGACGAAATAGCCATAGGCGCCCGATGACACCTGGCCGATCGGCGTGCCGTCCGGCAGGAAGATCGGCTCGCCGCCGGTGGCGTCCGCGTCCTTGGCCGACACGGAAAGCATGATGAGTTCATCCCGCGCCGGCTTGTCGGCGACGGCGAGATAGGCGTCGCGGTTGAGGAATTGCTTGTCCGTCTTGATCAGGCGATCGAGCTTGACCTCCTGCGGCCAGTATTCCGGCGAGTATTCGCGGCTCCAGCTGCCATAGCCCTTTTCGACGCGCAGCGACATCAGTGCCCGTGAGCCGACCGGCCCGGCGCCGACTTCCGCGCCCGCCTTGAGCAGCGCGCGGTAGAGCTCGACCTGGTCGGCCGACTTGCAGTGCAGCTCCCAGCCAAGATCGCCGGTGAAGGAAACCCTCAACGCCACGACATCGACGCCGGCGACGGTGATCTGCCGCGAGCGCATGAACGGGAAGGCCTCGTTCGACAGATCATCATTGGTGAGCCGCTGCAGGAGCTCGCGCGATTTCGGGCCGGCGACGTTGAAGCCGCCGAGATCCTCGGTACGCGAGCGGAAGGTCGTGCCTTCCGGCAGCGGCACCGATTTGAAGAAGCGCTGGTGGAAGCGTTCGGCCATGCCCGAGCCGATCACCATGAACTCGTCTTCCGCCAGCCTGGTCACGGTGAAGTCGCCGGCAATGCCGCCGCGCTTGCCGATCAGCGGCGTCAGGCAAGAGTTGCCGACCTTAGTCGGCATGCGATTGGCGAAGAGCGCGTTCAGCCAGGCTTCCGCGTCCGGCCCCTTTATCTCGTATTTGGCAAAATTGGAGATGTCGATGATGCCGGCATACTCGCGCAGCATACGCGCCTCGCGGCCGACCGGCCCCCACCAGTTCTGCCGAGTGAAGCCGATCGTTTCCTCGCGCGGCTCGCCTTCGGCCGCGAACCAAAGCGGATGCTCCCAGCCGAAATTGAGGCCGAACACGGCGCCCATCTCCTTCTGCATCTCGTAAACCGGCCGTGTCCGCACCGGACGGCCGGCGGCGCGCTCCTCGTTCGGGAAATGGATCTTGAAACGGTGGCTGTACTGGTCCTGCACGCGCGCCTTGGTGAAGGCCTTGCCGGCCCAATGGCCGAAGCGCGCCATATCCCAGCCGAACATGTCGAGCGAAGGCTCTCCCTCGATCATCCACTCGGCGGCGAGCTTGCCCATGCCGCCTGATTGCGAGAAGCCGGGGATAATGCCGTTGCAGCAGAAATAATTGCTGAGCTCCGGCGCCGGTCCGAACAGCACCGCGCTGTCGGGAGACCAGATCATCGGACCGTTGATCACCTTCTTGACGCCGGCGGCCGCGACCGCCGGCACGCGCTGGATGGCGCGCATCATGTTTTCCTCGATGCGGTCGAGATCGTCGGGAAACAGCTCATGGCCGAAATCCATCGGCGTGCCGTCCTCGGCCCAGAATTTCATGTTGCGCTCGTAGGCGCCGATCAGCAGCCCGAGGCCTTCCTGGCGCAGATAATATTCGCCATCGCGGTCGGCGACCGACGGCAGGCGTCGGCCCATCGAGGCGATTTCCGGAATGGTTTCGGTGACGAAATACTGGTGCTCGGTCGGGATCAGCGGGAGTTGCAGCCCGGCCATGGCGGCGACCTCCCTGCCCCACAGGCCGGCGGCGTTGACTACCCATTGGGTGCGGATATCGCCCTTTGGCGTGCGCACGATCCAGCTGCCGTCCGCTTGCGCCTCGGTCGCCGTGACCGGGGTGAAGCGATGGATCTCCGCGCCGCGCTGCCGCGCCCCCGCGGCGTAAGCCGCCGTCACGCCCGACGGATCGACATTGCCGCCCTCCGGCTCATACATGATGCAACGAATGCCGTCGAAATCGACCAGCGGATGCAGTCGCTCCGCTTCGTCGCGACCGACCTCGTAGAAGTTCATCTTGTAGCGCCGCGCCTTGGCTTCCTGCAGCCGCAGCTGATGCTCGCGGGCCTCGGTCTGGGCCAGATAGAGCGAACCCGGCTGGAAGATACCACAGCCCTGGCCGGTCTCCGCTTCCAGCTCCTTGTAGAGCGCCATCGTGTAGTGCTGCAGCCGGCTGATATTGGTGGAATCATGCAGGCCGTGGATGTTGGCGGCCGCGTGCCAGGTCGAACCGGAGGTCAGCTCGCTGCGTTCCAGAAGCACGACATCCGTCCAGCCGAACTTGGCGAGATGATAGAGGATCGAGCAGCCGATCAGACCACCGCCAATGACAACGGCTTGTGCATGAGTACGCATATCGAGATTTCTTCCCTTTGTTCGGCGACTTTGCTTCGCGCTCTTTGGCAGCGCTTTGGCATTTCAATTAGCTGACTGATCGGTCGCAGTCGCCAGCGAATTCAGGGGCGCAAACCGCGCCCCTGAATGGTGTTTGAGCTGCCGGTCTAGGCCCTATCCAACCAGACCTTGTCGAGCTGCAGTTCGAACGTCTGGTGCATGCCGAGGTTCTTCACATAGGTGGCGTGGTGGCGGTAGAGCGAGCGCCAGAACGCTTGGACCAGGATGCCGGAGTCCTGCAGGATGAACTCCACGTCCTTCATCAGCTCCTTGCGCTTGGCCGGGTCGGCGATGGCCATCGCTTCGTTGAGCTTCTTGTCGAACTCCGGATTGGCATAGCCGGACTCGTTCCACGCCTCACCGCTGCGATAGGCGATCGCCAGCACCTGGACGCCGAGCGGCCGCATGCCCCAGTCGGTGGTCGACCACGGATATTTCGTCCAGTCGTTCCAGAACGAGGAGCCCGGGATGATGGTGCGCTTGACCTTGAATCCGGCGTCGCGCATCTGCGCGGCGACGACATCGGCCGGATCCTTCACATAGTCGGCGTCGTAGGAGATCAGCTCGAACTCGTGATCCGTCAGGCCGGCCTCGGCCATCAGCGCCTTTGCCTTGGCCAGGTCGCGCGGGACTTTGGGCAGTTCGTAATATTCCGGATGGATCGGGCAGACATGGTGGTTTTCGGCGACTTGCCCCAAGCCGCTATAGCCGAGTTTCAGCACCGTCTCGTTATCGACCGCAAGCTGGATGGCATTGCGCACGCGCTTGTCGTCATAGGGCTTGTTGGTCACGTTGGTGCGCAGCACGATCGTGCCGGCGGTGACAACCTGCTCCTTGACCAGGCCCATGCTGTCATAGAGATCGACCGTGCCGCCGACCGTTTGGTAGTTGCAGTCGATCTCACCGGCCTCGAAGGCGCTGCCGATGGCGGGGTTGGATGCGTCCGATCCGTAGTCGATCCAGTCGACGCCGTCGAGATAGGGCTCGCCGCCGAACCAGGTGAAATCCTTGCGCCGCCGCACCGAGGCGGACTCGCCGACCTTATAGGAGATCAACTCATACGGGCCGGTGCCGGGCGTCTTCAGCATGTTGGCGCCGTTCTTGTCGAAGTCGCGATGGACGATGACCGCCGGATAGTCGGAGAAGCCCGGGATGATGGTGACGTCGGACTGATTGCATTTCAGCTTCACCGTATGGTCGTCGAGCTTGGTGATGGCGCCTTTGGTAGCTTTTTTCGTGGCGGCGTCGATCAGCGAGCCCATGCGCCCGGCCATCGAGTTGCCCTCGGCCGCCTTATCGCACCAGCGCTCGATGTTGTAGACGATGTCGTCGGCGTTGAAGTCGTCGCCATTCGACCATTTCACGCCCTTGCGCAGATGCAGCGTGTATTCGGTGGCGTCGTCGCTCACCTCCCAGCTCTCGACCAGATGGCCCTCGAAGGTGAAGTCGGTGGTGTAGCGGATCATGTAATCGTTGCACTGGCGCATGACATTGGCGATTTCCGACCAGTCCCAGGCGCGCGGATCCTTCATGTCCTTGATGATCATCTGCATCTTCAGGATGCCGCCCTTCTTGCCGGGCACGGCTGTCGAGGCCTTGGCCGGCTCCATCCCTGCCATCGCATAGGCAAGCGCCGTTGAAGCACCCATCACGCTTGCCATGGCTAGGAATTCGCGGCGGTCCATCCGCCCGCCTTTGACTTCAGCTGCGTAGCTTTCGATGACCGCCGGCACGCGGTCACCGTTGCTCTTGAACATTGTCATCGTTGTTCTCCGGTTCAGGGCTTTCCGCCCGTTGCATTCCCCTTGCGGCTCAGCATGTTAGGGGTGATGCAAAAATCGCGGAAGGGCTCGACCCTTCACAAACCGCAGAAAACCGGCCCTTGAGGCCTAAAAAAACAATGGCATTGGCTAGCTAAATTTTTGAAGGAGCGGATAGCCCTATGGTCGGGCGGCGTCTTCCCTGGCCCTGGACAAAATCCATTCCCTCACTGTTCGGGCGATATTTCCCTTCGAAAGCTGGCTCTCGGTGAGATAGTAATTCCAGGGACTTGGCGGCCGCACCGGAAACGGCTCGACAAGAAGCCCGCGGCGCATATAGGCATGCGCCAGCGAGCGCTGCGTGGCGACGAGCCCCGCCCCCATCGCGGCGAGCTCGAGCGCGATGTTGGAGGCGTTGGTCGACAGGCCCTTGTCATGGTCCTCCATGTCAACGCCGAGCGCCTCGGTCACCGCCTGCCAGTATTCCTGGCGGCCATGCACGAAGATCCAGTCCACCTTTAGCATGTCCTGCGGCGTCTTCAGCGCATGCTCGCCCTCGAGCAAGGCAGGGGCGCAGAGCAGCACCAGTTCGTCGTTCCAGAGCGGGATCGCCGCCGGCGGCCTGTCATCGAAACGCCGCGTGGAGATTGTGATGTCGGCGATCTGCTCGTTCAGATCCTCCCAGATCGTGCCGTGCAGGACGATCTCGATCTCAGGGTGCTTCTTGCGGAAGGCGGCCATGCAGCCCGCCAGCCAGTTTTCCGCAAGGCTCATCGGGCACGAAACCACGACTGTCCGGTTGCGAGAGGACGCGACGATCGCCTCAGTCGCCTGGTCGATCTGATCGAGCGCCTGGCGCAAAGTCGGCAGGAACGCCTCCCCCATCTCGGTCAACTTCAGGCTGCGCGGATAGCGGATGAACAGCTGCCGGCCGATATAATGTTCGAGCGCGCGCACATGCGTGCTGACCGCGGCTTGCGTGTAGCCCAGTTCCTTGGCAGCGGTGGTAAAGCTCAGATGCCTGGCCGAGCTCTCGAACGAGCGGATATAGTTCAAGGGGGGTGGCGGCTTCATCCCGGTCTCCTGTTCCACAGTTGCCATAACTATCGCATGGGCAATCGGCCCTTTAATCGCAAACAGGCGACATGGCATCAATATTTTTGGCCAAAGCCGCCAAACTAATCGCGTGCCTGGGCGATGAACCCAATTTAATGATGTTGTGAGAAGACAGGGGAGATAAGCGCGTGGCTGTGCCGTCATACCGGCGTGAGGGGCCTGTCGTCAGTTCCGATACGTTCACACGCCTGGCCGATTTCGTGCTGCGGCGTCCAGCTTCCGTCTTCCCTCAGCCGGTGCTCGAACAGGCCCGTTACCTCCTGCTCGACACGCTGGGCATCGCCGTTGCGGCAGGACCGATGGAGGCAGGCCGCATCGCCCGCGACGCCGCCGTCCTGCTCTATGGCTCGGGCGACCCGCAATATTCCGCCCGCATGCTGTTCGACGGACGGCGCGCCAGCATTGCCGGCGCGGCCTATGCCGTCGCCACGCAGATCGACAATCTCGACGCCCACGACGGCTACAGCCCCACCAAAGGCCATATCGGCGTGGCGGTCGTGCCGGCGCTTGCAGCACTCGCGGAGGCGAGGCCCGACCTCACCGGGCCGGAGGCGCTGGCGTCCCTGGTCGTCGGCTACGAAATCGCCGGCCGGGCCGGCATCGCCTTGCATGCGACGGTGAGCGACTATCATACCTCCGGCGCCTGGAACGCCCTGGGCGTTGCGGCAATCGCGGCACGGCAGCGGCGGCTCGACGAAACGCAACTGCGCGAGGCGCTGGGCATTGCCGAGTATCATGGCCCGCGCAGCCAGATGATGCGCGAGATCGCCACGCCAACCATGCTGCATGACGGCTCCGGCCTCGGCGCCCTTGTCGGTCTCTCGGCGGCGGTGCTGGCCGAGCGCGGCTTCACCGGCGCGCCGGCGATCACGGTAGAGGCGCCGGAGGTCGCGACCCATTGGCAGGACCTCGGCGTCTTCTGGCAGTCGCTCCATCAATACCTTAAACCCTACCCGATCTGCCGTTGGGCACATGCGGCCATTGATGCCGTGCGTGGACTTTGCCTGGCGCACAACCTTGCCCCGTCCGACATCGGCCATGTCCAGGTCAACAGCTTCCACTATGCCGCAACGCTCTTCGACGGCATGCCGGACACGACCTCGAAGGCGCAATACAGCCTGCGCTTCGCCGTGGCGACCTTCATCCTCCATGGGCGGATCGGGCTCGAGCATATTTCCGGCTCCGGGCTCGTGGACGCCGCGGTCGCGGACATGCTGACGCGCATCACGGTGACCGAAACCGAGCGCCACAGCGCCCGCTTCCCGGCCGGCCGCTGGGCCGACGTCGTCATCACGACGACGGACGGACGTGTGCTGGCGTCCGGCGACGTGCATGCGCGCGGCGGCCCGGAAGCGCCGATGACCAGGCAGGACGTCGAGGCCAAATACATGGAGTTCGCCGCGCCCGTGCTCGGATCTAGCCGCGCCGCTGCGATCCGCGACGCGGTGCTTTCGCTCGACGACCGCAACAGCCGCTTCTCCGATCTGTCGGCGCTGCTCTACGATCCTCCCAAGATTTCGAGCTGAGCGCGCAATGCCCCTCAGGCTCCTGAAATACGGTCTCAGCAGGGACTATCCGGTGAGCGGCGACATCCCCGCCACGCCCGAGCTGAAGCCGGCCTATGATGTCGTCATCATCGGCGGCGGCGGGCATGGACTGTCCTGCGCGCATCACCTTGCCAAATATCACGATATAAGCAGCGTGGCGGTACTGGAGAAAGCCTATCTCGCCGGCGGCAACACGGCGCGCAACACCACCACCATCCGCTCCAACTACATCACGCCGGAAGGCATCGCTTTCTACAAGGAAGGCGTCGAGCTGTTCGAGCGGCTCTCGCATGAGCTCGATATCAACGTCATGTTCTCGCAGCGCGGCCAACTTACGCTGGCGCATAGCGAGGCGACGATGCGCAGCTTCCACATGCGCGCCGAAATGGGCAAGCATATGGGCACGCGCACCGAGGTCGTCGACCAGAAGGGCGTCGAGGAGCTCTGTCCGCTTTTGAATATGGACTATGGCGGCCCGCTCGAAATCCTCGGCGGGCTCTGGCATGCCGACGGCGGAACGGCGCGCCATGACGCCGTCGCCTGGGGCTACGCCGCCCAGGCGTCGCGACGTGGCGTCGAGATCCACCAGCGCACCGAGGTGCAAGACTTCGAGGTCGTCGGCGACCGGGTCCAGGCCGTCAGGACGAACAGGGGCCGCGTCGCTTGCGGCCAGGTGCTGATCGCCACCGGCGGCATGAACTATGACGTCGCGCTGAAGGCCGGCGTCGAGCTTCCCATCCGCTGCTATCCGCTGCAGGCAATGGTGACCCAGCCCTTGAAACCCTGGCTGCACACGCTGGTCTCGTCCGTTTCGCTGCACACCTATCTCGTGCAATCCTCGCGCGGCGAAATCGTCATCGGCGGCGGCTCCGATCCCTACCAGCTCTATTCGACGCGCTCGACGCTCGACATGAAGGAGCACCTCGCCGAGGGCGCCATCCACCTCTTCCCCTTCCTGCAGGGCGTGCGCCTACTCCGGCAATGGGCCGGCATCACCGACATGACGCCGGACTACAGCCCGATCATGGGTGCCAGCCCCCTCGCCAATCTCTGGCTCGATTGCGGCTGGGGCACCTGGGGCTTCAAGGCGACGCCCGTCGCGGGCAAGCGCATGGCGCAGACCATCGCCGAGGGCCGCGTGCCCGATATCCTCAAACCCTTTGCGTTGGAGCGCTTCGAGACCTTCCGGCTGCTCAACGAAATGGGCGCAACGGCGGCGAGCCACTGATCCATGAAACTGCTTACCTGCCCCATGAACGGCCTGCGCAACATCGACGAGTTCCAGTCCTTCGGCCCGGTGCGTGCGCGACCCGATCCGGACGCAACCGCCGATACCGAATGGTCGCGCCATCTGTTCCGCGCCGAGAACCGCAAGGGCATCGTGGTCGAGTGGTGGCGACACGTGCCGAGCAACTATTTTTTCCTGGCCGAACGCGATCTCGTGAGCAACGAGATCATCTGCACCTTCGATGCGTCCGAGCTGCGGGACCGCGCATGAACCGGCTGCTCGCCCCTTTCGGAAGCCGCATCGATCGAAGCCGGCCTATCCGCTTCACCTTCGAAGGCAAGCCTTTTAAAGGCTATGAAGGCGACAGCATCGCCAGCGCCCTCGCCGCTTCCGGCCAATGGGTGTTGTCGCGCTCGTTCAAATATCATCGACCGCGTGGCATCCTGTCGATGACCGGGACCGACGCCAACGCGCTGGTGCAATTGCCATTCGAACCGAACGCTGCAGCCGAGCGCACGCCGATCAGAGAAGGGCTGCGGGTCAGCGCGCAGAACGTCAACGGCTCGCTTGAGCGCGACCGCGATGCCATCATGGACAGGTTCGGCCGCTTCCTGCCGGTCGGGTTCTACTACCGCACGTTCATCGGTCCGCGCCGCGACAGCTGGCTGAAATTCTGGGAGCCGATGATCCGCCGCAAGGCGGGCCTTGGCGTGGTTGACGCCAAGGCGCCGCACCGGCATTTCGACAAGACGCATCTGCATTGCGACGTGCTGGTGGTCGGCGCCGGCCCGGCGGGATTAAGCGCCGCGATCGCCGCCGCGGAGGCCGGCGTCGATGTGGCGCTGTGCGACGAGAATCCGGAGATCGGCGGCGCGCTGAGCTATGGCCGCTACGATCCGGCCATCCTCTCCGGTCTGTTGTCAAGGCTCGAGTCGCTGCCCAATCTCAAGGTGCTGACCGGCACCGTCTGCAATGGCTGGTACGAAGACAACTGGCTGCCGTTGATCGAGGGCAATCGGCTTCACCGCACACGCGCCCGCGAGGTGATCCTGGCGACCGGCGCCATCGAGCAGCCCGCCGTCTTCCGCAACAACGACCTGCCTGGGATCATGCTCGGCGGAGCCGCGCAGCGCCTGATCCGCCACTATGGCGTGCGGCCCGGCCAGGGCGCGATGGTGCTGGCGGCCAATGACGACGGCTACCGGACGGCGCTCGACCTGCTGGATGCCGGCGTATCGGTCGTCGAGCTCATCGATCCGAGACCCGCCGGCGAGGCAGGTCCGCTGGAAGCCGAACTCCGCGGCAAAGGCGTCGCCATCCGCAAAGGCGCGACCATCGAAGCGGCGGAAGGCACGGCCGGCAACCACCACCTCGCCCGCGTCCGCGTCGGTGGAAGCTGGATCGCCTGCGACCTGCTGACGGTTTCGATCGGCCAGGCGCCGGCATGGCAGCTGCCGTGCCAGGCCGGCGGCAAGGTCGGCTATGATGCCGGCATGCAAACGATGACGATCACGTTGCCGAAAGGTCCCGTCCATCTCGCCGGCGCCGTTGCCGGATCGGATGATCTTGAGGACGCGATCGCCAGCGGCCGGCGCGCGGCGGCAGCCGCGCTTTCGCGACTCGGCCAAGCTGTCGCTACAGAATCTCCGGTCACGCCGAAGAGCGCCCGGTCCCATTACGTGCAGCCGATTGTCGCCGACCCCAAGGGACGTGACTTCGTCGACTTCGACGAGGATCTGCAAGTCAAGGATCTGCAGAACGCGACCAAGGACGGCTATCGCGAGATCGAGCTGGTAAAGCGCTTCACCACGGTCGGCATGGGCCCGAGCCAGGGACGCCATTCGGCCTTGGCGACCGCCCGCATCGTCGCCGAGGCAACCGGTAGGACGGTCGGCGAGATCGGCATCACCACGGCGCGGCCTCCTGTCGGGCCGGAAACGCTCGGCGTGCTCGCCGGCCACCACGAGGTACTGGAGCGCCGCACGGCGCTGCATGCGCGGCACGTCGCGCTGAACGCCGCGATGAAGCCGGTCGGCGCATGGTGGCGGCCTTATTACTATGGTGACGCAAGCAGCGCTGAGGAAGCGATCCGCGAGGAAATCCTCGCGGTGCGCGAAGGCGTCGGCCTGCTCGATGTCTCGACGCTCGGCAAGCTGGAGATCCGCGGGCCGGATGCCGGCGAATTTCTCGACCGCCTCTACACAATGGCGCATGCCAATCAGCCGGTGGGTCGTGTCCGCTATTGCCTGATGCTGAACGAGATGGGCTCGGTGATCGACGATGGCGTCGCCTATAGGATGGCGCAGGACCAGTTCTATGTGACCGCAACCACCGGTGCCGTCGCGCGCGTCTATGCCGACATGCTGTTCTGGAATGCCGAGTGGCGCCTGAAGGTCGACGTGCTCAACCTCACCGGTGCGTTTTCAGGCCTCAACGTCACCGGACCCAAGGCGCGCCAGGTGCTCGAAACGCTGGAGAGCGACATCGACTTCAGCCGCGACGCATCCCCCTATCTCAGTGGCCGCGAAGGCATCCTCGCCGGTGTGCCGGTCCGTGTGATGCGCATCGGCTTCACGGGCGAGCTCAGCTATGAATTGCATTGCGCTTCGAGCCTGGCGCCCAGCCTCTGGGATGCGGTGATGGCGGCGGGCAGACCGCACGGCCTGCGTCCCTATGGACTGGAGGCGTCGCGCATCTTGCGCCTGGAGAAAGGCCACATCCTCATCGGCCAGGATACGGATGCGATCACCACGCCTGAAGAATTGGGGTTCGGCTGGGCGGTCTCGAAGAAGAAGCCGTTCTTCGTCGGCAAGCGCTCCATCGAGATGCGCGCGAGGCTCGGGCAGAGCCGCAAGCTGGTCGGGCTGCAATTCCCCGCCGGCGCGCGGAACATCCCCGGCGAGAGCTGCCTGGTGCTGCGCGGCGGCGCGCCTGTCGGCCAGATCACCTCGGTGGGATTTTCACCATCTCTAGGGACACACATCGCGCTCGCCTATGTCCATGTCGACGACCAGGCGGAAGGCAGCCGCGTGACGGTGAAGTGCCGCAATGGTGAACTGGTCGAAGTGCCGGTCGTCGCCCATGCCTTCTTCGACCCGACCAACGCGCGGCAGGAGATCTAGATGGCCGCCAGCACCGCGATGCGCATCTACCCCTTCATGCCCGGCGGCGCGGCCGGCAGCACGAAGCTGATTTCCGACGCGGTCGTGCTGAGCGACCTCACGGGCCGCCCGCGCTTTGGTCTGAAAGGCGGCGGCAGTGCCGCCTGGCTTGCCGCGCAGGCCGTTACGCTGCCGGCCGTCAACCGCATCGGCGACCACCGTGGCATGCGGGTTCTGCGCCTCGGCAACGAGGACATCCTGCTTCTCGCGGAAGACGCCGGCGAGACTCTCGCCGAAGTCAAAGCGGCCTGGCAGGCCGCGACGGCGCCAAAAGGCTACTCCTCATGGCGCGAGGAAGGCTGGGCATGGATGCGCCTTTCCGGTCCCCGCCTTGCCGAAGCGATGAGCGCGCTTTGCGCGCTGGACCTGAGACCGCAAAAATTCGGCGCCGACGATATCGCGCAGACACGCGTCGGCCATATCGAGGCCGTGACGTTCCGTTCGCCGGCGGGTTTCGACATACTCTTCGACATCACCGCTTCGGCCTACTTCGCCCGCGCCGTCGCGGCGGTGGCCGGCCACACAGACCAGCATAGAGGATATTCATGACCCGCCCGCAAGGAACCATCGCCCCGATCCTGACGCCGTTCGAAGACGATGGCCGCATCGCGCGCTATCTCTGGATCTCCCACGCCAAATGGGTGCTGGACCAGGGCGCGCATTTCCTCTCGCCCTTCGGCACGACGGGCGAAGCGCTGTCGGTGTCCTTGCGCGAGCGCATGCAGGCGCTGGAATGGCTGGTCGAGGCCGGCATTGCGCCGGACCGGCTTATGCCCGGCACCGGCGTCACCGCGCTGCCTGAGACGGTCGAACTGTCGGCGCATGCCGTCGGGCTCGGCTGCGCCGCCGTCATGGTGCTGCCCTCCTTCTTCTACACCGGCGTCGGCGACAACGGGCAGGCGCGCTACTACAGCGAGCTGATCGAGAAGGTGGCAAAACCTTCGATGCGCGTGATCCTCTATCACATCCCGCAGAACTCGGGCGTGCCTGTAAGTCCAGCGCTGACGGAGAGGCTGAGCAAAGCCTTCCCGGACACGGTCGTCGCCTACAAGGACAGCACCGGCGACTGGAACAATACAGCCGCCGTCATCGCCGCCGCGCCCGATATCTCGGTCTTTCCGAGTTCAGAGGCGCAGCTCACCAAGGGTCTGGCGAGCGGCGCTGCCGGCTGCATTTCGGCCACCGTCAATTTGAACGCCGCCGCCATTCGCCGCCTCTATGACGCGGCCCGGCAGGGCGAGGACGTCGCCGAAGCCGATGGCGCTATCAAGACGTTCCGGAAGGTCATCCAGGATGCCGGGTTGATCCCTGCGATGAAGGCGGTGCTTGCGGTCAAGTCCGGCGACCGGCGCTGGCTGAACCTGCGCGCGCCGCATGAGAATGCGACGCTCGAGAACGGCCGGGCGCTGCTTGCCATCCTCGGCAGCGCCGCCGATCATATCGGCCGCGATTGAGATCGCGATGTCGGCGCGCCCAACAATCATCCTGCACACCGACAAGCCTGCCGGCGCGCTCGCGGTGCTTGCCGAGACACATCCGGATCTGGATGTTCATGCCTGCGACACCTATGCCGACCTTCCCGCTTTGATCGAGCGGACCGCCGCGGAAGTAGTCTATTCGATCCGCTTCGACGGCACGCCGCACTATCCGCGCCAGGCACTTACCGAGAGCCAGACGGTGAAATGGGTGTCGATCGGCGGCTCCGGCACCGACCATCTCGGTCGCTGGGATCCGAATCATGTGACGGTGACGAACTCGGCCGGCGTCGCCGCCGGTATGCTGGCCGAATATGCGCTCGGCGCCATGCTCTCCTTCTCGCTCGACCTGCGCGGTTTCGAGCGCCGGCAACAGGCCCGCCAATGGGGCGGCGGCCGCGTCGAGCCGATCGAGGGTAAGACCGTCCTCATCGTCGGCCTCGGCAAGACCGGTGAGGCCGTCGCGCGCCGCGCGCAGGCGATGGGCATGCGCACCCTGGGCATCCGCGCGCGACCGAAACCGATGCCGTCGCTCGACGAGGTGCATGGGCCCGACGCGCTGCTGCCTCTGACCGGCCGTGCAGATTTCATCGTCTGCTGCGTGCCTCTGCTGTCCACCACGCGCGGCCTGCTGGGCGAGGCCGCTTTCGCCGCGATGAAGCCGTCCGTCGTTCTCATCGACATTTCGCGCGGCGGCGTCATCGAGGAAAAGGCCCTTCTCGCCGCGCTTGATGCGGGGCGGATCAAGGGCGCGGCGCTCGACGTCTTTGCGACCGAACCGCTCCCGGCGGAGCATCCGCTCTGGAGCTACGACAACGTTGCCGTCACGCCGCATTGCGCTGCGGTTTATGACGGCTGGGAGATCAAGTCGGTGCGCATGTTCGCCGACAATCTGGCGCGCTACCGCCGCGGCGAGCCGCTGGAGAATGTGGTCAATCCGGAACGCGGCTACTGAAAGCAATTCCAGGAAAAGTGCAGCGGTTTTCCGTGCGAGAACAAGAATCGAAGGGGAATGCTATGTCACAGGACAGGCGCGGCGGTGGCCGCAGATCGAAGCTCGGGCGCGGTGGCGGCGGCATCGCGCAGCTGCCGTGGCAGAGCGTCAAGAACCCCTACCCGCCTATGCAGCTCCTTGACGAGGAGCGCATGGAGCAGTTGCACAAGACCTCGATGCGCATCCTGTCGGAGCTCGGGATCCGCGTCATGAGCGAAAAGGTTATGGACCTGTTCGCCAAGGCTGGCGCCATCGTCGATCGCGAGGAGCGGACCATCCGCATCGACGAGAGCATCGTGACGGAAGCTCTGAGCAACGTGCCCTCCTCCTTCACGCTGACCAGCCGCAATCCGGACAAGCAGATCCATTTCGGCGGCAATTCACTGGTTTTCGGCCTGGTCGCCGGTCCGCCCAATGTGCATGACCGCATCAACGGCCGCCGTCCGGGCAACCTCCCCGACTACCAGAACTTCATCCGGCTGGCGCACCACTTCAACGCCATCCACATCATCGGCAACCAGGTGGTGGCGCCGATCGAGCTGCCGGCGAATTCCCGCCATCTCGACACCTACCATGCCAATCTGACACTGAGCGATCTCTCCTTCCATTGCACGGCGATCGGCCGCGCCAGGGCGATGGACGGCGTCAACATGATGGCGATCGCGCGCGGCATCTCGGTCGAGGAGATGCGCGCCTCGCCGGGCGTCACCACGATCATCTCGATCAACTCGCCGCGCCTGTTCGATGACGCGATGGCGGAAGGCCTGATCGCCATGGCCGAGCACGGCCAACCGGTGACGGTGACGCCCTTCACGCTGATGGGCGCGATGACGCCGGTGACGCTGGCCGCCGCGCTCTGCCAGCAGAACGCCGAGGCGCTGTTCGGCGTGACGCTGACCCAGTTGGTCAACCCCGGCACGCCGGTGATGTACGGCGCCTTCACCTCCAATGTCGACATGAAGTCGGGCGCGCCGGCCTTCGGCACGCCGGAAAACGCCAAGGCCAACATCATCGCCGGCCAATTGGCGCGGCGCTACAACCTGCCCTACCGCACCTCAAATGCGAATGCCTCCAACGTGGTCGATTTGCAGGCCGCCTACGAGACCGAAATGGCGACATGGGGCGCGGTGCTCGGCGGCGCCAATTTGATCTATCACGCCGCCGGCTGGCTGGAGGGCGGGCTGACGGCGTCCTACGAAAAGCTCGTGCTCGACGTCGAGATCCTGCAGAACATGATGGAGTTCCTGCGGCCGTTGCCCTTCCAGGAGGACGACCTCGGCTTCGAAGCCATCAAATCGGTGCCGGCCGGCGGCCATTTCTTCGGCGCCGAGCACACCATGTCGCGCTACACCACCGCCTTCTACCAGCCGATGCTCTCCAACTGGCAGAACTACGGCGCCTGGCAGGAAGCCGGCGGCAAGGATGCGCTGGAGCGGGCGACAGAGCTCTGGCAGCAGGCGCTGCACGACTATGAGGAGCCGGTCATGGATCCCGCAATCCGCGAGGAGCTCGACGCCTATGTCGCGCGCCGCCGCGAGGAGATCGCCGCCAATCCGGAAGCTTAGGACACTACGATGCCTTACGACCTCGTTATCCGCCACGCGACGCTGATCGCCGGCGACGGCTCGGCACCGTTCGAGGCCGACATCGCCGTTACCGGCGACAGAATCGCGGCGATCGGCCGGCTGGACGATGAGCACGGCATCGAGGAAATCGATGCTCTGGGCAAGGTCGTCGCGCCCGGCTTCATCGACGTGCACACCCATGATGACGGCGCGCTGCTTTCGCCGCGCGGCATGGACCCGAAGATCAGCCAGGGCGTGACGACGGTGATCGCCGGCAATTGCGGTGTCAGCCTGGCGCCTCTGCTGCTCGACAAGACACCGCCGCCGCCCTTCACGCTGGTCGGCGGCCGCGAGAACTTCCGCTTCGGCCGCTTCGCCGATTATGTTGCGGAGCTGAAGCGGCGCGGCATCGCCACCAACGCGGCCCTGCTCGTCGGCCACACCACCTTGCGCCAGCGCTGCATGCCGGTGACCGACCGTCCCGCAAACGCAGCGGAAACGGCGGCAATGCAGGAAGCGGTGGCCGAGGCGATGGCCGAGGGTGCGTTCGGCCTCAGTACCGGGCTCGACTATCCGCCGGCCGTCAACTCGTCGACCGAGGAGGTCAAGGCGCTGGCCGCCACAGCGGCAGGCCTGGGCGGTCCGTATGTCACCCACACGCGCAATTATTTCGAGGCGATGGATGAGGCGATCGAGGAAGCGATCGACATCGCCGACCATGCCGGCGGCAAGCTTTTCATCTCGCACCACCAGTGCACCGGCCGCGCCAATTTCGGCAAGAGCCGGCCCTCGCTGGAAAGGATCGACCGGGCGCGCGAGACGATGGACATCGGCATGGATGTCTATCCCTATGCAGCGAGCTCGACGGTGCTTCGGCTGGAGCGCTGCGACACGGGCCTGAAGATCCTCATCACCTGGTCCGATCCGCATCCGGAGATGGCAAGGCGCGAGATCGCCGACATTGCCCGCGAATGGAACTGCACCGAGCGCCAGGCGGGCGAGCGCCTGCTGCCGGCGGGCGCGGTCTACTTCCAGCTCGATGAGGACGACGTGCGCAACATCATCGCCCATCCGCGCACCATGATCGGCTCGGACGGCCTGCCGCACGACATCCATCCGCATCCGCGCCTGTGGGGCACATTTCCGCGTGTGCTTGGGCACTATGCCCGCGATGTCGGCCTGTTCAGCCTGGAAGAAGCGGTGTTCCGAATGACCGGCCTGCCCGCGCGGGAGTTCGGCATCGCGCAACGCGGGCTTCTGGCCGAAGGCAACTTCGCCGATCTCGTCATCTTCGATCCCGAGACGATCATCGACAGCGCGACCTTTGAGGAGCCGCGCCGGCCCGCCGCCGGTATTGAGCATGTCTTTGTGAATGGCGTATCGGTGTGGCGAAAAGGCAGAGCCACCGGAGCGCTGCCGGGCGCGGTCCTCAGGCCTCTGGCCTCGAAGCCGATCGTCAGGGGCGCTTGCAACTGCGGCGCCGATCACAGCGCCTCGTAAATCCGGTCGACCGTCTCCAGCGTGTAGGCGAACTCAACCGGCCGCATGCAGCGCCAACCGTCGAAAGTCTGGCCGGAGAGCGCTTTCAGTGCCTGCGGCAGACGCAATATGCCGCCGCCATAGAGCCGATTCGCCATGTCGAGCATGCCGGTGCGATGCATCGCTTCCGTCATGCTGCCGCAGGCTTCCTTGACCAGCCAGACGCGAAAACCCTGGTAGACCGCGTCGAACACGCTTTCGGTCACGCAGCTGTCGGTCAGCACGCCGGCGACGATCAGGTTCTCCGTACCGAGCGCGGCGAGCTTTTGCGAAAGATCGGTCCGCCGAAAGGCGCTCGGCCAATGCTTGTGGATGACGATGTCGCCGGGCAACGCCGCCACCTCGGCGCAGATCGCGGCGCCTTCGCTTTCGGCGACTGCGGAGCGGAACTCCTCCGTCAGGATCTCCTCCTGCCGCGCATAGCCGTCGCGTTCCTCCGGCTTCACCCAGGCCTGCGCGTGGATGACGGCTACGCCCGCCGTCCGAGCGGCTTCGATCAATGCTGCTGTGTTGGCAAGCACCGAGTCGTAGCCGACGACCGGCCATGCCGCGCCGGGGCGGTATTCGTTCTGCAGGTCGATGACGAGCAAGGCAGTTTTGGCGAGGTTCATGGCTGATCCAGGGCATTGTCGAAGTCGGTGACGAAGCGCAGAAGCAGACGTATCGCCTGATCGAGATCGGCGATCTCCATCGCTTCATGCGGATTGTGGCTGCCATTCTCGTTGCGCACGAAGAGCATCGCAGTAGGAATGCCCGCGCCGGCGAAGGTCGCCGCATCGTGCCCTGCTCCGCTCGGCACATGCGGCGCCCTCATCTGCAATGCGGTCGCGGCGCGATCCAGGCCCGCGGTCAACGCAAGTGACATAGTCGCCGGATCCCAGGTGAAGCGCGGCCCGGGCTCGAAGGTGACGCCGCGTTTGCCGGCAATCTCGGCGAAAATGTTCTGAAGCTTGGCTTCGATACGATCCAGGACGGTAGCTTCGGCGCTTCGCACATCGAGTGTGAAACCGAGCTCACCCAGAACACGGCTGCCGCCATGCTGCGTCGGATCGGACTGCACGCGGCCGAAGGTGATGGTGGCCTCACGCCCTTCGCGTTCGAGCGCATCCCATTCGGTTTCGAGCGCGGCGACCAGATCGGCAAAGCCAAGCACGCTGTCATGCCGGGCGAAGCGCGGCTCAGCGCCGGAATGGGCGTAGGCGCCAAGGCATTTCGCATCGACATAGCGGAAGCCGCCGGCGATCCCGGTGACGATGCCGACCGGCGCTTCGGCGGCGGTCAAGCGTGGCCCCTGCTCGATATGCACCTCGACAAAAGCCGCGATCCGGCCTGCATCGATGCCGGGCACACCGCGCCGCACGGCGTCGGGATCGAAGCCTTCCTCGCGCATGTGCTCGGCCAGTGTGCGCCCGCTGTCGGACCGCCTGGCTTCGAGCGCCCGCGGATCCAGCAGGCCAAGCGCCGCCTGGCTGCCGGGGTATGACAGCGGAAACCAGACGGCCTCCTCCGCCCGCGTTGCCAACACGATGAGGTCGCGTGGCAAGCGGATGCCCTGCCCGACCAGTTCGGCCATCACCGCCAGGCCCGCTACCACGCCGGCGGCGCCATCGAAATTGCCGCCATGCGCCACGCTGTCCAGATGCGAGCCGATCACGATCGCCTGCAGCTCCGGGTTACGGCCGCTGAGCGTCAGATAGAGATTGCCGGCCGCATCGACGCGCGCGACGGCGCCGAGTTCTTCCCCCTCGTTGCGCACGAGATCGTGGGCGAAGCGCTCGCCCGGCCCGTAAGCAACGCGCGTGATTCCCGGCGCGTCCGTTGTGGCTTCGGCGAGTGCGTCCAGGATACGTCCCGCCAGTTTCCCACCGGCCGTCAGTGAGCTCATGGCACGGCCCGTCGAGCTTCGCCCTCGGCGCCGCGCAGCCGGTGCGGCGTCAGATCGTCCGAGGAAACGCCTTGCCTCGCGACATTGTCCGGCAGGCCGCCGCCGGCGATCAGGCTGGCGCAGACGCGCGACAACGCCGGCGAGGTCTTGATGCCGTAGCCGCCCTGCCCGACCAGCCAGACGAAATCCGGAAATTCGTCATCCGGCCCGACCACTGGCGACCCGTCGGCGACAAATGTCCGCAAGCCCGCCCAGGAGCGCGACACGCGCTGCACCTCGATTGTCGTTGCCCGTTCGAGACGCTCGGCGCCGATCGCGACATCGATGTCTTCGGCAAATGCGTCCATCGGCGTCGACGGCGTGGCGTCGGCCGGCGACACGAACAATTGCCCGGCATCCGGCTTGAAATAGAATTCCGCGCCGACATCGTTGACCAGCGGCCAGTCGCTAATGTCGACACCCGCAGGTGCGGGAATGTTGAAGGCGGTGCGGCGCTTTGGCTGCAGGCCGACCGGGCGCACGCCAGCCATCGCAGCGACCTCGTCGCCCCAGGCGCCAGCCGCATTGACGATCAGCGGCGCAAGGAATGTTCCCGCCTCCGTCTCGACCCACCATAGACCGCCCTGTCGGCCGATGGTCCGTACACCCGCCTTAGTGACGATGCGCGCGCCATGCGCTCGCGCGCCGCGCAAAAAACCCTGGTGCAGGCCGTTGACGTCTATGTCCATCGAATGCGGTTCGATATAGGCGCCGGCGAGGTAGTCCCGGCGCAGCACCGGCACGCGCGCGATCGCCTCCGCCGGCGTCATCGCGACGATCGAGGGAACGAGCGCCTGCGCGGCCGCCAGATCTTCACGCAAAAGGTCGAGTTGGTCGGTGCGCGCCACGGTGATCATGCCGCGCTTGCTGAGCAGCGGATAATCACAAAAACCCGTCGGCGGCTCGGTGAGAAACGCCCGGCTGGCGAGCACGATGCGGCGGATGACGCCGTTGCCGTAATTCTCCGTGAAGCTCGCCGCCGAGCGTCCCGTGGTGTGATAGCCGCAATGGCTCTCGCGCTCGAGCAGCACGACCTTTTTGTCGCGCGAAATCTCGAAGGCAGCGCCGGCGCCGGCCATGCCCCCGCCGATGATGATGACGTCCGTCTGCTCGTTCATGGATCCCCCAAAACTGTTCCGCGCGGCACGGCTGGCGGCTCGCCCAGGCGACCGCGGCGCGCGCGATCGCGGGCGCCCCGCCCTTCGGCCAGATTGTCGGCCGGCGAGTTCTGCACGGCGCAATCCCGCAAAGCGAGGTCGCTGACAAAAGGCACCGGCTTGCCTGCGATTGCCATGCCCGTCAGCCGCGCCCACACGGCGCGCCGCTTGCGCACCTGATGCGACTGCAATTCGCTGATCTCGGCGATGCTGCTCTCCCGCTTGATCTGCAGTACGCCAGCCTCGACGGCCGCATCCAACAGTTCCAGTCCGCGCTTCGTGCGTATGATGATGCCGTTGAGCGGCTCGTCTTCGACGGCCGGTCCGCCATTCAGCCAGGAATCCGATACCGCGATATCCGCCACCTGGCCGATCGCGTCGGGGCAGATCTTGCAGCGCGGCTGGATCATCCATTTGTCCTCGTCTTCCCACAGCCGCCGGTAACTGATCTCGAAGGCGCGGCCGTCTTTGGTTTCGATGCGATTGAGGCCTGGATTGCCGTGGCCCCGGTAGCGGAAGAGAGACAACTCGTCCTCACGAAGGCCAAAACGCTCCAGCACCTGTTCCGACTTGGTCAGGTCAGAGGCCCCGCCGCAGACGAAGGCGAGCGCATAGCGCATATATTCGTCGACACGCAGATCGAGCCGCGCCAGGTTTCGCACCGCGGTGATGTCGCAGGGCTTGGCAATCAGGGCGAACGGCTCACCGCGGTCGAGGATGTCGTTGAAATCCACTAGCGTCGCCGCCGGCCCATAGCGCGAGCCGGCGCCTTCGAGCACCGAAGCGCTGTCGAAGCTTAGCCTTCGTTCCGTGCGCATCGGCATGGAACGCGAGGCCGCGGCGTGCAGCACGAACTTGACCCGTCCCGAGTCGAGCAGGAACTGCCCGAGCGCCGTCAGCGTCCCGCCGCCGGAGCCGATAAACCGCACTGTGGGATTTCCACCGGAGCCGAGCACAAGTCGTTCGACAGGCCCCCAGACAGTATCCGCTAGCCTGGCCTCGCGCCTTTGCGCCGGAGGCGGACCGGCGATCCTCGTTCCTGGGCAGACGGCGTTGATCTTCGCCAAGGTCGCCTTATCCAACGCCTGCTTCGCCACTGGCCGCTCTCGGCCTTCCGGCGTCATCACCATCTCGATTTCTCCAGCACCGGCAATCGAGACACAAAGGCCGCAACCGATGCAAAGTCCGTTCTCCACGATGTCGCTAAGCGACAGCGGGTCGGCTGCGAGCGCCGCGGTGTCCTGGCTGTATCCGGTTTCGATCAGGCCCATCGCGGTCTCAGACAGGCTCCGAGATGCGCTTGTACTGGTCGGGGCGGCGATAGAGCTCGAAGTTGAAATTCACCTTCCGGCAGGTCTCGATCAGATCGAGATCGGCGCGGTGGACAATGACCTCGTCGTCGAGCGACATCGCCTGCGCGGCGATCTCGCCGGTCGGCGCGATGATGCAGGATCCGCCGATCAGCGCTTGCCCGTCTTCCAGGCCCGCCTTGGCGGCGGCGCCTATCCAAAGCGTGTTCTGGTAGGCGCCGGCCTGCATCGGCAGATGATTGTGGAACATTCTCAGATGCGCCAGCGCCGGCGCCTCGTCGAGCAGCAGCGGCGTGTTGTAGCCGAGCAACGCCACCTCGGCGCCGTTGAGGCAGAGCATGCGATAGGTCTCCGGCCAGCGGCGGTCGTTGCAGATGGCAAGCCCGACGCGCACGCCGCGATAGTCGAACACCGGAAAGCCGAGATTGCCCGGTTCGAAGTAACGCCGTTCGAGATGCGTGGTCGTGCCCGCTTCCGGCTCGCTCGAGCCCGGCACATGCATCTTGCGATAGCGGCCGATGAAGGCGCCCTCCGGCCCGACCAGATCCATCGTGTTGAAATGGCGCCTGCGACCCTCTTCATGCGCCAGTTCGCAATAACCCAGCGCGAACCCGACCTTCAGCCGCGCGGCGGCATCGTAGAGCCGCTGCGTCTCGGGTCCTGGCATCGAGACTTCGAAGAAGGCATCGATCTCGGCCTGGTCGTCGATGCGCGAGCGCGGAAAGAACGTGGTCAGCGCCATTTCCGGAAACACCGCGATCTCGGCGCCGGAAGCCGCTGCCTTTTCGAGCAGATGCACCAGCCGCCCGACCGTCTCGGCGCGCGTGGCGCTGCGCTGGATCGGTCCGGTCTGGCAAACGGCGATGGTCAGGCATCGAGCCATGGTGTCCAATCCTCGACTGGTTTTCCCAAAAGCGCCGGATCGGCTGCGGCGCGCGCCACGAAGCGCCCGAACCCCGGTTCGGCCTGCAGCTTGCCGTCGGCGACCACCGGCACGCCGCGCACCAGGACGGTAGTCGGCCAGCCGGTGACGACCTTGCCCTCATAGGGCGTGAAATCGACGTGCGAATGCAGCGCCTTGTGCCCGAGCGTCCAGCGCGCAGCCGGATCCCACAGCGCGAGGTCCGCGTCGAGCCCGACGGCGATGCTGCCCTTGCGATCGGCGAAACCGTAGATCGAGGCGGCGTTGCGCGAGGTGAGGTCGAGATAGCGCTCGAGCGTCAGGCGGCCTGTGAGCAGCCCCTCCGAAAACAGCAGCGGCAGGCGTGTCTCGATGCCGGGAATGCCGCTCAGCGTCGTCGTGAAACCGGGTGTTTCGGAGCGGCCGATCTTGTCGGCGAAATAATATGGCGAATGGTCCGACGACCAGAGGTCGATGCCGCCGTTAATCAGCTCCTGCCACAGATGCTCATGGCTGCGCGGCGACCGCGGCGGCGGCGAAAAGACGAAGCGGGCCGCGTCGACTGCGTCGCGGTCGAGGTCAGCCGCCCCAAGAAAGAGATATTGCGGACAGGTCTCGGCAATGGCGTCGACGCCGCGCGTCTTTGCCCGCGCCACTTCCTCCGCCGATTGCCAGGAGGAGACATGCACGATGGTCATGCGCGCGCCGGTCATCTCGGCGAAGGCTAAAGCGCGATGCGTCGCCTCGCGCTCCATCGTCTCGCTGTGGGCGACGACATGATAGCGGATATCGGTGCGGCCGAGATCGATCAGCCGCTGTCGCGTGCGGCGGATCGCGGCGTCATTTTCGGCATGGACCATGACGATCCAGCCTAGTCGTCTCGCCGTATCGAGCACTCGGAAGAACAGGTCGTCGTCGACGGCAAAACCCTGATAGGTCATGAACAGCTTGACCGAAGCGATGCCGCGCTGGGCAAGCTGGTCGAGTTGGGCTTCAACATCGGCGCCTGTGCCGATGGTGACCACGGCATGCAGCCCATAGTCGATCACGGAACGCCCCGCCGCGCGCTCCAGCGCGCGGTCAATGGCGCCGATGGTGGTCATGTCCTGCCCGGGCATGCCGAACGGGACGATGCAGGTGGTGCCGCCAAAGGCCGCGGAGATCGTGCCGGAATAGAAATCGTCGGCATTGCCCGCGCCGCCCCAGACCGGCTGGTCGAGATGGCAATGCGCGTCGATGCCACCGGGCATCACCCAGCTGCCGCCGGCGTCGATCGATTTCCCCCCGGTCAGGCCTTTGCCGATCGCGGCGATGCGGCCGTCGTCGATGCCGATGTCGCACTCGGCCCAACCGTCGTCGAGCGCCACGCGCCCGCCTTTGATCACCAGCTCATGCATTGGCGTCCCCTCGCCGGCCGGCTCATCCGACGGCCGCCGTCACCATGATCTCGACACGGTACTGGTCGCCGGCAAGCCGCGCTTCCACCGTGGCGCGCACCGGCATGGCGCTCCTGTCGATCCAGGCGTCCCAGGCCGTGTTCATCATCTCGAAATCGGCGATGTCGCGGAGCCAGATCTGGACGCTGAGCAGCTTCGACTTGTCGCTGCCGGCCTTGGCCAGAAGCGTATCGATCTTGGCCAGGATCTGCTTGGTCTGGCTGGTGGTGTCGCCGGAAAGATCATCCGCGGTCAGGCCGGCCACATAGACGGTGCCGTTGTAGCGGAGCACCCGGCAGAAGCGCTGGCCGTTTTCGAGGCGTTCGATCGTCATGATGTTCCCTTCCGCTGGGTTCCAGATCCGGTTTTTGCCTATGGTAAGGAGGGTGCAAAACCGCTGTAAAGCCCGCGACGCGCCGAGACGCCGCTTTCCTTTGCCGGCATGGCCAAAAAAATTTAAGCCATAGCCGCGTCAATCTTCGTTTGTGGCAGCCACTATAAAGTGTAGCTTCAGCTCGGGCTGCCGTCGGTCAACGGTGCCGCCAGGGAGCCGCCGCAGCCGCATTCATGAGGTCGATCGCTCAATCCGCGATGAGGCTTTGGCAAAATGCTGAGCGCTCCCGCGCCATGCTGCCGATCATGGTCGGCGTCTGCCTCGCTTGCATCGGCAGCGCCATGCTGACCACCGCCGTGTCGCTGCATCTCGGCAAGCCCGGCATTTCGCCCCAGGTCGTGCAGATCGTGCTGACCGCCTATCCCGTGGGCTTCCTCGTCGGATGCCTGGTCACGCGCCCGGCTGTCGCCCAATACGGCCACGAGCGCACCTTCGTCGCGATCCTTGTGCTGGCGCTGCTGGCCGCTTCAGGCTTTGTCTTCACCGAATTCCTGCCGAGCTGGATCTGCTTCCGCCTGCTCGGCGGCATGGCGATGGCGTCGTTGTTCGTGGTCTGCGAAAGCTGGATCAACCTCTACGCCGAGCACCACAATCGCGGCGCGTTGTTTTCGCTCTACATGCTGACGACGGCGATCGCCGTGCTGCTCGGACAACTCCTTGTCGGCCTGGTCGGTCCGCAATCGCCGCATCTGTTCCCGGTCGCGGCGGCGACGGTGCTTCTGGCGTTGATCTCCAAATTCATCGGCGGTCGCGGGCCGGCGCTGCCGGCCAGCGATCCGGAGCACGCAAGTTCGGCGAGACCGGTCAAGCGCCTCGGCCCGCTGGCGCTCTTTCGGCTGGCGCCGGTGACGGTCGTGGCGATCTTCCAGGGCGGCATCACCAACATGAACATCTTCGTGCTGACGCCGATCTACGGCACGCAGATCGGGCTGTCGGCGGCAACGACGGTCGGGCTGGTTACGACCATCAGCATCGCCGGCATGCTGGCGCAGACGCCAGTCGGCTGGCTGTCGGACAGGTTTGAGCGGCGAATCATATTGCTTGTCCAGGGCGTCCTGTCCGTCACGCTCTGCGCTGCGATCGCCTGGCTCGGCAATTTTTCGGTGCCGCTGCTCTTCGTGCTGTTCTTCCTCTATGGCTGCACGGCGCTCACCGTCTATCCCGTGGCGATGGCCTTCGGCGCCTCGCAATTGCACAGCCGGCACATGGTCGGCGCTTCCGGCACGCTGCTCCTGCTCTATTCGATCGGCAATGTCGCGACGCCCGGCATTTCCGCCGGCCTGATGGACCGCATGGGCGCGCCGGCCATGTTCCTCTTGCTCGGCGGCGGCGCCGTGCTGGTGACGATAGCTGCCTGCTACAATCTTTTACGCCGGCCGGTCATCGCGCCGACGATGCAGGCAGCCGAGGAGCAGGTCTGATGACGGATGCAATGAACCGCATGAAGGGCAGCGTCATTCTCATTGCCGGCGCTGCCAGCGGCATCGGTGCGGCGATTGCACGACGCTGCGCTGCCGAAGGCGCAAGCGTCGTCTGCGCGGATTACGATCTTGAGGCTGCGACGAAGCTTGCCGAAGCGCTTGGCCCTGCCGCGGCCGCTTGCCAGTGCGATGTGACGAACATCGAGTCCGCCGAAGCGGCCGTCGCGTTCGCCCGGCAAAAATTCGGCCGGCTCGACGGGCTGGTGCACAATGCCGCGGCCCCCTCCACCAACGCCACCGTCGTCGATCTCGATGAAGGTGCGTGGCGGCACGAGATCGATATCGACCTGACCGGCGCCTTTCTGATGAGCAAGTTCGCCGTGCCGCTGATCGCCGCAAGCGGCGGCGGCTCGATCGTCTTCATCGGCTCGCAATTCGGGCGCGTCGCCACGACCAAGGCCGTCGCCTATTGCGCTGCCAAGGCCGGGCTGATCCACCTTGCCAAGGCGATGGCCGTGGACCACGCGCCCGACAAGGTTCGCGTCAACAGCCTGTCGCCCGGCGCGGTGGCCACGACCCGCCTGCTGCGCCGGTTCGCCGATTTCGAGGCCGCCAATGCCGGCCTTGGTCCCTCCCATCTGCTCGGCCGCATCGCCGATCCTGACGAGATCGCCGCGGCGGCGGCTTTCCTGCTTTCCTCGGACGCATCCTTCGTCACCGGATCCGACATGCTCGTGGACGGCGGCTATGCGACGCGCTGAGCCCGTATTTTCAAAGGAGTTCCCATGACCCTGCTCGTCACTGGCGGCACCGGCTTCGTCATGAGCGTGGTTGCGCGCGCTTGGCTGGATCGCGACCCTCTGGCCCGCGCCGTGATCCTCGACCGCTCCGGCCTCGACGCAGCCGCTGAGAAGCATTTCGCGCCGGTGCGCGACCGGCTGACGATAATCGCCGCCGATATCCTCGACCCGCAAGCCTGGTCCGCGACGCTCGACCAGCAAGGCATCACGGCAATCGTCCACGGCGCGACGATCACGCCGATCTCACGCGGCAGCGCTTCGGAGGCCAAGCGCCAGCCGGAGGCCGAGGATCCGGCACGCATCGTCGACGTCAATCTGATGGGCACCGTGCGCATGCTGGAGTGGGCGCGCGCGAGGCCCGGCCTCAAGCGCTTCGTCTATGTCAGTTCCGGTTCGGTCTACCGCCACAACGGGCCCGACTGGAGTAGCGAGCCGCTGCCGGAAGACGGCTATGTCGCGCCGCTGACGCTCTACGGCATCTCGAAATTCGCTTCCGAGATGGTCACCAACCGCTATGCCGACCTGTTTAACCTGTCGGCGGTCTCGGTGCGGCTTGCTTCCGTCTACGGGCCGATGGACCGCGCCACCGAGAGCCGCAACTTTCGCCATGTCCCCAACCGTGTCGCGCATATGGCTCTGGCCGGCGAGACGATCAGGCCGAACAGCCTGGAGCCTGTCGGCGACTATGTCGCCTCGACCGACGTTGCCGCAGCGATCCTCGCACTGATCGACGCGCCGCGCCTCAATTACCGTCATTACAATATCGGCTCCGGCTCCAGCCAGACCATCGGCGAGATCATCGGTTGGGCAAAAGAACGCGTGCCGGGGCTGAAGGCCGAGGTGGCATCAGGAGAAGACGCCAACATCGTCCAGGACGTGGCGCTGAAAGGCGGTATGTGGGGCGCCTATGACATCGCCCGCATCCTGCGCGACACCACATGGCGGCCGCGTCCCGGCAAGGAAGCCTTTCACGCCTATATGGACTGGATTGCCGCCAACGAAAGCTGAGGAGAGTACCGATGCCGATCGATCTCCAGCATGCCCAGCCGCGCGACTTTGTCGGCTATGGCCCGCATCCGCCCTTCGTCACCTGGCCGGGCGGCGTGAAGCTCGCTGTCAACCTCGTGCTTAACTACGAGGAAGGTTCGGAATACAACTGGCTGGATGATGGCCGCAACGACAATTGGGGCGAATACAATCTGACCAGCAGCCCGCCGGTGCGCGATCTCGGCACCGAGACGCATTTTGAATATGGCAGCCGCGCCGGCGTCTGGCGCCTGGTGCGCCTCTTCGATCGCTACGACATTCCGGTCACCTTTTCCGCCTGCGCCGTGGCGCTGGAGCGCAACCCGCCTTTGGTCGAGTGGATGAAGAGCCGCCGCCACGACCTGATGGGCCATGGCCTGCGCTGGATCGACTACACGATGATGGAGCGCGGCGAGGAAGAGCGTCACCTGCACGAAGCCATCGCGCTTTACGAGAAGCTGCTCGGCAAGCGGCCGCTCGGCTGGAACTGCCGCTCGCTGCCCAGCGTCAACACGCGCGACCTTCTGGTGAAGGAAGGCGGCTTCCTTTACCACTCCGATCCCTGCAATGACGACCTGCCTTATTTCCTCGATCACCGGGGCACGGAGATACTGGTCGTCCCCTACTCCAAGACGCTCAACGACAGCCGCTATCTGGTGGCTCCGGGCTATAGCAATCCCCGCGACTTCGCCGAGGACTGCCGCTCGGCCATCGACTATATGCTCTCCGAAGCCGACGAGACCGGCGGCCGCATGCTGACCATCGGCATCCACGCCCGCTGGACGGGCCAGCCCAACCGCGCATCGGGTCTACGCGAGGTGATCGAGCATGTCCAACAAAGCGACGGCGCCGCCTTCATGCGCCGCGAGGACATCGCCCGCTTCTGGCATGCGAACCATACCCGCATCGAACAGCGCGGCTGAGCGATGTTCGAAACGCTGATCCGCGGTGGAACGGTGGTGAATGCCGAAGGCATCCGCCACAGCGATATCGGAATCGCCGCGGGCAAGGTCGCCGCAATCATAGCGCCCGGCGAAGCCGCCGAAGCCAGGATGGTCGTCGATGCCTCAGACTGTTTCTTGCTGCCAGGTCTGGTCGATGCGCATGCACATCTGCGCGACCCTGGCCTGACTCAAAAGGAAGATTTCTCCTCCGGCACGCATGCGGCCGCACTCGGCGGCGTGACGACAGTGCTCGACATGCCGACCGATGAACCGTGGACGGCCACGCCAACGCAACTCGCCGACAAGATGGCGATCGCCGAAGGCCGCATCCATGTCGACGTCGGCCTGCAGGCCGTGATCAGCCGCGACCTGTCGCTCATTCCTGGCCTGCTTAGCCTTGCGCCGGTGTCGTTCGAGCTGTTCACCGCCGACGTGCCGGACGCCTTCCTCTTTGCCTCGCTCGACGCGGTCGCCGAAGCGCTCAAAGCTTTTGCCGGTGCCGATACGCTGATCGGCATTTCACCCGGCGATCAATCGATCCTGAACGGCAGCGCTATGCGCGACCGCTCGGGCGCCATCGCCGCCTTTCTGGACAGCCGGCCGCCGCTGGCTGAAGCCAACGGCATCGCCCGCGCCCTTGTCGCCGCGGCCTCGGCGGAGGCAAAAATCCACGTCCGGCAGATCAATTCCGAACTGGGTGTCGAGACCTGGAGCCGGCTGCGCGGCATGGCCGACGCCAGCGTCGAGACGACGCCGCAGAACCTGTTCTTCACAGCGCAAGATTACGAAGCTCTGGGCGCCAATCTGAAGGCTTCGCCGCCCTTGCGGTCGCCGCATGACGTCGATGCGCTGCACGCTGCGCTCGGCGCGGGACTGATCGACATCGTCGCCACCGACCATGCTCCGCACGCACCGGCCGAGAAGGCGGCGCCTTATGCGGCTTTCGCTGACATTCCGGGCGGCATGCCGGGATTGCAGACGCTGCTTCCCACCATGCTGAAGCTGGTCGATGACGGGCTCATCGCCCTCCCCGATCTGGTGCGCATGTGCTCTCGCAATCCGGCCGAGCGCTTCGGCCTCGGCCGACGCAAAGGCCGCATCGCCGCCGGCTACGACGCCGATCTGCTGATCCTCGATCCACACCAACCCAGCACGATCGCCAATGCCGACCAGGTGTCTCGGGCCGGCTATACGCCCTTCGACGGTTGGGCCGTGAAAGCGCGCCTGACCAACGTCTTCCTGCGCGGCCGCGAGATCGTGCGCGCAGGCAGGCTGGTCGGCCCGGCGCAGGGAAAGATCGTCACCCGGGAGAGCTGAACACCATGGCCTTGCTCGCAAGTAAAACCGTCATCGTCACCGGAGCGAGCTCCGGCATCGGCCGTGCCATCGCGCTGAAATTCGCGGCGGAGGGCGCGAGCGTCGTCGTTGCCGACATGGTGGAGCAGCCGATCGAGGACGGCGAGAGCACCACTGACATGATCCGCTCGGCCGGCGGCGCTGCAATCTACGTCAAGACCGACATATCCGACTGGAGTGCCGTCGATGCGCTGGTGGGCGCAACGGTTGCGCGGTTCGGTCGCCTCGACGTGATGGTCAACAATGCCGCGATCTACACCAGCACCAACCTGATCGAGACCACGCCGGAACAGTGGAACCGCGTCATCGGTGTCAACCTGACCGGGTTCTTCTACTGCAACAAGCGCGCCGTCACGCAGATGCTGACCCAGGCGCCGGTCAATGAGGTGCGCGGCCGGATCATCAACATCTCCTCGCAGCACGGCATGGTTGCCTGCCCCGGCGATTTTCCCTATTCGGTGAGCAAGGGCGGTATCGTGCAGATGACGCGCCAGATCGCCGTCGACCATGCCGACGACCTGATCGTCTGCAACGCCATCGCGCCGGGCAAGATCATCACCGGCAAGCCGGGCGTCGCCAACGATCCTGGTGCGCTCGAGTATTCGCGCCGGCGCACGCCGTGGCCGCGGCTCGGGCATCCTAACGACGTGGCGGGCGCGGCGCTGTTCCTGGCCAGCGATATGGCCAGCTACGTCACCGGGATAAACCTGATGGTTGACGGCGGCTGGATGGCCGGCTGACGAGTGATTGCCGGGCCGCTCTGGCAACCAGGCACGGGATGACGCCTGACGAATACCGGGCGAAGTGGGGACTGGCGAAGGACTACCCTAATGATTGCCCCAAACTATTCGGCCGCCCGATCGGAATCTCGAACTAACGAAGGAAAGCGTCCGGCCTCGAGTTTCTAGGGCGTGGGCAAAGCGCGGGAAAGCCGTGGGCGAAGCCATTTTTTTGCAATGAAATCAAAGGTCATGGTGGGCCCGGAGGGTGTGAGGTCGTCAAGCAAAATCAATGGCTTACAGGATGGTTAGCCAACCCATATCCTTCGTATCGTCTCGTATGGTCTGGCGAACCGGATAAGAACCCGAAATGAGCCACCGTCTTATTCGCTAATCGTAGGTCGAAGGTTCGATTCCTGCCGGGTTCACCACTTGGGCTCGCTATAGTCTCACCTGACGTTGTTAAGGTCGGTATTCCGGGCAACACCGCCCTATCGCTCACTGAAAATCCTCGTGTCAGTGGTTCGAATCCGCCTCTGGCACCATCCCCTCTTCTCCCGACAGTCCCTATCGCCGAAGCTTCTACGCCGCAGCCTCTGCAAACGCCTTAAATTGTTGGCTTTTTCGGGTCAGTTCGCGAATTTGAGCGCGGTTGGGCCGTTTCGAGTGCATTTGGTCCAACGGAGGGTGGGGATGGGATTTTCGTTGGTATTGGACATCCTGTTGGTATCGAAACAGCCAAAGGGAGGTCTCACGAATGGCCCTTTCTGATGTGAAATGCCGAAACGCTCGCCCCGCTACTAAGCTTGTGAAACTCTCTGACAGTTGCGGACTCCAACTGTGGGTGCAGCCTACGGGATCTCGCCTCTGGCGCCTCGCATATCGCTTTGACGGCAAGCACCGGCGCGCGCCTCCGTGAAGTCGATGCTTGATGCCCAGCTTTCCGCTTGTTGATCGCAACATAGACGTGGGTGCGTCGAAGTTCTTGATTTATCGCGGGCAAAGATCAGAAGCTCTCCAGGATGGCTCCGTATCGCTCGGCCCTACCTTTGAACGGCGATTTAGCCATTAAAGCTACCAATGCGTCCCCTGGACCGCACGACACGCGCAATTACATACAGTGGCAAATCCTAATAAGGAAAAATACGCCCACTCCATAAGGGATGATGAGAAGTCCGAGAGCGATCCAATAGCCCGGCTGCGCTATTGCGGCGAAATCTGAGCGAAGTTGTTCCATCTGCCCCAAACGATGCGCCAACATCGTTGTTCCAAGGGGCAACAATGCGAGCGGCATATGACCTTCCTGATTTGCCGGCAAATGTAAAAAGTTCTGAGCTTCCAGCTCGAGGCAGGAACAAGCTGTGGGGACGTTGGGTGGCTGCTCTAACGCCAGAACAGGTCACGGCAGCCTGTTGCGCGAGCCCGAGTACTTGGATCAAAATTTGATTTGAGCGAAGCAAGTCCGCGTTCGAGCGTGGTGGCCGTCTTCCCTCGCCGGAACAGCTGCTTGCGCCAGGCATTTCTGGCGAGGCTGGGATAATCGGCAAAAGCGCATGTAACCACTTAACTCGATCTCGATCGGCGTACTGAGCGGTTCAGGGAATTCGCGTTTCAGACAGGTCAGGTAGCTTTGCTATCTGCCGCGGTCGCAACAAATGGCCAAGCCTGTCCAACGCCATAATTCGGCCTGTCGTCGACGCATTGGTGCGGCCAGTGATCCAAACTGGTTCCGCTGCCCGGCGTCCTTACAGGCCAGCGGTCTTGGTCGGCTACAAACCTCTTCATGAAGGAGGAACAAAGCAGCCGGCTGTCAGTTCGGTAATATTCAACAAATTGTTCCGGATCATGGCTCATCGTCGGTTTTTGTTGCTAGCTTTGGGCCTTCTGGTCTTGGCGTTTGGCTCGACGCAGCAAAACGCCGCTCACGCGCAAGCGCCCTGCCCGGCCGATCACGACAAGCTGCTTTCGGCCTTGAAGGCCAACGTCAAGGCGAGCGGCGGCCCCGCGAATGGCGGCTTCGAGACCAATGAATGGGCGGCAATCGTTGCCCGCGACGGCACCGTCTGCGCCGTTGCCTTCAGTGGACCCACCGCCGATGCGCAATGGCCGGGCAGCCGGCTGATCGCGGCCGAGAAGGCCAACACGGCCAATGGCCTCAGCCTAGTGAACATGGCGCTGTCGACAGCCAATCTCTATGCCGGGGTGCAACCAGGCGGACCGCTGTTCGGTCTGCAGACCACCAATCCCGTCAACCAGGCAGCGGCTTACACAGGCGACCCCAAGACGTTCGGCAGCGCCAACGATCCGCTGATCGGCGAGCCGATCGGCGGCGTCGTCGTGTTCGGCGGGGGCCTGGCTCTCTACGACGGCAAGGCGATCGTCGGTGGCCTCGGGATCAGCGGCGATTCCTCCTGCGCTGACCACAACGTCGCCTGGCGCGTTCGCGCCGCCCTGGGGCTCGATAAGGTTCCGGCGGGCGTCAATCCCAACCGCAAGGATGCCATCATCTACGATCTTGATCCCGGCGGGAAAAGCGCCTCGGGCTGGGGCCACCCGCTTTGTGCCGGGCACGAGGCCGATATAGCGGCGGAAATCGGTTCCGGCGTCGGAGGTTCGACGCCGAAATGAAGCAAGCAGCGCAACCGGTACGATCCTGCGGGGAAGCCCCGATGACCAAGCGCTCGTCGGCGCCCCGAAAACATTCTCCGGGCGCCCTTGCAGCGATGCTGTTGGTCTGCGCCCCCTTGCTGACAGCCGCTTCGGAATCGCCGCCGGCACCCGCGATCTCACCGCCTGCCGCGGCCGCGCCGCCCGATGACGGGCAATGGACGATGCCCGCCAAGAACTACGCCTCGACCCGCTATAGCGAGCTCGCCGAGATCAATGAAGGCAACGTCAAGAATCTGCAGGTCGCCTTCACCTTCTCGACCGGGGTGAACAAGGGCCAGGAAGCGGCGCCCTTGGTGGTCGGCAGCACGATGTACATCGTGAGCCCGTTTCCCAACATCATCTACGCACTCGATCTCTCCAAGCCCGGCGCGCCGATGAAATGGAAATACGAACCCAATCCTGAGCCCGCCGCGCAAGGGGTTGCCTGCTGCGACGTCGTCAACCGCGGCGCGGCTTTCGCGGATGGGCGCATCTTCTTCAACACGCTCGACGGCCACACCATCGCGCTCGATGCGAACACCGGCCAGCCGGTCTGGAATGCCCATGTCGGCAACATCAATATCGGCGAAACCATCACCATGGCGCCGCTTGTGGTGAAAGGCAAAGTGCTGGTCGGCAATTCCGGCGGCGAGATGGGCGTTCGCGGCTGGGTCAAGGCGCTCGACGCTGGCGACGGTCATGTCGTCTGGACGGCTTACAACACCGGCCCCGACAAGGAGGTGCTGATCGGCCCGGACTTCAAGCCGCATTACGACATGGACAAAGGCAAAGACCTCGGCGTCACGACATGGCCGCCGGAAGCCTGGAAGATCGGCGGCGGCAATATGTGGGGCTGGATTTCCTACGATCCGGATCTCAATCTCATCTTCCACGGCACCGGCAATCCCGGCCCCTGGAATCCCGATCTGCGGCCCGGCGACAACAAATGGACATCGGGCATTTTCGCCCGCGACCCCGATACCGGAGCGGCGAAATGGTTCTACCAGTGGACCCCGCACGACCTGCACGACTATGACGGCATCAACGAGCAGATCCTGCTCGACATGAACTGGCAGGGCAAGCCGCGCAAGGTGCTGGTCCGGCCGGAACGCAACGGCTATCTCTACGTCCTTGATCGCACCACCGGCGAGGTCCTGTCCGCAAAACCTTACGGCCCCGTCAATTCCAGCAAGGGCGTCGATCTCAAGACCGGCCGCCTGATCGAAAACCCGGACAAGCTGACGGGCACCGGCAAGGTCGTCCGCGACATCTGCCCGACCGCGTCGGGCCTCAAGGACTGGCAGCCTTCCGCCTTCTCGCCGAAGACCGGTCTGCTCTACATCCCGCACAACAATCTGTGCATGGACGAAGAAGGCGTCGAGGTGAACTACATCGCCGGCACGCCCTACGTCGGGATGAACGTCCGCATGATCCCGGGGCCGGGCGGCAATCGCGGCGCCTTCACGGCGTGGGATATCGCGGCCGAAAAACCCGCCTGGAGCCTCAAGGAGAATTTCCCGGTGTGGAGCGGCGCGGTTGTCACCGCCGGCGATGTGGTCTTTTATGGAACGATGGAAGGCTGGTTCAAGGCGGTGAGCGCCAAGACCGGCGACCTGCTCTGGCAGTTCAAGACCTCGTCCGGCATTATCGGCCAGCCCATCACCTATCGCGGCCCGGACGGCCACCAATACGTCGCCATCTTGTCCGGCGTCGGCGGTTGGGCAGGCGCCATCGTTTCGGGCGACCTCGACCCGCGTGATGCCACCGCCGCGCTCGGTTTCGTCAATGCGATGAAGGACCTGAAGAACGCGACCACGGCGGGAGGCACGCTCTATGTGTTCCGGCTGCCCTGATGTGTTCGGTGTGATCCACAGCGTGGCGCGGAAGGCTTTCCCGCCGATAGCGCTCGGCATCACCGCGCTCGCCTTGCTGCTCTTTCCGGCGACGGCCGGCGCTCGTGAACTCAGGGTCTGCGCCGACCCTAACAACCTGCCCTTTTCCAATGCAGCCGGACAGGGATTCGAGAACAGGATCGCCGAAATCATCGCCGCCGATCTCGGCGCGAAGCTGACCTACATCTGGTGGGCGCAGCGCCGCGGCTTCGTGCGCAACACGCTGAAGGCGGGTCTCTGCGATCTCGTGCCCGGCACGCCGGCCAATTTCGAAATGCTGCGCACCACGACCCCGTACTACCGGTCGTCTTATGTCTTCGTGACCCGGAAAGCCGGTCCGGACGTAACGTCCTTTAACGACCCGCGGCTGCGCGACATGCGCATCGGCGTTCAACTCATCGGCGACGACGGCGCCAACTCGCCTCCGGTCCAGGCGCTCGGCCGCCGCGGCATCGTCGGTCACCTCGTTGGCTATCCGGTCTATGGCGATTACTCAGCTCCCAATCCCCCGGCCCGCATCGTCGAGGCGGTGGCGAGCGGCGAGGTCGACCTCGCGGTGGTGTGGGGCCCGCTTGCCGGCTATTTTGCCCAGAAGCAGAACGTCCCGCTGCGCATCACGCCGGTTGCGCCTGGCATCGACGGACCGCAATTACCCATGATCTACGATATTTCGATGGGCGTTCGGCGCGAGGACGACGCGTTGCGCGGCGACGTGAACAATGCCTTGGCCAAGCACAAGGCGGAGATCGACGCATTGTTGGCGCAGTATGGCGTGCCGCGCCTCGATGCCTCGGGGAGCACGGTGCGATGAGGTGCGCTGTCGCTGTGCTCTTTCCTGTGGTGCTGATGCTCGTCGCCTGCCAGCGCGAGGAGCGGGACACACGCCCGCAATCAGCCCTTGGCTCGGGCGAGCAGCCGACGCCGGTGACAACTCTGGAACCCGGCGGGCAGCGGCCCTCCCCCACAGATAACAAAGCGGCGAGCTTCGAGGCCAATGCCTTTCATCTGAGCGAAGGCAAGCGCCTGTTCGGCTGGTTCAACTGTTCAGGATGCCATGCCAATGGCGGCGGCGGCATGGGCCCGGCGCTGATGGACGAAAAGTGGATCTATGGCAGCTCGATGGAAAGCATTCACGCCACGATCCGCGATGGCCGTCCGAACGGCATGCCCAGCTTCCGCGACAAGATCCCGGACGACCAGATCTGGGAGCTTGCGGCCTTCGTTCGCTCGTTGAGCGGCAACGCGCCCTCCTCCGCCGCGCCATCCCGCAATGACGACATGATGGCGCACCCATCGGAAAACCGTATGCCGAATGCCGCCACGCTGGGGAAGTCGCCGTGAAACGCTTCGCCCCGATTGCATTCGCCACGACAATCGCCCTGTTTCTTCAGGGATGCGCAGGCTGGCAATCGGCGCTCGACCCGAAAGGTCCCGCGGCAAGCGAGCTCGCATGGCTGATCTGGTTCTTCACCGGCCTCTGCGCGGCGGTGTGGGTGCTGGTGATGATCGCCCTTGCCTTGCCATTGATGATGCGGCCACGAGAGCGCGCCGAGCCGCTTGTAATCGACGCCGATGCCGACAACCGCAAGCTGCGCGTGGTGTTGACCGCCGTAGCGCTGACCGCGGTGATCCTGGTCGGGCTCACCTTGCTCAGCTTCTTTGCCAACAGGACGCTTGCCGCGATCGGTTCGGACGCCGCGCTGACCATTCGCGTCACAGGTCATCAATGGTGGTGGGAGGTCCGCTACGAGGATGCCACACCGAGCCGCATCCTGACCACGGCGAACGAGATCCACATTCCAGCCGGCGAGCCGGTGCGGCTTCTTATCACCTCGACCGACGTTATCCATTCCTTCTGGATCCCGAGCCTTTCCGGCAAGCTCGACCTCATTCCCGGCCGCATGAACGTGCTCGATATCAAGGCGGACAAGCCCGGCGTCTATCGGGGCCAATGCGCCGAGTTCTGCGGCGCGCAGCACGCCAACATGGGCACCTTCATCATCGCCGAACCGCGCGAAAAGTTCGACGCCTGGTGGAACGATCAGCTGCAACCAGCCGCCGCGCCAATGAGCGACGAGGCCAAGACCGGCGAGAACCTGTTCCTGAAGCGCCCCTGCGTGATGTGTCACAAGATCGGCGGCACCCCCGCAGGCGGAACGGTCGCGCCCGATCTCACCCATATAGCCAGCCGGCAGACGCTCGCGGCCGGAACATTGACGATGAGCCGCGGCAATCTCGCCGCCTGGATAGCGGACCCGCAAGGCATCAAGCCGGGTTCTCACATGCCGGTAGCCGATCTGAGCGGCGACGAGCTCAACGCCATCGTCGCCTATCTCGAGGGGCTGAAATGAGCAGCGCGGATCTGACCAGCGAACGCGATCTGCCGCCCGAACGCGAGGCGTCCGCCCAAGGCGATCTTGCACCCGAGCGCGACGGACCGCGCGACACCGGGTTGGACGATGCCAGCCTGCACCGGTGGCTGGCGCGGACGTGGCGCACGCCTCCCGGTATCATCGGCGCGCTGTCGAGCGTCGACCATAAGGTCATCGCCCGCCGATACCTGATCACCGCCTTTCTGTTTCTGTGTTTGGGCGGCCTCAACGCCGTTGTCATGCGCATCCAACTCTCGGGCCCGCAGCGCGGCTTGATCGGGCCGGATCTCTACAACCAGCTGTTTACGATGCACGGCGTCACCATGATGTTCCTGTTCGCTGTGCCCATCGTCCAGGCGACAGGAATCTATCTGGTGCCGTTGATGGTCGGCACCCGCAACATCGCCTTTCCGCGCCTCAATGCCTTCAGCTATTGGGTCTATGTCTCAGGAGGCCTCTTCGCGTGGGTGTCCTTCGCCCTCTCGATGGCGCCGGATATCGGCTGGTTCGCCTATGTGCCGCTGTCCGGGCCGGAATACGCTCCAGGCAAGCGCGCAGACGTCTGGGCGCAGATGATCACCTATACAGAGGTATCATCCCTGGCGGTCGCCGTCGCGACAATCGTCACCGTGTTCAAGCAGCGGGCACCCGGCATGTCGCTCGACAAGATCCCGCTCTACGTCTGGGCATTGCTGGTCACGTCCTTCGTCGTCGTCTTCGCCATGCCGGCGGTAATGGTCACCTCGACCTTCCTGATCCTCGACCGGCTCGTCGGCACGCATATCTTCAACCCGGCGGAAGGCGGCGACGCGCTGCTGTTCCAGCATCTTTTCTGGTTCTTCGGACATCCCGAAGTCTACATCATCTTCCTGCCGGCGACCGGCATGGTGTCCGCCATCATCCCCGCCTTCGCACGGCGCCCGGCCTTCGGTCATCTCGGGCTGGTTCTGTCGCTCATCGCCGTCGGTTTCCTATCGTTCGGCCTCTGGGTCCACCACATGTTCGCGACCGGGCTGCCTAAACTGGGGGCCAGCTTCTTCACCGCCTCGAGCATGATGATCGCAATCCCCAACGGCGTTCAGATCTTCTGCTGGCTGGCGACTCTCTGGGACAGCAGACCGGTGATCCGTACGCCGCTGCTGTTCGTCTTCGGCTTCTTCTTCACCTTCGTCATCGGCGGCCTCACCGGCGTCATGCTTGCCTCCGTGCCGCTCGACCTGCAGGTGCACGACACCTATTTCGTCGTCGCTCACTTCCATTACGTGCTGATCGGCGGCTCGGTCTTTCCGCTGCTCGGAGCTGCCTATTTCTGGTTTCCCAAAATCACCGGGCGCATGATGAGCGAGCGCCTCGGGCGTTGGCACTTCTGGCTGGCGATGGTCGGCTTCAACGCGGCTTTCTTCCCCATGCACATCGTCGGCCTGTGGGGCATGCCGCGCAGGGTCTACACCTATCCGGCCGAGCTCGGCTGGGGGAACATCAATTTCTTCATCAGCGCCGGCGCGGTGCTCTTCTTCCTGAGCTTCGTGCTGTTTGCCTTCAACCTCGTCCACAGCGCATTGAGGGGTGCGCCTGCCGGCGACAATCCCTGGGACGCCGGCACGCTCGAGTGGGCGACGTCCTCGCCGCCGCCCAGCTACAATTTCGCGCGCATTCCGATCGTGACGAATATCGAGCCGCTCTGGGCCCAACGCGAGGCGCTCCCCGTCGCGACCGGGCTTCGCGTCGACGTGCGCGAGTTGGTCGTCTCGACGGTGGCGGAAGCCCATCCCGACATCCGCGAGAAATCTGCGACGCCGTCGATCTGGCCGCTGCTGGCGGCCATCGCCGTGGGCGGCACCTTCCTCTACTCGATCTTCACGCCCTGGGCGATCGTGTGGGGCGCCGCGCCGATCGCCGTCACCTTGATCGGATGGTTCTGGCCCAAGGGCGATCCGGAGGACGAGGAATGAACCAGCGTCCCGCGATGGATCTTTCCGGCCTCCCGACCTTTGGACACGGCCCGCGCAGCCCGACCTGGTGGGGCACGCTTGGCTTCATGGCGTTGGAGGGCACGGGCTTTGCGCTGGCCGCCGGCGCCTATCTCTATCTCGCGACCTTGTGGCCCAACTGGCGGCTAAGCGCTCCGCAGCCCAACCATTGGCCGGGAACGATCGTGACGCTGCTTCTCATCGCCAGCCTGGTTCCCAACCACATACTGAACGGCTACGCCAAGCAATGCGCTATAGGACCGGTGCGGATCGGCATGGTGGTGATGTCGCTGCTCGGCATCGCGCCGCTCGTCGTGCGCTGGTTCGAATTTCCCGCGCTGAACATCTACTGGGACACGAACGCCTACGGCTCGATGCTGTGGGTGCTGCTCGGCCTTCACACGACGCATCTGATCACCGACGTCGGCGACACAATCGTTCTGACGGTGCTGATGTTCACGCACCATGGCTACAGCGGACGGCGCTTCGGCGACGTCGGCGACAATGTCTTCTACTGGGATTTCGTGGTCCTCACCTGGATCCCGATCTACCTGCTCATCTACTGGGTACCGAGGCTGGGCTGAAATGCGCGCGCTGCGACTGGGCACGTCCTGGGGTGGTTTGTTGTCGGGGCCTTTGGCCTGGGCAATCTCGACGCAGTTGAACTATTCGCTCGTGCACTGGCAGTGCAATCGCCAGGTGCAGGTCGTGCTCCCGGTGGCGCTGTTGCTGGCCGTATTTTCTCTGCTGGGCGGCGCGCTATCTTGGCGGGCGAAGCGGCAAGGCGGCGCCGCCTTCAAGCCTGAGCGCATGCGCAGCACCGAGCGTTTCGTCGCCGATCTCGGCATGCTCGCGGCGCTGCTGTTCGCCCTCGTCATCCTCATGCAGGGCAGCGCCGCGCTTATCCTCGACGAGTGCCTGCGATGAGCCTCGAGGCCTTCTTTTCGACCTCGATCTGCTATGGCGCCGGCGCGCCCGAGGCCGGATGGACGTTGGCGTTTCCCATCACGCTTCCCTTGGCAGTGCTCGCGCTTATTTATGCGCTCGGCGCAAGCCGGCTATGGCGCCGCAGCGGCCGGGGCCGACCGGAGCGGCTACGACAGGCTCTGTTGTTCGCGGCCGGTTGGGGCGTGTTGACGGGAGCGCTGGTCAGCCCGATACACGCGCTCGGCGAGCGCGTGTTCTCAGCCCACATGATCGAGCACGAGTTGCTGATGGCCGTAGCGGCGCCGCTCCTTGTCGCCGCCTGCCCCGGCGCGGCCTTGATGTGGGCATTGCCGGCCAAACTTCGCCGAGGGACAGGAAAGCTCACCCACGGCAAGGTGCTGCAGGCGCTCTGGGCCCTCGCCGCGCGCCCGCTCAGCGCGACGGTCCTTCATGGGATAGCAATCTGGACCTGGCACATTCCGGCGCTGTTCAAGGCAGCGCTGCAGCAGGGGGTGCTGCATTATGCGCAGCATGCGAGTTTCCTCGGCACTGCCTTTCTGTTCTGGTGGGCGCTTCTGCCACGTTACGGCCGACGGCAAACCTGTGGCAGCTCCGTCATGCATCTTTTCTTCACCTCGCTGCATACCGGCCTGCTCGGCGTCCTGTTGCTGTTATCGCCAAAACTCTGGTATCCGGCGAATGCCTCCGGCGCGGCGATCTGGGGCCTGAGCCCGATCGAGGACCAGCAGCTCGCCGGGCTAGTAATGTGGGTTCCGGCCGGTTTGATCTATGGCGGAGCGGCCTTGCTGCTCGCCGGCCTTTGGATAAGCAACAGTGGAACCAGGGAGGCAACGCATGCGCTCCGACCTGGCTAGGCTGATCGGCGGCGCCCTTGCCGCGATCCTCCTGCTGGCCGCGGCAGTCGGCGCGGCGGCCTTATGGACCGACCGGCGCGAGCGCGTCCGGCACGAGTCGGATGTGGCGACCGGCGGCGTGGGCGCACGCGCCATTCCGATCATGACCGCGAATGGCTGTTCCGGCTGCCATACGATTCCCGGCGTGCCGGGAGCGCAAGGCCAGGTCGGGCCGCGCCTCGACGGCAGCCTAGCCGGCCGTGTCTATATCGGCGGCGTTCTGGCAAACAATCCGGAGAACCTGATCCGCTGGATCCGGTCGGCAAGGGAAATCAACCCGCATACCGCCATGCCGTCGACAAGGATCACCGAGCAGCAGGCGCGCGATATCGCGGCCTATCTCTATGCCCTCAGATAATCAGCCTTCGCCGCCGCGCCGGGACCACAAGCCGCGGCCTGGTTCGTAGCCGACCACCGCCGCCAGGAAGAATGCCCCAAGGCAGGCGACAACGACGAGCATGGAAACCAAATCGAACCGCAGGTAGAGCGCGAAGCGGATCAGCTCGACCGCCGAGCTGAATGGGTTCCAGGCGGCGATCGTCGCCAGCACCGGGCCGGCTTCGGCGAGCCGCCAGATCGGATAGAGCGCCGTCGAGGCAAAGAACATCGGGAAAATGACGAAGTTCATCACGCCGGCGAAGTTCTCCATCTGGGTCGAGATCGAGGACACCAATAGGCCGAATGCACCGAGCATCAGACCCGACAGCACGAGCGCCGGAAACACGGCAACATAGCCCAGGATCGGCGGCCGCACGTCCCAGAAGCGCGCCACGAAGAGGAACAGGTAGACCAGCGGCAGGCCGACGATCACGCTGGCCAGCAGGCGCGCGGCAAGCAGGTACCAGCGCGGCAAAGGTGCCGTCAGCAGCAGGCGCATGCTGCCCATCTCGCGGTCGTAGACCATGGCCAGCGAGCTTGCCATGGCATGAAACAGCAGCATCATGGCCACCAGCCCGGGCACAACATAGGTCTCGTAGAGGACATAAGTCTGGTAAGGCGGCGTGATCGACAGGCCGAGTACCGAGCGGAAGCCGGCGGCGAAGATCGCCAGCCAGACAAGCGGGCGGACCATCGCGGAGAACAGGCGCGCGCGCTGCCGCAGCGTGCGCAGCATTTCCCGCTGCAAGATGCCGTGGAGCGCCCGCAATGCGTGATGCGTCTTCATGGCGACCCCGTCAGCGAGGCGAATGCCTCCGCGATGCTTTCGACCCCAAGCTCGGGAGAGATGCGATCAGCGCGACCGGCCCAGCGCACCCTGCCCTGATCCAGCACGACGATGTCGTCATCGGCTCCCACTTCTTCGAGGAAATGCGTCGCCCACACAACGGCAATGCCGCGCTCGCGGCAAAGCTCTCTCACATGCCGCTCGAGCGCGCGCCGTCCCGGCACGTCGAGCCCGGCGGTCGGCTCGTCGAGCAGCAGCAGGCGCGGACCATGCATCAGCGCCCTTGCGATCTCCACGCGTCGGCGCTGACCGCCGGACAGCGCGCGGGCGGGATGATCGATCCTGTCCAGCACTCCCAGGCGGCTGAGTTCCTCCCTGGAGCGCTCCTTGCTCAGGTCTGTAGGAAGCCCGTGCAGGGCCGCGTGGTAGCGCAGGTTCTCCCCCACCGTCAGGTCGAGATCGAGCGTCGGCAGTTGGAAAACGATGCCCATTTGCGCGAGCGTGGCGGATGGGTTCGCCTCCATCGCCTGGCCAAAGACATGCACAGCTCCTGCCCGCGCGTGATAGAGACCAGTGATCAGCGAGAACAAAGTCGTCTTGCCGGCCCCGTTGCGTCCAAGCAGGACGCACATCCTCCCTTCAGCCACAGCGAACGAGACCCCCTGGAGAACCCGCCGGCTTCCGAAACTGTGGCCCAGATCCTCGACCGACAAGGCGTTCATGGGCCGATCACGACGCTCCATGGGCCGCGCCCCACCGGCAGCGATTTCACCACTTCCTGATTCTCCAGGTCGATGAAGGAGATATCGCCGGAGTTGCCGTTGGCGCTGATCAGGCGCTTCTGGTCGTCCGAGAGCGCAACATGCCATGGCCGCTGGCCGACAAGGTAGAGGCGCCGGACCGTCAGTGTCTTGGTATCGACCTCGGCAATCCTGTTGGCCGGACCGAGCGCTACATAGGCGTTATCGCCGTCGCGCGAAATTAGGATACCGACCGCCTGCACGCCCTCGCGCCGAATACCCGGCACCTCGAACTCGATCTTGCCCGTTTGAGCGCGCGTCGCGGCGTCGAACACCGTGGCGGTGCCGCGGATTTCGGACGACACCCACAATTGCTTGCCGTCCGGCGAAAACGCGGCCGCGCGCGGCCGCGTGTCGATGAGCAGATTGTCGATGAGCTCGAGCGTGGCGGCATCGATAAGATGAACCATGCTCGTGGTCTCGGAGGTGCAGGCGACCGTTCGGCCGTCGGCACTAACCGCCATACCTTCCGGCTCGACCCCGACATCGACGGTGCCGATAACCTTGGCCGCCGCGATATCCACGACCGAAACCAGATTGTCGTTCTCATTGGCCACAAAGAGCCGTTTGCCATCCGGGTGGGCGATGAAGAATTCCGGATCGGCGCCGGAAGGCAATCGACCGACCACCTGCCGCTTGGCGAGATCGACCATATCGATGCGGTTATCGTCGCCTTCGGCAACGAACAGCGTCTTCTTGTCGATCGAAAGCGCCATTCCGCGCGGACGCCGGCCGACTTCGATCGTGTCCTGAAGGGTCATGGTCGCCCCGTCGACGACCGCGACGGTGTTGTCCTGCTCGTTGGAAACGTAAATCGTCTCTGCCCTGGCGGAAGGAGCGAGGACCAACATCGAAAGGACGAGCGCGATCAGAACTTGCACGTGCTCTCCTCCAGATCGATGCCCAGAGTGTCGAGCGTCGTACGCTGGTGCAGGAAGCCCGGCTGTGGCGAGCTCGAGACGATCAGGCGAGGACCAGCGATAAGGATGGGCTGGCGCATCTGCCCGTCCCACTGACGGAAACTCAGCCCCTGTCCCTTGAAGCCGGCGAGAAGGAAATCGTCGCTGCGCAGATAGTTTCCGATCGCGGTCGGATCGAGACTGTGCAGCCGCGTTGCCGCCTCGCCAATGCTTCTGACGGCAAGCCAGGCGGCGTAGTCGCTGGGCAGCATCCAGCGCCCGGCGAGCTTGTGGAAGCGATCCTGGAGCTGCGTGGCGCCCCACTCCTCGTTGACCGCACTCCAGCCGGTTGCGACCAGCCCTTGCGTCCCGGCCACCGGCCTCGGAAGAGCGGTGCGCCCCTCGAGATAGGCGCCGAATTCATCCGCTTCATCGGCAGCAACCAGAACATCATAGTCGCTGACTTGCGTGGCGGCCGGGATCTCGGTCTGCAGCGTGACGTGCCCCGTGTCCGCGCGGCCATTGGCGGGCCGGAACGTCCAGGGCTGGTCGACAGTGATTTCCGCTCCGAAGCGCGTCGCGGCGCGCCTTAAGGCAGCCGCCATCGCCTTATCCTGCGGATGCGGGCCGACCAGCAGGAACCAGTGCTGCCAGCGTTTCCAGATCAGATATTGCGCCAGGGCGTCGGCGAGCATGGCGTGGCTCGGAATTGTGTGCAGCACGTTCTTTCGGCAATCCTCCTGACGCAGGCGATCATCGGGTGCGCGGCTGTTGAACAGCGTCATCCGCTCGGCGCCAGGAGCTGCGCTCGCCTGCAGCAATTGGGGGGCATCCAGATCGGCAACCACAAAGCTGAGGCCGGCGGCGGCGAATTCCTTGATCGCTTCGGCTGGCGTCTCGCCGGGCTTGAGGATGACTTGCTGCAACCGGAATTGCTGGCCGAGAAAGCGGCCGGTGCTGGCATCGTCGGCGATGCCGAGCCGGGCACCTTGCAGGCCGTCGTCGGTGACGACCTCGTCCAGCGGCCCGAGGGGCAGAGGTGGTTTGCGCTGTTCGCCGAGATAGCCGATCACCAACGTCTGCGGCTCGGCCAGACCGGGCAGGGCCATGGCGAGCAGCATGAGAAACGTCAGCGCCAGCCGCTTCCGGCTCAGGTCGGACAAGCCAAGTCGGATGTTCAATATCGGCATGGGCACTCCAGGATGGGAGCGACCCTAATGTTTTGAAAGAAGGAATGTTCCTGGATTCATGCCAACCGGGCCCGCCCTATTCAACCATCGGGGCGGGCCCAGCCTTCGACCGGTAGAGGGAGGACCGACCGCGACCCTAACAGCTGGAAATGCGGATTGTTCCTGGCGGTGGTCTTTCCAAGTCAGCGTTTCGCGCTGTCGCTGTCGGCGTCCGCCCGCGTCAGGAACTTTTGCGTGACTTGCGGCAGGTTGCTCTTCAGCCACTCGGCCATGGCTTCTTCTTCGCGCAGGTTCTGTTCGCAAACACGGGCAATCTCAGCCTCGCCCGCGGCGTTGGCCGCGGCGATGAGGATCGTATAGGACGCGATTTCCATGTGCTCGAACGTGTAGCTCGCCAGAGAGCCTTTCATGACTTCGTCGCCGGCGAAGACGCCGCTGATCGACTGCGCTGTAGCGGTCAGCTTGCCGCCTGCGTCTTTCAACATGGAGGAACCTTCATCGAGGCGATCTAGGCAGGTCTTCAGCCGCCTCGCCTGCTCTTTCGTCTCTTCCAGATGGCTGCGAATTCGCTCGCTGAGTTCAGGGTAGCTCTCAATCCGGCTCAATTGCCCCGACAGCATCGTCTCTGCCTGTTCCTCCATGGCGTGAGCGTCCCTCAGCCATTGGACAAGCCATTCGCGCGATTCAGCCATTGCGGTGTCTCCATCTATCTGACGCCGCCCGAACCGAGGGAGGCGCGCATTGTTCCTTGAGTGTTGAAAAAGCGGCTACGATTTCCCGGACGAGGACGCGTCGGAATCGGAAAGTTTCTCGCGCACTGATTCGTCGGCCTTGTCGGCCGCGGCTTTGACGACCCCGCCGACCTTGTCGGCCAGCGTGCCCTCGCTCGACGCCTGCCGTCCGGCTTCGTCGCTTGCCGACTGGTAGGCTTCCGCCGCGACTTGCGTTGCGGTGTCGAGGCCTTCTTTCAAAGTGTCTTCGGCACTATCCCGAAGCCTCTCGCGATAGGTGCCCAATCGCTCGTCCTCGACCTCTGTGTGGGGCAGCATGGCGCCGATGGCAGCTCCGATGGCGAGGCCGACGGCAGCCACCGCGAGAGGCTGGTCCTCAAGCAGACTTTGTGCCGAGCGGCCGGCACTCGTTGCCATATCGGCCGCAGCCGCCGCCGAGCTCGCCAGTGTGTCGGCTGCGCTGCTTGCCACGTTCGACACTGTGCCGGCAGCTTCGTTAGCCATTCCCGAGACAGTTCCGGCCGCCCCGCTGGCCCCTTCGGCGACAGCGCCTGCCGCATCCGAGGCGGTCGAACCTATTCCAGCGCCGAACGCTCCATGATCGAGGCCAGGACCGCGCCGCGTCACACCATCGGTACCAGCCGGGGTGGCGGAGGCGCCACTGCCCAACATCAGCCAGGCCAGGCCCGCGCCGATCACCGTCAGCGGCAATGGATTGTCCCGAACCTGGGCCTTCAGGTTGTGAAGCATTTCGGAGCCCGCACCGCCTCTGAAATGCCCGGTGAATTCGTCAAAGAGCTGCCCTGGGGTCATCTTGTCGCGAATGGAGTCTGCGGTCGCCACCACTCTTGCGCGCGTGGCTTCCGCTTCGCGTTCGAGCTCTGCTGCGGATCTCTCGGTCATCTCGCTTGTTCCTTGATCACGTTCACGTCACGCTTGAGCTGTTCCTGTGTACGGTCCGGCGCGAGCTCGGAAGGCGCCATGCTCGCCATGCCGGTCCGCAACAGGATCACGCCAAGCACGGCAACGACCACGCCAACGAGCAAAGCGGACCACCCGGCGCCCAGACCAAGGCGGGCCAGAGCGATCACGAGCGCCTGCAACAAAACCAGCAGCGCAGCGAGCAGGCATATCGCGCCGCCCAGCACCTCGACGGCGCCTGCGCCAGCCTTGGTCGCGTTCTCCGAGATCTCCGCTCTTAGGAGCCTCGCCTCCGTTTGCACGAGCGTGCTCACCTGTTGCGCCAGATCGGCGACCAATGTGCCGAGACTTGGATTATCGTGAGTGCTCATTTCTTCAGCTCCGCTGCCTTGCCGGGTATGCCGCCGTCGGAACCCCAATTTGAGGGAGCGCTATCCCGTCGTGCACTCCTTCCCAGGCCGGTTTGTCCGGAACGTTCAGGCTTGGCCGCGGCCTGCGTCGGGCGGCGCGTGCCGGGCGGCGAAGCCTTCATGAAGCGGCCAAGTGCCAATCCCGCCAGAACCGAACCGGCAAGAAGCGCTCCAGGATTCTCGCGGCCAAAGGACTGAACGTCTTCGAGCACTTGTCCGAACGGCTTCTCCTTCAACGAGGAGGACAGCCGCTCCAGCCCGCTTGCGGCCTCCTGCATGAACTTCGAGGCCGCACTCTGGTCGCTGTTAGCCAAGTGATCGCTCGCGGCGCGCAGGGCGCCGCCGAAAGCGGCCAGGCTCGATCCGATATCGCGCTGCGTCTGCTCGGCCTTTTCGGAGACGGCCTGCTGGGCTTCGGCGGCATACGCTCCAGCCCTGCGGGCGACCTCGTCGCGGGCATCGTGGAGAGCTTCGCCGGCGCTTTGGGTTTCTTGCTGGATCCGGTCGGAAACTTCGTCCTTCGCCTTGGCGAAGTCGGACTCGGGGCCTCGATCATCCTCGCGCTGCATGGTGCCTCCTAGTGAAAGCCGAGGAAGGAAAGCACTGCGAGCACAACAACGATCAGTCCGATGAGATAGATGACACTGTTCATGGTGCAGCCTCCTCGATGCAATCCGAACTTCCGGCCGGCTACGATGTTCCCCTGGACGAGCAGCTTTTTAGCGAGTTCTCATTTGCCCATGGGCTTTGCCTTCAAAGCGGCAAGCTTCTCGTCTGGGCAAAGCAGCCTGGGGCGTGTCGGATCGGAGATATCGATCTTGCCCCAGGGAATGCGATAAAGGCCCTCGCGGCGCCTCAGCGCGAAGAAGTCGAGCAATGCGGTGCCGACAGTCGACGCGGACAGTCGCTCGAACGCCGCGAAGATGCCGATATGGAATTCGGTGACGACGAGATCGTCACCATCCTGCTCTGCGACGATCTCTTCGATATAGCCGATGCTCCTGCCGCGCTCGGAGAATACGGGCCTGCCGGCAAGATGCTCGAGATTCACAGTCGCCATCCTCGCCCAGATGAGCTGGTAGCCGAACAATGCACCGGCCTGCGCCGCCGTCGCCATCGAGCCGACCTCCACGAAGCCGCCGACGCTGGTCACGACACCGAGTGAAATTTCAAGCAGCTTCTTCATTGCTGCTGCGCAAAATACTGGCGACAGGCCACAGCGAGATCGCCTTGCGCGGCCCGAAGCTCCTGTTGCGCCTGACCGACCTGGGCATCCTGTTCGGCCTCGACCGCGTCCTTGGCCCGCCTTGCGCATTCGACAGCCGGGTAACAGCCGCTACCAACGAATCTCGCTTTCCCCGGTCGGAGGGAGACGCCGATTCCACTTGCCGGCCGGCGGCGAGTGTCTCGGCGAAGGTTTGCAATGCAGAGGACGCATAATGGGACGGCGCGGCGCCGGAGAGCCAGGCGTCGCTCAACAGCACTTCCGCCTGCGCCGTCGAGGCCGCACGCTTCGCTTGCTGGTCAATCGTTTTAGACGAGGAGCAAGAGGCAAGCGCCAGCAGGGGCAGGAAAGCCCGGCTCGGCCGGGCAACGGTGCGCGACATCTTCCCCTCGCTGCAATCGCATCAAATCCCGAAGATCAAGCCGCAGCCACGCGAAAGTTCCTCCGTGTTCGGGTTTTGCGCCGCCGATTGCCTGTTGCAGGGCGCGCGCGAAGATCGGGTTCGGCTTTTCCACCCTGACCGGGAATTGCAATTTCTTTGTCGGTAAAATACGTGGCTGGTTCTCCGTTGGAGGCCAGCCGAATCTCGGCCGTATTACTCTGTTCCGCGGACCGCGCACCTAATCATGTCGTGCGAGCCGGTTGCTTCGCCATGTCACCAATGTTGGCAAGAGCCGCAACCTTGTCGATCATCGCTAGGATCACCTGCGGATTGCTTTGATGCACCATATGTCCCGCATCCAAAACGATTTCTACGAGCGAGTGGCTTATCTCTGATTGCAGCCGCAGCGCCTCGGCCTTGGCATCGAACAGCTGGTCGCCCGCGCCGGCAATTATCCCGACAGGGACGGCGATGTCAGCATATCGGCGATTTGGGAAGAGTGCCGATGCCAGCATCAGAAAGGATTCAGCGGATGTGGAGCGCAGCTGCGAGGGCCGGCTCGCCAATCCTCTTGTCATCGCCGCAAAAGGCATCGCGACCGTTGCCGGATGAAAAATCTGCTTCATCGCCCAATGCCAGTTCAGCCTGACCAGCGAAGGCAGCAAAGCGTGGCGCAGCACCGTCCCGAGCAGTGGAACCGCCGGCAGCGCAGAAATGGCAAGGGCCAGTCTCGGCGACGGGTAATGATAGCCGGCGACGACAACGACGCCAGCTACCGACCGGCGATGCCGGCGCGCCATCTCGAGCGCCACCGCTGCACCCCAGGAATGGCCGACAACCATGTAGCGCCCGATGCCGAGTTTCGCGACCGCGGCATCGATGACGTCGGCCTGGGCAGCTGCGGTCCAAGGTCTGCCGGCCGGGCGTGGACTCATGCCGAAGCCGGGCCTGTCGAAGGCAAGTACGCGATATCTGGCGGCGGCTCTGCCGAAGATGCCGCTTGTCGTGAAGTCTTCCGCCGAGGCGCCATTGCCGTGCAACAGCAGAAGCGGTTGCCCATTGCCCGCCTCCAGGAAATGCAGCTTCGTTCCCCGGAGATGGATGAAGCGCCCGAGCGGACGTGCGGCCAACGCCCGTCGCGCAAGCTGGCCATTGTACAGGGACAAGCCAACCGCTGCCGCCGCAAGCAACAGAAGCAGGTTCTTCCTGAACTTTGCCGTCATCGTTGGAAATCAGGCGGTGTGGCGGAGCAGGCCACTTTACAGCCGCCCTGCTCGCTATCAGGCCGACCCTTTCTGAGGCAGCTCGGTCTCTTCCTCGACTTGGTCGCGCAGGCTCTGCTCGGCCTCCTTCTTATCAGCCCCCGCCGACGGCTTTTGCCGGGCGAGCTCGCGATCCACAATCTTGCGCGAGCCTTCAACCGGATCTTCCTGCGGCGAATCCCTGTCCGCTCCTGTTTGCTGGCCGGTCCGATCGCTGCTTGGGGTTGATCGCGCGGGATCGTCGTTTTGCCGGGGCTTCGTCATTGAGCACCTTCTCCGCTTTCATCGGATGTCTGCTGACTTCCGGGCAAGTTGGAAGCCGGCCAAACCTCTGTGGCCGGCCTTTGTTCCGTGGGCAGCGGGATCGACCTCGTTACTGCTCCGCAGCCGGGAGAAGCAACAGCCTCTTGCAACAAATGTGGTTGAGGCTGAACTGCTGCACTTCTACGAGTGCGGCAAGCGTCCGGTTGCGTCCTGCGTCCGCCTCGCGAGGAAGGAACCATGACGCGCCACTCTCAACTCAGTCTTTTGGAATTCGAGGCGCTAACGCAGGCAGCTTCGAAACTGTCGAAGGATCACGGCGGAACGCTGGAAAGCTTGGTGACCTCCCTGTTCGAAGCGCTGCGCGAAGGAGAGACTTGCCCAAAGACGGTTCTGGACGCGGTAATTTCGACGCTGACCAAGGAGAACCGCTAGACTAGACAGCCGGCTTCCCGGAGCCCTCGGCATCATCCTGTTCAGGCTCGACATCTTCCAGGGCATCGATGACAGGCGCCAGCGAATTCTCGTGATCAGCACTGAATTCCGACCCTCTGTTTTCCTCGCCGGCTTTGTCTAGTGCACGTTGGATGGCGTCCTCAATGTTGCCCACCTCCTGCTCGCGCACCTCGCGACCGTAGCCGGCGGCATCGGCGTCTTGCTCGAATTGCTGCGCCAGCATCGCAACGCTGATCTCGGTGTCGGTCGGCAAGTTGCCGACATTCTCTGCCAGCCAGCTTCGCAGGAATTCCTTTGTCGCGTTCATGGAGCACCTCCTCCTCGACGCGAGATAACTGGACGGGGACGCCGATGTTCCGCAAATCCGAAACGGCGGGGAATGGACGGATCGCTGCACGGTGGGGAGCTTGAACACTCTGAGGAGACACTCGATGGCTTTCCACGGCGAGAGCGCTTGACACGAGGGGGACGTTCCCGCCTCGAGCTAGGTTCCAGCCCAACGTATCCAGCGGGAACCCGGATTGCGCTCAGCCGTTCGCAGGCATGGCAACATTGCAGCTTCGAGAAGCGCTGACCAAAGTCGGCACACTGACGTCCCGACCGGCGGCCTTTTTGATTTTGGGCGGCTACACTCTTGCTTGGTACGTCTTCGAGCGGGAGACACTTGACTGGCACGGCGCCGCGACGCTGATCACCTGGGCAATGACGCTGTTTATTCAAAGGGCCGAGCATCGCGACACCCAAGCATTGCAGGCGAAACTCGATGAGCTGATCAAGGCGAACGCCAAGGCTCGCAACGAGATCGCCGGAATGGACGACAAAGAGCCGGAGGAAATCGAGCGGATGCGCGATGTCGGACGAGGCGGAAGTTGACGTCTCCTCAACCGGACTGCCTTCGGAGCTAAGTCGTTGTGAGCACGGCGCCAGCGATGATGACACTCTTGTCGGAACTTCGGGTCTCCGGGCGGATTAGGAAGAGTGCCGCAGGCGCATCCCTACACCCAAGGAGGACCTAAGATGCCGAAAAAAGCTTCGTCCGCGACCTCGAACGGCTTGGAAAGCCTGTTCCTGGACGGACTAAAAGACATTTATTACGCTGAAAAAAAGATCCTGAAGGCTTTGCCAAAGCTGGCGAAAGCAGCACAGTCCGAAAAGATAAGCGCCGCTTTCGAAAAGCACCTCAAGGAAACTGAAGACCAGGTGGACCGCCTGGAACAAGTCTTCGACATGCTCGGCAAGCCGGCCAGGGGCAAGACCTGCCCTGCTATCGACGGCATCATCGAGGAGGGCTCGGAAATCCTCGAAGAGTACAAGGACGAGCCGGCGCTTGACGCAGGGCTGGTTGGCGCCGCGCAAGCGGTCGAGCACTATGAAATCGCGCGCTACGGCACGCTGATCGCATGGGCCGAACAGCTCGGTCTCAAGGATGCTCTTCCGCTGCTCCGACAAACGTTGAAGGAAGAATCGGCAACCGACGAGGCGCTCAACGCTCTTGGCGAGAGCGACGCCAATCAACGTGCTTTGCAGGCGGCCTAGCAAAGTGGACCACTTGGCCCTAACGGCCGTCGATCTTATGGTTGCAGAAGGAGAACTCGATGAAGAAGACCTGGAAGAAACCAACCATGTGTCAGGTGGCGGCGGGCTTCGAGATATCGCGATATCTGCCTGCTGAAATCCGGCCGAAAAAGTAGCCCGTGAATTTGCATGCCCTGCTCGACGGGGCATGCAATTCTTTGCGATATCAGAAGACGCGGACGCAAATCGACCGCAGCCGTAAAAGTGGCGCCGGTCAGTTGGCCCGCTGGGCATGCATTGCCATGCGCGTGAAGATCGTCGGATCGGCGGCGGGAGGCGGCTTTCCGCAGTGGAATTGCAATTGCCGCCTGAGCCGCGCGGCTCGCAGGGGCATGCCCGGCGTGCGTTCGCGAACCCAATCATCCATCGCCGTATCGGCGGATGGGACAGGTTGGGTCCTCTTCAACGCGTCGCCCGACATCCGCCAGCAGATTGCGCAAGCGTCCGAGCTGCAGCCCGCGGCCGATGCACCGCTGCGCTCGACGCCTATCCGCGCGGTGGTGCTGACCAATGCCGACGTGGACCATATCGCCGGCCTGCTCAGCCTGCGTGAGCGGCAGCCTTTCGCGATCTATGCGACCGCGCAGGTGCTCGCGACACTGGCGGCCAATTCGATCTTCAATGTCCTTGATCCGGCGATCGTGCCACGGCGTCTCTTGGCGCCGACACAGGAGATGGCTATCTGCGGCGCGGACGGCCACCCGACCGGCGTGATCGTCCGCAGCTTTCCGGTGCCGGGCAAGATAGCGCTCTACCTCGAGCAAAGAGGCGATCCCGCCGCCGATTTCAGCTCGGACACCGGCGACACGATCGGCGTCCGCATCAGCGAGACCGGCGGTCGCGGCGCGGTTTTTTACATTCCGGGCTGCGCGCGCATCGATGCCGCGCTGCGCGCGCGCCTGGCCGGTGCTGCCTGCCTTCTGTTCGACGGCACCGTCTACACGGACGACGAGATGATCACGGCCGGCGTCGGCCAGAAAACCGGCGCGCGCATGGGGCACATCGCAATGTCCGGAGAAGCAGGTTCTATCGCCGGCCTGGCCGATGTGAAGATCGGTCGCCGTATCTTCATCCATATCAACAACACCAATCCTGTTCTGGACGAGAATTCCGCCGAACACGCGGCGGTCAAGGCGGCTGGCTGGGAAGTCGCCAGCGATGGCATGGAGCTTGAATTGTGAGCGATTTCCACGACGCGGCCCGAGGCGGACTGTCCAAGAACGAGCTCGAGGCCGTGCTGCGGCAGGTCGGCGACGAGCGCTATCATAACCGCCATCCTTTCCATCACAGGATGACCGGCGGCGCCTTGTCGAAGGTCGAAATGCAGGCCTGGGCGCTGAACCGTTATTGCTATCAGGCCGTCATTCCGCGCAAGGACGCCATGATCCTGGCGCGTGCCGAGGATCCGGCGTTTCGCGCCGCCTGGCGCAAGCGCATCGAAGACCATGACGGTGATGACGGCTGGAGCGGCGGCATCGCGCGCTGGCTGCACCTGGCGAGCTCTCTTGGGCTCGATGCCGAAGCCGTCAAGGGCGAAAAGCTGGCCCTGCCGGCGACCCGTTTCGCCGTCGGCGCCTATCTTTCCTTCTGCACGAACCATACGCTGCTCGAGGCGGTCGCGTCATCGCTGACCGAGATGTTCTCGCCGACGATCATTGGCGAGCGGGTGCCGGCGATGCTGGCCAGATACGACTACATCACCGAGGATACGCTGGCCTATTTCAGCCGGCGGCCCGAACAGGCATCGCGCGACGCCGATTTCGCCCTCGCCTATGTGCTGGCCCATGCCGACACGGCCGAACGCCAGCAGCAGGCGATCGATGCGCTGGTGTTCAAATGCGACATACTCTGGGCCATGCTCGATGCGCTCCAGCATGCTTACGGCGCGCCGGGAAACATACCGCCCGGCGCCTTCCGCCCGGCGGCCTCATGACGGCACTACGGGAAAGAGCCATCGTGTCGTTGCGGTCGGCGCCATCGCTGCCCAGGCATGTGCGCATCCAGTACGATCCCGTGCGGCAGGCGTTCGCCGTGCTTTCGCCGGAGAAGGTATTCTGGCCGAACGAGATCAGTCTCGACATACTGCGCCGCTGTGACGGCCGGTCCACGGTCGAGCGCATCATCGCCGATCTTGCGGCCGACTATGACGCGGATCCGGAGGACGTGGCGGCCGACGTCATCGCCTTCCTGCAGGAATGGTCGGACAAGCTTTTGGTGAAGCTATGAACGCGCCCCTCCTGCCCCCGATCGGCATGCTGGCGGAACTGACGCATCGCTGCCCGCTGCAGTGCCCTTATTGCTCCAATCCGCTCGAGCTGCTGAAGGCCAACCACGAGCTCGACACGCAGACCTGGCTCGATCTGTTCTCGCAGGCCGCCGATCTCGGTGTCCTGCAGGTGCATCTTTCCGGCGGCGAGCCGACGCTGCGTCGCGACCTCGAGCAATTGATCGCCGGGCTTTCGGCGCGCAGCGTCTACACCAACCTCATCACCGCCGGCGTCGGCATTGCCGAGGGCCGCATCGAGGCCTTTGCCGAAGCCGGTCTCGACCACCTGCAACTAAGCTTCCAGGGCGCCCGTCCGGCGACCACCGACCGTATCGGCAACCACCGGGGCAGCCACGAGAAGAAGCTGGAGACGGCACGCCGCGCCCGCGCGGCCGGGCTGCCCCTCACCATCAATGCGCCGGTCCATCGCCACAACATCGAGGAAGTGCCGGAATTCATCGATCTCGCCCTCTCCTTGGATGCGGAGCGGCTGGAGATCGCGAACGTCCAATATGCCGGTTGGGCGCTCGCCAATCGCGACAGGCTGATGCCCGACCTGGCGGCGGTCAACCGGCAGGCGGACATCGTCACGGCGGCACGCGAAAGGCTCGCCGGAATCATGAACATCGATTTTGTCACGCCGGATTATTTTGCCGTGTATCCCAAGCCATGCATGGGGGGCTGGGCGCGCGACGCCTTCATGGTCGCGCCCGACGGCACCGTGTTGCCGTGCCATGCCGCCCAGACCATTCCCTCGCTGCGCTTCGAGCGCTTCGGAGACCGCAGGCTCGCCGAAATCTGGGCCGACTCACCGGCATTCAGCGCCTTCCGCGGCACCGACTGGATGCAGGAGCCGTGCCGAAGCTGCGAGCGGCGTGAGATCGATTGGGGCGGCTGCAGGTGTCAGGCGATGGCGATCGCCGGCGATGCGGCGGCAACGGATCCGGCCTGCATCAAGTCGCCGATCCACAAGCGAATGGCGATGCTGACCGACGCCGCGCAGGCAGCGCCGGAGGGAAATGAAAGCTTCATTTTCCGGCGGATCGGCGCCACAACCCCACGTGACGCGCGCACTGATCATGGCCCCCGATGACGGCCCACCCAAGAATGTTCGGCGGCGGACCACTTCGACGCAACGTCCTATGACGCTTCTCACCGGCCAACCAGGTGCAAGAGCGGCAACGATTGTGAGACCGTGAGAGTTGCTGAATATATCGCCCTGCCGGTTTCATCATGGACCGAGATCGCCAGGGTCTCATCGACGTCGCTCTCAGCCATTTCGTCGACGGCGATGTCGTGCAGCGTCTTAAGCGCTTCTCGTCGCATGTCGCGCAGGCTGTCCAGTTCAACCCACGCATCGGCAAATCGCTGGCCGTTTCTTGTAACTTCGAAAACGTACCGTGGCATTCAGCCATTGTGAGCACTTCGGATGCCAGCGCATTTAACTTTGAGTGATCGCAATGGGCAGAGGGACGAGGTCTCGCAAAAAAGTTGATACCTTGCGCGTAGTAGCAGTCGGACATTTGCTTCATTGGCCAGGTGCTCCGCTTCGCCTGCGACAGCCCAATAGCGATATGTCATTCGCTTCTGCCGGGAGCACTTGACCGGCCGCCGTGGACCCCCACTCGCCGTTCGGCGGGTGCTGCTTATTCGCGGCGCGCTCCTTTTCCAGCGCGATAGCCTCTCGACGCTTCGAAGCGACCGTGGCTGGTCCGCTCGGCAAGCTGGCTCTTTCGGGCCAGGTCGGTCCGTTACCGATCTGGCTTAGACCCTCTCCTCAAAGCCATCCAGCTTACGCCAGTCAAAGCTGACACCAATGCCTGGCTCGTCTGGGGCGACTGCCAGCCCATCCTGCAGCCTGAGCGGACGAGTGGTGTACAGGTCGATGTCGAAACTGTGCGCCTCCACCCAACCAGCGTTTGATTGGCCTGCGACCAAACTGACATGTAGTTCCTGCATGCCGTGGCTGCACACCGGAATTCCAGCCTTGCGCGCAAGCTCGGCGACCCGCAACCAGCCTGTGATGCCGCCACAGTTCGACGCGTCTGGTTGGATGTAGGATAGCTTCGACCACGCGAAGGCATGCTCGAACTCCTCGATCACATGCAGGTTCTCGCCCATGGCCAGCGGCATGCCCGTCGCCTCGGCAATGGCAGCGTAGCCCTGGTAATCGTCAGGTATGATGGGCTCCTCGAACCAGAGCAGCTCGTAAGGCGCGAATGCTTTCGCCGCTTCGATCGCCCGATGAATGTCGAGCGCGTAATTGGCGTCCACCATGAACGGGGTGTGCGGCCCGATGCGCTCGCGGATCGCCTTAACTCGGGCGACATCCTCCGCGAGGTCGTCTTTGCCGACCTTGATCTTCACAGCATTGAACCCGGCGGCGAGATAGGAGTCGATGCTCGCCAGCAACTGATCGAGGGAGAAGTTCAGGTCGATGCCGCCGCGATATGCCTTGGCTGTCTTGCCGGCCCTGCCTGCCATTTCCCAGAGTGGCCGGCCGATGCGCCGGCCCTGCAGATCCCAGAGCGCTATGTCGAGCGCAGAAATCGCAAAGGACGCGATGCCGCCGCGTCCAACATAATGGATGTGCCATAGCATCCCATCATGGAGCGCCTCGATGTCGGTCGCGTCCCGTCCTTTCAGGAACGGCGCCAGATCGTGCACGATCATGGCTCCGATCGCATGCCCACCTTTACCTCCAGTGTAGGTGTAACCAGTCCCTTCGCTGCCGTCCGCCAGCCTCAGGGTCGCTGTCACCAGCTCAAAATGCGTGTGAGCACCATGCTTGGCGTCGGTCATTACTTCACGCAGCGGCACCCGGAAAAGCCGGACCTCTACGTCCGTGATTATTGTATCGCCCATTGCGAGGCTCTCATCGTCTGGCCTATTTTCGTCATACCATAATTGCACTCTATCGGGCTGATCGCAACCAGATCGGTGATCCACCGCGATTTTAGTCCGATGATAACTCGCTGGACCTTGTGCTTTGGTCCGATCTGCGCATTAATGACTGCGTGAAGTGGAGGACGGCTTGTTAAGTACACCACAGCATCTTGGAACGCGGGCCACGAGCGGAGCTGCTCGCGCGGCAGACGCCATGGTGATTGGAATCGAAGCGGATATCGTCTCCGGCAAGCTCGGTGATGGCAGCTTCCTGCCGGCCGAGCGCGAGTTGATGGCCGAGTACGGGGTTGGCCGCGGCGTGGTGCGTGAAGCGGTCGCTCGCCTGGCAAGCCGCGGTCTTATCGAAGCGCGTCCACGCTTTCGCCCAGTGGTCCGCCGGCCGGGGCTGGACGCGGCGCTCGGCGCTTTGGAAGGTGTTGTCGGCCACCTGCTAAGCGCTCAGGCGGGAGTGAAAAACCTCTACGATACCCGGGTCTTTCTTGAAGCCGCTCTTGCGCGCAACGCCGCCATCCATGCGCGCAAGGACGACGTGGCCACGCTCAGATCAGCGCTCGAGATGAACGAGGCGGCGATACCGGATTCGGAAAAATTCTATGCCACCGACGTAGGATTTCACGCCGTGCTCTACCAGATCACGCGCAACCCGGTGATGCCCGCAGTGCACAAGGCCTTCACCGCGTGGCTGTCGCCGCATTGGATGCGCATGCCCCGATCGCCCGAGCGCAACCGCATCAATTTCCTGAGCCACCGCGAAATCTGCATGGCGATCATCGAGCGAGATCCGGATGGCGCCGAGCGGGCGCTGCTCAATCATCTTTCCGCGGCTTGGGAGTATGTCCGTGGCACATTTGAAATGTCGTGAGGGCCGGAGGGAGGACCGGCGAGAATGACGCAGACTTACGATCATATCGTGGTGGGCGGCGGAGCAGCGGGTTGCGTGGTCGCGGCGCGGCTGGTGAGGGCAGGACGGCGGGTCCTGCTTCTCGAAGCTGGGCATTCGCATCACCACCCGCTGCTCGATATGCCGCCGGGGATCTTCAAGATGATCAATGGCTCGAAGTTCATGCGCTATTACCGCACCGAGCCGCAGCAGCATCTGGATGGACGTCAACACGAAATCTCGCAAGGCAACGTGCTGGGCGGCGGCACCTCGGTCAACGCCCAGGTCTATATGCGCGGCCGTGCCTCGGACTATGACGAATGGGATGAGTTGCTGCGCGGCAACAATGCCGGCATCCGCTGGAACTGGCAGGCGGTGCTGCCCCACTTCACGGGCATGGAAGGCAACAACCGCCTCGGCGGCGAGTTGCATGGCAGCGAAGGACCGTTGCTTGTCTCCGACCCCGGTCACATTGACGACGTTTCGCGTTGGTTTGTACAGGCGGTCCAACGGCTCGGACTGCCCTACAATCATGACTTCAACGGGCCGTCGCAACGCGGAGTGGGCTTCTATCAGTTCATGAACCGGCGCGGGAAGCGTAGCAGCGCTGCCTATGCGTTTATCGAGCCATTGGCTAAGGATCCCAGGCTGACGCTGAGGCTGAATTCTGCCGCGAGGCAGTTGCTGATCCAGAACGAGCGCGCAAAGGGTGTAATCTACACTGACCAATCGGGAACCGAGCACGAGGCCCATGCGGACGGCGACGTGATCGTCTCGTCGGGCGCGCTGGTATCGCCGCAACTCCTTATGCTGTCAGGTATTGGCCCGGCCGAGGAACTTTCCAGACATGACATTGCCTGCGTCGTCGACCTTCCAGGCGTCGGCCAGAACCTGATCGACCATCCGGAAGTGCCCATCATTGCCACAGCAAACGGCCCGTATGGCTACTTTAAGCAGGGCCAGGGTTGGCGGATGATCAAGAACGGCCTGCACTTCAAGCTTTTCGGCGCCGGCACCATCCTTTCGGCTGGGGTCGAGGCCGGGGCTTTTGTCAATCCGACCGACCCGGACGGCGAACCGACGATCCAGGCTTTTTGCGTGCCCCATGTGTACCTGGACCGCGATATCCTGACCCTGGTCGAGAATACCTACGGCCTCACTGTGACGACTGTGGTCGTCAAGCCGAAGTCCCGTGGCTTCGTGAAGCTGCGTTCGGCAGATCCGAACGACATGCCGGTCGTCTCTCCGCACCTGCTCAAACATCAAGACGACATGAAGCAGATGATTGCCGGCCAGCGCTATTTCCTGAAGGCATTCCACGCGAAGCCACTGGCGGACCGCGTCAAGGCTGTAGCCGTCCCGCGGGAAGACGACCTCAGCGACGCGGCGCTCGAAAGGCACTGCAAGCGCTTCGTCAAAACGAATTACCATCCGGCCGGCACCTGCCGCATGGGCCCGGACAGCGATCGAATGGCCGTTCTGGACGCGGCCATGCGGGTGCGCGGGATAGAGAACCTGCGCGTTGCCGACATGTCGGTGTGCCCTAACATCAACGCCGGCAACACGGCTGCACCCGCCATGATGCTGGGCGACCGCTGCGCCGATTTCATTTTGGAAGCGGGCACAGTGACTCAATCGAGGGCGGAGTCTGCAAGCGAGCTGACCTAGCCCGCCATAGGCGAGGAATATTCAACGGCGTCAAAACGCGACAACCAAGGAGGAAAGCATGATCATTACCCGTCGGAAATTGTTGGTAGGCTCCGCCGTCGGCGTGGCCGCTCTTACCCTCGCTCCACGCGCCTTCGCCGCGCTCCCGCCACTTGCCAAGAAAAACAAGTATAAAGTTGGCTTCGCCCAGACCGAGAGCAACAATCCATGGCGGCTAGCGGAAACCAAAAGCATGCAGGATGAGGCTGCAAAGCTCGGCCATCAGCTCGTTTATACTGATGCCGCCGGATCCTCGGCCAAGCAGGCCTCCGACGTAAACTCCATGATCGCGCAGGGCGTCGACGCGATTTTCCTGCCTCCCCGCGAGGACAAGCCGTTGGTGCCGGTCATCCTGGCCGCGCGTGATGCCGGCATCCCGGTCTTTCTCATTGACCGCGATGTGGACCATACCATGGCCAAGCCTGGCCAGGATTACGTCACCTTCATCGGCTCCGACTTCATCAATGAGGGTAATCGCATCGCCGAATGGGTGGTGAAGAACGCCAATGGAAAATCGAAGATCATCGAACTGGAAGGCACCACCGGTTCCTCGCCAGCCAACGACCGCAAGAAGGGGTTTGACGACATCATCGCCAAGCACTCGGAATTCAAGATTGTCGCCTCACAGTCGGGCGACTTCGCTCGCGACAAGGGCCGCCAGGTGGCCGAGACGTTGCTGCAGGCCCATCCTGAAGCCGATATCATCTATGCCCATAATGACGAGATGGCGCTCGGCGCGATCGCAGCTCTCGAGGCGGCCGGCAAGACGCCCGGAAAAGATGTGCTGATTGTCTCGATAGACGGCGAAAAGGACGGCGTGCAAGCAATCGTCGACGGCAAGATCGGCGCCATCTGCGGCTGCAGCCCGCTTTTCGGACCGAAGGCTTTCGCCACGATGGCCGACTATGCCGCCGGAAAGCAAATCCCGCCCTTCATCAAGAACGACGATGACTTCTACGACGGCACGAACGCAAAGGACAAGATCAGTACGGCGTTCTGAAGCTATCTAGTTTATGGCGCCTCCCCCGCCTCGGCGGGGAGGCTTTTTCGGAGCTTTGCCGATGACGCGGCCGCCCGACGGACCTTCCCCGCTGCTTCTCGACATGCACGACATCCAAAAGCGTTTCGCCGGCATACCGGCGCTGGCGAACGTGTCGCTTTGCGTGCGCTCAGGCGAGGTCCATGCCCTGATAGGCCAGAACGGCGCCGGCAAATCAACGCTGATCAAGGTCTTGACCGGATACCACCGCAAGGATGCCGGGCAAGTGCTGTTCGAAGGCGAGCCCTTTGAGGTCCACTCGCCCCACCAGGCACAAGTCAACGGCATCAGCACGATCTATCAGGAGATCAATCTGGTCCCGCTACGGTCAGTGACGGAGAACATTTGCCTGGGTCGGGAACAGCGCCGTTACGGTCTGCTCGACTGGAATGCCATGCACGCGGAAGCCGAGCGCCTGCTGAGCCGCTTCGCAATTGGCATCGATGTTCGCCGTCCGCTTGGCGAGTTCAACACTGCAACACAGCAGATGGTGGCGATCGCCCGGGCTATAGGGTTCTCCGCGCGCCTTGTCATTATGGACGAACCGACCTCGTCCCTCGACGAACGCGAAGTTGGAGTGCTGTTCAGCGTCATTCATCAGTTGAAGGCTGAAGGGGTGTCCGTCATTTTTGTAAGCCACAAGCTCGACGAGTTGTATGAGGTCTGCGACCAGGTCACGATCATGCGTGACGGCCGCACCGTGCGCAGCGCCGCGATGAAAGAGATCGGCAAGCTGGAACTTGTTGCAGCTATGCTTGGCCGCGATGTCGCGGCTGTCGAGGGTCACGCCACAGCCTTCGGCGAGCGCGACCGCTCTAGAATAGGGGATGTGATGTTTTCGGCCCGAGGGCTTGGGGCCGGGCAGGCTGTCCGCAATGTGAACTTCGATCTCCGGCGCGGCGAGATCGCGGGGTTTGCGGGCCTCCTCGGCGCGGGTCGCACCGAAACTGCAAGGCTCGTGTTCGGTGCCGATCGCCCAAGCGCCGGCCAGATGACGATGGAGGGTGCCGCGTACCACCCCGACCGTCCCGCCGACGCGATCGCCGCCGGCATGGGCTTCTGCACCGAGGACCGCAAGGGAGAAGGTATCGTGCCGGAGATGACGGTGGCAGAAAACCTCACTCTTGCCTTGCTTCCGAAAATCAGCCGCAACGGCGTGCTGGACGACTCGCGTCAGCGCGAAATCGTCGAGCGGTTCATCCGCGAGCTCGGCATTAAATGCTCCGGACCCAATCAGAAGGTGCGGGAGCTTTCGGGTGGGAACCAGCAGAAAGTGCTGCTTGCCCGCTGGCTGGCGATGAATCCGAAGCTGCTCATACTCGACGAGCCGACAAGGGGAATAGATGTGGGTGCCAAGGGCGAGATCCAGCGTCTGATCCGGAGACTTGCAGATCAGGGCCTCGGCGTGCTCATGATCTCGTCAGAGCTGGAGGAAGTGATCGAAGGTGCGGATCGCATATTCGTTTTGCGCGATGGTGTCAGCGTGACCGAGTTGGAAGCTGAAGCCGCTAACGAAGAAAAAGTGCTGACCGCGATGGCGCACGGGACAAGCGCTTCCTCGGGGGCCACGACATGACCGAGCTGCCGAGGTCATATGCGGAGCGGGATGCCGTCGCGCGGAGCTTCGACCTCTTCGGCTTTCTGTCACGCTACGGGACCTTGATCGCACTTGTCTTGCTGGTTGCGTTCAACCTCGCCTTCACACGCAATTTCGCGACAATGCAGACGCTGAACGTCAACCTCACCCAGGTCTGCACGATCGTCATCGTAGCCGTCGGAATGACGCTCGTCATTGCCACGGGCGGCATCGATCTCTCCGTCGGATCGCTAATGGCTATTTCGGGTGCGCTGGCGCCGATGATCTTCATGGGCAAGATCCTTCCGATCGGAAGCATCTACCTGGGCGTGGCGGCCGCGATGATCGTCTCAGTACTCGTGGCCGGGCTGTTGGGGCTCTTCAATGGCTGGTTGGTCGCCCGCTTCCGAATCCAGCCCATTGTTGCGACACTGGTTCTGTTCATCGCGGGCCGCGGCATCGCTCAGGTGATGACGAACGGGAACCTGCAGACCTTCCGCGTACCGGAATTTCAATGGATCGGCCTTGCCCGACCCTTGGACATCCCGGCCCAAGTCATCATCATGGCTGTCATTGTCGCGGCAGCTGCATGGGCGTTGAAAAAAACGCTGTTCGGGCGATGCATATTGGCGGTCGGCGGCAATGAAAAGGCTTCCGAACTCGCTGGTATTGCAGTCTCCAAGATCAAGCTTGCTGTCTATGGCATAAGCGGCCTTTGCGCCGGGCTGGCCGGGCTAATCGTGATTGCAATCAACTCCTCCAGCGACGCCAACCTGGTTGGCCTTGGTATGGAGCTCGATGCCATCGCGGCTGTTGCCGTGGGCGGCACTCTGCTCAGCGGCGGCAAGGCCACCATCATCGGTAGCCTGCTGGGCGCGCTTACCATTCAACTGGTGCGCTACACCCTTCTGGCGAACGGGGTGCCTGACGCCGCTGCCCTGGTGGTCAAGGCAGGAATCATCGCACTCGCCGTGTGGCTGCAGCAGCAGCATCGCGGGTAGCCTTATGAATCGCGCCCGCCTCGTCCGCATTATTGGCACCTACGGCGTATTGATCGCCCTGGCTGCGCTCATTCTGTTCGGTTTCCTGCGTTATGATCGGTTCCTCAGCTTCTACAATGTCATGAGTCTCCTGCGTTACAATTCCATGTTCGCGCTGGTGGCGCTTGGTATGTGCTTCGTCATCATGACAGGGGGAATCGATCTTTCCGTGGGCTCCGTCGCTGCCTTGGGCAGCGTGGCTTCGGCATTGGCAAGCCCTTATGGAATCGTTCCTGGTCTCGCGGTGGGTATAGGCGCTGGGCTGGCCGCCGGGCTCATCAATGCGACCCTTGTCACACGCGCCAATCTGATGCCGTTCATAGCCACTCTCGCCACGATGCAGGCCGCCAGTGGCTCGGCCCTCCTGCTTGCGGGCAACCAGACCGTTTCGGTCTCCTATGAATCGGGCTTCACTGCCATCGGCCAAGGCAATTTCTGGACGTTTCCGATCCCGGCGGCGATCGCCGTCGTGGCATATCTCATTGGTTCCCTTGTCTTGAATTACACCGGTACCGGACGGGCGGTGCTGGCAATCGGCGGCGGCGAGGATGCTTCGCGTCTCATGGGCCTGCGGACCGATCGCGTAAAGTTTTTGGTCTATGTCGCGAGCGGGGGATTGGCAGGGCTCGCCGGCGTTATCCTGGCATCGCAGTTTGGGGCGGGACAGCCCATTGAAGGAGTGGGGTGGGAATTGTTCGCCATCGCAGCCGTTGTGGTCGGCGGGACGCTGCTCACCGGCGGCTCGGGTTCGGTTGTGACCACGCTCGCCGGCGTGCTCCTGCTCGGCATCCTTTTCAATGTTCTGAATTTCGAGAACGGGATGGGATGGATCTCGCTTTCAGCCTACTGGCAATCAGTGATCCGAGGACTGTTCCTCCTGGTGGTAGTTCTCCTTCAGGCCCGACTGACACGGCGGCGCCTCAACGCGCTCTGATCGTCTCGGTCCTCCCACTCAAGTGTTGCAAAAGGTTAGCTTGCAGGAATTCTCGTGCAAAGTCGGATCCGGGTGAGCACGCGACGTCAACGCGGCTCCGCGGATTCAGAAAACGCACGTTTTAAGTCATTCTGTCTTAAACGCAGGAACATTCCAGGTGTTGGGAGGTTACGGAACGCCAACCCTTGGAGGAAGCCTCATGTTCATGCACAATAAACGACTGCAATACACCGTTCGTGTTTCCGAGCCGAATCCGAGGCTGGCGTGCATGATCATGGAGCAGTTCGGCGGCGCCGATGGGGAGCTTGCCGCCGCAATGCGCTATTTCACCCAAGGGCTAGGCGAAGACGATGTCGGCCGAAAGGACATGTTGCTCGACATAGCGACCGAGGAGCTCAGCCATCTCGAGGTCGTCGGCTCGATCGTCACCATGCTCAACAAAGGCCTGAAGGCGCAGCTGGCCGAAGGGCAGATGAAAGAAGCCGAACTGTACTTGATGGTCGGCGCAAGCGGCACGACAGCCAAAGAGTCCATCTTATTTGGCGGCGCACCTGCGTTGTGCGACTCGGCCGGAGTCCCGTGGACTGCCGCCTATGTCGATTCCCGCGGCGAGCCTACCGTCGATCTGCGATCTAACATTGCCGCCGAGGCGCGTGCCAAGATCGTCTATGAGCGACTGATCAACATCACCGAAGATCCCGGCGTCAAAGACGCCCTCGGATTCCTCATGACGCGCGAAATCGCGCATCAAAAATCTTTCGAGAAAGCACTCTACGCGATCGAGAACAACTTTCCGACGGGCAAGCTCCCCGGCATTGAGAAATATGCGAGTATGTACGTCAACACGTCGCAGGGTGAAGGGGACACGAATGGGCCATGGAATTCGGGAGACGAATGGGACCGCGTGGACGATCTTGAGGAAGTCATGCCAGCGGACGATGGCGATGGGACAGCAACAGTCAAGCTGGCGGCCAAAGACATGAAAGTGGTTACAAAAATGGGAGAGCGGACGCTTTCGGATCCCTCCTCCGATCCGACCACAGGCGCGGATATAGGCGCCGGGCCGGGGGCCGGACGAACCAAGAATGGCGACATGGGCGGCGCGGCCAATATCAACGAGGCGCCTGTGCGCGCCGAAGCCGCCGCTCGCAAGAAAAAATAAGATTCGGGCTGATTGAACCTGCCGACCTGACGAGGCTCGGTTTCGTCTACCCGTCACCGTCCTGACGGGTAGACGAGCCTGCAAGAGCGGAGAGGCGGAATCGTCTCCCGCACCTGTCTGCACTTTTCGCTTGATGTTTCGAGCACCTTGGGTGCGAGACGTTAGTCAGCGTTGGTCGCCAGACGTTGTCGTTGCGTTTCGGTTGCGCAGGGTTCGCGAACTCTTCAGAACCGCTCGATTGCGGACCGTGTGATCATCAGCCAACAGATTGCGGCCACGCATGCAAAGCCCCAATCATGCGCTCGCGCGAATTCGCCGCGCGATGGCTCGATCTCCCCAGCAGCGGCTCGTACATCAACCTGTTGTTGGCGTCCAGAATCATCCGGAGCGCAAGCAATCCCGCAGCGTTCGCCGGCCCTTCCATATCCTGCGCCCACCAGATCGAGCGCGTGAGCGCTGTCACGCATGTCGAGGAGGCAGGGTCACGACAGATCCGGACGGCCTTGCAAATCACAATCTTCTTCCGAGGATGGGGCGCGACAGCCCTAAACATAAAAAGCCGTGATCATGTACAAGCAAGGCCGCGACCGAGATGAACCTGCCTCAAGGCGAAGAGAGCAGAGCACCTTGGCACCCAAAATCAAGCACTGATGTGGCGCGCTCGGCGGATCCAACTGCTTAATTGGCCCTCCCCGCGCGTTCAGCTCTCCTTCTTGAGCTCCTGAAAGGCATCTCGAATGGCTGCGACTAGCGTCGCTATAGAATAGGGTTTCTGCACCCAGCCCAGCGGTCTGGCCGCCTCGGCTCGAAGCCTCAAGTCGCGATCACCGTGCGCCGTCGTAAAGATACATCGTATGCCAAGCTCGCGGTACAATTCCACGGCCGCGTCGATGCCGTCCCGCTTGCCAAGCAAGCGGATATCCATCAGGGCAATCACCGGCTTGGTCGAGAGCGCCATACTTATCGCCTCATCGGCGCTGGTCGCGACGCCCGCTAGCGAGAAGCCTTCGGCCAGCAGTCCGGCCTCTATATCCAGCGCGATCAGGTAGTCGTCTTCGACGACCAAGATCGACTGGTTCAGAGTGGTTTCAGCGTGTCCTCCGCTCACATCATCTCGGGAGAAGACGACCTGCGGCCCGAACGATCGATTAATATCCCCCGCACGGCTCAACTCAGGTATCGCTGCTTTCGGTCGCAAGGCCAATCTCCTGGGGCATCAGACAAAAGGTCACGGTGCATCTGGACGGGTGCCGGCTAACTTCAAAAGTCCCGCCGATCTGTCGCACTAGGCCTTCGACAAGTCGCAGGCCTGACGACGACGAGCGCACCGAACTCAGTTCGAAGCCCGGGCCCTCATCCTCGACCACAAGGCTAATGGCTCGGCCGTTCTGTCTGATGGAAACACGGATGGTTCCAGGCCCATTTCCCGGCAAGCCGTACTTCACGGCATTGATCAAAAGCTCGTTGATAGTGAGCGCCAGCGGCATCGCAATGTCGTTTGGCAGTTGGATCGGATCTGCCTCGCAGAACAACTGAACAGCCGGGGGGAACATCTGTCTTGCGGTCTCGCAAACAGCTCCCAAGAAAGGTCCGGCACCGAAGTTGATGGCGTCGGGCGTGTCATAGAGGACTCGCTGAGCGGCAGCCATGGCGGCCACCCGCTTGCTGGCCTCATCCAGAACGGTCCGGGCCTCTGAACTCTTGCTGGTCCTCGCCGCAACCGAAAGCAGGGACTTCAGCATCATCATGTTGTTCTTCACGCGATGATTGAGCTCGTCGAGCAAGATCCGTTGCTGGGTTTCGGCCTGCTTACGCTCGCTCACATCGACCAGCATATTTATGGCGCCGGTGATGTTTCCAGCGGCATCGCGTATCGGGGTCGGATAGGGAATGAATGGAACCCGGGTTCCATCCGGCCGCTCGGCCACCGCTTCATATCCTCGGACGGGCCGCCCTTCGCGCAGCGAGATGGCCATGGGACATTGATCGTGGGGAAGCGGTGTTCCGTCCGGCCAGTAGAGCTTCCATGTCACGCACCATTCGTCGGTGCCAATCACGGGCGTTCGGCCGGCGAGTTGCATCGCCGCTTCATTGAAATAGGTGATCTTGCCGTCGCGATCGGTGGTGTAGATCGCGGCAGGAATGGCAGCGAGCAGGTCTTTAAGCTGGCGCTCGCTGTCTTGTATCTTCGCTTCCGCTATCCTTTTGTCAGTTATGTCTCGGGCGATTTTGGAAGCTCCGACGATACGGCCTGAGGCATCCCGCACCGGCGATATTGTGAGAGAGATATCTATCAGCGTTCCGTCTTTGCGGCGGCGAACCGTTTCGAAATGATCCACGAGTTCGCCGTTGCGGATGCGGCCTAATATCAGCGGCTCCTCGTGCTGCCGATCCTCAGGAATGATGGTGGTGATGGGCTTGCCTACCATCTCCGCGGCCGTATAGCCGAAGAGGCGCTCGGCGCCGCGGTTCCAAGTCGAGACGATGCCGTTGAGATCCTTGCTTACGATGGCGTCGTGGGACGATTCCACGATTGCCGCCAGTCGCCGGGTCGCATTCTGTGCTCTGACACGTTCAATGCCGAACCCGAGCTGGCGCGCGATTGTCCGGGCGACTTCAATCTCTTCTGCCGAGCATTCGTGCGGCTCGTCGAAATAGGCAATGAACTTGCCCAGCAGACGCCCGCCTTCGATTATCGGAATGAAACAGACCGCGCCGATGCCTTCTGTTCGGATTGCGTCTCTTAAGTTGCTGGGGAGCTCGGCCTGTTCCACATCGCGCAAGCAAATTGGCTGCGGATCGTGATCTGCCGCGGACCAGGGCGAATGGCCTTCCACGGCGCTTCGATACGCGTTCGACAAGCCCCGCCAGGCGGCAAACTTCATGACTCCGCATTCCAAAAGCAGAATAGAAGCGCGCTGACATCTAAGCCCGCGCTGGATCGCATCGAGTGCAGCCTCGTAGACGTCTTCGCGGCTATGGGCGTGCTGCAGCATTTCCGTCAATTGATGCAGCGCAGCCTGCTCCTCGGCCCTTTGGGCGAGTGTCGCCTCGATCTCTTTGCGCTCGGTGATATCGTGCTGCACCCGTACCGCGTAACGAAAGCGTCCGCTGTTGTCGTGGACGCTGGAAGAGGTTACGACAGCCCAGAAAAGCGACCCGTCCTTGCGGACGAACCGCTTCTCGATCGTGTAGCTTTTGATCTCGCCGGCGACCTGTCGGCGATATTTCGTTCGATCCGCCTCGACGTCGGAAGGAAAGGTCTGATCGAAAATCGATCGGCCGACAAGCTCCTCCTGCGTATAGCCCAAAAGACGGCACAAATGTCCGTTCACCCGCAGCAGCCGGCCTTCGGCGTCAGCTTCCACGATTCCCACACCAGCGCTGTGATAGGTCAGGGCAAGTCTCTGCTCCTGTTCGCGCAACAACTCTTCCGCTTCGACCTTGTTAGTTACGTCGAGGGTGACGCAGCGCGTGTTGAGGAACCGACCACCAGCCGAACGAACATTTGATGTTATCTCCACCCAACGGATGGAGCCGTCTTTGGCGCGCAACCTCGCGCGATAGTGTTGAAGCTGCTCATGCCGAGAAAGGCGGTTCAAAATGTCGTCGATTGCGGCGGCATCGGCGTGAAATTCCCGGATATTGCGGCCGACGTATTCCTCCGCGGAATAGCCGAGCAAGTCCAGTTCGGCTCGATTGGCGCGCAAAATGGTGCCGTCATTGGCCACCAGGTGGAGAGCCACGGCTGCATTCTCGAGGAAATCTTCCATCTCGTTGCCGAGGAGCAGGACCGCACGGGGCCCTTCGACCTGCTCGCCATGGGCCAGGGATTTCGCGCCAGAAATGCTGGAGGGCAAGACTCGTCGTTCCATGAAAGGTTGAATTCCCCTGAACGCAGCTTAACACCCGGTTTCGCAAGAGGTTCCAACGCGCTGGGCAATTCACTTGGCCAGTAGCCGCAAGGGTTGATGCTGGAAGGCGTTCGCCGGTGCTGGGCCCACAAATCCGGCAACTCGATGACGCCGCTATTTTCTAGTCGTTTGCCACTCGCTTGCACGACACCGCGACCTGACCAGACCCCATTTGGAAAGCAGCCAGTCAAAGATCCGGTTCCCGGCCTGGCTTCTGCCGAGAGGCTGCCCGCTCCAAGGACGCAACCGATGCTGCGGAGCGTTAATAATTCTGGACGCTAATACAAGTCGCTACATATTTAACGGTCGTGCAGTTGTCGGAGACTTAATAGGCACACGACTGCTGCCAAGGGATGACGCGCTGATTTCGGGATGGAGGGAAGATCACGCCGGCTCGGCGCCCAATGTAGCTGATTTCGTCATTCACAAGATTCTGGACACGTTCGAATACTCCGAGCGCGGCGCGGTGATCACGATGGTCGATCCAGGGCTGAACTACAGTCGCGCGAATTCATCATTAATTCATAATATCAGAAGATTCTCACGAGCTTGCATGCTGATGCTCCTCACTGTGGGCAGGCTGCGAATTCGGGCGGCGGCGAAACAGACACGAGCGGGGGGAGGAGGACTGACCAATGTCGAATAGAGAAATCGGAACATCCCGGTCGCTCGGGATGCGTGTCGCCGATCTGAGAACCAGGATGCGGGACGCCAGGATCACCGAGCATGAGATCAAGACCTTCCAGAAGGTCGCGGCCATCATGGGACGCGGCGAAGGCTCCTTACGCATCGACGCGGACGATTTGATCGCCGCGTCCTTTCTTGCCGAGACGATGGGCGAACCGACGCTGAACTGACAGTTTCAGGTATCCCGGGTTCAGAAGCGGAGAGCCCGCGCCATGGTAAGCCTCCATTACGGGGTTGCTGTCGGCGCGGGCTTCGCCATCGTCCACGCCTTTGCCAGATTGATCAGAACGGGCGCATGCCGCGGATTTTCGATAAGCCGCGACTTGTCCGCAAGGCTCACGGTCATGGCTCTCGGCCCTTTTGCCGAACCGACCGTCAGCCCGCTGGAACATGTGCAGGGCCCGCAAGCGGCCGAAGCGAACATCCACGTCATGAGCAAGCCGCGGCTGGACGCTGGTGGCCACACCCTTCCCGTTCTACGTGCATGCGCGCCAGCATGACTACTACCGCTGGACGCCAGCTGGGCTCAAGCAGCTAATGGTCGACGGCGGCGTCGCCGAGGAGGATGCGCAGGCGTTCGGCTGGGGTAGCAAGGCGTGCGCCAAGGCTATGTCGGTGGGCCGGTGCGGGCTCACGCCCTATGGCGAGATCTCAGCAACGATGCGGAATACTCGCTGACGGTGTAAAGCCTGGTCGAGGGGCAAATATCAGCATAATTTTTAGAGTAGCCGAGTTGGGCCGCGAACCAGCTCCAACGATTGCGCTAACTCTATGTTGCCTTCACGATCCTTGGCTTGGTCGGGCGGCGGGATTGAGTTCGTCCTTCGAGAGCCAAGGCCAGCCGCTTCTCGTCTTCGATGGCGCGATCAACTGCCTCAATTTCTTCTTGGAGCGCTTTCAGCTGAGCACCATAGCTGGAGCCTTCGCTATCCCCGATCTGAAAGCCACTTGCCCGCATTGCGTCGCGCGTATGGTGCACATTACGGACGCCTTCGCGTCGAGTCGCGACCAGGATTTCCCTGAACTCTCCAAGACGTTCAACGTGAGTGCGGGTCATTGCGTTCTCCTATCGTCGGCATAGTAAGCCGGCGGCGATTCACAAATGCCGAAACTCATAGCGCAGACGCTATAAAATCTATGGGAAAGACTCTAGACAAATCATGATCATGAAAGGTCAAATTTGAACTTCTAGCAACAGGGCACAGGCGCGGCTGGTGAAAGTTAGCTTGTCGTCTATCTACGGCGTGCTGGTCTTTTTCATAGACCGCTTGTGCTGGCCCATCCAGCTGCCGATTCTACGCTTTGATTGTCCGCTTCTAGCGAAAGCGACGCGGTCAAGAAGTTCGATATGAGGCGCTTACCACTCGGAAAAATGGAGCCCCGTTTGGACTTCCGTTGGGCCGTCTGACCCGGGGCCTCACGAACCGGCGAACCCGCCTGCCTGAACCAAGCCGGGGCTAGCCTGCCTTTTCAAGTTCGTCCGAAGCAGGTCGAGGTCAACAGACGCTGTTGGAAAAGGTAGAGGATTTTCGCACCCTGTTCCCCGATCGTCCGTCCAGACGATTTGGTGCTTCGCGCAGGGGTCACCGCACCGAAGAGGTATTTATTCCTGCTCTAGCCTGCCTTCAAGCTCCTTCAGAAAATGCGCTTCGTTAAGGAGCGAGTCCCAGTCCGTGCCGATGCGCTTAAGCAGTTCGCCAGCTTGGTCATCTGAGATGCCGGCCTCCCTGGCCAGCCGTGCCGCTAACTGATCCAACACGGCTTTCTCAGCCTCGGGCAAGCTGCCTTCCCGATGATGCATCGCCTCGAAGATCACCCCGAACACACTATCAACTTCCTCGTGGATTTCGCTGGCCGGAATGCCTTCTCGCTCTGCCCCTTTCATCATCTCATCGGCGAGATCACTGACGGCCATGGGATCATCTGTCATGGCGTTCGGCAGGTGCTCTGCCATCCATTTATCGAGGAAGTTGATGCCTCTGGTGCTCATTCCGGCATAAGCGGCAGGCGAACATTAGGTTCCGCTTGTGAAGGTGCGCTGAGCCCGCCACCCGCGAGGGGCGTCTGGAACGCGGTTGACATGAAGGCCTATCCGAGAAAGACCGGACGAAAGCGCAAGCACCTTGTCTTTTGAGCGGTCAAGCAAACTGTCTTAACCGAGGTCGATCCAGGCGGGTGCGTGATCGCTGGGCTTTTCCCAGCCACGGGTCTCGACGTCGACACCCGCGGCCAGAATGCTGTCCGCGAGCGACGGGCTTACGAGCAGATGATCCATCCGCAAGCCGGAGCTTCGGTCGTAGCCGCCGCGATAGGAAAAGTTCCAGTAGGTGTAGATGCCCTTGCCCGGGTGGATTAGTCGCATGGCATCGACCCACCCCAGGCTCAGCATGCTGGCATAGGCCTCCCTGCTTTCCGGAAAGAAGACGGCGTCACCCAACCACCGCCGAGGGACTACGGCGTCGATCTCAGTCGGGACGACGTTGAAGTCGCCACAAAGCACGGTGCGCTCGCCGAGCAGTGACTGGCTGTAGTCGACGAGACGCTCGAACCAGCGCAGCTTGTAATCGAATTTCGGGCCCGGCGCCGGATTGCCGTTCGGGAGGTAGATGCAACCGACGATCAGGCCGTCGATTTCAGCCTCCAGATATCGGCTGTGCGTGTCGTCGGGATCGCCAGGCAAGCCCCGGCGACGTTCGACCGGATCCCTCCCTCGCGCCAGCACCGCCACTCCGTTGTAGGATTTCTGGCCATGCCAGATCGCGCCGAGACCGGCGTCCCGAATTGCTTCGATGGGAAATTTCTCGTCGGATGTTTTCAGTTCCTGAAGACAGACCACGTCATAGTCGGTCTCGGCCAGCCACTTCAGGAGCACCGGCAGCCGGCCGTTGACACCGTTGACGTTGAAGGTCGCGATCCGCGTCACAATGTTTTCCTTACGTGGAGTGCGCTGCTTCAGACATCTGCGGCGAAGGCTACGGCTTCGACATTGTGGCCGTCCGGGTCGAGCACAAAAGCTGCATAATAATCCGGTGCGTACTGGGCGCGAATGCCAGGCGCGCCATTGTCGCGACCTCCGGCGGCGAGGCCTGCCTTGTAGAACGAGTGCACCATTGCGCGGGAGCCGGCTCGGAACGCTATGTGGATAGGTGCAGGAGGAGGTCCGAATGCCCCTATCCAGAGACGACCGGCATGGCCACCCAACATTGCCCAGCCCTCTCCGGATTCGAGCACGCCAAGATCGAGAGGAGCGAGCACTGCTTTGTAAAAAGCGAGCGATTTTTCTAAATTCCCGACGTTGAAGCCGATGTGGTCGAACATGCTCCTATCCTCTGATTGACTCAACCTGGTAGCGCCTCAGTTTCAAATTGCCGCTTCTGTTGGCGAGCTGTCACTTGGGCGTCTGACGGTCATCCACCTCTTCAATCTTGTCCAGAACCGCTTCCGGCGCCACATCGCGCTTGAGTTCCTTGAGCTCGTGATCCGCATCGGTATCTATGTTCAGACGCTTGGCAATCTCCTCCACCAGCTTGATAAGCTTGGTGGTTTCGTGCTCGTTCAGCAGACTGACCTGCAGATCGAGGTCTGCCCTGGAATTGTCCTCCGCACTCATTCGGTTCTGATTGATCAGCACGAAGGTCGAGAGAAAGATGGCCTCGACCGAGGCGAACATAGCCAAGATGACCAGTGATGGGTCCCAGGGTCTGACAAAGCTCAGGATGCCGAGATTGAGGGCGATCCAGATCCCGAAGAAGACAATGTGCAAGTAGACGAAGACCATGCTTCCTGCGAAGCCGCTTATCGCTGCGGCCGCGCGCTCCTCCAGCGATGCGGCCGTGGCTTCTCGTTTACGCCTCTCGATCAGCGCCTCAATGTTTCGCGCCAGGGCAGGGGCAAGGCCTTCCGGCGCCGCCTTGGTTGGCGTGAAGTGACCGTTGCTTTTCGATGCTGCCATCCGTCCAATCCAGTCTCTTCCGTCTAGCCAGCCTAACTCGCCGATCGACAATTCGCTCCGTTGAGGGTTCTCAGATGGCGGATATTTGGAAGAATCCTCTGTCTAAGATCGGTGGCGCCGCGTCACACCGGGTTGCCTCTTGCACCGGCGTTGTGCCAGGCCCAGCCCGGCCTATTTATGGGACATGCCCGGGCGCCGAAAAACCGAACCGACCGCCAAATTAATGGCTGAGTGGCCGCTTTCACCGGCGGCGACTCTGGGATCGTCCATGCGGGCCAGGGGCATTTTCCTCGAGATCCGCGCGCGCCTTCCTGCGCAATTGAGAAAGCTGCTTCACATCGAATCCCGCGTGCTCACCTTGCGCCTGCCGGAGGGCGTCGATGCCGATGTGCAAGCGGCAGCGGCTATCGTGTCCAAAGCCATGCGCGACATCGAGGACCTTCCGGTCATCCCTCGCGAAGTCGAGGACATCCTGACGATCTCGTCGGGCGAGCGGCACCGCTGGCTGAAGGATGGTCGGTTGCAGAGCTCGGGGACCAGAACGGTCAAGCTTCGCGGCCGCGCCAGAAAGATCACCTTCCACGTCTTCGACCCGCGCCACATCGAGGATGTGCTCGATTGCGATCTGGTCACCGTCTGGCGCGAAGAAGACGACGCCACCCGCACCGAGAACCGGCGACGCGCTGCCGCCAAGGCGGCAGTCAAGCGTGCGCAAAAGAAGGGCCGCGAGGTTGCCCATTCAGCCAGGAATGGCCGAGACGAAAACTCGGAGGCCAAACTGCGCGGATGGGAGGATTTTGAGAGCGACGGGCTGCTGCGCTGACAAGCGGCTCGGGCATCAGACCGAGAATCTTTCACTATCGATCGTGATCTCAAGGACAATTCCGGCGGGGTCCCAATCTCGCACGACTCCGCCGAGCTCATTCGCGGCGGCGCGGATCAGGCGGCTTCCGAAGCCTTCGTCTTCGGTTGCGACCGGAGGTGGTCCTCCTACCTCTCTCCACTGGACACTCACCTTACCGTCTCTATTGGAGCAAGCGATCTCGATCGAGCCGGCGGGCGCCGAGAGGCTGCCATGTTTGGCAGCGTTTGTGGCGAATTCGTGTAGCAGGAGAGAAAGCGGCGTGATCATCGCTGGAGGCACCGGCAGATCGATGCCACTGATCGCGAAGCGGGGCTGCTCGTCAGTTCCATGCCGGTATGGCGCGAGGATTGCGGCGATCAATGCATGTAGGCTCGTCGCGCCATGAACAGACGGGCCAGTCGAGGGGAGCATCGTCAGCGCATGGGCCCGCGCGAGGGCGCCGAGGCGGTCAGAAACGGTGGAGGCGAGCGCGGCCGGAGTTTCAGCAGCTGGCGCGCTCAAATTGACGATGGTCCTTGCGATGGTAAAGAGGTTCTTCACGCGGTGGTCCATCTCGCGAAGCAGCAACTCCTGCTGCTCCTGCGCCCGCAGCCGCTCGGAAATGTCACGGCCGATCTTGGAGACACCGACAATTGCGCCAGACGCATCCGCGATGGGGGAAGCGGTCAAAGAGATGGGAATGCTGCTGCCATCCTTGCGCAGGCGAACGGTCTCGAAGTGCTCGACATGCTCTCCATTGCGAATGCGCACCAGGATCTGCCGCTCCTCGATCTGCCGATCGGGCGGTATCAGCAACATGAGCGGACGTCCGACCATTTCCTTGCGGCCGTAGCCGTAGAGACGCTCAGCGCCGCTGTTCCAGTCCGTGACGATGCCATCCAAATCGGTCGCGATGATTGCATCATCCGAGGATTCGACGAGCGCGCTCAGTCGCATCGCACTGGTTTCCGCCCGCTCCCGTTCGATCGCAAACCCGAGCTGACGGGCAATGGTCAACGCAAGTTCGCGTTCACGATCCCCGAAGCGATGGCGTGCCGGATAGTAGACCATGAACTTGCCGATGAGCTCGCGGGAGGTGGCAAGCGGGATGAAAGCCAGCGCTTCGATTCCCTCGCCAAGGACCGTGTCGATGATCTGCTGAGATTCACCGCTGAGACGAATATCCTCGACAAAGATAGGCTCGGCATCGTGCTCCCCGCGCGTCCACGGCGTGTGACCGTTAACTGCCTCGCGGTATTCATTAGAGAGTGAGCGCCAGGCGACGAAGCTCATGACGCCGTGGCTGTCAAATCTCAGGATCGAGGCGCGTGACGAACCGAGGGCGTCGCATATGGCATCCAGCGCCGCATCGTAGATCTCGCCAAGGCCGTTGGCACGGTAAAGTCGGTCGGTGAGACGAAAGAGGACGGCCTGCTCGCGGACAATATCGCCGTCGGCCGCCTCAAGCTGGCCTCGGCCCATGCCCGGATCACTCACGGCTCCGTGCTGCATGGCTCTGTCCCACGGATGGCTCTATTGAAAGTTCGGCCATCCTCGACCAAATAGCACCGCGTCCAGGGTCCAGGTCCTTGGACTGCTCGATCAAGACCCCATGCCAAAGAATATGCGCCTTGCGCAGTTTCGCAATAGGGACTTGGGGCATGACGTTGATTAGGACCGTCAGTCGTTGTCCGTGCGGCTTTACGCTGACTGCGACTCAGCCTGTCACGTCTTCGGCGGCCCGCAGCGTCCTTTCAGCACGGCGATCTCGGTCTCATGGTCGCCGCCGGACATTGATGAGACCGGCACGCCAATGAGGAAGACGCCAAGCGCGTCACCCGTAGCCGCCTTGTTCTGCTGGTTTGTCAGAACCGCCAGGCGCTCTTTGTCGGCTTGCGTGCAGGGGCCAGCATTGGGCACGCCTGCTATTTTGTCCGGTGGTGTAGCGCAGCCTGCAACGCAAACGATCGTAGCAACGGTTAAAGCAAACCGCTTTATAGTCCCCCCCAAAATCTCAAACCCGCTGCCAACGTTGCTTAGCTTGGCACGGATGGCAAGCGGTCAAACTCGAATTCGACAACAAAATGCAAATGGAGCATTATGCCAGCCGGTGTCGGGGAATGCCTCAATGGATTTGCGATCGTATTTTGCCGCGGCGAGCGTAACACTTTTGTCGGGTTGTGCTGCCGACTATTTCAACAATTACGACACGATGACGCTTGCGTCCGGCGACGCAAACAACACCAATTCGCTTTTGCAAACGGTCGATCCGTTTAATCCGCACAGCAACAACACGCATATCGAAGGCGTCGGGCAACGCAGCGTGGCTGTTGTCCAACGCTATCGCGTGCCTACAGCTTCGCCGCGCATGTGTTTCATTCGCCCTATTAGACCCGGCCGAACCCATTGCGTGGCGGGCCGCTTCATGCCCTTCGGCATGGCATCGGCTGGCGCGAGCCGGTAGCGTCAGTAATGCCGACATTTCAATATCTGTCCGGCTTCGCCCGCAACGATGGCTGTCCCACCGATCAGACCTCAGCGACTCCAGGGCCGACCGCGCAGGGTGCGGCAAGATCGGCCGCTCCGATGATGGCAACCCGACCATATCTCGACTCAAGCGGGAGCAGCAGAGCGACCCGATGGTGACATTTGGAATCTAGCCGTTCCGCGATCCTGCCAGCGGAACGCACGTGGCTCTTCCTCGTTTTTGGCTCTGAAGGGAACCATGAAACGGAGACAGAACGATGAGAAAGCTTTTGTTACCCGTTGTGACAGGCGCGCTTGTCGCCTTGTCTGGCGCAGCTTTTGCCGACACTCCCGTATCAGCCGCTACAAACCTTAATGTTCGCGCCGGTCCAGGCTCGCAATATCCGGTCATCGGCGTGCTGCGGGCAGGCCAGACGGCCACATTGAACGGCTGTCTGCAAAACTCGAAATGGTGCACCATCGCCGAAGCTGGTGGTCAGGGCTGGGTTTATTCCGACTACGTTACCGCAGAATTCGGTGGCAATCGGGTCGTCTTAACCGAGCGACCGGCCAATTCCGGCATCGCGGTCGTGAAACCTCCTCGCGATCAGGCTGATGCCGGAGCCGTCGCTGGTGGCGCCACCGGAGCGATCGCCGGCGCTATCATCGGAGGACCGGTAGGCGCTGCTGTGGGCGGCGCGGCGGGGGTCGTTGGCGGCGGCGCAGCCGGCACCGTGATCAATCCGCCCGAACAGGTGCGCACGTACATCAGCGCGCATCGGGTCAAGCCTGTTTACCTTCAAGGAAAGGTTGTAACCGGCGCGACCTTGCCTGAGACGGTGGCTCTACAGAAGATCCCGAACTACCGCTACCGCTATGTCTATGTGAACAACCGACCGGTGCTGGTTGAGCCGTCGACGCGCCGCATCGTGTATGTGGAACGCTGAAAGTGCCAATCGGCAATGAATACCGACCGCCGGGCGGGTTGCACGGCGGTCAAGCCGAGGCGGGTGTTGACGGCAACACACGACCGCGAACAACGACACCGTCGATTTATGGTGAACATCTCCGGCGTTGGCTGCGTCGTTCACGCAATGCCGCCGAGACATCGGCGGCGACCGGCCGGCGGAAGTGGCGGCCGGCGCTAGGAATGTGGCGGCGCACGGCTTCCAGGCGCTCAAGATGAACGGCACCTCGGAACTGCAGATCGTCGACAGCCACGACAAGATAGACACGGCTATAGAGCGCGTCGCCATGGTGCGCGAGGCGGTCGGGCCGAATATCGGCATGGCCGTCGATTTCCACGGCCGCGTGCACCGGCCGATGGCGCGCATCCTGGTCAAGGAGCTGGAGTCATACCGGCTGATGTTCATCGAAGAGCCGGTGCTCAGCGAAAACCGCGAGGCGCTGAAGGAGATCGCCGCGCTCGGCTCGACGCCGATCGCGCTCGGCGAACGGCTCTACAGCGGGTGGGACTTCAAGTCGGTGTTCGAGGAAGCGGTGTCGGCCGGATCTGTCGCACGCCGGCGGCATCACCAAAAGCCGCAAGATCGCGGCGATGGCCGAAGCCTATGACGTGGCTGTGGCGCCGCACTGTCCGCTCGGGCCGATCGCGCTGGCCGCATGCCTGCAGCTCGACTGAAGCGACCGTCGACGGAAGAGGTCGCCACCGGGAGAGGCAATCGAGCTCCTCAACGCGAAGCTCCCCCGACTGTTGTCGGCAGCATTCTATTGGATGATACCTGCTGGAAATACGCGCTCCGCTTGCGGGCAGAATAGAGTGGAAGGGAAGTTGCGGCTGCCCTCTTCTATCCTATTGCGCCGCCAGCGCCGTCACTTCCCGCCGGAAAGGCAGGGCGTCACCAATATCGGCCTCGTCCAGCTCGCGGGCGAAGCGGTGGCCGGCATAGGTTGCCCAAGCGATCGGCCCCGGCGCTTCGGCATCGCCGATAACCTTGATCGAACGGATGCCGTTGCCGGCCCACTCGTTTTCCCGGGCTTTCAGCGCGCGCCAAACGGCATCGTCCTGATTGCGCGACGTGACCAGGACCACGGCATCGGCTGCCACCTCCTGCCGCGCGCCGGTATAGACGCAGGCCGTCACGACGCCACCTGACGCGATGGTCGTGAGAGTCCTGTTGAGGACGATATCTGTCCCCAGCGCCGCCAGGCGGCGGTGGATGGCACCCTGCTCTAGCGTGTTGCGGGTCCAGTCTGAGACATAGGCAGACGGCGTTACCAACGTCACCTGCGCACCCTGCCGCGCCATCAGCTCCGCCAGCACGCCGCCCATGTAGTAGTGATCGTCGTCGAACAGCACGACCTTGCCGGAAGGCACCTTGCCTCCCATCAGATCGTCGGGCGTGTAGACCGGCATGGCGGCGTCGATCGGCATTGGCACGACATGGGCGCGCGCGACGCCGTCGCGCCGCCAAGTCGATCCAGTAGCGATGGCGACGTTCTGGAAGCCGAAGGACAGGACGTCGTCCGCCGACAGCCGGCTTTCGAAATAGATGTCGACATTCGGCATCTGGCTGAGCTGATACTGGCGATAGTCGCGCACCCTGCCCCAGGCCGACAGGCCCGGAAGCAGGCATTCACGCGCCACGCGCCCGCCGAGCGCGGTGCCGGCTTCCGCTATCGCGACCTGATAGCCGCGCAGGCCGAGCGCGCGGGCGGCCTCCAGTCCGGCAGGCCCGGCGCCGACGATCAGCGCGCTGTCGCTATCGCCCTTGGCTTGCATGCGCTCCGGATGCCAGCCCTTGCGCCATTCCTCCATGAAGGTCGGGTTCTGCGTGCAGCGCGAGATCGACATTGTCATGTCGCCGGTGATGCAGATGTTGCAGCCGATGCATTCGCGGATGTCCTCGATGCGGCCCTCCTCGACCTTCCTTGGCAGGAAAGGATCGGCGATCGACGGGCGCGCGCAGCCGATGAAGTCGAGCGTGCCCGACTTGATCATCCGCACCATCACGTCCGGCGAGGTGAAGCGGCCGACGCCGACGACCGGCTTCGACGTCAGCTTCTTGACGCCGGAAACGAGGCTTTCCTGCGCCGCCTCGTCCTTGAACCGAGACGGCCCGGAGCAGTCCTCCCAGGCGCCGTGGGCGAGGTCCCAGAGATCGGGCAGCTCGGCATGCATCTCGATCATGTCGCGGACTTCCGAATTGGCGAAGCCAAGCTCGCCGATCATCTCGTCCAGCGACAGCCTGAGCGTCAGCCCGCACGTGTCGCCGATCGCGTCGCGCCCTTCCTCGATCAGCTCGCGCATCAGCCGCGAGCGGTTCTCCAGAGAGCCGCCATATTCGTCGCTGCGCTGGTTGGTGGCGGTCGAGAGGAAATGCTGGATGATGCCGAAGCCGTGCGCACCGTAGAGGCACACCAGATCGAAACCCGCCTGCTTCGCGCGCTTGAACGCATTGCGGTGCCAGCGGCGCAGATCGCGGATATCCTGCTTGTCCATGGCGCGCGCCTGCACCGGATCGTTGGTGAAGGTGCGGATCGGCAAGGCCGAAGGCCCACGCGGAACCTCCTTGGTGTAGAGGTTAGGACCGTTGATGCCGGAATAGGCAAGCTGGATGCCGGCGAGCGCGCCATGTTCGTGCATCGCCTTGGCCATTTTGGCCAGGGCCGGAATGTCGGCGTCATCCCACAGCCTGAGCTCGATGAAGGGCGTGATCTCGGAGGTGTGATGCATCTCCGTCTGCTCGGTGAAGATTACCCCCCATCCGCCTTCGGACTTCATGCGACGCATCTCGGCCGCGGCCGACGGATCGCGATAGCCGCCGCCATTGCAATGCGGAACCTGGTAGAAGCGGTTCTTGGCGGTCACCGGACCGATCTTCATCGGCTCGAACAGAATGTCGTAGCGTGGGTCGCGCATAGTAGCTTCCTTGATGCCGGCTGCTCTGGAAATTACTCATAAGTTGACGAGTGCGCGGGAAAACTACGGATTTCTTCTGTGCGGATTAGGACGCGCCTAATCGCCCTTGCATGGATCAGTCTCAGGTGAAGTAAGGCTGAGACAAATGCGACTTCAGGACCGCCGCGGCGCGATGTAAACAGCCGATTGGGGCAACGGGACGACATACATGGACAGCATCAGAATCCTCGAAAAGCTGATCGCCTTCCCGACGGTGAGCCGCGACTCGAACCTCGACCTCATCAGCTATACGGTGGACCTACTCGCAGCGAGCGGCGTAGCCAGCCAGCTCATCCACAGCGCCGACGGGCGCAAGGCCAACCTCTTCGCCACGATCGGCCCGGCCGATACGCCCGGCATCATGCTCTCCGGTCACACGGACGTCGTTCCCGTCGATGGCCAGAACTGGACGCTGCCGCCATTCGCGATGATCGGGCGTGACGGCAAGCTTTATGGGCGCGGCGCGGCGGACATGAAGGGCTTTGTGGCCTCGGCTCTCGCGGCATGTCTCAAGGCCTCGAAGATGACGCTGCGCACGCCCTTGCATCTGGCGCTCTCCTACGACGAAGAAGTCGGCTGCCTCGGCGTGCGCGACCTGATCGAAATGCTAAGCGCGGCACCCCAACGCCCGCTGCTGTGCATCGTCGGCGAGCCGACCAACATGCAGGTGGCGACCGGGCACAAGGGCAAGCTTGCGGCGCGCGCCATCTGCAAGGGACGCGAAGGCCATTCGGCGCTTGCTCCGCTGGCACTCAACGCCATCCATCTCGGTTGCGATTTCGTGCGGGCGCTACGCGACGAGCAGGACCGGTTGGCTCGCGAAGGCGCCCCCGACGGCGACTACGACATTCCCTATACCACCGTGCATGTGGGCAAGATCAATGCCGGCGTGGCGCTCAACATCGTGCCCAATCTCTGCCAGGTCGATTTCGAGATACGCAACATCGCCGCCGACGATGCCGCCGGCATTCTCGACAGGCTTCGCGGTGCCGCAGCGCGCATTGCCGCCGACGCCGCTTCGATCGCGCCCGAAGCCGCGATCGACATCGAGATCACTAACACCTATCCGGGCCTCGACACGCCGGTCGCTTCGGAAGCGGTCGCCTTCGTCAAATCGCTGACCGGCGCCAACGATACCATGAAGGTCGCGTTCGGCACGGAAGGCGGATTGTTCAGCCGCGATCTCGGCACGCCGGCCGTCGTCTGCGGACCGGGCTCGATGGCGCAGGGGCACAAGCCGGACGAATTTGTCAGCGTCGAACAATTGCGGCGTTGCGACGAGATGCTGGAGAGGCTGCTGTCGCGGCTCGCCGACGGCTGGCCGTGACCCTCCTCATTTGACGATGCGTTCGGTGCCGAAGACGCCCTGCTCGACGACGAAGCGGCGACAGTGGTCGATGAAGGCTTGCACCGTCAGCGTGCGATGCTCGGCGTTCGGCAGCGCAATTCCCATGGTCAGCGGCCTGATGTCTCCCAGCAAGGGCACGAAGACCAGCAGCTTGCCGTCGGGCGACATGGTGTTGAGCGGCCGCATGTTGGCGATGCCGTAGCCGAAGCCATTGGCGACCATCGAGCGCATCACGGCGATGTCGCCGGTGCGCTCGGCGATTTTTGGCCGAAGTCCCTTGGGCTGGAAAGCCGACAGGAAATATTCGCGGCTGTAGGGCAGATCGAGCAGCACCATCGGCTCATCGACCAGTTCCTCGGGGGTGATGCCCGTCCTCCCCGCCAGGCGATGCGCGGCCGGCAGCATCACATAGGCGGGCAGTTGCATCAGCGGCTCGAATGTCATGTCCTGCGACAGTTCGAGATCGTAGGTCAGTGCTGCGTCTATTTCACCACGCTGCAGCATCTCGAACAATTGACCCTGGTTGCGCTCGAACTGCCGGACGCGCACGTCCGGATAGGCGTCCTCGAATTTCCGGCGCAGCGCCGGCAGCACGATCTGCGCGAAAGTCAAAAGGCAGCCGATCGCCAGCGGTCCGCGCACCTTTTCGGCGATATCGCCGGCAATGTCGTGCAGCGCATCGGCATCGTTGAGCAGCCGCGCAGCTTCTTTGAGGAACAGGCGCCCGCCCGCCGTCAGGGCAAGCGCGTGCGAGTGCTTGCGCACGAAGAGCTGGACACCGAACTCCGCTTCGAGCTGGGCGATCGAAGCCGAGATCGACGGCGGCGAGACGTTCACCTGCTCGGCCGCCTTGGCGATAGACCCCGCCTCGCCGACGGCGACGAAGTACTCGAGTTGTCTGAGCGTGAAACGAAGCGGCATGGGCTTCTATGATGCCCGTTTGGTCGCTGCAATCAAGTCGCGGCCGCTCCTCAGTACTTGATCCAGGTGGTCTTCAGCGCGGTGTATTTGTCGAGCGCGTGCAGCGACAGATCGCGCCCGAAGCCGGACTGCTTGAAGCCGCCGAAGGGCGTCATCGGGCTCCGCGCGTCGACGGTGTTCACCGAAACCGTGCCCACCCGCAGTCTTTCCGCGATACGGTGTGCCCGCGACAGGCTGTCGGTCCAAAGCGATGCCGCAAGGCCGTAGACGCTGTCATTGGCAATCCGCAGCGCCTCCTCTTCGCTATCGAAGGCGATGACCGACAGCACCGGACCGAATATCTCGTCGCGGGCGAGCGGATCCTCGGGCGAGACATTGTCGAAGATCGTCGGCTGCACGAAGCTGCCGCGCCCGTCGACGGCCACCCGGCGGCCTCCGGCGACCAGTCGGGCTGACTTCCTGCCGCCATCGATAAAACGCATGACCGTCGCCGCATGCCGCGCATCCACCATCGCACCCATCCTGGATGCCGGGTCGAGGGGATCGCCGGGTTGCGTCGCCGCCACGCGCTCGGCCAGTTTCTCGACCAGCGCGTCCTTGATGCCGCGCTCCACCAGAAGCCGGGAATTGGCTGAGCAGACCTGACCCTGGTTGAAGAAGATGCCGAAGGCGGCCATGTCGGCAGCCGCGTCCAGGTCGCCGCAATCCGCGAACACCAGATTGGGGCTCTTGCCGCCGGTCTCCAGCCAGACCTGCTTCATATTCGACTGGCCGGAATATTGCAGGAACAGCTTGCCGACCGCGGTCGACCCGGTGAAGGCGAGGCAATCCACATCCATATGCCGCCCAAGCGCCTGGCCGGCGGTCTCACCCAGGCCGGGCACAACATTGAGCACGCCGGCGGGCAGGCCCGCCTCCATAGCGAGTTCGGCCAGCCTGAGTGCCGAGAAAGGTGATTGCTCGGCCGGCTTCAGCACCACCGAATTGCCCGCCGCCAGCGCAGGCGCGCATTTCCAGGTGGCCATGTCGAGCGGGAAATTCCAAGGCACGACGGCGCCCACGACGCCAAGCGGCTCGCGCCGCACCAGAGCTAGGTCACCCTGGCCCGTCGGCGCCACCTCGTCATAGACCTTGTCGATCGCTTCGGCATACCACTGGAAGATCGCCGCCGAGCCCGGCACGTCGATGGTGGCGGCATCCTTGACCAGCTTGCCCATATCCAGCGATTCCAGCAGCGCGAGCTCCTGCAGGTTCTCGCGCAGCAACTCCGCCAGCCGCAGCAGCACCTGCTTGCGATGCTGGGGACTCGTTCGCGACCAGACGCCGGCCTCAAAACTGCGCCGGGCCGCCGCGACGGCGAAATCGATATCCTCCTCCCCGCAGGAGGCGACTTCGGCGAGCGTCGCTCCCGTGGCCGGATTGACGCTGGCGAAGGTCCGGCCGGAGCGCGCCGGCACCGGCTTGCCGTCGATGAACGCCTTGTCGCGGAAGCGAATCGCGGACGCCTTGCCGACCCACTCCTTGTGGCTGAGTTCGCTCATGCTCGCTCCAGAACTGGTCGGACTATTCGTCACCGGGGACGCCGTAGCTCGGCGCGTCGGACGGATTGAGGGCGCGGGTGACATAGGCATCGAGCTGGGGCTTATAGATCTCCCACAGCGTTGCCAGCTGCTCGATCGGACACGCTTCCGTCCAGTCGCAGCGCAGGTCGGCGACGGGCCAGGACACATCGCGGACCAGCTTCATGCCGGCGGAGCGGACAGGCCCCGCCTCGCCGCCGGCATGAAGCGCGGCGCGCATCGTGACGATCAGTCGGTCGCCGAGATGGCCTTCGGAGGCAAGGAAGGCGTCGACCATGGCACGCGGGATGCCGTCATTCGCGAGCAGGTTGCCTCCGCAGGCAACGTCCTCGCCGTGCGCCTCGGCCCAGATGCCGAGCGCTTTCGGCCCGGAGTGGATCGCGCTGACGCCTGCGGCGTCGACCGCCAGCACCTGACGGTATTCACTGAAGGCGGCCGTGCGCTTCAGGATCGCGACAGCCTCCGCGGCGGAGGCGCCGCGCGCCATCAATTCCAATGCCCGCGGCCCGAGTGTCGGGTCAGTGACGTTCTGGCTGGCGACCGCGCCGACGCCCGCCTGCGCATAGGCGCAACGCGCCGCGACCGCGGGAGACGACGACGACACCGCCACGCCGAACATGCCCGTGCGCCTGCAGCGCGCGACGATAGAAAAAGTCATGGCGCTTTAGTCCGGAATGACGGCGGTGCCGTCGATCTCGACCAGCCATTCCGGCCGCGCCAGCGCCGACACGACCAGCCCGGTCGAAACCGGATGTACGCCCTTGATGTATTCGCCCATCGTCCGGTAGACGGCTTCGCGGTGGCGGACGTCGGTGATGTAGACCACCACCTTCACCAGATGCTCCATCGTGCCGCCGCACTCCTCGATGAGCTGCTTGATGTTCTGCATGACCTTATGGGTCTGCTCGACCGGATCGTGGCTGTCGATGTTCTTGGCGGTGTCGAGATCCTGCGGGCACTGGCCGCGCAGATAAACGGTGCGGCCGCCGCGCGTGACGACCGCCTGGCAGAGATCGTTGTCGAGCTTCTGCTCGGGATAGGTGTCCCTGGTGTTGAATTTGCGAATTCGCGTATGCGCCATCTTGGTCTCCATCAGGGATCGGGCTCGCAGCTTTGATCAGGCGTCCACGGTCTCGCGCGTCGCGGCGGCGTGGTAGGCGAGATATTTGCGCTGCGTCGAAATACGGTCGGCCACGTGTTTGGCATCGTGCCAGACGCCCCAGATGAAGCTCGAGCCTCTGCGCGACTGCCAGGGCAGACCCAGGAAATAGATTCCGGGCTCTGTCGAGACGCCGCGCTGATGCCTTGGTCGGCCCCTCTCGTCGAAAGCGTCGACCTTCAGCCAGCTGTAATCGACGGCGAAGCCCGTCGCCCAAATGATCGTCGCTACCCCGGCTTCGGCAAGATCGAGCTTGAGGATCGGATTGGTCACGCATTCCGGGTCGGGATCGATTTCGCGAAGATCAGGTTCTTCCGGAAGGTCGAGGCCATTGCGCTCGACATAGGCGTCGGCCTCGTCCAGCAGCGACATCAGGCTGGCATCGCCCCGGGCAATGTTCTTCGCAAGATCCGGCGCGAAACTCATCACGCCGTCCTGGTATGCCTTCGTCATGCCGACGAGCGTGAGCCCCTGCGCAGCCAGGCGGCGGAAGTCGATCGTTTCGCCGCCGCGCGCGCCGCTCACCGCGATCGTGACATGCTCCGTGCCGGGTCCCGGGGTTTCGAGATCCCATTTGCCGAGCACGCCCAGCCACCAGCAGAAGTCGCGCCCGCGATAGGCGCGCGGCGGCCGATCGTGCGGGCCGACCGAGAGATAGACGCGCCTGCCTGAGCGCTGCAGCTCATCGGCAATCTGCACGCCCGAGGATCCCGCCCCGACCACCAGCACCGCGCCCTTCGGCAATTGCGCCGGGTTGCGGTAGGCGCTGGAGTGGATTTGCAGGATGCCGGCATCGGCAGGAACGAGAGGCGGGATGACCGGGACCTGGAAAGGCCCGGTCGCGGCCACGACGCTGTTGGCTTCGATAACGCCATGCGAGGTCTCGACGCGAAATCCCGGACGGCCGACATTCCTTTGCACGAGCTTGACCTCCACGCCGCAGCGGATCGGCGCATTGATCTGCTTTGCATAGGCGACGAAATAGTCGGCGACCTCCTGCTTGGAAGGAAAGCCGTCGGGACTCGTCACGGGAAACTCCATGCCCGGAAACCGATCATGCCAGGCCGGGCCATTGGCGACCAGGGAGTCCCATCGCTGCGAGCGCCAGCGCTCGGCGATCCGGCCGCGCTCAAGCACAAGATGAGGCACCCCGCATTTGCTCAGATGCTCGCTCATCGCCACCCCGGCCTGGCCGCCGCCGACGACGAGCGTGTCTACCTTCTCAACCGACATGCTCGGTCCTCTTCTGACCATCCGACAGCTTCCGCCGCGCGGGATGAAAACGATCTCGGGCAGTTGGTGGATGCAGCCAGGCTGCTTCATCCGACCGCTTCTCTGCTGGCGCTCACAAGTAGCAGCACGTGCCGGCGGGCGCCCATAACGAATCTCCGAAGTCACGCGTAACCATTTCCGAATTTCTCGCACCGATAGACGCACCTAGAGTCCCGGCGGTCGGATCGACAGCGCTGCATGAGGTGGCGGGCGAAGCCGGACATGCGTCCGCGCGGAACTGGTTCCGGAACAAGGATACGCCTTCGCGGCGGCCGGTTCTGCCATGCCTCGAGCGCCGGCATTCTCGAGGGGCTGGGCATGAAAACCGAAAGCTTTGACTACATCGTCGTCGGCGCCGGCTCGGCCGGTTGCGTGGTCGCCAATCGGCTGAGCGCCGATCCGTCGGCCACAGTGTGCCTGATCGAGGCCGGCGGCAGCGACAACAGTCTGCGCGTCAAGGTGCCGGCGGGCATCCTCTCGCTCTACGGCAACCCGAACTACGACTATTGTTTCGTCGGCGTGCCGCAGCCCCACCTCAACAACCGCAGCATTCCGGTCAATCGCGGCAAGGCGCTGGGCGGATCGAGCTCGATCAATTCGATGGTCTATATTCGCGGCGCCGCCCAGGACTATGACGAGTGGGCCGAACTCGGCTGCGCCGGCTGGGCTTATGACGATGTGCTGCCGGTATTCAAGAAATTGGAGCGCAACCTGCTTGCCCAGGACCCGCGCTATCACGGCAGCGACGGCGAGCTTTTGGTCGACAATCCCCGTGATCCGAACGAGCTTTCCGCCATGTTCGTAAAAGCAGGCGCAAGCGCCGGTCTGCCTGCCAACACCGACTTCAATGCCGCAAGCCAGTTCGGCCTTGGGATATACAACGTCACGCAGGATCGTGGACAGCGCTTCAGCAGCTTCAGCGCCTTCATGCGCCCGGTGCTCGACCGCAAGAACCTGACGCTGCTCAGCCAATGCGAGGTGATCGACCTCGTCATCGCCGAGGGCCGCGCCACGGGAATGCGCGTGCGGCACGAGGGCCAGCAGAAGCAGCTCTCGGCCAACCGCGAGATCGTGCTGTCGGCCGGCGCCATCAACTCGCCCAAGATCCTGATGGCATCCGGCATCGGGTCGGCAGCCGAGCTCAAGCAGATCGGCATCGCGCCGATCCTCGACCTGCCGGGCGTCGGCAAGAACCTGCAGGACCATGTCGATGGCATGATCACCGTGCGGTCCAGAAGCACCAGGACGCTCGGCCTCTCACTCGCCAACCTGCCGCGCATGGCAGCGGCGCCCTTCCAGTATTTCGCCCGCCGCAAGGGCATGCTCACCACCAACTACGTCGAAGCCGGTGGCTTTGCGAAGACCAAGCACGCGAACGGCCTGCCCGACATTCAGTTCCATTTCGTGCCGGGCTATCGCAGCCATCGCGGCAGGCTGATCGAATACGGCCACGGCTACGCCATTCACACTTGCGTGCTCAGACCGAAAAGCGTGGGCGAGATCAGGTTGTCGCGCGACAATTCTCGCCGCGACGTCCTGATCGACCACCGCTTTTTCACGCATGAAGACGACGCCATGGTGCTGGTGGAGGGCATCAAGATCGCGCGCCGGATTTTTGCCTCGTCCGAGTTCGACGCGGTGCGCGGCCAGGAGATGCTGCCGGGCAAGGATGTCCGAACCGACGACGAGATCCTGGCCTATCTGCGCGCCGAGGCGCTGACCGTCTATCACCCGGTCGGAACCTGCAAGATGGGAACGGACGACATGGCCGTCGTCGATCCGGCGACACTCAAGGTGCGAGGCGTGGACGGACTCCGGGTCGCCGATGCCTCCGTCATGCCGAAGCTGATCGGCGGCAACACCAACGCGCCAAGCATGATGATCGGGCAAAAGGCTTCGGAGATGATCCTCGGCCCGGCGCGCAACGGCGAAAGGTAGAGGCCGTCTCACCCTTCAACATTGGGGCAGATCGGCGTTCAGCACTGCTGGACTGCCTCGACTTTTGCTCTTGGAAATTGCGCTCAGTGATCCTCGTCGATCTCGTCGTGCAGAAGGCCAAGGATACGGCGCTTGAGCGCGATGAAGTCGGGTTCGAGGATGACGTCCATCGAACGCGGCCGTGGGATGTCGACTTTGATCTCGGCCTTGATCTTGCCGGGCCTTGCCGTCATCACCAGAACGCGGTCGCCGAGCACCAGCGCCTCGTCGATATCATGAGTGACGAAGAGCACCGTCTTCTGCTGCCGCTCCCAGACGCGCAGAAGCAGCTTCTGCATGGTGCCGCGCGTCTGGCTGTCGAGCGCGCCGAACGGCTCGTCCATCAACAGGACAGCCGGGTCGTTGGCCAGGGCGCGCGCGATCGCCACGCGCTGCTTCATGCCGCCCGACAACTGGGCGGGGTAGTGGTCCGCAAAGGACGCGAGGCCGACCTCGTTGAGATACTGGTCGACGATCTGCTTGCGCTGCTCCGCAGGCAGCCCCTTGCGCTTCGGCCCGTATTCGATGTTGGCGCGCACCGTGAGCCACGGGAACAAGGTGTAGCTCTGGAAGACCATGCCCCTGTCGGCGCCGGGCTCGATCACTTCCCGGCCGTCGACCTTGATGCTGCCCGAGGTCGCGTCATTGAGGCCGGCGGCGAGGTAGAGCAGGCTGGATTTGCCGCATCCCGAAGGGCCGACGATGACGCAGAATTCGTTCTTGGCCACCTTCAGCGACACATCGTCCAGCGCCAGCACGCCATTGGCATCGCCATAGCGCAATGTCACGTCCTCGATGGCCATCGTGGTGCCGGCCGAACGCGGATCGCCGGCCGCATGGGCCGTGCCGGCCAAATTGTTCGCCTTGACGGTTTCGGTCATCACTACCCTTGATCCGGCTGCGTTTTGCGAGGATGCGTTCAAGATCAAGGTGCCCATGGCGCGACCCTTGCCCGGAGAATGCGGAATGCCGTGTCGGTGATCAGGCCCAGAAGCCCGATTGCGGCGATCGCCATGAAGATCACATCGACCTGGAAGCCGCGCATTGCCTTGAGGCTGATATAGCCGAGGCCGCTCGACGCGGCGACGAGCTCGGCAACGACTAGATAGGTCCAGGCCCAACCCATGGTGACGCGAAGCGTGTCGAGGATCGCCGGAAGCGCTGCGGGGAAAATGACGTGCCACACCGCTTCTGAGCGCTTGGTGCCCAAAGTGTAGGAGGCGTTGACCAGGTCCCTGGAGACGCTGCGCGCGCAGTCGGAGATCATCACCAGCTGCTGGAAAAACGTGCCGAAGAAGATGACCGCTATGCGCTGTTCGATGCCGATGCCGATCCAAAGGATGAACAGCGGCACGAAGGAGGTCACCGGCAGGTAGCGGATGAAGTTGACCAGCGGCTCCAGCGGCGCCTGCACCGCCCGGTAGGTGCCCATCCACAGTCCCAGCGGCACCGCGATCAGTGACGACACGATGAAGCCCAGGATGACCACCTTGGCGCTGGTCAGCGTGTGGTAGAAGAGGCTGCCGTCGAGCGACATGCGGTAGGCCGTCTCGAGCACGGTTCCGGGCGTCGGCAGGAACATGTTCGGCACGAGGCGGCCATAGGACAGCAAGGCCCAGCCGCCGATCACGACGACCCACATCGCCAAAGCGAGCGTGGTTGCCGTGCTGGCGGGGATATTGGCGAATGGAGTCGTCAGGCGCGTCCACGCCGTCCGCCTTTGTGCCATAGATGGCCTCCGTTGATTTCAGGCGTGAACCTCGGGCGTTCGAGAAACAGGATCGGTCCGGACGAGCCGATCCCGGCCATCTCGGCGGCCTACTGTTCCTTGATGAAATCGGTGTCGAGGATGGTTTTCGAGTCGATCGTCATCTTGAGCTTGCCGGCCTTGCCCCAGACGTCCTGCGCGAAGTTCACCAGGTCGGCCGCTTCGCTCTTCTGCGGCGTGCCGAAGAATTCCAGGTTGCGGGCGCGGTCGTAGTAGCGCACGCCCTTGGCGCCGGCCGCGAAATCCTCAGGCTTCTCGAGATAGCCGCCAATGCCCTTGGCCATGATCTCATAGGCCTTGTCCGGGTTGGTCTTGATGTATTCGACCGCCTCGTAATAGCCCTTGACGAGGGCCTTCACGTCCTCGGGGTGCTTCTCGATCAGGTCGCATTTGAGCGCGATCACATCGACGATCAGGCCGGGCGTGGTCGTGGAGTCGATCAGCACCTTGCCCTTGCCGCCCTTGCGGACTTCGGTGAGGTGCGGCTCCCAGGTCACGGCGGCGGGAACCTGTCCGGCGATGAAGGCCGTCGCGGCGTCATCGGCGGTCATGTTGGTGACGCTGACATCGTCCTCGGTCATGCCTTCCTTTTTCAGGAGCACATTGAACCAGAATTCGGAAACGGAGCCCTCGTTCAGGGCGACGGGCTGGCCCTTCAGATCCTTGAGCGACTTGACGTCGGTCTGCGTGACGACGCCGTCGCCGCCATGGCTGTCGTCGAGCGCCACGACATATTTGAAGCAGAGCTCGTCGGAGCGGTATTTCATGAGCTCGTCGACGGTGGAGGCAGCGCCGTCGAGATCGCCGCCGGCAACCGCCGCCATGTAAAGCGCCGATTCTTCGATGACCTTCAGGTCGACATCGACGCCGGCCTCCTTGAAATAGCCGAGGTCGCGGGCGAGAAACAGTGGCCCATAACCCACCCAGGTGGTCATGCCGAGGCGAATGGCGCCGGCATTGGCGGGAGCGGCAAGCCCCAGGCTGAGCAGGCCTGCGCTGACCGCCGTCATCAGGCAATTGCGGAATGTCTTCATTGTCGTGGTTCCCCATGGCTGTTGCCGGCATCGGCCCCTTTCAAGCGGCCTATGCCAGGCGGCGTTTTGCGGCCGCTCTCTTGTTATGCGTCGCCTCCCGGGCGCGCCTTATGTGTTCTAGACCTGCAAAAGAGCATCCGGGCCGGATCGCCAAAAGAAGTCTTTTTCTGTCCTTTGCTTCGCCGAAACCGAAGCAGCGGCGATCTTGGCTCACTTGTAAAGCGAAGCAGCGAAGGAGCCTGGCCGACAGGCCGACATCATGACTGGAAGCTTTTGAGATGGATCAGCGACTTTCCAAGCGTCGCGGGTCTTGAGATGCCGATTGATTCCCTTGAGACGCCGACGCAGGCTTTTCGAGCAGCAATGTATTTTTTGCCGGTCATCTGTTCAACAAGATATCCCCTGCTGACGCTGGAGGCCTGGAACAAAACCATCGCCGTCAACCTGACCAGCGTGATGCTCAGCGTGCGCGCCTTCCGCCCGACAATGCGCGATGGCGGCGCGATCGTGCTCTTGATGCCACTCGCCGATGCCTACACGGCCTCCAAGGCCGCGCTGGTGGCGCTCACGCGCTTGTGGTCGGTCGACTATGGCGTTTCGGCATCCGGGCAAACTGCATCTGCCCGGGGCCGACCGCCGCGGAAATGATGTCCGGCGTCATGGAGGCCTTATCGACCAACCAGCAACTGCAATTACCGCAGCAACGCATGGCCCGCCCGGAGCAAGTGGCGAACCTGATCGTGTTCCTGGTCTCGCCGGAAGCGTCTTACATTTCCGGCGCCATCATCCCGGTCGATGGCGGCGCAGCCGCCCATAGTCCCGGCATGCCTTTCCCTAAGCACCGTGACAATAAGTAAATGCCAACACTCAACCGCGGCATTCGCAAAAGCCCGACGTTTTCCAGGTGCGTCAATCGTTCGGCCTGCTTTTGGGCAGGGCTGAGATGCCCGTGTACGTCAGAACAGGCGCAAAGCTGCCGTTCCGTAGAAGATAAATGCGGTCGGCGAGTGGCAGATCAGCTTCTTGAATCAACTTTGGCGAACTGCTTCCTAGCCCCTTGGCGAATAACGATTTTGTTAGTCGCCGAGGCCGTCGTTTCCTACAGGAAATCAATACGTTAGCGGCTGGTTCGCCACCCCATTTCCTTCGTATTCTCTCGTATGGTCTGGCGAACCTTAGACGATGAAGGAGATTAATGCTGGCTAGGGATATCGATTAGCGGAGAGCCAAGAATTCTCCTGGTCAATGGCCGAAAGGGGCCGCAAGCGGGCTGGCGGGTTATGGCGTTGTCCATGTTTGGACGTTCAGATTGCAAAAGCTAAAACCTTCCAAGTCGAACATCAACCTACCCGAGAGTTTGGCTCGCCAGAGCATAGGTCTTCGGCATAACCGGGCCACCTGCAGCAAAATCGCTGATGCGTTTGCCCATCGACATAGTGAGCACCGTATCGAAAACTGGCATTCCAGCGTGCGACAGAAAGGCGGCGAACTCGCCACTGTCCATGTGGGTGTCGACCCGAAGGAAAGTCCCCGAATGGTCGGCCACGTGCGGCCGGACGATCGCCACAGCGTCGGCGTCGCTTTCGGCCACGACCGGCCCCACGACATGGCCCCGCCCGAACGGCCGGCAAAGCGCGAAAGCGGTCAGCTTGTTTCCGTCGAAAAGCCCGTAACCGAGCGAATGCGCGAAGAGCTTTTCAATAAGCGCTGTCCGCCTCACGCCAAACGCCGCCGCGTCGAGGGCGACCGCTGCCGGAATATCGCTTGCGTCCAAAGTCCGGACGTCGCCGCGCTCCTCCGTGGGGCTACCTGCCGTTGGGACGCGGGCGCTGCCCTGGCATTGATAGACAGTCTTCTCCGGATGGAAGTCGAGCGAGAGATAGAGCCGCCGTGCGGCGCGGGTTGCATTGAGGCGAAGGTCGCGCCCGGGAATGTTGTCGAAAACCCGCTTCATCAGCCACTGCGCGGCCCCGAGCGTCTGAAGCCGTGGCGAGGTGATGACCATGCCGACGGTCGCGAAGCTGGCGCCATGCCCAAACCACATCGCGGATCCCAGAACCCGGCCGATCTCATCGAGAGCCACCAAGCCTTGTCCCGTTTCGCGCAGGAATTGCCAGTCTTCTGCCCGATGCGGCCAGCCCACAGACAGCGAGAGCGCATGCAATCGGTCCAGTTCAACCCCTTTGATGTCGGCGATCCGCACCGAGAAGGCATCGATTTTCAAGCTTTCGGACGGCTTCAATTCCTTGCCTCTGAAAGATTGCGTAACGGGCGACATACAACGTCCCTGCCCTGCCAACGCTAAACAACCAGACCGATACGATTTGCTCGAATGACGCGTGCCAACGCAAGATTCAACTGAAACACTTCCGCTTTCGGCACGCAATCGCGAAGGAAAGCGCCCATCCTCTGCGGCAATTCTGGAGGTATGGCCGGCGGCCCTGAACCCGGCGAACCCAAAACGCCTTGAGGGCTGAAATGGACGTCTTCGACATCCTCGACCGTCTCGTCGCCTTTCCATCGGTCGCCGGCAAGGCGAACGGCGATATTGCAGGCTGGATAGAGGCTTATCTCGCAGAACAGGGCGCGAAGGTCGCCGTGCTCCCCGGGCCGGAAGGCGACCGCTCCAATCTTTTCGCCACGATCGGTCCCGCCGATGTTCCGGGCTATATCCTATCCGGCCATATGGACGTCGTCCCCGCTTGCGAGCCGCAATGGAGCTCGTCCCCTTTCGCACTGCGTCGGGACGGTGACCGGCTCTACGGACGCGGCACGACTGACATGAAGGGATTCTTGGCCGCCGCGCTTGCGGCCGCGCCCATGCTCGCGGGGCTGCGCCTCGCCCGGCCGATCCATCTCGCCTTCTCCTATGACGAGGAGATCGGGTGCCGCGGCGTGCCGCACCTGATCGCCCGCCTTTCCGAGTTTTGCGCCAAGCCGCTCGGCGTCATCGTCGGCGAGCCGAGCGGCATGCGCGCCGTGCGCGGCCACAAGGGCAAGGCGGCCGCCCGCGTGACCATAAGGGGGCGCTCAGGCCATTCCTCTCGCCCCGATCTAGGCCTCAATGCCATCCATGCCATGGCCGATGTCCTGGGCACGGTCGTGAGCGAAGCCGGAGGGCTGACGCGCGGCCCGTTCGATGCGGCCTTTGAGCCGCCCTATTCCTCGCTGCAAGCCGGCGTGATCGCCGGCGGCCAGTCGGTCAACATCATCCCCGATACCTGCACGCTGGATCTGGAGGCGCGCGCCGTACCCGGCATTGATCCGGCCGGCCTGCTCGCGCCCGTCAAGGCGAGGACCGGGGCCATTGCCGCCAAAGGCTATCGTGTCGAGTGGACGCCGGTCAGCGCCTATCCGGCGCTGTCGCTGCCGCAGGACGCGCCGCTGGCGGCGCTGTTGCAAGAGCTGACCGGCCAGACGCCGCTCGCCGCCGTCAGCTACGGTACCGAGGCCGGGCTGTACCAGGCCGCGGGGCTGGACGCGATCATCTGCGGCCCCGGCGACATCGGCCGCGCCCACAAGCCGGATGAATACATCTTCGCCAGCGAACTCACCGCCTGCCGGCAGCTGATCGACGCGCTGGGCGCGCGTTGCGTGGGCTGAAGGAGCAGCCGGAATGACCTTCCTGTTCAACTCCGATGCGCAGCGCGGTGCGATTTTCGCCGATGTCTTCGCCAGGCAATTCCCCGAGCTGCCCTTCGCGATGGACCCGGCGACGGTCGATCCCGACGCCGTGCGCTATCTGATCACCTGGACCGTTCCGCAGGACCTCTCCCGCTACAGGAATCTAGAGATCCTGTTTTCCATCGGCGCCGGCGTCGACCAGTTCCGCTTCGATGCAGTGCCTGCGAAGTTGAAAATCGTGCGCATGATCGAGGAAGGCATCGTGCGCATGATGCAGGAATATGTGACGCTCGCCGTGCTCGCTCTCCACCGCAATCTGCCAACCTATCTGTCACAGCAGCGCGCCGGACAGTGGCGCGACATCCCGCAACCCCAGGCAGCATCGCGCAGGATCGGCGTGCTCGGTCTCGGACAGCTCGGCCAGGCCGTCCTCGACCGGCTGAAGCCTTTCGGCTTTCCGCTCGCCGGCTGGAGCCGCTCGCCGCGGCAGATCGAGGGCGTGGCCTGTCATCATGGCGAGCTCGGATTGGAGCAAATGGTGGCAACCAGCGACATACTGGTCTGCCTGCTGCCGCTGACCGAGGAAACGCGTGGGTTCCTCAATGCTGGTCTGTTCGCGAAATTGCCCGAGGGCGCGGCTCTCATCCACACTGGGCGCGGCCCGCAGCTCGACCAAGAAGCGCTTGTCGCCGCGCTCGATAGCGGCCATCTGTCGTCGGCGATGATCGACGTGACCCAGCCCGAACCGCTGCCCGCGGGACATCCGTTCTGGTCGCATCCGAAGATCATCCTGACTCCGCACATAGCCAGCGTCACCCAACCCGCGAGCGCCGCGCGCGCCGTAATCGACAACATCAGGCGCCACCGCGCCGGTCTCGATCCCATCGGGCTCGTCGACCGGTCGCGCGGTTATTGAAATTCAACTGGAAAGGCCATCCTTTGTCCCTGCTCAAGACCGTCGATACCAACCCGGTTTTCCCGCCGCGCGAATCCAAGGCGCTGCCCGAGCGGCTGATTGCCGGCGACCCAGCCTTCAAGACCTGGGCGCAGGATGTCGCCAAGGGCGACCTCGTCCACACCGGCGTCTGGGAGGCGACACCGGGCGAAACGCGCTCGATCAAGGGGGAGACTTTCGAGTTCTGCCATATCCTCGCCGGCGTGGTCGAAATCACGCCCGACGCCGGCGAAAAGGTGACCTACCGGGCCGGCGACAGCTTCGTCATGAAGCCGGGCTTCACCGGTGTTTGGAAGACCATCGAGACCGTGCGCAAGATCTACGTCACGGTGGGCTAGCGAGCGTCTGCGCAGGCCACGATCTCCGCGGAAGATTTTGCCGTCTCCTGTCGCCAGCACGCAACATTTGTCGGCGGCGGATCATCGAACAGCGCATGCTGCGTGCCGGCACGGGCTAGGCTCAGGCCAATCCTGCCAAGTGGGTTGCCCATGAGCCTGAGCTTCAATCCCGATACAATCGCCCCTCCCGTCGGCCACTTCATCGGTGGGGAGCTGGTTTCGGCCAAGGGAGCGATGGAGATGCGCCGTCCGTCCGATGGCAAATCCTATGCCGCCTGCCCCGTGGCCGGTGTGGATTTGGTCGACCGGGCGGTGGAAAGCGCGAAGGCCGCGCTGAAAGCCAGCAACTGGGGCGGCGTCCGGCCGCGCGAGCGCACCAAGGCGCTCCACGCCTGGGCCGATCTGATGGAGGCGGAGGCCCAAACGCTCGCCCGGATCGAGGCCCTGAGCTCGACCCGGCCCGTGGGCCAGCTCGTCGCCGGCGACATCGCCGTCACCGCCGAGCAGATCCGCTTCTTTGCCGAGTTCGCCGACAAGGAAGGCAGCGAGCTGGTGCCGACCGACGACGCCAGTCTCGGCATGATCATGAGCGAGCCCTATGGCGTGGTCGGTGCGATCACGCCGTGGAATTTTCCGATCTCGATGGCCGGATGGAAACTCGGCCCGGCGCTGGCCGCGGGCAATGCAGTCGTGCTGAAGCCGTCGGAAATGACGCCCTTCTCGGCTATCTTCATGGCAGAGCTTGCGGTCAGGGCCGGCCTGCCGGCGGGGCTGATCAACGTGGTGCTCGGCGACGGCCCGACGACCGGCACGGCGCTCACCGGTCATCCCGAGATCGCCAAGGTCAGCTTCACCGGTTCGACCCGCGCCGGCTCAGCCATCATGGAGAACGTCGCCCGCACCGGTGTCAAGCCGATGACGCTGGAGCTCGGCGGCAAGAGCCCGCAGATCGTCTTTGCCGATGCCGATCTCGACAAAGCGGCGACTGCAATCGCCGGCAGCGTCACCTTCAATGCCGGCCAGGCCTGCGTGGCCGGCACGCGCCTGATCGTCGAGAAGAGCGTGGCCGACCGGCTGACGGCCTCGATCCTGGAAAAGATGAAGGCCGTGCGGCCCGGTCCCACCTGGGAGGAGACGACGCAATATTCGCCGATCATCTCGCACGGGCAGCGGGCGCGCGTTGATGGCATCGTGCGAGCCGCTGTCTCCGCCGGCGGCGAATGCCTGATCGGTGGCGGGGCCATGGAAGCTCCCGGCTATTTTTACGAACCGACGCTGATTGCCAATGTCAGTCAGGGCAATCCGGCGATCGTCGAGGAGATCTTCGGCCCGGTCCTGACCATCCAGACCTTCGACAGCGAGGAGGAGGCGCTGGCGCTGTCCAGCCATCCGACCTACGGGCTGGCCTCCGGCCTGTTCACCGCCGACCTGTCGCGCACGATCCGTTTCGCGCGCAGGCTCGAGGCGGGCACCGTCTGGGTCAACCGCTACAGCCGCTCGCGCGACCACATCCTGCCGACTGGCGGCTACAAGCGCTCCGGCATCGGCAAGGACCTTGGCCGCGAAGTCTATCTCGCCAATCGCAGGACCAAGAGCGTCCTGATCAGCCTGTGAAGAGATGTCGATGAAAACCTACTCTATCGCCCTGATCCCCGGTGATGGCATCGGCCCCAACGTGACGGCCGCGGCCTGGACGGTGCTGGAAACGGTGGCCAAGCACTCCGGTTTTACTCTCAGGGGAACCGAATTCCCCTGGTCCTGCCGCTTCTTCAAGGAGACCGGCCGCATGATGCCCGAGGACGGCATCGAGACCTTGCGCCGCTTCGACGCCATTCTTCTCGGCGCGGTCGGATGGCCGGCGGAAGTGCCGGATTCCGTTTCGTTGCACGGGTTGCTGCTGCCGATCCGCAAGGCCTTCGTGCAATATGCCAATATCCGGCCGCACCGCCTGCTGCCGGGCGTCAGAGGTCCGCTGCGGGCCGAGAGCTTCGACATCCTCTGCATCCGCGAAAACACCGAAGGCGAATATTCCGGCGCCGGCGGGCGCGTGCATCAGGGCACACTGGACGAGGTCGCTGTGGAGACCTCGATCTTCACCCGGGCCGGCGTCGAGCGCATCCTGCGCTTCGGCTTCGAGCAGGCGCGGTTGCGGCACGGCAAGCTCGCCTCCGTCACCAAGTCCAATGCGCAGAAATACTCGATGGTGTTCTGGGACGAGATCACCCGCAAGCTGGCGGCGGACTATCCTGATGTCGCCGTCACCAGCTATCATGTCGACGCGCTCGCCGCGCGGATGATCATGGCGCCGGAAAGTCTCGACGTGGTCGTCGCTTCCAATCTCTTCGGCGACATCCTGACGGATATCGGCGCGGCCATCCAGGGCGGGCTCGGCTACGCGGCTTCCGCCAACATCAACCCCGACCGCTCGGCGCCGTCGATGTTCGAGCCGGTGCACGGCTCCGCGCCCGACATCGCCCATCTCGGCATCGCCAATCCGATCGCCACCATCTGGTCCGGCGCCATGATGCTCGATCACCTCGGCGAGAAGGATGCGGCCGGCCGCGTCATGAAGGCGCTCGAGGCGACAACAGCGCAAGGCATTGGCACCGCCCCCGGCAAGGACAGCACGGAAGCCATCACCGCCGCCGTCGTCGCGGCGCTCACCTGATTTGCGAGGTCGTTTTGATGAAAAGCCTGAATGACAACAGTCTCTTCCGCGAGGCCGGCCTGATCGGCGGGAGATGGGTCGCGGCAGGTTCCGGCAGGACGGTCGATGTGATTGATCCTGCAACACAGCTATCGGTCGGCACAGTGCCCGACATGGCTGGTCCGGAGACCCGCACGGCCATACAGGCCGCGGCTTCCGCCTATCAGGATTGGAAAAAGAAGACCCACGCCGAACGCGCCGTCCTGCTGGAGGCCTGGCATGGCCTGATGCTCACGCATCTGGACGATCTCGCACTGATCCTGACGACGGAACAGGGCAAGCCACTGGACGAGGCCAAAGGCGAGATCCGCTACGGCGCCTCCTTCGTCAAATGGTTCGCCGAGGAGGCACGCCGCATCAACGGCCACACCATCCCCGCGCCCACGGCCGACCGTCGCATCATCGTGCTGAAAGAGCCGGTTGGCGTTTGCGGCATCATCACGCCGTGGAATTTTCCCAATGCAATGATCACCCGCAAAGTCGCGCCGGCGTTGGCCGCCGGCTGCACCGTGGTCATCAAGCCGTCCGAGTTCACGCCCTATTCGGCACTGGCGCTGGGCGTGCTCGCCGAACGGGCGGGCATTCCGGCCGGCGTCGTCAACATCGTCACGGGCATGCCGGCCGAGATCGGCAACGAAATCATGGCGAGCGAGACCGTGCGCAAGATTTCCTTCACCGGTTCGACCAGGGTCGGCTCACTGCTGATGCGCGGCGCGGCCGACAGCGTGAAGCGGCTCAGCCTTGAGCTCGGCGGCAACGCGCCCTTCATCGTCTTCGATGACGCCGATCTCGACCTCGCCGTCGAAGGCGCGCTCGCGTCGAAATTCCGCAATGGCGGCCAGACCTGTGTCTGCGCCAACCGCATCCTCGTTCAGGCCGCAGTCTATGAAGACTTCGCCGCCAAGCTCAGCGCCCGCGTCAATGCGTTGACGGTGGGACCGGGCACGCAGCCCGGCGTCGCGATCGGACCGATGATCAACATGGCGGCGGTCGAGAAAATCAATCGGCACGTCGAAGACGCGCTCGCCAAGGGCGCGACGATCGTCACCGAGAAGCCGGTGCTGCCGGAGGGCCCTCAGTATGTCGCGCCGCTGGTGCTGGCCGGGGCGACGAATGAAATGGAACTCGCCAGCGAGGAAACGTTCGGTCCGGTCGCACCGCTTTTCCGTTTCGAGACGGAAGAGGAGGCGATCGCGCTTGCCAACGGCACGCCTTACGGGCTTGCCTCCTACTTCTACACCGAGAACCTGAAGCGCGCCTGGCGCGTCGGCGAGGCGCTGGAGTTCGGCATGGTTGGGCTCAACACCGGCTCCGTCTCGATGGAGGTCGCTCCCTTCGGCGGCGTCAAGCAGTCCGGCCTCGGGCGCGAGGGCGCGCAGGCCGGCATCGAGGAATATCTGGAGATGAAGAGCTTCCACATAGGCGGGCTGGGCTAAACCCCAGCCCCGATCACTGGATCCGGTCGAGCGCCTTGTAGTAGAGACCGACCATGGGCAGGAACCAGGGCTTGCCGGAATAGCCGGGAATGGCAGGCCACTCGACCCCCTTCACCGGATTGCGGTCCTCGCGGCCGAGCATGGCATCGGCCATGATCATGCCGAGATGGGTGGAGAGCTGCGCGCCGTGGCCGGAATAGCCCATCGCGTACCAGACCCCGTCATGGTAGCCGGCCCGCGGGAACCGGTCCTTGGTCATGTCGACGAGCCCGCCCCAGCAATAGTCGATCTCGACGTTCGCGAGCCGCGGGAAGATCGCCGCGAGGCTTGCCCGCAATATCTGTCCGCTCCTGGCATCGGAGCGCTGGTCCGATGTTGCCGAGAAGCGGGCGCGGCCGCCAAAGATCAGGCGCTTGTCCGGCGAAAGCCGGAAGTAGTTGCCGATGTTCATCGAGGTCACGCATGTCCGGTTGCCCGGCATGGTCACGGCGATCTCGGCGTCGCTCAGCGGCCGCGTGGCGATGATGAAGCTGGCGACGGAGATAAGCCTGCGGCGGAAATAGCTGAAATTCGGCGTGGTGTAGGCGCCCGTCGCCAGCAGCACATTGTCGGCGCTGATGCGGCCGCGGGAGGTGGTCAGCTGATGCCGCGTACCGGACTGCCTGTGATCCGTCACCGCCGCATTCTCGTGGATAACGGCGCCATGTCGAACCGCGGCTGTCGCCAGCCCAGCCACATAGCGGCCCATATGCATCATGGCGCTTTTCTTCGACAGCATTGCGCCATGGAAGGGCGAGCCGATCTCGGATTTGAGGTCGACTGCTGAAAGCAGCGCCGTATCCGGATCCACTTCGGCATGGACGGCTTCGAAGTTGCGGGCGATCGCTTCGAAATGCTGCGGCTTGGAGGCGAGCTTGAGCTTGCCGGCGCGGCGGAAGTTGCAATCGATGCCTTCCTCGGCGACCAGCGCCTCGATGGTGTCGACGGACTCGTCTAGCGCCCGGTAGAGGGCTATCGCGCGTTCCTTGCCAAGCTCCGCCTTGGCCGAAAGATAGCTGTGGGCGAGACCGTTGTTCAGGTGACCGCCATTGCGCCCCGACGCGCCCCAGCCAACCCGCTCCGCCTCCAGCACAATCACCTTCGCCCCGGCCTTCGCCAGCTGGCGCGCGGCGGCGAGACCGGTGAAGCCGCCGCCGACGATCGCCGCATCATAGTGCCCCTCGACCGGGCCTTCCGCCCCGCCGGGAAAGACCGGGGCGGTGTCGTGCCAGTAGGAGACGAACTTCATCGGTAACCCGCCTGTTTCAGAGCCCGACCACACCCGGCAGCCCGGAAATATCGGATATCTCCACGTAGCCGTAAAAGGGATTGGCCGGCTCGTGGCCGCGGTTGACCCAAACCTTGTTCTTGATGCCGAGATCATGGGCCGACATCAGGTCGTAGCGGAAGGAAGACGAACAGTGAAGGATGTCTTCCGGACCGCAGCCAAGCCTGTCGAACATGTATTCGAATGCCTTGAAGCGTGGCTTGTAGGCCTGTGCCTGCTCGGCCGTGTAGACGGCATGGAACGGTGCGCCGAGCTTTTCGACGTTGGACATGATCTGCGCGTTCATGGCGTTGGAGAGGATGACCAGCGGAATTTCCTTGGCGACCTTGGCAAGGCCGGCCGGAACGTCGGCGTGCGGCCCCCAGGTCGGCACGCGCTCATAGACCATTTTGGCGTCATCGGGGCTGAAGCCGACGCCATTGCGTTTGCAGGCGCGTTCCAGCGCATTGTGGATGACCTCGGCATAGGGCTTCCAGTCGCCCAGGATCTCATCCAGCCGGTACGCCGCGAAGTTCTTGATGAACTCCTGCATGCGCGGCTCGTCAAGCCGGCTGCCATAAAGATCGCGTGCCGCCTCCGCCATCTGGAAAAAAGTCAACGTGCCGTAGCAGTCGAAGGTGATGTATTTGGGCCTGAAGGAAGCCATGTCCGTCGATCTCCGGTGGAAACGCACCCCGCTTTGGGATTTCGTCATCATATGCGGGCGGGCGGCCGGTCACTTGACCGAAATCGGCCCCGCGAAAGCAGAAAGTTGCGTATCCGCCCGCTGGTTTGGCACGCTGTAGCATCTTGCGGTCGGTCGAGAGGGTCGTCCGCGGCTTCCCGAGTTTCCGCCCGCGGCCCGCGCCAGCACAAGATGCGGCGCACCCCCTGCGCAAAGGCGAATGATACTGCCGAAGTCGAAACCTTCAGACGATCTGCAGCCCGCCGATGGCCGAGACTTGGGGCCAGATGGAAAGGTGCCTCATGCAGCAAGGCGAGATCGAACTCCAGGACTTTGGGCCAGATCATATCGAGGGTGCAGTCGCGCTTTCTCGCCAGGAGAACTGGCCGCATCGCCCGCAAGACTGGCAGATGGCGCTGCAGCTCTCCAGCGGCGCGGTCGCGCTCGACGACCAGGGCCGGGTCACCGGGACAATCCTGGTAACGCCATACGGCGCCGATTGCGCGATGATCAACATGGTTATCGTCGACAGGAACGCGCGGGGCAAAGGGCTCGGGCGCCGGCTCATGGAACAGGCCTTTGCCCTTGCAGGCGACCGTCCACTGCGACTTGTCGCGACAACCGACGGGATGCCGCTCTATCGGAAGCTCGGCTTCGCGCCCTCGGGCACGATCCTGCAGCATCAGGGCAACGTCGCCAAGCTTGGCGCACCCGATGGCGTGGAAGCAGCAAGCGCCAGTGACCAGCCTGAGATCAAGACGATGGACCGTGACGCCTACAGAGCTGATCGCCAAGCTTTGATCGACGCGCTCGCCGAGCGCGGCCAATTCGCCGTCATCCGCCGCGATGGCGCTATCAAGGCCTATGCCGTGATCCGCCCGTTCGGACGCGGCGAGGTGATCGGCCCGGTCATTGCGGGCAGCGCCGCGGACGCCAAAGTGCTGATCAGCTACTTCGCCGCGTCGCGGCCCGGCGCCTTCCTGCGCGTGGATACCGACAGCCGCACCGGCCTTGCGGGCTGGCTGACCGAAATCGGCCTCGCCCATGTCGGCGGCGGAGTCGCCATGGACCGTCCTGCCAGGGCGGATGCGGCAACGGTCAGGCCGAAAGTTTACGCCCTCGCCAACCAGGCGCTCGGATAGTCCGGAGGACAACAATGCTCGCCAATTCCCTGATCGAACTCGACCGCGCCCACCTCATCCACCCGGTCTCCTCCTATCGCGGCCACGAGGCGCTCGGCGTGCGGGTGCTGAAATCGGCGAAGGGCGCTACCGTGACCGACGCGTCCGGCAAGCAACTCGTCGATGGCTTCGCCGGGCTGTGGTGCGTGAATGCCGGCTACGGTCACGACAGCATCGTCGAGGCGGCGGCCCGGCAGATGCGGGAGTTGCCCTACGCCACCGCCTATTTCGATCTCGGCTCGGAGCCCGCCATCCGGCTCGCCTCGGAATTGGCCGAACGCGCGCCCGGCGATCTCAACCACGTCTATTTCACGCTCGGGGGATCGGACGCGGTCGACAGCACAATCCGGTTCGTCCGCTATTACTGGAATGCCAGAGGCGAGCCTCAACGCGACCAGTTCATTTCCATTGAGCAGGGTTATCACGGATCGTCGGTGGTCGGCGCAGGCCTGACCGCCCTGCCCGCGTTTCATGCCGGTTTCGGCATTCCGTTCGAATGGCAGCACAAGATCCCCTCGCCCTATCCCTATCGCAATCCGGTAGGCGAGGATGGTAGCGCGATCATCGCTGCATCGCTTGCGGCGCTGCAGGCCAAGATCGAGGAGATCGGGCCGGAGCGGGTCGCCGCCTTCTATGCCGAGCCGATTCAGGGCTCGGGCGGCGTCATCGTCCCGCCGAAGGGCTGGATCAAGGCTATGCGCGAGCTCTGCCGTGAGCACGGCATCCTGTTCATCGCCGACGAGGTGATCACCGGTTTCGGCCGCACCGGCCCCCTGTTTGCCTGCACGGAGGAGGATATCGTCCCCGACTTCATGACGACCGCGAAGGGCCTGACCTCGGGCTATGTCCCAATGGGCGCCGTGTTCATGGCTGATCATGTCTACAACGTCATCGCCGATGGCGCGGGTGCTTCTGCGGTCGGCCACGGCTACACCTATTCCGCCCATCCGGTCAGCGCCGCCGTCGCGCTCGAGGTGTTGAAGCTCTATGAGGAAGGCCTTCTGGAGAACGGCGCCAGGGCGGGCGCCCGTCTGATGGCGGGGCTATCAGGGTTGAGCGACCATCCATTGGTCGGCGAGGTTCGCGGTCGCGGCATGCTTGCCGCGATTGAGCTGGTGGTCGACAAAAAGAAGAAAACGCCGCTTCCAGCCTCGGCCATGCCGGCGCGACGCGTCTTCGACAGGGCCTGGGACAATGGCCTCATCATCCGCGCCTTCGCGCACGGTGTTCTCGGCTATGCCCCTCCGCTCTGCTGCACCGACAGCGACATTGATGCCATTGTCGAGCGCACGCGCCGAACGCTGGACCAGACGCTGGATGATGTCGATGTCCGCCGAGCCCTTGCATGAAGGCGACGCATTTTTCGTATCTCGAAATATCGCTGGGGTGGACGATTTCGCAATTTTGTGCCGCTACCTCGCGCCTTTTCGGCGAATCCAGCGCAGGGGAAGTGCCAGACTGCTTTTTAAGACAAGGCCAGAAAGCCCGCATTTCCGGGCTTTTGAAAAAGGCCGACGCCCCGGACAGCACGGAATTTTGTTCTGTTCAGCATGAGTAATTCGGCCGCGCGCAGAGGAGAGCCAGTCTTGGCCAGGGGCTTTAACGAGTTCAAATACATGACCTTCGATGTGGTCGGTACGCTGATCGACTTCGAAGGCGGCATCACGACCTGCCTGGCCGAGATCGCCGCGGAGGCCGGTGCTTCCGTCGACGGCGAAGAAGCGCTCGCCCTCTACCGGCAGGCCCGCTACATGCCCGATGCGAAGCTTTTCCCCGACGATCTCGCGCGTGTCTACATGGTCGTCGCACCGCGGCGGCTCGGCCTGCCGGCCGAGGAGAAATACGGCGCCCGCCTCCGGGATTCGGCGAGCGGCTGGCAAGGCTTTTCCGACAGCAGGGCGGCACTGGCCGATCTTGCGAAGTCCCACAAGCTGATTGCCATGACCAATGCCCGGCGCTGGGCTCTCGACCATTTCGAGAGGCAGCTCGGATCGCCTTTCTTCGCCACTTTCACCGCCGATGATACAGGCACCGAGAAACCCGATCCGGCCTTCTTCCACAAGGTCTTCGATTTCGTGGCGTCCCGCGGCGACAGCAAGGACGACATCCTGCATGTCGCGCAAAGCCAGTATCACGACATCGGCATATCCCGGGCGCTCGGCATGACCAACTGCTGGGTCGAGCGCCGCCACGCCCAGAAGGGCTATGGCGGCACGATAGAGCCCAAGCACTTCACCGTGCCCGACTACCACTTCACCTCAATGGCCGACTTTGCGGCGGCCGTGCGGGAAAGCCTGAAGGAACGAACCTGAGCTCAAGACCCGGAAAGCCGCATCAAGACGCGCATCCCGGCCAAACAACAGAAAGGGGAATGACATGAGCGACAAGATCACCAACTGGACCGGAGCAGACGATGCGATGGTCGAAAACGCCATCCGGCGAGGCGCGAGCCGCCGCGAACTCCTCAAAATGCTGCTGGCAGGCGGCGCCGCCTTTGCCGCGGGAAGCGCTGTGCTCGGCCGAGCCACCAATGCCGTCGCCGCCACGCCAGTCTCGGGCGGCCACCTCAAGGCTGCCGGCTGGTCGTCCTCGACGGCCGATACGCTCGATCCGGCCAAGGCGTCGCTCTCCACCGACTATGTCCGCTGCTGCTCGCTCTATAACCGCCTGACCTTCCTCGACAAGGATGGCAAGACGCAGATGGAGCTGGCCGAAAGCATCGACAGCAAGGACGCCAAGACCTGGACGGTGAAGCTGCGCAAGGGCGTCACGTTCCATGACGGCAAGGACCTCACCGCCGACGACGTCGTCTTCTCGCTGAAGCGTCACCTCGACAAGGCAGTCGGCTCCAAGGTCGCCAAGATCGCCGCGCAGATGACGGGCTTCAAGTCTGTCGACAAGTCGACCGTCGAAATCACGCTCGCCGACCCGAACGCCGACCTCCCGACCATCCTGGCGCTCCATCACTTCATGATCGTAAGGGACGGCACCACCGACTTTTCCAAAGGCAACGGCACGGGCGCTTTCGTGCTGGAGACCTTCGAGCCGGGCGTGCGCTCGGTGGTCACCAAGAACAAGAACTACTGGAAGTCGGGCAAGCCTTATCTCGATTCCTTCGAGTTCATCGCCATCAGCGACGACAGCGCGCGCGTCAACGCGCTTCTGTCGGGCGATGTCGGCTTCGCCGCCTCGATCAATCCGCGCGCGATGAAGCTCATCAGCGGCCAGCAGGGTTTCGAATTGTCGAAGACGACCTCGGGCAACTACACCGACCTCAACATTCGGCTCGATATGGACCCCGGCAGCAAGGCCGACTTCGTGGCCGGCATGAAATATCTCGTCAACCGCGAGCAGATCGTCAAATCGGCATTGCGCGGCCTTGGAGAGATCGGCAACGACCAGCCGGTCTCGCCGGCCAACATCTTCCACAATGCCGACCTCAAGCCGAAGGCTTTCGATCCGGACAAGGCGAAGTTCCACTTCCAGAAGGCAGGCGTGCTCGGCCAGTCCATCCCGGTGATTGCCTCCGACGCTGCCACCTCCTCGATCGACATGGCCGTGATCATCCAGGCGGCCGGGGCGGATATCGGCATGAAGCTCGATGTCCAGCGCGTCCCCTCCGACGGGTACTGGGACAATTACTGGCTCAAGGCGCCGGTCCATTTCGGCAATATCAATCCGCGCCCGACCCCGGACATCCTGTTTTCGCTGCTATACGCATCGAATGCGCCCTGGAACGAAAGCCAGTACAAGTCGGAGAAGTTCGACAAGATGCTTGTCGAGGCGCGCGGCTCCCTCGACCAGGCCAAGCGCAAGGAGATCTACGACCAGATGCAGACCATGGTGTCCGAGGAGGCGGGAACCATCATCCCGGCCTATATCTCGAACGTCGATGCCCTCTCCAGCAAGGTGAAGGGTTTGGAAGCGAACCCGCTTGGTGGCATGATGGGCTACGCAATGGCCGAGTATCTCTGGCTCGAAGCCTGAGAGGCGCCTGCCGGGGGCCGGTCAGCCGGCCTCCGGCACCGCGTCGAGCAATATTTCGGCCGAACGCAACCGCAGGAGCGCTTCCATGACGTCTGGGGTTTTGAACCTCGTGGTGAAGCGGCTGGGGATCGCGGTCGTCACCCTTCTGATCGTGCTGTTCGCCGTGTTTTTCGCCACCAGCATGCTGCCTGGCGACACCGCGTCCATGCTGCTCGGCCAGGCGGCGACACCGGAAGCGGTCGCCGGCCTGCGCGAGGCCATGCACCTCAACGATCCGGCGATCCTGCGCTTCCTGCGCTGGCTTCTCGGCCTGCTGCATGGCGACCTCGGCACGTCCTATGCCAACAACATGCCGGTGGCAGTGCTGATCGGCGGCCGTCTGGTCAACACCATGAAGCTCGCCGCCATCACAACGCTCTTGTCCGTGCCGCTGGCGCTGACGCTCGGCATCACCGCCGCGATGCTGCGCGGCTCGCTCTATGACCGCGCCGTTACCGTGCTTTCGATCGGCGTGATCTCGGTGCCGGAGTTCATGGTCGCGACGCTGGCGGTCCTGCTCTTCGCGGTCTATCTCAAATGGCTGCCGGCGTTGTCTTCCGTCAACGAGGCGCATTCGCTGACCGACTTGGTGCGCATCTATGCGATGCCGGTGATCACGCTCACCTTCGTCATCTCCGCCCAGATGGTACGCATGACGCGGGCCGCGGTGATCGAAACGCTCTCCACGCCCTACGCCGAGATGGCGCTTCTCAAGGGCGCTTCGCGCGGCCGCATGGTGCTGAGGCACGCGCTTCCCAATGCGCTCGGCCCGATCGTCAACGCGGTTGCGTTGTCGCTGTCCTATCTGGTTGGCGGCGTCATCATCGTTGAGACAATCTTCAACTATCCCGGCATCGCCAAGCTGATGGTCGATGCCGTCGCGACGCGCGACCTGCCGCTGATCCAGAGCTGCGCGATGATCTTCTGCCTCGGCTATCTGCTGCTCATCACGGCCGCGGACATCGTGGCCATCATGTCCAATCCGAGGCTGAGATGACGATGGCCCGCGCTGCAGCCTCCCGACGATCTCTGCTCGGCCACAGCTACAATCTTGTCGGCGTCGTGGCTTCGCTGGTTATCCTGGCGTGGACGCTGATCGCCATCTTCGCGCCCTACATCATCCCGCATCCGATCGGCGACATCGTCGATGACGACTATTTCGGCCCGATGCGCCAAGGCCTGTGGCTGGGCTCGGACTATCTCGGCCGCGACATGCTCTCGCGGGTGCTGATGGGCGCGCGCTACACCGTGGGCATATCGCTTGCCGCCGTCTTCATCGCCTGCTTTTCAGGTGTCGTGCTCGGCATGGTCGCGGCCGTCACCGGCGGGTGGTTCGACACCTGCCTCAGCCGCTTCCTCGACGCCATGAACTCCATCCCCAGCAAGCTATTCGGGCTCGTCGTCGTTGCCGCGGTCGGCTCGTCGATCCCGGTGCTGATCCTGACGCTCGCGGTGATCTATATCCCTGGCGCCTACCGTTTTGCCCGCGCGCTTGCCGTCAACATCAACACCATGGACTTCATGACCGTCGCCCGCGTGCGCGGCGAAAGCACCGCCTACCTCATCGGCTCGGAGGTCCTTCCCAACATTATCCGCCCGGTGCTCGCCGATTTCGGCCTGCGCTTCGTCTTCATCGTGCTCCTGCTTTCCGGCCTGTCCTTTCTCGGGCTCGGGCTGCAACCGCCTCTGGCCGACTGGGGCGCGCTGGTGCGTGAGAACATCGGCGGCCTGCCGTTCGCGGCGCCGGCAGTCATCGTACCTTCGCTGGCGATCGCCAGCCTCACCATCAGCGTCAACCTGCTGATCGACAACCTGCCGCAGAAGATCAGGGACAGGGACGCATGACCAATCTCGTCGAGGTGAGGAACCTGAGGATCGAGGCGAAGACCGATTCCGGACGGATCGTCGAAATCATCAAGGGCATCAGCCTCGACATTGCCGACGGCGAGATCGTCGCGCTGATCGGCGAGAGCGGCTCCGGCAAGACGACGGTGGCGCTCTCGCTCATGGGGCACACACGCCCCGGCTGCCGGATAACCGGCGGCGAGATCAATGTGAACGGCAAGAACATGGCCGCACTTTCCGAAAAGCAGCGAGCCAAGCTGCGGGGCACCGACATTGCCTATGTTCCACAAAGTGCCGCGGCCTCGTTCAATCCCTCGGCGACCATCATGGAGCAGGTGATCGAGGTTACGCGCATCCACAGGCTGATGCCTCTCGAGAAGGCGCGAAAGCGCGCTGTCGAGCTGTTCAGGGCCTTGTCGTTGCCGGATCCGGAAGGGATCGGCGCCCGCTATCCGCACCAGGTTTCCGGCGGCCAGTTGCAGCGGCTATCGGCGGCCATGGCGCTTATCGGCGATCCCAAGCTGGTCATCTTCGACGAGCCGACGACGGCCCTCGATGTGACGACGCAGATCGACGTGCTGAAGGCGTTCAAGTCGGTGATGCGGGCTGGCGGGATAGCAGGCGTGTATGTTTCCCACGATCTCGCCGTCGTCGCCCAGATCGCCGACCACATCGTGGTGCTGAAGGGCGGCGAAGTGCAGGAGACCGGCAGCACGCCTCAGATTCTTTCGGCCGCGCAGCATCCTTACACGCGTGAACTGCTGGCTGCCTTCGAGCCGAAGCCGCGGCAAGCGCATGCGGACGCAGATGCCGGCGCGAAGCCGTTGCTGCGCATCGACAATGTGACGGCCGGCTATGGCGCTTTGCGGGACGATGGACTGCCGCTTATCCGGGCCGTCGATACCGTCAGCCTGGTCGTCGAGAAAGGGCGCAATCTCGGCGTCATCGGAGAATCCGGCTGCGGAAAATCGACGCTCGCGCGCGTCATCGCCGGCATCCATCCGGCGGCGGCCGGCGACATCGTCTTCGAAGGCAAGCAACTGGAGCGCGCCGCAAGCAAACGCAGCCAGGACCAGTTGCGCGAGATGCAGATCGTTTTCCAGTATGCCGATACCGCGCTCAATCCGGCCAAGCCGGTGGAGGACATCATCTCCCGCCCGCTGGCCTTCTATCACCGGCTGAACCGGCAGGCGCGCTCGAAGCGCGTCGACGAACTGCTCGACATGGTCCGCCTACCGAGAGCACTGCGCTATCGTCGTCCGTCGGAACTTTCGGGCGGCCAGAAGCAGCGGGTGAACTTTGCGCGTGCCTTGGCGGCCGGACCCAAGCTCATCATCTGCGATGAAATCACCTCGGCGCTCGACACGGTCGTGGCAGCGGCGGTGATCGAACTGCTCAAGGAGCTGCAGCGCGAGCTTGGCCTTTCCTATATCTTCATCAGCCACGACCTCTCCGTCGTCGAGGCAATCTGCGACGAGATCATGGTGATGTACAATGGCGAGCGGGTGGAGCAGATCACGCCCGACAAGCTGAAGGCGCCCACCCACCCCTATTCGAAGCTTCTGTTCTCCTCCGTGCCGAAGCTCGATCCGACCTGGCTCGACGGGCTCGTCCGAGACCCCGAGCTGGTCAGTCAGTACGGCCACCGCTAAGAGCAAATTCTAGAGCATGATCCCGAAAGGTGGAACCGGTTCGGAGAAGATCATGCTCCAATAAAAAGTTAGATCAGATCAGGATGGCGATTCAACCAAACGTCATCCTGATGTTGGAAGCCTGCAACGCTTTTTGCATCCGGAATGCTTGAAACGAACGCGTAGAGCGACGAAGCGCGGAGCCTACATCGGAAACAGGCTGGGCAGCGGCATGTGCGCCTTGACGATCGGCGACTTCAGCACCACGAAACTGAAATACTTGTCGATGCCGATGTCCATGTCGGTCAGCCGTTCCATGATCGTCTGATACTCGCTGATGCCGGCGGTCATGAATTTCATCAGATAGTCGTAGCCGCCTGAGACAAGGTGGCATTCTATGACCTGGTCGATCTTCTCCACCACGGCGAGAAAGCGGGCGAAGTCGACCTGGCGGTGGTTCTTCAATGTGATCTCAGTGAACACCGTCAGCGTCTGGCCGAGCTTGCCGATATTGACCTGTGCGGAATAGCCCTCGATGTAGCCTTCCGACTGGAGCTTTTTCACCCGCATCAGGCATGGGCTCGGCGACAGATGCACCAGCTCGGCCAGTTCGACATTGGTGATGCGGCCGTTCTTCTGCAGTTCGTGCAGGATCTTGATGTCGATCCGATCCAGCTTCATGGCCGTCTCCACGGAACGCATGCCACAGCACAAAATGCCGTGCTGCCAATACCCAGCGACACTAGCACAGCCCAACGGCCTGTCCATCGGATCGGACACCGCTTTGAAGCGCATCGGCTTCCGAATTCAACCGGATTGCCGGAATAAAATTCTGCCTCGCTCTCAACTGCAGCAGCGCCTGCCTGCGCAGCGCGGTAGATTGAAGCCCCATGGCGGAGATAATCATGCGCGCACCGCTGCAGCAAATTCAGACTTCGCGCGAACTGCCGCAATCCGCGGACGCGGTGGTCATCGGCGGCGGCATCGTCGGCGTCTTTGCGGCCTATTACCTGGCGCGGCGCGGCATGAAGGTCGTGCTCGTCGAAAAGGGGCGCATCGGCGCCGAGCAGTCCTGCCGCAACTGGGGCTGGTGCCGCCAGCAGAACCGTGACGCCCGTGAACTGCCGATGGCGACACGCAGCCTCGATCTGTGGGAGCGTTTCGTGGCGGACAGCGGGGAGGACACCGGCTTTCGCCGCTGCGGCCTGCTCTACCTCAGCAATGACGAGGCGGAACTGGCCAGGTGGGCGCGCTGGCGCGACTTCGCCAGAACGGCCGGCGTCACCACGCTTATGCTCGACGGCGCCGAGGCCAGTGAGCGGGGCCGCGCAACAGGCCGACCATGGAAGGGCGGCGTCTTCTCGCCGAGCGACGGCACCGCTGATCCATCGCGAGCCGCGCCAGCGGTCGCCCGCGCCATCCTGAAGCTGGGCGGCACGGTGCTGCAAAATTGCGCCGCGCGCGGTATCGAAACCGAGGGTGGACGCCTGAGCGCCGTTGTCACGGAAAACGGAACGATCCGGACCAAGGTGGCGGTCCTGGCTGGCGGCGCCTGGGCGTCCTCCTTTTGCCGGCAATTCGGCTTCCGCTTTCCGCAGGCGTCGATCCGCTCTTCGATCCTCTCCGTCTCGCCCGGCGCCGAAGGCCTGCCGGACGCGCTGCACACGGCAAAGATTTCCGTCACGCATCGTGGCAATGGCGGCTACACACTCGCAATCAGCGGACGCGGCCGCGTCGACGTGACGCCGCAGCAGCTGCGCTTCTCGTCGCACTTCGTGCCGATGTTCCTGAAGCGGTGGCGCAGCCTTGCGCCCGGCGGCCTGCAGGGTGTTCGTTCTGGGCACGAAACGCTCAAGCTTTGGCGGCTCGACCAACCGACGCCGATGGAGCGCATGCGCATTCTCGATCCGGTCCCGGACCGGGCGACCATCCGCCTGACCCACGCCCGCGCGCTCGAGCTGTTGCCGGCGCTGCGCCAGACAAGGATCAGCGCGGCCTGGGCCGGCTATATCGACAGCACGCCGGACGGCGTGCCCGCGATCGGCGAGATTGATGCCGTTCCAGGTTTCTTCCTGGCTGCCGGATTTTCGGGACACGGCTTCGGCATAGGATCCGGCGCCGGACACCTGGTGGCCGATCTCGTCACCGGCTCGGAGCCGATTGTCGACCCGAAATCCTACGATCCGCGGCGCTTCGATGCTTCGTCCTGGGGTAAGGTCGCCGATTTCTAAGGCTCGCCACGACTTTCGCACTCGCATCAGCCCTCCTGGAGAAAAGCGCCGACAGGCGCGGGCCGCACAGGCGCCTGTCCGCGAAACCGGCCGACGGCGCCGGGGTTGCAACCAGCCTTCGCCGCGACGAGTTCGACGGCGGCCAATTGGCAGTAGCGCCCTTGGCAGCGCCCCATGCCGACGCGCGAAAGCGATTTCACCCTGTTGGCGTCGCCGCCGCCACGCTCCACGCTCTCACGTATGCTTCCTGCGGTCACGTTCTCGCAGCGGCAGACGATCGCATCGCCGGGGAGTGCCCGGGCCATCGCCTCCGGCCACGGAAAGGCGATGGCCAGGCCGCGTGCAAAGCGCTTGAGCCGCTTAAGCTTGAGCAGCTCGGCGCCGACGGAAGGCATCGGATGTCCCAGATCGGCAAGGCAGGCTGCCGCCGCGAGGCGCCCCGCGATCTCGGCCCCATCAGCCCCGAGCAGGCGAACCCCGTCGCCTGCAAGATAAACGCCGTTGCCGGCCCGCCCCACCTGGTCGGCCTTCGGCAGCCATTGCCGCCACTGTTCGTCATAGGCGAAGGTGCATCCCGCCAGATCGGCGAGATGCGTCTCGGCCCGTAAGTGCCAGCCCATGCCCACCATGTCGCATGACGTGAGGTGCTGCCTTTCGCCAGCGTCGCGCCAGCGCACCGCCACCACCCCCGACCCGTTGGCCTCGATCCGTTCGAGCGTCACGCCCGCATGGTAGCGGCCACCAAGCCGCGCCCGCATAACCAAACCGCGCAACGCGACGGCTGGCCGAGCGGCAAGATCCCACAGGCCTCGCAGTTGCTGGCGCCAGGGGGAGGTGTCGAGCACCGCCACCACATCCGCGCCAGCCTTGACGAGTTGGGCCCCAACCAGGGTCAGCAAAGGCCCGGATCCCATAAGGACGATCCGTCGCCCGAGCGCCACGCCCTGCGCCTTGAGCGCGATCTGCGCAGCACCCAGGCTGTAGACGCCAGCGTTCTGCCAGCCCGGAACGGGAGCGATACGGTCGGACGCGCCGGTGGCCAGGATCAGGCGGTCATAGCCGATCATCTGCACGCCGTGCTCTGCCAATACGTGCAGCATCCCCTGATGCGCGGCGATGACCGAACTGCTTGCGCGATGGGTGAGCCGCCGCTCTTCGACCAGCCGGTCGAAAAGCGAATGCAGGGCGCGGGCCTTGGCCGCCTCCGATCCATAGAGCTGCTGCGGCGTGCGGGTAAACCCGGCTGGCGGGCGGCGATAGATCTGGCCGCCTGCGCGCTGCCCCTCGTCGATCACAATCGGATGGAAGCCAGCATCGACTAGCGTCGCCGCAGCCCTGATACCGGCAGGGCCGGCACCCACGATCACGATGCGCGGCGAGGCAACATCGCTCACGGCCACTTCTCCGACGGCGTCGTGCGCAGTCGCATACCCTCGGCTATCAGGGTTGTGCACGCGCGCAGGCGCGGTCCCTCCTCTTGCCAGACCCAGCAATCCTGGCAGGCACCCATAAGGCAGAAGCCTGCGCGTGGCTCCGATCCGAACTCGGAATTCCGCAAGGCGTGTCCTGACGCCAGCATGGCGGTCAGCACGGTGTCGCCCGCGAGCGCGCCGCGCCTCTCATTGTCGAGAAGGAAATGCACCTCTGCCCGGTCCCGCTCCGCCAGCCGGACGATGCGGCCGCCCGTGATCATTCCGCAGCCTCCCGTATCGGACGAGGACGCGGCAGTTCGGGGAACCGCTCGCAGACCGCATCGAAGGCCGCCTGAACGCCTTCCGGCCCGGAGCATCCCTTCATGCGGCGGAAGATCTCGGTCTTGGCGAAGAATCGCCAGTGGATCGGCAAGGCTTCAAGCAGAGCATGGAGCCGGTCATAGGCGGCGGGCGTCCACTGCGCTTCGTAGCCGTCGCGCTCGGGGCCGAAATGGAAATGGCCGATGGCGGGCGCCCTTTGCGCGCGCAGCTGCTCCGTCGCTTGCTCGTCGACCGCGGTGCCGCGAAAGACGACGCCATAATCACGCTCGGCCGCAGCCTGCGAGATGTAGCCGCGCCGGACATCCAGCGCCACCCGCCAGGGCTCGCGCTGATGCGGATCGCCGCGCCCGCCGCCCCCGGCCGAGCGGATTTCCAGCACGTCACCTGGCTGCAGAACCGCCGTGTCGATGTTGCCCAGCCGCCGCTCGTGCTCTGTCCCTGGATTGACGACCATGTCCGAGAGACCGGCCGCCTTGCCGCCCAGCACGCCCCAGGGTCGGAAGAAGCTGCGGTCGCGATTGCGTGCCGTGATCCGGGAGTCGGGCGCGAAGACGCGGAAGGCCATCTCCGTCGCCAGCCCGCCCCGCCACCGCCCGGCGCCGCCGCTGTCCCTGGCGAGGCCATATCTGACGAATTCGACCGGCGTCTCGGTCTCGGTGATCTCGATCGGCGTGTTCTTCAGATAGGCGGCATCCGCGCCCGATCCATTTGTCCCATCGCGATGCGGCATCGCCCCGCCGCCGCCCACCACGGGGTTCACCGCCGCGATTACACTCCGGCTGGTGCGCTCATCGACCGTCATGACGTTGACGATGGAATTGTTGCCGGCCGGCGCCGCGGGCAGGCGCTCCGGCACCGCCTGCGAGAAGGCGCCGAAAATGACAGAGCGCAGCCGGGCGCAGGTGAGCGAGCGCATGCCGACGGCCGCGGGATGGACCGGGTTCAGCACCGAACCTTGCGGCGTGATGCAGGTAAACGGCCGGGTGAGGCCCGTGTTGAGCAGGATCTTCGGGTTGAGCGTATAGAGCACGTAATAGACGCCCACCAGCAGCATGGTGTGACGCGGGTCGCCGCCCGAGGGTACGTTGAGAGATGAGCCGAGCTGCGGGTCGGAGCCGGTGAAGTCGAGCACCGCCTCGTCGCCCTTGATCGTCAGCCTCAGCTTCAGCCGGCAGGGATTGGCTTCGACCGAATCCTCGTCGGCATAGTCGGCGAATTCCCATGTGCCGTCGGGCATGGCGCGCAGCACGTCCCGCGCCTGCGCCTCCGCATGGTCGAGAAGCGCGGAAACGCCTTCGACGAAGCCGGCCTTGCCGAACTTCCGCACCATCGCCTGGATCTTGCGCTCGCCGGTGTTGAGTGCGCCGACCAGCGCCTTGATGTCGCCGATGTTGAGGTCTGGCTTGCGCACATTGGTGCTCATGATCCGCAGGATGGTCTCGTCGAAGACGCCCTCCCTCACCAGCTTCATTGGAGGGAAGCGGATGCCTTCCTGATGGATTTCGGTCAGCGCCCGGCTGAGCGAAGCCGGCACCGCCCCGCCCATGTCGGTGTTGTGGATGTGCCCGCCGGTCCAGGCGACGATCTCGTCGTCGACGAAAACCGGCTTCCACAGATGCGTGTCGGGCGCATGCGTGGCGACGTGGCCGGAATAGGGATCGTTGGTGAACGCAACATCGCCCGGCCGGTAGTCGCTGACCATCGCGATCGCGCGGTGATACGAAAGCCCCGGATACCAGGTGGCGCCGAGTTCCATCGGCACGGCGAAAGTCGCGCCCCCACTATCCATCAGCATCACCGTGAAATCCTGCGTCTCCTTGACGAAGGCGGAGTGCGCGGTGCGGTGCAGCGTGTGGGCCATATTCTCGGCCGCCGCGCGGGCATGGTTCGCCAGAACCTGCAGGTTTGTCCGGTCAAACATGGCGTCACTCCGGGAAGGTCAGCAGAAGGTTTAGATGGCGGTCGACCCGTGCCTGCGTCCCCGCGGGGATCGCAAATGTGGTGTCTTCCTGAACGACCACGGCAGGCCCATGGAACGTGTTGCCAGGCATGAGGGTCTGTCGGTCGTGAAGGTCGACGGTCTCGACGCCGAGGCCCGTATAGACCGGGAGCCGGCGCGCCGGATTGACAGGGGCGTCGACCTCATCGATTTGCGGGAAGGAAAGTTTCGGCCCTGCGCCTATGGCGGACAGCCGGATGTTCACAAGCTCAATATCGCCGTCCGGATCGTGAAAATCGTAGAGCTGCTGATGGGTGAGGTGAAAAGCCCGTACGATGGCGGCCATATCGCCATCCGCCAGCCATTGCGGCAAAAGGACGACTTCGATCTCATAGCTCTGCCCGACATAGCGCATGTCGCAGAAGAGGTTGAGTTCCGCGGCCGCGTCATGCCCCTGCTCTGCGAGCCAATGACGCCCCTCACCCGCAAGCGCTTCGAAGGCCTCGCGGATGGCGGGAAGCGACGCTGAGGACAGCGGGCTGAAGATCGTGCGGATAAAATCGCCGCGCAGATCCGCCACCAACCCGCCGAGTGCCGAGACCACGCCGGGGCGGCGCGGCGCCATAACTCGTTTCATGCCGAGTTCGCGGGCAAGGAAAGAGCCGAGCATCGGGCCGCCGCCGCCGAATGGCATCAGCGTGAAATCGCGCAGGTCGACACCAGCGCGCGAGGCGAGTTTCTCGACCTCGACGAACATTTCCGACACCGCGATATCGAGGATTGCCTGCGCGGTCTGCTCGATCGTGCGGCCGAGCCGGGCGGCAAGCTCGCCGACCGCGCGATGCGCCAATCCAGTATCGATCCGGAGCTGGCCATAGGCCATCTCGCTGTGGCCGAGCCATCCGCACACCACCATGGCGTCAGTCACCGTCGCCCGTTCGCCGCCGCGGCCGTAGCATGCCGGTCCCGGTGCCGAGCCAGCCGATTCCGGCCCGACTCGCAGCACGCCTTGCGCATCGACACTGGCGATCGAGCCGCCGCCCACTCCGATCGAGCTCACCGACACGGATGGAATGTGGAGCGGGAATTCGCCGATCAGCTCGCCGGTGCCGAACTGCGCCTCGCCGTCTATGATCAGCGCGAAGTCGGCCGACGTCCCACCGATGTCGAGGGTAAGGATCTTGTCTTCGCCGGCCTGACGCGCCAGCCACGAGGCGCCGATGACGCCGGAAGCCGTTCCCGACAAAAGCATGTTCACGCATGCGCGCTTGCCTTCGGCGGCGTTCATCAGCCCGCCATTCGATTTCGTTAGCATCGGGCGCGCCGGCACACCGCAGCTCCTCAGCCGCTCTTCCAGCGCTGTCAGATAGCCCGAGACGCGCGGATGGACATAGCCATTGAGAATGGCAGTCGAGCTGCGTTCATACTCGCGGATGACCGGCCACACTTCGGCAGAGGTGAAGACGAAGACGTCCGGTGCCAGACGGGCGATCGCGGCCTTGACCGAGGCTTCCTGCGCGGCGTTGCGCCAGGCATGGAGGAAGGACACGATAATCCCTTGCGCTCCGCCTGCTTTCGCAGCCGCAACCGCCCGTTCGACGACGGCGATGTCGGGTGCCTGAGTTTCACTGCCATCGGCACGCATGCGGGCCGGAATGCCGAACACCATGTCGCGCGAGATCAGCGGGTCCGGCCGCGCGCAGAACAGCGAATACATGTCCGGCATTCGCAGCCGCGCGAGCTCGATCACGTCCTCGAAGCCGGCATTGGTGAACAGCGCGAGCGGGGCGCCCTTGCGCTGGATGATGGTATTGATGCCGACGGTCGTGCCGTGCACGAAGCGCGTCGTATGGGTGGGATCGAAGCCTTCACGTTCCGCCAGGAGGGCGAGGCCCGCCATCAGCTCGGCGCCCGGATCGTCCGGCGTCGTCAGCACCTTCAGCGAGGCGACCCGGCCGGAACGGGTCTCCAGCGCGCAGAAGTCAATGAATGTTCCGCCGATATCGACGCCGACCTTCCAGTCGGCTTCGTTCTGCGCCTCGTCCGCCGCGATGGCACCGTCCATGATGCGTCCCTTCCTGTCTGCCGACCAAAACTCGCACGAGCGGACGATCAACGTCCAAGATGGATGAGGGGGAAGGATATAAGTCCTGCTTATGCCTTGGCGCGATGCTCACCGAGAACGGCGGAACAGGCCGTACGGATTTCGTCGCGCATCATCTCGTCGGCGCGCGACAGGGCCCGGGCACGCGACGTGAGCAGCGCGATCGGAAATTCCGGTCCGGCCGCCAATGGCCTGACAGCAAGGCCGGCGAACTGGTGCCAGGGCAGCAGCGCGTCGACCAGGCCGATACCCAGGCCGGCCTGGACGAAACCGATCGCGGAAATAGAGACGTCGATCTCTAGTGATGGTGAAAGCGCCACGCCTTGCGCGCGGGCAGCGTGGGCCAGTTCGTCAGCGGGGCGGGTATTGCCGCGATAGGATATCAGCTCTTCCCCGGCGAGATCGGCCAGCGTCAGCTCGGTTTTCTTCTGCAGTGAATGCCCGGCAGGGAGCAGGCATGCGAAGCCTATGCTCCCGATCACCTCCGCCTCAATGTCGGGAGGCAAGCGATCGTCCATGGCCACACCGAGGCTGGCATCGCCGGCGCGCAGCATGTCGACGATCGCGGCGATCGGCGCGCTGTTGGAACGCAGCAAAATGTCCGGATGCTGCGTCCGGAATGCGGTGAAGGCGCGCGGCAATATCGCCATGGCCGGTGGCGGCGAAGCCGCGACCCGCACCAGCCCGGTCCGCCCGAGACGCAGGTCGGTAGTCTTGCGGCGCAAACCTTCCAGCCCCGCCGACAGCCGCTCGGCATCGGCGAAGATCTCGAGCGCCTCAGGCGTCGGCCGCAGCCGGCCTTTGACCCGTTCGAACAGGGTGAAGCCAAGCTCGTCCTCGGTATGAAGCAGTATCTGGCTGAGCGCGGGCTGCGAGATGTTCAGCATCCGCGCCGCGGCGGTCACGGTGCTTGCGCGCATGACGGCGATGAACACTTCGAGCTGCCGGGCCCGCAAATCCCAACTCCATAGGTCGAGCTTATGACTTCCGTCCAAACCCATCTTTGACGCAATGCCGCGACGCCGACAAGATGGATGCATCCAAGGATCAGCTGCTCTTCGCTAAGGAATGACTATGGATGTGATCGTGCTGGGCGGCGGACTGATGGGGACGGCTTCGGCCTATTTTCTCGCCAGGCGCGGCGCGCGCGTGACGCTGATCGAGCGCAACCAGGTCGGCACCGGGGCGACGGTCGCCTCTTTCGGCAACATCCGGCGCACGGGGCGTCATCTCACCCAGCTGCCGCTGGCCCATCGCTCGCTCAGCCTATGGGGTGAGGCCGAAAAAATGCTTGGCCAAGACGTGGAATTCCGCGCCACCGGCCATATCCGGCTGATCTTCGATGAAGATGGTCTCGCCGACATGCGGGCCTATGCCGAGGCAGCGCGGCCTTGGGGGCTCGAGCTGGAAGAACTTGGCTCGCGCGAGATTCGCGCACGTTTTCCCGGCCTCGGTCCCGACGCGATCGCGGCCTCGTTCTCGCCGCAGGATGGCAGCGGCAATCCGCGGCTGATCGCGCCGGCCTTCGCCGAAGCCGCCCGTAAGCTGGGCGCGGAAATCATCGAGGGAGCCCGGGTCGAAAAGGTCGAGCGGACCGACTCCGGTTTTCTTGTCACTACCTCGAAAGATTCATTTGCCGCCGAATGCCTGCTCAACGCCGCGGGCGCTTGGGGCGCAGGCATCGCAGCGCGGTTCGGCGAAGAGGTCCCGCTCGACGCCCGCGGCCCGCAGATGGGCGTGACCGAGCCGCTGCCGCACCGTATCCTGCCGGTGGTCGGCATCTGGACGCGCGACAAGGAGCATGGCGCCTATCTGCGCCAGGTCGAGCGTGGCAACATCGTCTTCGGCGGAGCGGCCGAAAGGGTGTCGGTCGACCTCGATCCAGGCCATGCGGCCGCCGACCCCATGCGCCTTCCGATGCAATTGCGCGCCGTCGCGCGGCTCCTGCCGGCAATCGCAAAGGTGGCTGTCATCCGCACCTGGTCCGGTTGCGAGGGCTATGTGCGCGACATGCTGCCGGTCATGGGACAATCGGCAACGACGCCGGGCCTTTTCCACGCCTTCGGCTTCAGCGGACATGGCTTCCAGCTAGGCCCGGGCGTGGGCGACGCCATGGCCGAGCTTATGATGACCGGCCGCTGCGAAACGCCGCTCGACGATTTCAGGATCGACCGCTTCGCCCGCGCAGCCTGACGAAGCGAATCGATTGCGATTGGCGTCCCCAGGCCACTAGCAATGACCGTTTTTGGGAAACGCCAGAGCCTACGCGGCGGCCGATATCAGCGCAAAGCTGCCATTCAGAGAAGATAATAAGGTCGTCGAGTGGCTGGATCAGCTTCTTGAATCGACTTTGGCGAACTGCTTCGCAACCCATTGGCGAATAACGATCTTGCTAGTCGCTGAGGGACGGCCTTTACCAATGAAGATCAATAGCTTGCGGGGTGGTTCGCCAATTCATGTCCTTCGTATGATTTTGTGTGGTCCGGCGAACCTCATTTTAGGCACTTGGATTAAGACGTCGGCCGCATCACGAGGCAGAGCATATAGCATCGCAAGTAGGTTGGTTGCGGGGACACGCAACCACCGATACCGACAATCACTGATCGTTTCGATTTGACGATGCCAAGCCACACCAAGTTGGTGATTTGGTGGGCCCGGAGGGACTCGAACCCCCAACCAAGCGGTTATGAGCCGCCGGCTCTAACCATTGAGCTACAGGCCCCACGCGGGCTGGCTTAGTGTTTTTCTTGTCGTCGCACAAGGCTTTCGAAAGCTCTGGCGCAAAACGCCAAAATCAGCCCATATTCGCGCCGTAGAGCGGCCTGCGCCCATATGGCGCGAGAAAGGTCCAGCCCTTGCACCGCACTGCAGGAATCGGCGCCCTTTGCGGGTCGAGGCAGATGCGGCCCGGGGGAGGCGGACCGCAGACTTCGAGGAGTTTCATGACCAGACAACTTTTGCCCATCGCGCTCGCTGCCGCGGTCGCGTTCCCGGCGCTGGCGAGCGCCGCCGACATCCAGCCTCCGCCACGCATCATCGTGTCCGGCGAAGGCGAAGCGACCGTGGCGCCGGACATGGCGATCCTTTCGCTCAGCGTGATGCGCGAGGCCAAGAGCGCGCGCGAAGCGCTCGACGCCAACAACGACGCCATGGCGGCGGTGATCGCGGCGATGAAATCCGCCGGCATTGCAGAACGCGACCTGCAGACCGCCGGCATCCAGATCAACCCGCGCTACAACTACACCAACAAGGCCGACGGCAGCCAGGAAGCCGAGCTCGTCGCCTATCAGGTGACCAACACGCTGTCGGTGCGCGTGCGCGACGTCGACAAGACCGGCGAGATTCTGGACAAGGCGGTGTCGCTCGGCGTCAACCAGGGCGGCGGCATTGCTTTTACCAACGATAATCCGAAGGCCACGATCACCGAGGCGCGCAAGAAGGCCGTCGCCGACGCGATGGCCAAGGCAAAGACCCTCGCCGAAGCGGCGGGCGTCAGTCTGGGCAAGGTGCTCGAGATCGCCGACCAGAATGTCGCGCCGGTGCCGATGCCGATGGCGGCCAAGTCGTTCGATGCGGCCCGTTCGGCCGTCCCCGTGCAGGCCGGCGAGAATTCCTACAACGTCCAGGTCACGGTCACCTTCGAGCTGAGGTGACATCCGTCCCAGCCGCGGACATGCCGTTAGAGCAATTCCAGGAAAAGTGTGAGCGGTTTTCCGTCCGGAATTGCGTCAAAACAAAGAGATAGAGCGGTTCGCCGTTTCCGTGAAACGGTGAAACGCTCTAGCAAAACGCCCCGCAGGATCATCCTGCGGGGCGTTTTCGAGCCGCGCCTCATCTTGAGGGGCTCAGCTACTCATAGGCGATCCTCGCAGAGGATCGTCCGCATAAGCGATTCTCGAACGGGATCGCCCTTTCAGCCTCAGCGGTAGATGATCGGGCAGCCGCGCTCGTTGGCGAACACCACCACAACACGGTCGCCATACTGGCGACCTGCCACCTTCACGGTACGGCGGCTGATGTCGACGATGCGGGCGCGGTGCAGACCCATGCGCTCGGCCTTGTCAAGGGCGCGGTCCGGCGAACAGCCGCGCCAGTCGCGGTCGCGGCGCCAGTCGCGGCGATAACCGTCATCGTCGCCGGTGTAGATGCCGAAACGCGGGTCGTGCCTGTCCCCGAAACCGAGATAGAGGCTGTCCGCATGCGCCGGAATGGCGGTCAAAGTGCCAAGCCCGACAAGGGCCGAAAGGGCTGCCGTCCTGATCGTGTTGAACATCGTCTTCTCTCCTTATTGTGGGCTGTCGCCCGTAGAACCGATGATTGGAAAATGCCCTTTTGCGTCTGAACCTTCCGCGAACCGGCCATTCATGTCCGGTTCATATAAGCGCCAACCCGCCAGGGTTCGTCGCTCGTGCCAAAACCGCGAACCCCTTAGGCGCGAACCCGCCACGGTTCGTCGCTCGTAAGTGCTTAAAAGCGAGGCCCTTCAGGATTCTAAATGCGAACCCGCAGGGTTCGTCGTTCCTCGTCAAAAGCGCCGCGTCAGCGTTCGTCATCCAAGTGCGAACCCGTCAGGGTTCGTCATCATCCAGACGCGAACCCGTCAGGGTTCGTCATCATCTAGACGCGAACCCGTCAGGGTTCGTCGTCCAGACGCGAACTGCTAAGGTTCGTCGTCCAATATGTAGTCAAAATAATCGTCCGGGTCGGCCAGATCGGTTTCCTTGGCCTTCACTCGGCCCCGGATCGAGATGCCGGCCTCGTGCACGGTCTCAGCGCTTCCCGAAACAAGTCTGTGCCACCAGTAGAGATCATGGCCCTCGGCGATAAGCCGGTAGGCACAGGTTTTTGGCAGCCAGGTGATGGTGCGCACATTCTGTGGCGTCAGGCCGACGCAATCGGGCACCCGCGCCATGCGGTTTGCATAGTCGGAGCAGCGGCAGTTCTCGGCGTCGAACAGCCTGCAGCCCACGCTTGTCCAGAAGATCTCGCCCGTATCCTCATCCTCGAGCTTGGACAGGCAGCATTTGCCGCAGCCGTCGCAAAGCGATTCCCATTCGGCCGGGGTCATCGCCTCAAGCGTCTTGGTTTTCCAGAATGGCGCGGTCATTTGGCTGGATTTGGACCTCCGCGGTCTTCCGGTCAAGCGCTGTGTGGCGGCGACCCAGTATCAACATTAGAAAAACACGAAATTGCCTTCAAAAGGCCGGCCAGGCATCCTTGGTTGGCGCCAATGCCTGACGGAACCAATTATGGTTGATGAAAGTTTGGGCAGGGATGGGACCCCATTAGGAGAAATCGATATGAAACGCCAACCACGGATTCTGGCGGGCACGGCAATCGGCCTGCTTATGGCATCCGCGCCGTTGGGCGCGTACCCGCTGCAGGGGGGTGTCGCTTCCGGCGGCCTGCACGGAGCGCCGCTCGTGCTGGCTCAGGCCGCCTGCGCCGAAGGCCAGTCGGCCGAAGAATGCGCGCAAGGCGGAGCTGAACAGCCGCGTAGAAAGAAGCGCGAACAGCAGCAGCAAAGCGAATCGGCGCCGGCCGAACAGGCCGCGCCCGCCGAATCCGAGCAACAGCCGCGCAAGAAGCGGCACGAGCAGCAGCAGACGGAGGGCGCCCAGTCCGGGGAAGCTGCACCGGCCGAGCAGCAATTCAAGCCACGCAAGAAGCGCGACCAACAGCAGCAGATCGAGGCGGCACCCGCCGACCAGGGCGGCCAGCCTGCGACCGACGAGCAGCAATTCAAGCCGCGTAAGAAGCGCGATCAACAGCAGCAGATCCAGGCAGCACCCGCCGACCAGGGCGGCCAGCCTGCGGCCGACGAGCAGCAATTCAAGCCGCGCAAGAAGCGTGACCAGCAGCAGCAGATCGAGGCAGCACCCGCCGACCAGGGCGGCCAGCCCGCGGCCGAGGAGCTGCAGCCGCGCAAGAAGAAGCGCAACCAGCAGCAGATCGAAGCGGCGCCAGCCGACCAGCAGCCCGCGGAACAGGTCGCGCCTGCCGCCGGCGACCAGCAGCAAGGCAACCAGGGTCGCAAGAAGCGCAAGCACGATCAGCAGCAGACGGAAGGTGCGCCCGCCGGCCAGGCCGGCGAGCAGGTTGCCCCGACCGAACAGACTGCTCCCGCCAACGACAACCAGCAAGGCGGCAATCAGCTCAGGAAGAAGCTTAAGCAGAACCAGCAGGGTGAGACCGCCCCGACCGAGCAGACGCAGACCAACGAGCCGGCCAAGAAGCGGGCGCCGGCCGGTGAGCCCGTGCCGCAGGCCGAGCCGCTGCAGAATGGCGAGCAGCCAGCCCAGGGCGAACAGGCCCAGGACAACAAGAAGCGTGGCAAGAAGCCGAACGCGGAACAGCCCGCGACAGGTGAACAACCCGCGACCGGCGAACAGCCACAGACCGGAGAGCAGACAAAGACCGGCCGCAAGCCCCTCACCGGCGAGCAGCAACCCGCAACCGGCGAGCAGCCGGCCAATGGCAATCAGCCGGCGAACAACAACCAGCCTGCCAATGGCAACGCCGCGCAGGGCGAAACCGCCAATCCGAACGAGGCGCCCGTCCTGGACAGCCAGAAAGATGCCATGCGCAAGCACCGGGGCCGCAACGACAACGGCCAGAACGGCGGGGCCCAGACCGGTGGCGCTCAAATCGAAAATGGCCAGGCCGGCAACGGCCAGAACGCCAATCAGGCCGGACAGCAGCAAGGTGGCGAGCAGGCGCAGAGGCCGGCTCCGGTCGATCAGGGGCCGCCGCCCACCGACGACAAGTCGGCGCAGCAGGCGATCAAGCCCGAAAAGATCGTCCCAGTGGACCAGGAGAAAGGCAAGCGGATCGAGCTTACGCCCGAGCAGGTTGTCCGTGAGCGCCGCCGGCCGCAGGGTGCCGACGTGGTGAAGCAGTTCGGCGACCGGGTGATCCTTCAGTTCAACAACCAGACATTCGTGGAAAGCAACGAAGCTCCTCGCATCACCCGCGGCGCCAGGGATGTTTACTACGAGGATCTTTCGGGCGGCCGCACCCGCGAAATCGTGGAGCGCGACAACGGCGTCAGGATCATCACCATCCGCAACCGTAATGGCGACGTCATCCGGCGATCGCGCGTTACATCGGATGGCCGCGAATACGTGCTGAGCTATGTCGACGAGCGCTACTATAACGACGTCGACGAGTGGCGCGATCCCGGCGACGACCTGCCACCGATGCGCCTCGACATCCCGCGCCGGGACTACATCCTGGATTCGGAGGAAGTCGAGGATCCGGACGAATATTATACCTTCCTCGAGCAGCCACCTGTGGAAAGGGTGCAGCGTCTCTACTCGATTGACGAGGTCAAGCGCTCGGCCCGCGTTCGCGACATCGCCCGGCGTATCGACCTCGACACGCTGAACTTCGACTTCGGCTCGGCCACCATCTCCGACACCGAGGTGCAGAAGCTCGAAGGCGTGGCCACCGCCATGGAAAAGCTTCTGAAGAAGAACCCGGCCGAGACCTTCCTGATCGAAGGCCACACCGACGCCGTCGGCACGCCGGACGCGAACCTCGCTCTGTCGGACCGCCGCGCCGAGGCGGTGGCCGAGGCGCTCACCAACGCCTTTGGCATCCCGGCCGAGAACCTCACCACGCAGGGCTATGGCGAGGAGTATCTCAAGGTGAACACGCCCGGTCCGAACCGCGAGAACCGGCGTGTCGCCATCCGCCGCATCACCTCGCTGGTGGCGCCGGTGGCGAGCAACAGCGAGCAACAATGAGCGTTTGATTTCAAGATCCTGCCCGGATCTGCAGAATCAGCGCGCAAGACGGGCCCGTCCGCTTCGGACGGGCCTTTTTTCCTTACCGACTCAAGAAGAATTGTCCTGCCTGACCGGCCTGCTCATTGAATCGCCGCATTGCGGCACCCAGATTCCAGACAGGGCGTTCCCTGCCCTGTCCCGACTCCAGCGGGACACGTTGAGCCCCGCCGGGCCCCCTCCCCGGCGGGGTTTTTTGCCTTGAAAACCTGTGTCACCTGGCCGAAATACGTCCAGAGCAATTCCAGGAACAGTGTGAGCGGTTAGGCTCGGCGCCTTCGCCGTAGCCTTCCGTCCGGACTTGCGTCAAAACAAAAGATAGAGCGGTTCGCCGTTTTCGTGAACGGTGAAACGTTCTATCGCAATTGACCGGAGCCTTCATGAAGCGTCTCGAACTCGCCATCGAATCCGTCATCCTGGCCTCGCGCTGGCTGCTGGTCGCCTTCTATCTCGGGCTCGGCGTCGCGCTGGCGATCTACGCGCTGTCCTTCGGCAAGAAGCTCTATGAGTTCGTCATGAGCGCCTTCACGCTCGGCGATACCGACACGATCCTGAAGATGCTCGGCCTGATCGACGCGGCGCTTGTCGCCTCGCTCGTGGTGATGGTTATCATCTCGGGCTACGAGAATTTCGTCAGCCGCTTCGACGAGCAGGATGGCGAGGTCCATTGGCTGGGAACGATCGATGTCGGCTCGCTGAAGGTCAAGGTCGCCTCGACCATCGTCGCCATCTCCTCCATCCACCTTTTGCAGGTGTTCTTGAATTCGGTGTCCTACACGACCGACCAGCTGATGTGGCTGACCATCATCCACCTCGCCTTCGTCATCTCGGCGCTGATGCTGGCCTATATCGACCGCGTCATGGCGCTCGCCAAGGGCAAGAAGGCCGAGAGGATTGAGGCGGACCCAGTCCGTCAGTAGATCCTTTTTACCTTCGTCTGCGAGTTCGCGAACACCTCGTCGGGAACGAAGAAGTCGCCCGCCAGCTGATCGGCCGCGCCTGGCGCATAGATCGAAAAGTCCGTCACGCCTTCGGCGCGCAGCACCTCTTCGTCGATGTAGAAATTGCCAGTCGCGTCGCGCGACGGGCGCATGAAGATCGCATGCGCCGCGTCGGCCATGATGTCGGGCGAGCGGCTCATCGCGGCCACTGTTGCACCGCCCAGAAGATTGCGCACGGCCGCGGTATCGATGGTGGAGATCGGCCATAGCGAATTGACCGCGATTCCGTCCTTGGCGAATTCGGCGCTCATGCCCAGCGTGCACATCGACATGCCGAACTTGGCCATTGTGTAGGCGACATGGTTCTTGAACCATTTGGCCTTCATGTCGAGCGGCGGCGCCAGATTCAGGATGTGAGGATTCTTTGCCAACTTAAGGTGGGGAATGCACATTTTGGAGACGAGGAAGGTGCCGCGCGTATTGATCTGGTGCATCAGATCGTAGCGCTTCATGTCGGTCTCCAGCGTGCCGGTGAGCTGGATGGCGCTGGCATTGTTGACGCAGATATCGATGCCGCCGAACCGTTCGACGGTTCTAGCCACCGCATCGGCGACCTGCGCCTCGTCGCGAATGTCGCAAAGCACCGGCAGCGCCTTGCCGCCGGCCTGCTCGATCTGCTCGGCTGCCGTGTAGATGGTGCCCGGCAGCTTCGGATGCGGCTCGGCGGTCTTGGCCGCGATCGTCACATTGGCGCCCTCGCGCGCCGCGCGCAGCGCGATCGCCAACCCGATGCCGCGCGATCCGCCCGAGATGAACAGCGTCTTTCCGTTGAGCGACATTTTTTGCCTCCCGTCATTCGTTGCTGCGATCCTTGCCCGCACCGATCCGCGGACACAAGGGCGCGCGCATGCGGTTCGTGATGACGTTGCGGAGCCTTGCCGTCTTGCCGAGCTTTGTCGAGAGATATATATTCTATACAAAGAGGTAGAATGTATAATGGCGCTATCGATCAAGAATTTGGAAGTCGAGCAATTGGCGCGCGAGCTAGCCCGCCGCCGTCGCGTGTCCGTGACGGAGGCTATCCGCCAATCCCTCGAGCGCGAAGTTGCGCGCGAGCGGCTTGTGCCTCGCGACGAAAGCAGCGACCTTTTTCGACGTCTGATGGCGATTTCGGACAGCGGCGCGCAGATCCCGAGGCGGGAAAATGCGATGACCGAGGATGAGATCCTCGGTTACGACGATCTTGGAATCCCGACGCGATGATCATCGATTCATCGGCCCTGGTCGCGATCCTCCGCGCTGAGCCGGGTCATGATCGTTTCGTGCGGGCGATTGCGGATGCCACAAGACGATTGATCGCAGCGCCCACCCTTCTCGAAACGAGCATGGTGCTCGCCGGCGGGTGGCAGAATGAAATCCTGGAGCCATTCGACGCCTTCCTGCGCACGGCTTCGATCGAGACGATCGCCTTCACCGCCGACCACGCCGCCGTCGCGCGCCACGCTTTCCTGCGCTACGGCAAGGGCCGTCATCCCGCAGCGTTGAACTTTGGCGACTGCATCGCTTACGCCACCGCCCGGCTCGAAGCGATGCCGCTGCTGTTCAAGGGCGACGATTTTCGGCTCACCGATATCGAACCCGCTGTTTGAGGCGTCAAACCAGCACCAGCCCCTGCCGCATCGCGATCGCAATCGCGTCGGTGCGGTTGGCGGCGCCGAGCTTGATCAGGATGGCGGCCACATGGAACTTCGCCGTGTGGACGGAAATGTTGAGCCGCCGGGCGATGACCTTGTTCGGCGCGCCTTCGGCCAGCAGAGCCAGCACCTCCGCCTCGCGCGGCGACAAAGCCGGGCGGGGCTGGTTGTCGTCAGGCGTCTCTTCCTCGGTAGGCTCGTCATCGTGGAAATCGCCATGCGCCTCCGACGGCGCCGCCCTGCCGACGCGGTAGCCTGAGGCCGCCAACCGCGCTGCGGCGGCGATCAGCAGGCCATCTGCGGAGGCAGGCAGCACGGCCAGCACATTGTCTGCCACCTGCTCGCTGCCCGCACGCCGCGAAAGCAGGACGATTGGGGTGGCCGAACTGACGACCCAGCCTTCCAGGCCGGCCTCATCGGCGATGGCGACATCCGCCATTTGGCCGACGCCGCTTCCAGCCAAGGCCGGCGCCAGATCGTCGCTCGCGGCCAGCGCATCGGCAAGTTGCTCGGCGCGCTGGGCATCGGCGAGCGCGACCAGCACCGTCAGCCGGTGAATTGCCGGCTCCGGTCTCGCGACTGCTTGTGCTGCGCTGTTTGCCATAGACCCTCTCAGCTCAGCGGCTTCTCGCCGATGGTGATCGAGACATCGCGCTCAGCGCCGCCGCTTGAAACACCGAGCGTAACGGTGGTGCCGGCGCTGTCCGGCCCGAGCTTGCGGATAAGCTCGCGCGGACCATGCACCGCCTCGCCGTTCCAGGCGACGATGATGTCGCCGACATGCAGGCCGGCGGCCTTGGCCGGGCCGTTATCGTCGAGGCTCATCACCATGGCGCCTTTCGTGTCGCCATTGCGGATCGGATGCAATCCGGCGCCGAGATAGCCGCGCGCGACATGACCCTTCTCGCGCAGCGTCGCGACCGCGCGCTCGATCGCCTCGAAGGGCATCACCAGCGCCCGCCGGCGCGGCCCGAACAAGAGCATGCCGATCACGCCGCCCTTGGCGTCGAGCACCGGCCCGCCCTCGAAGCGCCCGCCGGTGTTGATGGCAAGGTTGATGCGCCGGTCGATCGTGCCGCCGCGCATCGAGCGCCAGGCCGGCCCGACCTCGCCGACTGTGCCGAGCACCGCAAGCGCGGCGCCGTCGCTGTTGCCGACCGCAATCGCGATATGGCCGGGCCGCACGGCGCCGGCCTGAGCCAGTTGCGGCAACCCGGCAGCGCCGGAAGCAGGCTTCAACAGGGCAACGCCCGTCGAAGGATCGCGTCCGACGAGCTCGGCCTTGACGGTTTCGCCGGAAGCCAGCGTCAATTCGATCTCCTCGCCGGCTTCGACCGCTTCCTCGGCGGTGACGAAATAGCCGTCGCGCCAATGGAAGGCGCTCGCGGTGCGGTGATGGTGCGTGACGAAACTCGCCAGCGCGGCGGCGGCGGTGGCCGCGACATCGGCGATCGCGTCGGAAAAGGCACTGAGGTTGAAGTCGCTCATAAGACTGTCTCCTGGGTTCGGTGACCCAGATATCGCTCGGTAACACCGCCGCGGGTACTCGCCTGACGGCTAGTCGCCGGCGGGACTGGCCATCTGGTCAGGTCGCGGCAATTGCGGCTGCTCCGCACATATAGTCATCATTCTACGAGGGAACACGCCGATGGCTTTCGCAGCCGAAATACTTCCATCCGACGACAGTCTGCTCGATGCCTATTCGGCATCCGTTGCCGACGCCGTCGACCGCATCGGTCCAGCCGTCTGCCGCATCGAGCGCATTGGCGCCGGCGGCCACGGCTCCGGCTTCGTCATCGCGCAGGACGGGCTGGTCGTCACCAACTTCCATGTCGTCGGCGATGCGCGCGCCGTGCGGGTGACCATGCCGGACGGCGCTTCGCGCGAAGGTCATGTGCTTGGCCGCGATCCCGACACCGACATCGCGCTGGTGCGCGCCGACGGCAGCTTCGCCGACATCGCACCGCTCGGCGATTCCAAGCGCCTGCGCCGCGGCCAGATCGCGATTGCGATCGGCAATCCGCTCGGTTTCGAATGGACCGTCACCGCCGGCGTCGTCTCGGCGCTCGGCCGCTCGATGCGCGCCTCGACCGGGCGGCTGATCGACGACGTCATCCAGACCGATGCCGCGCTCAATCCCGGCAATTCGGGTGGACCGCTAGTGTCGTCGGCGGGCGAGGTGATCGGCGTCAACACCGCCATGATCCACGGCGCGCAGGGCATCGCCTTCGCGGTCGCCTCCAACACCGCCAATTTCGTCATCTCGGAAATCATCCGCTTCGGCCGCGTGCGTCGCGCCTTCATCGGCGTTTCCGCCGACACGACCAACCTGCCGCGCCGGGCGGCACTTCTGTCGCAGGTGACCACGAACACAGCGGTGCGCCTGCGCAGCGTCGAGAAGAACGGTCCCGCCGCCAAGGCCGGCCTGAAGGAAGGCGACATCATCGCCGCTATCGACGGACGGCCGGTCACCGGCGTCGACGACCTCGTGCGTATGCTCGACGCCGAGCGCATCGGCCGCGAGACGCTCTGCACGGTCGTGCGCCGCACCGGCGTCAGCCAGGTGACGGTGACGCCGGTAGCGCGGACGAGCTGAGATCGCCCAGCCGGTCTAACTCCCGGCTGCGCCTTCGGCATATTGCGCCAGGAACTCCTCGCTTGGCGGGATCGGCTTGATGACGTCGATCAGCACGCCGTTGGGGTCCCTGGTGATGAAATGGCGCTGGCCGAAGGGCTCGTCGCGCAAGCTGCGCAGGATCGGCAGGCCAGCGGCGACAATCCGCTCATAGACCGCGTCGGGATCGCGGACCTCGAAATTGATCAGCAGCCCCGACGTGCGCCCCCGCCCCTCTTGCGGGATCGTCTCATGGTCGCCCTGGACGATGCCAAGGTTGACGCGCCTGTCCTCACTGGAGCGCAGATGCACATACCAGTCGCTCTCAAAGAGCGGCTCGAAGCGGAAATGCTCGACATAAAAATCCGCAGTGCCTGCGACATCATCCGTCATCAGCACCGGATAATAGCTTGTCGTCCTCATCTTTCCTTCTCCTCTCATCCAACATACAGTCTGCATGTAAATGCAAATAACATACAGGCTGCATGTATGCAACAAGAGTCCGGACGCCGCTCCAATCGCGACCGCACCGAGGCGACGCGCGCCGATCTGATCCGGGCGGCGCGAAAGCTGTTTACGGAAAAGTCCTATGCTGAGACTGGCACGCCGGAGATCGTCGCCGAGGCCGGCGTGACGCGCGGCGCGCTCTACCATCACTTCGCCGACAAGCAGGCGCTGTTCGCGGCAGTGGTCGAGCAGGAAGCAGCGGCCGTTGCGGCCGAGATCGACCATGCCTCGCCGCCTTCGCTGTCCGCGCGCGACGCGCTGATCGCAGGCTCGGACGCCTATCTCGAGGCAATGCAGGCGCCCGGCCGCACGCGGCTTCTGCTGCTCGACGGGCCGGCCGTGCTCGGGCGCGCGGCCATGGACGAGATCGACAACCGCCACGGCAACCGCTCGCTGCGCGAAGGCCTGGTCGCCGCGATGCGTGCGCAAGCAATGATCAGATTGCCGGTCGAGGCGCTGACCGCTTTGCTGGCGGCCGCCTTCGATCGGGCGGCTCTGGCTATCGAGGCCGGTGGATCCGCCGCGGATTACCGCGCGGCGCTGATCGCGCTCATGGACGGCTTGTCTGCGGCCCCTCCTCCGTCCACACGCCCGGCTCCGTCTCGTTGAAGCAGCCAAGCTGCCGCTTGAACTCATCGATCAGCCAAGTCGCTGCCGGCTTGGGGCTGCGGTCGTTGCGGTGCATGGCGTACATCGGCGAACGGACTTCGCGGTAAGGCTCGAGATCGAGCTCGACCAGCCGTCCGCTGGCGAGGTCGTCGGCGATCAGCCAGCGCGGCAGGCCGCCCCAGCCAAGCCCCTCGCGCATCAGCGCGTGCTTGGTGCGCAAATCCGTCAGCCGCCAAGTGCGATAGGCAAACACGCCATAGTCGCGGCCGCGCGTCCGCTCCGACTGGTCGGTGACGACAAGCTGGATGTGCTCGCGCAGATCCTCGATCCCGACCGGCTTCGGCAGCTTCGCGAGCGGATGATCGGGTGCGGCAGCCGGCACCAGCGAGATGAAGCCGATGCGCAGCAGATTGACATCGGCATCGCCTTGCAAGCCGCCGAAGCCAAGATCCGCCTGGCCGTTGACGACCTGATCGACAATCAGGCCGAGAGAGCCAATATAAAGCCGGAGCATGACCGCCGGGAATTGCGCCTCGAAGGCCTTGAGCACGCGCACCAGCGCCGGCGAAGGCAGCGCCACGTCGACCGATATCGCCACTTCCGCCTCCAGCCCTTGCCGGTAGCCGTCGGCGCGCGAACGGATGCGATGCAGCACGCCGATCATGCGCCGCGCATCTTCGAGCATCGCCTTGCCGACATCGGTCAGTTGCGGCTCGCGCACGCCTTCGCGTTCGAACAGTTTCAGGCCGAGCTGCGCTTCGAGATTGGCGATGCCGTAGCTCACCACCGACTGCGCCCGATTGAGCTTGCGCCCCGCGGCCGAGAAGCTGCCGGTATCGGCCACTGCCACCAGGATTTGGAGTTGATCTAGGGTTGGGTTTGGTTGCACGGCCATGCCATCCATTTTTTTGATGGATTGTATACATATTATGCCAGTTATCCTGATGGGACAGCAATCCCATATTTGGGCGGAAAGTTCAATCCAACCCCAAGGGGACACCGCCATGTCTATTCTTCTCGTCACCTCCAGCCCGCGCGGCGCCGCTTCGCACTCGACCCGCGTCGCCACGGATCTTGCTCAGAAGCTGCTTGCCGCCGATCCGTCCAATACGCTCGTCGTGCGCGATCTCGTCGCCAATCCGCTGCCGCATATCGATCCCGACTACGCCACCGGCATCTACACGCCGGCCGAAGCACGCACGCCGCGCCAGGCCGAGGTCGTCGGCGTCTCCGACGCCGTGCTCGACGAGCTTTTCGCTGCCGACACCGTGATCCTCGCGACAGGCTTCATCAACTTCAACATCTCCTCGACGTTGAAGTCCTGGGTCGACCACGTCGCCCGCTCCGGCAAGACCTTTGCCTATGTCGAAGGCGGCCCGAAGGGCCTCGTCAACGGCAAGAAGGTCTATATCGTGCTCGCTTCCGGCGGCATCTACTCCGAAGGCGCCGCAGTGCAGATGGACCATGCGGTTCCCTATCTGCGCAGCGTGCTCGGCTTCCTCGGCATGACCGATGTCGAAATCATCCGCGTCGAGGGTGTCGGTATGGGCGCCGACGCCGTCACCGCCGCGCTTGCCAAGGCTACCGCCAAGGTCGACGCGATCGCCGCCGCCACGGCTGACCAGGTCGCCGCCGCGGCCTGACCGCCCATGCCGGAAATAAAAGAGGCAGGCGCCCGCCAGCGCCCGCCTCTTTTTTGCATTTTCGCCCCCTACGGCGGCGGCAGCACCACGGCTGGATGGCGGTCCTCGCGCAGGACCAGCCTCACGGCGCCGAGCGCGATCCGATATCCTGCTCTGCCGACAGCGATCCGCCCGCCGCCAGCGCAAACAGCTGGAACGACTTTTTCTTCCCCCTGGTCCTGACCACCTCCGACAATTTGAAGACACTGCCGCAAGGGCTGACCGTGTTCGTCGGCGAATTCACCACCGACTGGGGGGTGCTGTTCACCGGGCTGACACTGGCGGCACCTGCCGACTACCTTGCTGTACATCGTGCTGTCGAAGCAGTTCATTTCCGGCATCACGCAAGGCGCGGTTAAATAGGCGCAGTCAAATAGGCGCAGTCCAACAACGAAGTCAGGACACCAAAAGTGGCGAACCAGAACAAGATCATCATCACCTGCGCGGTCACAGGCTCGATCCATACGCCGTCAATGTCGCCGCATCTGCCGGTGACGGCGCAAGAGATCGCGACCGCGGCCATCGAGGCGGCCGAGGCAGGCGCGGCGATCGTCCACCTCCACGCCCGCAACCCGGTCGACGGGCGCCCAGACCAGTCGACCGAGGCCTTCGCCCCGTTCCTGCAGATCATCAAGCAGCGCTCCAACTGCGTGGTCAACATCACCACCGGGGGTGCGGCGACGATGAGCGTGGAGGAGCGCGTCAGGCCGGCCAAGATGTTCGCGCCCGAAGTCGCGTCGCTCAACATGGGCTCGATGAATTTCGCGCTGTTCCCGATGCTGGAGCGCTTCAAGACATTCGAGCATGACTGGGAGCGGCCCTATCTGGAATCCTCGCGCGACCGCATCTTCCGCAACACCTTTGGCGACATCGAGCACATCTTGCGCACCTGCGCCGACAACGGCACGCGCTTCGAGATCGAATGCTACGACATCGGCCACCTCTACACGCTGGCGCATTTCGTCGAGCGCGGCCTGGTCAAGGCGCCGTTCTTCGTCCAGAGCGTGTTCGGCATCCTCGGCGGCATCGGCACCCACCCGGAAGACGTCGCCCATATGAAGCGCACCGCCGACCGCCTGTTCGGCAACGACTATCACTGGTCGGTGCTCGGCGCCGGCCGCCACCAACTACCGATCGCCACGCAGGCGATTGCGTTGGGCGGCAATGTGCGGGTCGGCCTGGAGGACTCGCTATGGATCGGCAAGGGCAAGCTCGCCCGCTCCAGCGCCGAACAGGTGACCAAGGTGCGCCAGATCATCGAAGGCCTCGGCGCCTCGATCGCCACACCCGACGAAGCGCGGCAGATCCTCCAGCTCAAGGGCGGCGACAAGGTCTCGTTCTGACCGCTGATCCAAATTCCATAGTTTCGCCGCCTGGCTTTTTGTTTGGAAATACTGCCGCTCACAGGTACCAACCGGTTTCTTTGCACTTCCCGGAAGGAAGTGGAAATAACTTGGTGGCACCATTGGTTATTCCATAGGGCTGCGTTATCGCTCGCCAATGTTCCTTTCAATCGCCACCACCCATCATCCGGCTACCGATCTCGGCTTCCTGCTGCACAAGCACCCCGAGCGTCTGCATGAGACCGACCTCTCTTTCGGCAAGGCATGGCTGTTCTATCCCGAGGCCAGCGAGGCGCGCTGCGAGGCCGCACTTCTGCTCGACGTCGACCCCGTTGGATTGGTGAGGGGCAAGGGTCGGGCGGGCGGATTGCTGGATCAATATGTGAACGACAGGCCTTACGCGGCGTCTTCCTTTCTGTCCGTGGCGCTCAACAAGATGTTCCGGACGGCAATGAGCGGTATCTCCAAGGAACGCCCGCAACTCGCCGAAAGCGACCTGCCGCTGGAAGCTGTCGTGGCGCCCTTGCCGATGCGCGGCGGCGAGGCGATAGTGCGGCAGCTGTTCGAACCGCTGGGCTGGACCGTCGAGCTGACCCCAATCGAAGCCATGGGTGCCAGTTCGGGAGGGCTCCGCTACGGCCATCTGAAATTGTCCGGCCTCGGCCGGCTGAGCAATCTGCTCAACCACCTCTACGTCCTAATCCCGGTGATGGACGACACCAAACATTACTGGGTTGGCGACGACGAGGTCGACAAGCTGCTGGCCAAGGGCGCGGGATGGCTGGAGCACCATCCCGCCAAGGAGCTGATCGCGCGCCGCTATTTGCGCAACCGATCGGTTTTGACCCGCGCGGCCCTGGCGCGACTGGTCCCTGAAACCGCGGCTCCGGAGACGCCAGTCGAAACCTGCAGCTCGCCCGAGGAAACGCTCGAGGCGCCCGTCCGGCTGCACGACCGGCGCCTGGATGCGGTCGTCGAAGCCATCCGCGCGAGTGGCGGTAAAGTTGTCGCGGATCTGGGCTGCGGCGAAGGTAAGCTGCTCGACCGACTGATGCGCGAGCGATGGGTCCAAAAAATGTTCGGCTTGGACCCCGCGGTCCGCGAGCTCGAATGGGCGGCAAGGCGGCTGAGACTGAATGAAGCGGGCGGCCCGCCGGAAGGGCGCGTCACGCTGCTGCATGGTTCGTTGACTTACCGGGACAGTCGTTGGGCCGAAGCAGACGTCGCTGTCTTGGTCGAGGTCGTCGAACATCTCGACCAAGACAGGCTGCCTTTAGTCGAGCGGATTGTCTTTGGCGAAACCGCTCCAAAGACCGTTATCGTGACCACGCCCAATGCGGATTACAATGCGCTTTTCAGCAGTCTGCCCCCGGGCACTTTCCGTCATCCGGATCATCGCTTCGAGTGGAGCCGCACCGAGTTCAAAACCTGGACAGTTAAAATACGCGAGACATACGGCTACGCCGCTGAAATTAGTGGCATAGGGGTTGAGGATGCCAAGCTGGGCGCGCCTACACAGATGGCGGTGTTCACGCGATGAGAGAAGTCGACAAGACCAATCTGGAAATTCCGGATTTCGCACTGGTCGTGCTGATCGGCTCGACCGGGTCCGGGAAGTCGACTTTCGCCGCCAGGCATTTCCTGCCGACCGAGATCATCTCGTCTGACCGATGCCGTGGACTCGTCTCCGATGACGAAACCAATCAGGATGTTTCGGCCGACGCCTTCGAATTGATGCGCGACATCATCGGCAAACGGCTAAAGCATCGCAAGCTGGCTGTGGTGGACGCTACCAATGTGAGGCCAGCGGATCGGAAGGCATGGATCGAACTGGCCCGTAAATGGCACGCTTTGCCGGTCGCCATCGTCCTCGACCCCGGTGTCGACATCTGCGTGGCGCGCAATGCAAGCCGACCGGACCGCTCCTTTGGCGCTGGGGTGGCTCAGCGCATGACAATGGAGATTCGCAAGGGTCTGGGCGGATTGCAGCGGGAGGGCTTTCGCCAGGTCTGGAAGCTCACCAGCGAAGCCAGCATCGAGGCCGCCAAAATCTCGCGCCAGCCGCTCTGGACCGACAAGCGTCACGATACCGGCCCCTTCGACATCATCAGCGACGTGCATGGCTGCGCCGACGAGTTGCAAGCCCTGCTTGGTCAACTCGGGTATGAGGTCGTCTGGTCGCAGGATCGCGGCGAGCGAACCGTGGCCGTCACTCCCCCAAATGGCCGCAAGCTTGTTTTTGTCGGCGATCTCGTCGACCGCGGTCCCAACACGCCCGATGTGCTGCGCATCGCCATGAGCATGGTGGCGGCCGGAACCGCTTACTGCGTTCAAGGCAATCACGAACGCAAGCTCAGCCGCTGGCTGGAGGGCCGCAAAGTCACGATCGCCCACGGCCTTCAACAGACCATCGACCAGTTGGACACGCAGGATCGCGGGCTGCGCGAAGCGCTGCCGGCCTTTCTCGACGACCTGCGCAGCCATGTCTGGTTGGACGGCGGACGCCTGGCCGTTGCCCATGCCGGGCTCAAGGAAGAGATGATCGGGCGAGGCTCGGGCGTCGTGCGCGAATTCGCGCTCTACGGCGAAACGACCGGCGAGATCGACGAATTCGGACTGCCGGTGCGCGCCGACTGGGCCACGGCTTATCGGGGCAAGACTGCCGTTGTCTACGGTCACACGCCGATGCGGTCGGCTCAATGGGTCAACAACACCCTGTGCATCGATACAGGCTGTGTGTTCGGCGGCAAGTTGACGGCCCTGCGCTGGCCGGAACGCGAGCTGGTTGAGGTGCCGGCAATCCGAACATGGTCGGAGCCCGTACGCCCGCTTGGCGCATCAAATGTGGAGAAATCGGCACAGGCCGATGCCGATGGCGTGCTCGATATCCAAGATGTTTCCGGCCGCCGCTGGATCGAGACCGAGCTGAAAGGCCGGATCGTCGTGGCTGAGGAAAATGCCGCGGCCGCCCTGGAGGCCATGAGCCGTTTCGCCATAGCGCCCCAGTGGCTGGTGTACCTACCGCCGACGATGTCGCCGTCCGAGACAAGCGGTCACGCCGACTGGCTCGAACGCCCGGAAGAGGCTTTTTCCTATTTTCGCGAGCGCGGCGTAGCCGAGGTCGTGTGCGAGCAAAAGCACATGGGTTCGCGGGCGATCGTCGCACTGTGCCGGACCGCGCAGGCGGCGCGCAGCCGCTTCGGCATTTCAGGCGATGAAACCGGCGCGATATGGACCCGGACAGGGCGTTCCTTCTTCGGTGACGACACCATGACGGAGGGGCTGCTCGCCCGGCTTAGCGCAAGCGCCGATGCCGCTGGCCTCTGGGAGGAACTGAAAACCGACTGGCTGCTGCTCGACGCCGAAATCATGCCCTGGTCGGCCAAGGCAAGCGGCCTCGTCGAAAGTCAGTACGAACCGGTGGCGACGTCGTCCGCAGCCGGCCTGCGGCTCGGCCGCGATGCCTTGGAGAGAGCGAAGGCGCGAGGCGTCGACGTGGTGGATCTGAACGCACGGTTCGCCGATCGGGACGTGCGCGCCGGCAAATACGCCAGCGCCTGGTCGCCCTATGTCTGGCCGGTTTCGAGTGTCGATGATCTCAGGGTGGCGCCTTTTCATCTGCTGGCCAGCGAGGGCCGCGTCTGGTTCGACCATGACCACATCTGGCATATGTCGCTGGCCGATCGCCTCGCCACGGAAGGCGTCGTGGTGCACACCAGATGGCGCAGCGTCGATCTGGCCGATGCCGGCGCCTGCACGGAGGCCGTCGCCTGGTGGGAGATGCTGATCGCTTCAGGCGGCGAAGGCATGGTGGTCAAGCCGCGTGACTTCGTCAGCCGCGGCAAGAAGGGCCTTATCCAGCCAGCGCTCAAGGTGCGCGGCCGCGAATATCTGCGCATGATCTACGGTCCCGAATATGACGCCCCGGATAACCTTGTCCGGCTGCGGGAACGGCATCTGGGCGGCAAACGAAACCTGGCGCTCAGCGAGTTCGCGCTCGGTCACGAGGCGTTGAAGCGGTTTGTCGCGAGACAGCCGCTGCGGCGATTCCACGAATGTGTCTTCGCTGTATTGGCGCTCGAGAGCGAGCCGATCGATCCTAGACTTTGATGATCGTCAGCCGAACATCCGCTCGCCCTGCTCGTCGACCAACTGGATGCCCTTCTTGATCGAGATGTCGACGGCGTCGTCCAGCCCGGCGAAACGGTCGGCGCGGATGAAGCGGTGCTCTTTCATCACACCGTCCACTTCCTTCGAGACGACGCCGCAGGTCTGGTATTGGCCCTCGGCCTTGTAGGGCGTGGCGCTGATCAGAAATCCCTTGTGCTCGACCTGCTTTGCCGGCTTGGCGGTGCCGGCCTCCGTTGCCTCACCGCCGCCGCCGAAAAGCTTCTTCAGAAAAGACATTTTTTCAAAACTCCTATTCACGCGGGCACCAAGGATTCGCGGCGCCCCTGGTTACGCAGGCTTTGCGTCAGCATGCGCGAATGCGCCGCCGTGTTCCAGCCCCTTGACGAAAACGCCGACCAGAAGCTCGATCTGATGCCAGATCTCCTCGGCTTGCCTGCTGTCCGAATTCGCCACATAGCCGCTGGTCACAATGCCATGCACGCTTGACCACAAGGTCCGGGCCGCAAGCGCGCGGCGGTCGTCGTCGAGGCCGAAATCGCCTGCCTTGAGCACGCCGGCGACGATGTCGAAGAGTGCGTCGAGCAGCGCGTCATAGGCGTCGGGGCCGGGCCGCGTCGCGCGGCGGCGGTTGAAGGCAAGCACCGCCGGCCAACTACCGGGATGGGCCTCGACGAAGCGCACATAGGCCGCCGCCATCGCCAAGATGCGGTGCTGGACATCCGTCACCCCTTGCCTTTCGAGATCGGCCATCGCCGCCAGACCTGTCGCGCCGAGCCGGTCGAGCAGCCGCATGTTGACGGCGCGGTGCACCTCGTCGAGATCGGCAAAGAGGTTATAGACGGATCCGACGGAGATGCCGGCCTGCTCGGCAATGGTGCGCGCTTTCAGGTTGTCGGCGCCGCCCTCGTTGAGCAGCGCCTCGGCAATGGCGAGCACCTTCTCACTCATCTCTTCCTTGTCCAGCGCCATGCTTCTTTCTTGTCCTTATGTCCGAAGTCGGCAAGCCCGGCCCGGGATTCATTCCGTTGCTTGCATTTACCATGTCCGGCGCTTCATGAACAGCGTTCAAAATAACTCTTGAACAATGTTCATTTCCTGTTATGTTGAGCTTGTGAACAATGGTCACGAAAACAGGGAGAAGAAGACCATGCTTAGCCTGATCAAGACATTGCTGGACGGCGCCAGCGCGCGGGCCGAGGACAATCTGAAGGATCGTTTTGCGATCGACCTTCTGGCCCAGCGCATCCGAGACGCGGAGGCGGGCCTCGCCGCCGCCAAGCAGACGCTCGCCTCGCTGATCGTGCGCCAGCGCGCAGAGCAGACCAGCCTCGACCAGCTCGACCGCCGCATCGCCGATCTGGAAACCCGCACGCTCAGCGCGCTTTCCGCCAACAACCAGGCGCTTGCCGAAGGCGGCGCTTCCGCAATCGCCGAACTCGAGAACGAGCGCGAGGTCCGCCGCGCCACGGTCAAGAGCCTGGGCGAGAAGACCTTGCGGATGCGTCTGTCCGTGGAACAGGCGCATCGCCGCATCATCGATCTCAACCAAGGCATGATCTCAGCCCGGGCGATCGATGCCGAACGCAAGGCGCAGTCGCGCCTCAACCGCTCGATCGGCCGTACCGCAAGCATTAACGAAGCGGAGGAATTGCTGGCCCGCATCAAGGACAGCTCCGACCCGTTCGAGGAGGCCGGCATCCTCGACGAGATCGACGGCGAGCTGCGTCACGAGGCGATCCGCGAACGTCTCGCCGAAGCAGGCCATGGACCGGCCACCAAGGTGCGTGCAGAGGATGTTCTGGCCCGCCTCAAATCCCTGAACTGAGCCCGCAATTTCCCGTGACAGATCAAATCCAAGGAATACGACGATGAATGGCAATCAGACTTATATCCTGTTCAACACCATATCGGTGGGCGCTGCCTATTTCATGCTCGGCCTGTCGCTGTGGCTGGCGCCCGTCGACCTCTCGACCAAAGGTTACTGGGCGATGGGCGTGCTGCTGCTCACCGGCAGCTTGGTGAACCTGGTCAAGTACCGCACCGACGAGCGGATTGCGGCCGAGACCACTGCCAAGATCGAGAAGGCGCGCAACGAGAAGCTGATCAGCGAATATGTCGGCAAGGAATAATCCCCTGCCCTTGCCGATCGCGAACTGAATACAAAAGCCCGGAGCGATCCGGGCTTTTGGGCTTCCCTACGAGAATGTCTTAGCGGCGAGCCAAGGCTTCGATCGCCTCGGCGGCGTCTTCCAGGATGCTGATCGCCTCGGCCTGCTTGTCCTCCGGCGCGTCGGCGATGTCGCCGAGCGCGGCGCGCAGCCGGTGTCGCAGCGAGCGGAACCGGTCACGCGTTTCCGAACGGCCGCGGCGCCCCTCGTCCTTGTCGTCGCCCCAGCCGAACCATTCGCGCGCCGCGGCCATCTTGCGGCCGAAACGCTCGAGATGGTCGAGCACGCTGTCGATCATCTCGCGGTTCTCGTCCAGATGCGCCTTGCCGGCCTCGGTGATCGAAAACACTTTCTTGTTGCCTTCGCTCGAGGATACCGCGTAGCCCGCCTCCTCCAGGAAGGTCAGCGTCGGATAAACCACGCCCGGGCTTGGGCTGTAGATGCCGCTGGTGCGCTCTTCCAGAGCCTTGATGATGTCGTAGCCGTGGCGCGGCGCGTCGGCCAGCAGCGACAGCGTGATCAGCTTGAGATCGCCGTCGGCCAGCATGCGCCCGGCGCGGAACATGTCGCCCGGGCCGCCGCGTCCGCCGCCCCTGCCGCCATGGCCGAACGGGCCGAAACCGCCGCCCCCTCTCCCACCAAATTTGCCGGCCATATGCATGAACATGCGCTCGCCGAAATGGCTGTGCCCGAAGTGACCGTGTTTGTGCATGGATTGCTCCTTTGAATTATATCTTACGATACATCTTACGTAAGGCTGACCACGTTTGGAGTCAAGATATATCTTAAGATGTATCGCAGCCTTAGCGAAGAGCTGCCGTCAGGCACGGAGCGGGTCGGAGCAAGCTGCCTACCAATGGCCCTTGCGGCGGTTCCAGGCATAGAGAAGGTCGGCGAAGCGGTCATAGGCAAAGCGCGTCAGGGGCAGCGCGATGGGGTTGCCGAACAAGCTCGCCAGCCATTCCTCGCCCGGCGTGAGCCGCCAGACCGCGATCGCCACATCGGCGCCGACCAGCAGCCGTCCTTCGGCATCGGTCGCATGCAGACCCCGGCGGATATCCTCCAGCGAGGCGCCGAAGGCGGAGAGCGCCTCAGGTTCGAAATTGATGTCGCGGAATTCGACGCGGCCCGCTTTGACCGCCTCGGTGAGCCGCCGCTTCTGCCGGTTGATGCCGGCGTCGCACACCGGACAGCGTGTGTTGTACCAGACGATCAGCAACGGCTCGGGCATGGCGCGACTATCGGGAATGCGGCGCGGCTTCGCAACAGCCACGCCGCTCCCTTCAGCCAGCTACCCGAGCGAGCTGATGATCTCGCGGTAGGCGAATTCCGGAAACGCCTTCATCGTCCGCGTCTTGACATTGCCGCCTGACGCCAACATCAGCGCGAAGCGGGCAAGCACCGCATCGTCCGGCGCTTCGACGACGGCTACCATGTCGCATTCGCCCATGGTCAGATAGAACGACTTGAACGATCCGCCCATTTCCCCCAGCAGCTTCTTGGCCGCATCGAGCCGTTTCGGCGATTCCCGCACATTCTTGGCGCCGAGCTCAGTCCAGTTGATAAGCACGATGTAGGTTGTCATGGCACACCTCCCACCGGGAGCCACGGAGCGCGACGCCTGGCCGCTGCGACCGGCGCCGGGGCGGGCATCCGGCTTGTCGCCCATAAATGCATCCGACGCCCGATTATCCTCCTGTCGGGCAAACCCGACAAGGCGGCATGAAGGGTAGCCGGAAAAGCAAAAGGGCGCCCGAGGCGCCCTTTCGATTTCGTGTGATTGTATTCCCGCTCAGCTGTCGAGGAAGCTTCTGAGCTTGCGCGACCTGCTCGGATGCTTGAGCTTGCGCAGCGCCTTGGCCTCGATCTGTCGGATGCGCTCGCGCGTTACCGAGAACTGCTGGCCGACTTCTTCCAGCGTATGATCGGTATTCATGCCGATGCCGAAGCGCATTCTGAGCACGCGCTCCTCGCGCGGCGTCAGCGAGGCAAGCACGCGCGTCGTCGTCTCGCGCAGGTTGGCCTGGATCGCCGCGTCGATCGGCAGGATCGCCATCTTGTCCTCGATGAAGTCGCCGAGATGCGAATCCTCCTCGTCGCCGACAGGCGTTTCGAGCGAGATCGGCTCTTTGGCGATCTTCAGCACCTTGCGCACTTTTTCCAGCGGCATGGCGAGCTTTTCCGCCAGTTCCTCCGGCGTCGGCTCGCGGCCGATCTCATGCAGCATCTGGCGCGAGGTGCGCACGATCTTGTTGATCGTCTCGATCATGTGCACCGGAATGCGGATGGTGCGCGCCTGGTCGGCGATCGAGCGGGTGATGGCCTGCCGGATCCACCAGGTGGCGTAGGTCGAGAACTTGTAGCCACGACGGTACTCGAACTTGTCGACCGCCTTCATGAGGCCGATATTGCCTTCCTGGATGAGATCCAGGAACTGCAGGCCGCGGTTGGTGTATTTCTTGGCGATGGAGATGACCAGGCGAAGATTCGCCTCGACCATTTCCTTCTTGGCGATCGCGGCCTCGCGCTCGCCCTTCTGCACCTGGTTGACGATCTTGCGGAATTCCAGGATCGAGATCGCCGTTTCGGTGGCGAGGTTCTGGATCTCGGCGCGCAGCTCCTTGATCGCATCCTTCTCGTTCTTGGTGAACTCCTTCCAGCCGCGCGACGTCAGGTTGGCGATCGAGCGCGTCCAGTTCGGATCGAGCTCCGAGCCCTGATACTCCCGCAGGAACTCCTCGCGGCGCACGCCATAGCTTTCGGCGAGGCGCAAAAGCTTACCCTCGTTCTGCACCAGGCGCTTGTTGATGTCGTAGAGCTGCTCCACCAGCGCCTCGATGCGCGCGGCGTTGAGCGACAGCGACTTCACCGCCTTGATCAGCTGGTCCTTCAGCTCCTTCAGGCGGCGGTCCTGGCTGGGCGACAGTGTGCCGGCCGCGGCCAGGCGGTTCTCGACCTGCTGGTCCTGCAGCTTGCGCAGCTTCTTGTAGGTGTCGGCGATGACGTCGAGCGTCTCCATCACCTGCGGGCGCAGTTCCGCTTCCATCGCGGCCAGCGACAGGCTCGCCTCGTCCTCGTCGTCTTCCTCTTCCTCCAGCCCGCGCGTGTCGCCGCCGACATTGGTGATGTCGTCTTCTTCCTCGCGTGCCGCCGAACGGCCGCGCGGCTTCTCCTCGGGCTTGGGCGCTTCCTCGATGCGTTCGACGACGGGCGCCTGCTTGGCTTCGGGGCCGGCATAGGTCGCCTCGAGGTCGATGATCTCGCGCAGCAGGATCTTCGATTCGTTGAGCTCGTCGCGCCAGATGATGATGGCCTGGAACGTCAGCGGGCTTTCGCACAGCCCCGCGATCATCGTTTCGCGGCCGGCCTCGATGCGCTTGGCGATCGCAATTTCGCCCTCGCGCGACAGAAGCTCGACCGAGCCCATCTCGCGCAGATACATGCGCACCGGGTCGTCGGTGCGATCGGTCGGCTCTTTCTTGGTAGTCGTGGCGGCGACAGCGGTGCCGGTCTGCTCGGCGAGCTCGTTGGCGTCTTCCTCGGCGTCGGCGGCCGGCTCGGCTTCCGCCTCCTCGCCCACCTCGTCGTCCTCGACGACGTTGATGCCCATGTCACTGAGCATCGCATTGATATCTTCGATGCGATCCGGATCCGTCTCTTCCGAGGGAAGCACCGCGTTGAGCTCGTCGAGCGTGACATAGCCGCGTTTCTTCGCGGCCTTGATCATCTTCTTGACAGCATCGTCGGAAAGGTCGAGCAGGGGGCCATCAGTGGCGCCTTCGCGTTCGGTCTCGACCTCTTCCTTTTCCTTTGTCGCCATTCTTTGTCGTCTCCAAGCGGCCGAATATCGAGGCCGCGTAAACTGCCGTACCGGTTATGCTGGACGCGCTCGCGCCGGAACGCTTTTCACCGGCCCAGCAACCGTGTCATCTCTTTTGTTTTGTGCATGTCTCTGTCCCAAACCGGTTTCCACTTTTGGGCAACATGCATTAAGTCCAGATTAACCCTGATATCTGGAGCGGGCACTTTGCCTGTCCAGTCGCCACCGGTGCCTCACATCGCTCGAATTCCCGCCGATGCCGTGGCACGGTTAACGTTTCGAATCGTCCTGATTCCGCCAATCTGCCAGAAGGTCAAGCGCCTCTGGCATGATTCGCATGAAAAAAGCGAATCAATTACCCGACTTAGAGGCGTCGATTCGACGCGCCGCGCATTTCCACTTCACTTCCAATGGGTGGTGTTCGGCCTAAACGCGGCCAACCCTGCCCGACGAGACGCCGAATCCTTCGATCAGCGCTTCCGTTGCCTGCACATCGTTGAATTGCGCTTGAATCTCGACGAGATGCCGGAAGTTTTCGTCCGAAGGGTCTGCATCGAGCGCCGCCTGCGCCTGTTTCAGCTCTCTATGTAATGTGCGGGCGCTGCGCTGCAAGTGCAGCGCCTGGTTGAAGGCGTCGCGGGCATCGTCAAGCGCCGCCGTTTCCAGCGCCGGCCATTGCCGCGCGCGCTTGATCAACTCGACAGCCCGCTCCCAGATGCCGCCGCAGCCGGCGCGCTCGATGGTGGCGATGACCGCGCCGCGCTCGTCGGCCGCTTCATGCGCCATGGCGTCGAGAATGGCCGCGTGCAGCTTGCGCAAATCCGAATTGGCGAGGTCGAGGAATTCGACATGGGCGAAATTCTCGTCGATCAGCGCCGGATGATTGACCAGCGCCACGATAATCGTCGCCTCGCGCACCGACATCCCCTCGCCGGCCCGCTTGACCAGCGCCGAGCGACCCAGGCTCTCGGTGATCGCGGCGCGCCCGCCGGCCGCCCCACCTTTCGCGAACTGCCCACCGGGCACGGGCGTCTTGCCCTGCCCCGGCTTCCAATCCTGACGGCCTTGCCGAACATTCCGCTGGGCGCCAAAGAAGCTCCGCACCCGTTCGCGCATCACCTGTTGATATTCGTAGCGAACACTCTCGTCGCGGATACGGCTGGCGAGTTCACTCAGCCTTTTTCCCAGCTCGGCGCGTCGCTCTGGCGTCTCGAAGACACCGCCGGCGGTCTCCCGCATCCACAGAAGGTCGACAAGCGGTCGCGCCTCCGCCAGCACCACGCGGAACGCGTCCGGTCCCTCGGCCTTGACCAGGTCGTCGGGGTCCTTGCCTTCCGGCAGCAGCGCAAAACGTGCCGAGCGCCCGGCCTGCACGGAGGGGAGCGCGAGATCGGCCGCCCGCCATGCCGCCTTCAGCCCGGCCGGGTCGCCGTCGAAGCAAAGCACCGGCTCGGGCGCCATGCGCCACAGAAGTTCGAGCTGGTTTTCGGTGAGCGCGGTGCCGAGCGGCGCCACGGCATTCTCGAAGCCGGCCTGCGCCAGCGCGATCACGTCCATATAGCCTTCGACCGCGATCACCGTGCCGCCTTTCGCGATCGCCCTGCGGGCGCGGGCGAAATTGTAGAGCACATTGCCCTTGTGGAAGAGCTCGGTCTCCGGCGAGTTCATGTATTTGGCCAAGGCATCGGGCGCCAGCGCGCGCCCGCCGAAGGCGATGATCTTGCCGCGCGAATCCGGGATTGGAAACATGATGCGGTCGCGGAACCAGTCATAGGAGACCGGGATGTCGTCGCCGTGCCGCACCAGGCCGCAGGCCTCGATATCGGCCTTCGGCACGCCCTTGGCGGCAAGATGTTCCTTGAGCGCGTTGCGGCTGTCGGGCGCATAGCCCAGACGGAAGGATTGTTGCGTCGCCGGCGTCAGCCCGCGGTCGCGCAGATACGCGCGGGCTTTGGCGCCGTCGGCGCTCTGCAGCCGCTCCTGGAAGAAGGCGGTCGCCATTTCCATGACGTCGGTCAGGCTGGCGCGTTCCTTCTCGCGCCGCTCTTCCTGTTCGTCGCGCACCGGCATCGGCACGCCGGCCATCTCGGCGATCTTCTCGACGGCTTCGGGGAAGCTCATGCCGTCTAGCTCGGTGAGGAACTTGAAATGGTCACCCGAAACCGAGCAGCCGAAGCAGTGATAGCGGCCCTTCTTGTCCTCGCAATGGAAGGACGGGCTCTTCTCGCCGTGGAAGGGACAGCAGGCCCAGTAGTCGCCGCGCGACGCGTTGGTCTTCTTCCTGTCCCATGCGACGCGCGTGCCGATGACCTGCGAAATCGGCACGCGGTCGCGTATCTCGTCGAGGAAGGCGGGCGGAAAGCGCATCGGGGAACTCGTTTGCCCTCCATATAATCAACCCGCCCGGGCACGGCGACCCCATCCGGCTCATCGTACCCGCTTTTCACAGACGAAAAGAACGCGGCCGGGTGGCAGCCTTCCGAATTTCGCGATTGTCGCGGATTACCGCGCGGCGATCGCGCCAAAGACGATGCCGGAGAGGATGCTGACCAGCAAATAGTCGTTGCCGACGCGGATCCATTCCTGGCCGGGACCAGGGCGGCGCAGGTCGTAGCGGTTCCAGTCGCGGACTGGCTGGTGACGCTTCCAGTTGGAATATCTTTGGCCGTTGCGCCAATGGCTGCGCCTTACCACCTTCTTCTTGACGATGACCCGCTTGTCGACATGCCTGCCGGGCTTCTGCCAGTCGACCTGGGTGTAGCTCGACTGCGGCGTGCCCGGCTGGGCGAGCGGCGCGGCCTGGCCGGAGAAGGCCGAGGCGGCCAGCATCGAGGCGGTGACGGCGCAAAGTATGAGACGCTTCATGGTCGGTATTCCTTGTTGTCGATAGGCAGGGGAATAGTCGCCAATGGATGAACCGAAACTGAACGCCAGAATTACAATTCTGCAATGTTTTCCAGGACTTGCACCGGCCGCTTCGACAACGCTTCGGATCACGTGGCCGAGCGTCGGGCGGTATGAGGCGAAGCGCTGCCGCCAGGCGCATGCAACCAATGCTTCCTGCAGTCATTTCCGACATGCGCCGTCGAGCCGAGACGATCATCGCATCAGAAAAATCTATTATTCGGCTAATTTTAACTGGTATATTTCGACTTGTTGAAATGACTAAGATTCGTACCCCTCTCCGCACCCCTGATGCCAGCTCGCGAGTTTGGCTGTGAGCGGCTCTGTCGTCCTCCTGCACCTTGCCGGCGCGGTGGCGCTGATGCTGTTCGCCACCCGCATGGTGAAGACGGGCGTCGAGCGCGCCTATGGCGACGTGCTGCGCCACCGGCTGCGCGCCACCATGCGCAATCCGGTCATGGCGGTGCTGGCCGGCTGCGGGCTGGCGATCGCATTGCAGAGCTCGACCGCAGTGACGCTGCTGGTCGGCTCCTTCGCCGGCGCCGGCATCGTTTCGGGCGCCGCCGGGCAATTGGCAGTGCGCGGCGCCGAGATCGGTTCGGCGCTGGTGGCCAAGCTGCTCACCTTCGACCTGACGCTTCTGGTGCCGCTCTGCCTGATCGCCGGCACGGTCATGTTCATGGCCACCGAGCGGCGCGATTGGCGGCAGATAGGCCGCATCCTGATTGGCGTCGGCCTGCTGATCCTGTCGCTGGAGATGATCGGTCAGGCGTCGGAACCGCTGCGCAACAGTCAGTTGATGCCGCTGATCGTCAACTATTTCTCCGGCGACTATGTCACCGCTTACCTGCTCGCCGCGCTGGTTACCTGGCTGTTCCATTCCTCGATCGCCGCCGTGCTGCTCCTGGTGACGCTGGCCGGGCGCGGCTTTATCCCTCCCGAGCTCGGCATCGTGCTGGTGCTCGGCGTCAATCTCGGCTCCTCGATCATCGCACCCCTGCTTACCCGCAATGCCGATCCGGGCGTCCGCGTCGTGCCGATCGGGAACCTTTTGATGCGCGGCATGGGCTCGCTGGTGATGCTGATCCTGTTCATGACGCTGAAGCCGCCTATCGGCTTCCTCGGCGCCACTGTTCCGGACCAGATCGTCAACGCCCACATCCTGTTCAATGTGATCATCCTGCTCGCCGGACTGCCACTCGCGGGCCTCGTCTACCGCGTCTCGGAGAAGATCGTTGCGCTCGGAGCCGTGCCGGAGCCGATCGCCACGCTGGATGTCGTCGAACTGTCGGCGCTCAATGAAAGCGCGTTGGACACGCCGAGCCAGGCGCTGGCCAATGCGACGCGCGAGGTGGTGCGGGTCTGCGAGACGGTCGAGATCATGTTGAAGCGCATCATCGAGCTTTATGAGAACGCCGACACCGACAAGATCAAGGCGCTGGCCGCGCTCGACGACCGCGTCGACAGGAAGCACGCGGCGATAAAACTCTATCTCGCCAAGATCACCAGGAACCCGCTGACCGAGGATGAGGCATTGCGGTGTCAGGAGCTGATCGGCGCCTGCGTCAAGCTGGAGCAGGTCGGCGACATCATCGTGCGAAACATGCTGGTGCATGTCAGGAAAAAGCTGGAGCGCGGCCTGGAATTCACACCGGAAGGCTGGCAGGAGCTCTGCGCCTTCCATTCCTCGGTGCTCGCCAATGCGCGGCTCGCCTTCAACGTGCTGGTCTCGCGCGATCCGGAAACCGCGCGCCAGCTGGTGCTGGAAAAGGATCTCTTGCGCGAACGCGAGAAGGAAACCAGCGCCAGCCATTTTCAGCGCCTGCGCGAAGGCACCGCCAAGAGCGTCGAGACGAGCTCGATCCACCTCGACACCATCCGCGACTTGAAGCAGATCAACTCGCTGCTCGCCTCGATCGCCTATCCGGTGCTCGAGGAGCGCGGCCTGCTCGGCGGTTCGCGGCTGAAGGCCAGCTGAGGCGATCGGGACCTGCCAAAAAATTAGTCTTTGCTCATCCTCGCTTCCGTCGGCTAAGGAACGCCAGTGGACCTGTTGGGAGGACGATCCGTCGATGGACACGCATTCGCGCAGCTTCGCCAAGGCGCTTTCATGGCGCGCCACCGGCACGATCGACACGATGATCATCTCCCTGGTGGTCACCGGCAGCATCAAGCTCGCCGCCACGATCGGGCTCACCGAGGTCGTCACCAAGTCGCTGCTTTACTACCTGCACGAACGGGCCTGGCTGAAGATCCCTTACGGGCGCAAAACGGCAGCGTAGCAGCAAGCGACAGGCCGGCTTTGATCCGTCCCGTCAAGAAAAGCTAAAGCGCCATCGCCAATTTCTGCATTGCCGCGCCCGCGCAGGCGTGGTTTGAGACGTGCATTCCTCGCCTATGTTTTGAACATGCTGCCGCTGATTGCCCTTTTCCTTGCCGCCTTCGCCTTCGGCACCACCGAATTCGTCATCGCCGGCGTGCTGCCGGAGGTGGCGCAGGGCCTCGGCGTTTCGGTGCCGACCGCCGGCTATCTCGTCTCCGGCTATGCCTGCGGCATTGCCATCGGCGGCCCGCTGCTGGCTTTGGCCACCGGCAAGGTTTCGCGCAAGACGCTGCTGATTGGGCTCACGATCGCTTTCACCCTTGGCCAGGCGGCTTGCGCGCTCGCGCCCGATTTCACCTCGATGCTTCTGCTGCGTGTCGCGACTGCCGTGGCGCATGGCTGTTATTTCGGTGTCGCCATGGTGGTTGCGGTCAGCCTGGTGCGCGAGGACCAGCGCGGCCGGGCAGTCGCGGTCATTCTCTCGGGGCTGACGGTTTCCAATATCATTGGCGTGCCCGCCGGCACCGCGATCGGCAGCCTGTGGGGCTGGCGCGCGACCTTCTGGGTGATGGGCGCGCTGGGCCTCGTCGCGATCCTCGCCATGCTGGCGCTGCTGCCGCGCACGGCGGGCGCCGCCAACCGGCCAGCAGGGCTGGCGCGCGAAGTTCGCGTGCTCGGCCGCCAGCAGGTCTGGACCTCGCTGATCCTGATGCTGATGCTGATGATCGGCCAGTTTGCGCTGTTCACCTACATCACGCCGATGCTGCTCGAGGTCACGGGCCTCGACGAGAGCCTGATCCCCTTTGTGCTTTTGCTCAACGGCGTCGGCGCCACGATCGGCGTCCTGGTCGGCGGCAAGCTCGCCGACTGGAAGCTGATGCCGTCGCTGATCGTCATGCTTGCCCTGCAGGCGATGACGCTTGGCGTCATCTACCTCGTCAGCCGCTATCCGGTGCCGATGGTCGCGGCAATCGTCATCTGGGGCGGTCTCAATTTCGCCATCGGCGCACCGATCCAGACGCGCATCCTCGCCTGGACGGCCGATGCCTCCAACCTCGCCTCCTCGCTGATCCCGTCCGGCTTCAATGTCGGCATCGCGCTGGCTGCCTCGCTGGGCGCGGCGATGCTCAATGCCGGCCTGGGCTATCGCAGCCTGCCGCTGGCCGGCGTGCTCGCCATGCTGGTGGCGGTCGTGGTGGCTTTTGCCTCGCAGACCTGGGAATGGCGCAGCCGCGCGACGCCGCCGCTGCCGGCGGCCGCGGAATAATTTAATGCATGTCGCCCAGAAGTGTGCAGCGGTTCTGGGACAACGACATGCATCAGAACAAAGATTTAAAGCGCGTCGCCTGAATCCGTTTCAGCGCGACGCGCTTTAAAGATCGATCCGGAACCTCAGGCTCTCTGCGCCGCCATAGGCTGCAAGTTTGGCAAACCGCCCGACCAGCCTGCCGCCATTGGCAAGCACCACTTTGTGCGAGGCAGGATTGTCGAGATCACTGGTGATCTCGACATGGTCGAGCCCGACCGCTCTCGCCTCGTCCAGCATCAGCCGCAGCGCTTCGGTGGCGTAGCCGCGGTTGCGCTTCCACGGCACCACCGCATAGCCGATATGGCCAAGCACATGCGAGGGCAGCTCCGACGTGCCCTTCTGCCAGCGAAAGCCGATCGAGCCGGCGGCCTCGCCATCCCAGATCCAGCGCCGGAATCCAGGCAGCCGCGCGACCTCGGTGCCGTCGGGCAAGACGATGGGCGGCCCCTTCGCTTCGGGGTCGTCAAGGCCGGCGAGAAATTCAACGGGATCCTTCTCGATCGCCTCGAGTTGCTCGCGCGTCGCTTCGAGGAGCCGCACATTGTCGGGTGACCAGCCGCGCTCGAGCGCCGCCTTGTAGGATGGCAAATGTTGGAGCGCGGGTTTGACGATTTCGATCATGCTTGGCTTCCCTGTCGAGACCGGCCTAAAGCGACACGGATCGCTCTCAAGTCGCCTGAAACCGGATTTCGCCCTTGTTCAGGAAACAGGCTTTGTCGAACAGCGACAGGTCGAGCGGGTTCGGCAGCCGGATATCGCCGATATCCGGGAACGCTTTCCGGGCGCAATCATATGACCTGTCGACCTGCGAGATGAAGATGAGCACCAGTCCGCGTTCCCGGGCAAACGATTTCAAGGCGCGGATCTGAACCATGAGTTCCGGATTCTCCCGCTTCTGGTCGAGCAGTTGCAGATAGTCGATGACCGCCAGCGTGCCGCGCGGCGCCGCCCGCAACGCCTCGATGATGTAGGTAGCGCTGATGGCGTCGGAATTGTCGAACTCGAAGAGGTGGTTGAAATCGGCCGGGTCGACGCCGATGTCACGGAACCGATCGAGGATATCGGCATGCATGTATTCCAGGGTGAAGAATACGGCGCGACTGCCTTGCTTCATGGCTGCCACGGCAAGTTCGAGGCTCATCAGCGTCTTGCCCTGCCCCGGCCGCGCCGCCACGAGGACCATGTCGCCGGGGATCAGCCGCGCCAACAGGGCGCCGGCTGGCGCAGCCTCGGCGGCCTTGGCCGCAAGCAGGCTCCAACTGCCGAAGCCTTGCTTGGCGGCAACGCGGTCGAGCGCCTGGTGGAGGGGCACATTTTCGCTGCGGGACAGAAGCCTCGCCTGGCGCTTCAGATGATAGACGGGTGCGGAAAACCGCATCGAAAAACCTCCTGCCGCGAGCAATCTTGACAACCCCTCCTTATGCCTGGCGCTCGAACAGTTGGTTCGGTGATAAACTGCCCTGCATGAACGATGCTTCCCGACGGAGGGAGGAGGCGTGGGCGCGCCGGAATCAGATCATAGCCCAATCGAGGCGTGCCGAAAATCCGACCTCCAAAAGGCGTCGCTAAACTAGAAGTGTTTCGCCGATGCGTGCGAGACCTTCTATAATCGTCCATGCTGATTCACGGGTACGAGACATTTCGACGGGAGGGGCAAGAGGGTGCGGTTGAGATCTGTTCCGCGGGGCGCGGCCATCTTCTGCCTTGTCGCGATCCTGGCCGCCCTGACGGCATCGGTCAGCTCATTCGCGGCCTTGCGGCCGTCGTCCGTTCCCGACTGGCTGCAGCGCCATGTCGGCGACGGCGAAGGCCAGATCTCGCAGGTCGTGCTGGAGCGGGCGCGCGCGCTCTACCAGAAGAAGGTCAGCGAAGGTTCGGTCAGCAACCCCTGCTACTTCGCCATGGATGCCACGCGTCCCGCGGATTTGGGCAACAGCGTGCCTGGCCAGCGCTACTACATCATTTGTGAAAGCAAGCAGCTCTTCCGCGCGGTTTCCTCGGGCCATGGCGGCGGACGCAACCTGAAAGGCGTTGCCGATTTCTCCAACGGCAGGCGCTGCGCCAAGAATTTCGGCAACGCCATGGACTCGGCGCTGACGGCCGGCGGCGCCTATATGACGGCCGAGACCAAGACGTCCTTCAAGGGCTACTATCGTATCGGCGCGCAGAACGCGGTGTTCATGCGCAGCTTCATCCAGTTCGACGGCGAAGGCGAGGCGGCGAACGCCAGGCAGCGCGTGATCGGCGGCCATCCGGCCGCGATCTTGAAGGGCCTGTGCATGCGCAAGAGCCCGCAAAGCTCCTATGCCGACCATGACGGCCTCGTTCCGTTCGGCAAGCTGGTGAACTATGCCGGCGGCCGCAGCAATGGCTGCACCAGCTGGTCGCCCGCCGACGCCGAGCAGATCATCCCCCTCGTGAAGAACAACCCGACGACGCTCTACATCTATCCGGAATCACGCGACATCGCCGCTGTCGCCCGGGCCAAGGCTGCCGGCCAGGCGCTCTCAAGCGCGGGCACCTATTGGAACGCCTCCTGCCTGAAGGAGATCGGCACTCCCAAATTCTGGCCGAAGAAGATGCTGGAGCCGATCATCGCCCAGTACAAGAAGGATCATCCGGCGCCACCGCCGCAGCCGGTGCCGATCTGCAAGGACTGACACCGTCGTCTATTGCAGCAACCCCTTGATGATGGCGCTCGCCTTGGCGAAGTCCATCTGGCCGGCATATTTCTGCTTCAGCGCTCCGATCACCTTGCCCATGTCCTTCTGGCTGGCCGCGCCCGTCGCCGCGATCGCCTCGCGCGCCGCAGCCTGGATCGCGGCGTCGTCGAGCTGCGTCGGCAGGAACTCGCGGATGATCGCCATCTCGCCGCGCTCCTGCGCCGCCAGCTCCGGCCGCTTGCCGTCCTCGAAGGCCTTGGCCGATTCCTCGCGCTGCTTCACCATCTTGGCGAGGACCTGCAGGATCTCCTCCTCGCTCGCCGGCGGCTTTCCGGCGCCGCGATTGGCGATGTCGCGGTCGTGGATAGCGGCCTGGATCAGCCGCAGCGTCGGCAGGCGGTGCTTGTCCTGCGCCTTCATCGCGCTCTTCATGGATTCGGCGATTTTCTCGCGCATCGTGCTTCTCCTTCGAATGCGGCGGACAATAGCTTTGCCGAACGGCCAACGCAAATCCCGCCAAGCCACTGATATTGCTGGACGAAAGCAAATCGGCCGTGGTCCGGGGGCGCCGCATTGACCGCTCCGGCGCGTTCGCCTATGTACTCGGTCCTGCATGAGACAATGAGTTGACGCGTGGGAGCCGGGCAATCCAGCTTCGCGCCTTGCTGCGCAAATGGTCCTCCCGACCGATTGCCGCGCCTGACAGGAGTGCCGCCATGGCCACGACCACCGCCCCGTGGGCAACCGAAAAGCCGACCGCCCTTCTGGTGCTCGCCGACGGCACGGTGATCGAAGGCCGCGGCCTTGGCGCCACGGGATCGGCGGTTGCGGAAGTGTGCTTCAACACCGCGTTGACCGGTTATGAAGAAATCCTCACCGATCCGTCTTACGCCGGCCAGATCGTCACCTTCACCTTCCCGCATATCGGCAATGTCGGCACCAATGACGAGGACATCGAGGATTTGCATCCAGCCGCCCGCGCGGGCGCTGTCGGCGCCATCTTCAAGGCCAACGTCACCGACCCGTCCAACTATCGCGCCGCCGGCCATCTCGACCAGTGGCTGAAGCGGCGCGGCATCGTCGCGCTGTCCGGCATCGACACCCGCGCGCTGACTGTGCTGATCCGCGAGAAGGGCATGCCCAATGCCGTCATCGCGCATGCGCCCGACGGCGTCTTCGACATCGAGGACCTGAAGCGGCAGGCCGCGGCCTGGTCGGGTCTGATCGGCCTCGATCTCGCCAAGGAGGTCACGTCGGGCCAGTCTTCGGTCTGGCGCGAGACGCCCTGGATCTGGAACGAAGGCTATGGTGAGCGGAGCGAACCTTCCATGCACGTCGTGGCCGTCGACTATGGCGTCAAGCGCAACATCCTGCGCCTGCTTGCGGGCCTCGGCGCCAAGGTCACCGTCGTGCCGGCCAAGACCGGTGCCGAGGAGATCATGGCCATGCAGCCGGACGGCATCTTCCTGTCGAACGGCCCCGGCGATCCTGAAGCGACCGGCGAATATGCCGTGCCGATGATCCAGGATCTCTTGAAGACCGACATCCCGGTGTTCGGCATCTGCCTCGGCCATCAGATGCTGGCGCTGGCGCTCGGCGGCAGGACCGAGAAGATGCACCAGGGCCATCACGGCGCCAACCATCCGGTCAAGGACCACACCACCGGGAAGGTCGAGATCGTCTCGATGAACCACGGTTTCGCCGTCGACGCGGACTCTCTGCCCGAAGGCGTCGAGGAAACCCATGTCTCGCTCTTCGACGGCTCGAATTGCGGCATCGCCCTGACCGGCCGTCCAGTGTTCTCGGTTCAGCATCATCCCGAGGCCTCGCCCGGCCCGCAGGATTCGCATTACCTGTTCCGGCGCTTCGTCAATCTGATTCGCGAACGCCGCGGCGAGGAAGCGCTGGCCGAACGTTGACACATTCCGAATGCCCCGCAAATCATCAAAACCTCAACCGGCGAGGGTTTCCTGTCGGACCTCGAATCCAATCGCCGTAAGCCGTCTGAGCAGACCAGCGCAATGCTGGCGAAGGCGCTCGACATCCCCCGGAGCATGGATCGAACGCTAGTCGTCCTCAGGCGGTGTCCGTCACCGGCTCCTGCGTGTGCATGCGCTCGACTTCCTTCGGCGTCGGCTTGGCAACTTTCGTCACGAAGACGATCACCGCCAGCGTCAGGAAAATTGCGCCGAGCACATAGGGAGCGCCGCCGAACACGACCGGCGCCGCCGGGCCCGTGAACCAGGAAAATATCGCGGTGTAGAGCAGCGGCGTGATGATCGAGGTGATCGAGAAGATCGAAGTCATCGCGCCCTGCAATTCGCCCTGCGCCGAGGGCGGCACCTTGGCGGCGGCGAGGCTTCTGAGCGGCGGGTCGGCCAGCGCCTCCAGGCAGCCGGCCACGATCACCGCATAGATCATCCAGCCTTGCGTCGAAAACGCATAGCCGAAGGCGCTGAGCGCGGTGAAGGTCAGGCCGATCGCCGCCGTCCTCCACTCGCCGAGCTTGGGAATGATCCGCGGCAGCACCGTCGCCATGATGATCGCCCCGCACAGGCCGAAGGCGCCGAGCGAGAAGCCGATCTGCTGCTGGTTCCAGCCATAGCGGTAGTTGGAGACGAACGCCCACACCGCCGGATACATCATATGGCCGAGCGTCATCAGGAAGAACACCAGCCCGATCCAGCCGATGCCGGGGTAATTGCGCATCTGCATGAGCGTGCCGACCGGATTGGCGCGCTTCCATTCGAAACGGCGACGATGCTTCTCGTCCAGCGTCTCCGGCAGCAGGAACATCGCGATCAGGAAATTCACGAAGGCAAGTGCTGCGGCGAAATAGAACGGCACGCGCGGCCCGAACGTGCCGAGCAGACCGCCCAGCACCGGGCCGATGACGAAGCCGACGCCGAAGGCGATGCCGAGCAGGCCGAAATTCTTCGCCCGGTTCTCGTCGTTCGAGATGTCGGCGATGAAGGCGGATGTCGTCGAATAGCTGGCGCCGGAAACACCGGCGAGCACGCGGCCGATGAACAGCATCGGATAGGACCAGGCGATGGCGCAGATCAGGTTGTCGATGGAAAAGGTTAGCACCGAGGCAAGCAGGATCGGCCGCCGGCCGAAGCGGTCGCTCAAGCCGCCCATGATCGGCGCGAAGACGAACTGCATCGCCGCATAGACGAAGAACAGCCAGCCGCCCTCGATCGCGGCCTGGCTGACGCTGACGCCGCTCAGTTCCTCCAGATAGGCCGGCAGCACCGGCATGATGATGCCGAAGCCGATGATGTCGAGCAGCAGCGTGGTGAAAACGAGCGCAAGGCCCCGCCTGGCGGTTTTGGGGTCGATCATGATGATAATCTCCTCAGGCCGCCCGGGGCAAAGACGGGACGCACCTTATAGGCGACGTCGCCGACAGGAACAATACGCGAACGAAGGCAATTGCCTCATCCTGACATCACTTGCCAGCCGCGTTGATCGCCGATCCTCGCCGCCAAAGAAGCGGCAGGGCCGCGTCAGATCGGACCGCCCATCGTGTTGCAGTCGGACAGCTTGCCGCTCTTGATGCCGCGCGCCAGCCACGTCTGCCGCTGCTGCGAGGTGCCGTGGTTGAAGCTTTCCGGCACGACATAGCCCTGCATCTTCTTCTGCAGCGTGTCGTCGCCGATCTGCTTGGCCGCGTTCAGCGCGCTTTCGATATCGCCCTGCTCCAGGATGCCCTTCTGCTGCGTGTAATGTGCCCAGACACCAGCAAAGCAATCGGCCTGAAGCTCGATGCGCACCGACAGCTGGTTGGCGTCGGCCTCGCTCATGCCTTGCCGCATCTGGTTGAACTTGCCCATGATGCCGGTGAGGTTCTGCACATGGTGGCCGACCTCATGCGCCACCACATAGGCACGGGCGAATTCGCCGGACGCGCCGAACTGCTGATCGAGCTGCTGGAAGAAGGTCATGTCGAGATAGACCTTGCGATCGCCCGGGCAGTAGAACGGCCCGGCCGCCGCCGAGGCGAAGCCGCAGGCCGAACGGACCTGGCCACTGAACAGCACCAGCTTGGGATCCTGGTAGGTCAGCCCTTCGGACTTGAAAATGCCGGTCCAGGTGTCCTCGGTATCGGCAAGCACGGTCGCGACGAACTGCTTCATCTCGTCATTGGCGGGGGCGTTGCCATTGTCCTGTGTGTCGGAGATCTGGCCGCCGTCTCCCGGCACCAGGCCCCCGCTGCCGTCACCCAGGATCTGCGATGGATCGAAGCCGAAATACCATCCTGCGAGCACGACAAGGATAACCAGGATGATGCTGCCGCCGCCACCGGTACGGCCGCCGATGGGGATGCGGAACTGGCCACCGCCGCCCAATCCGCCGCCAGGCCCGCCGCCGCTGTCGCTGCGTTCGTCTTCGATGTTGTCGCTCTGACGACGGCCTCTCCAAAGCATGGCAACTCCTCGCGACACGAACGTCCTGGAGGGACCGGCATGCCGCCGCCCCCTGCAGACAATTATCGCAACGAATACGTCAAGTCAGTATTTTTCGCGAGGTCGGTACCGACACTTTGCGTCCTGCAGCGCTATTCTCGTGTCGAGCCCGAGCTCAACGAGCGGAGGTCATCGCCCGGCGGAAAGCTTCCAGCGTTTCGGCGCTGACATGGTGCTCGATGCCCTCGGCGTCGATGCGCGCCGTCTCGGCGCTGACGCCGAGAGAGCGCAGGAACGCCTCGACCGTCTGGTGGCGGATGCGGCTTTCCTCGGCGACCCTGCGGCCGGCCTCGGTCAGGAACACGCCCCGATAGGGCTTTCGCGACACCAGCCCGTCGGCGCACAGCCTGGTCAGCATCTTTGCCACCGTCGGCTGCGCGACGCCGAGCCTTGCCGCGATATCCACCTGCCGCGCTTCATTGCCGTCCTCGATCAGGTCGGCGATCAGCTCGACATAGTCCTCGACCAGCGCGCTACGGCGCGCCTCGCGCGTCTGCCGGAAACCCGCCGAATGGATTTCGGCATCGGGAAGCGGCTCTTCGCGTCGAACCGGTTTGTTCCTCAGCGCCAATCCGCGCTCCTCCTTGAATCGGGACCGCATCCATAGCACGAACCCCTGATGGTCCGGCCGTTTATTTGCATTCCCGCTCATGCGCAACCGGCGTTTGCGGCAGCCCGCCGCCAGCCTTGTCTCGGCTCATCACGAAAGCATGATCAATGAAATATAGCATATTGCATAATGTTGAGCCATGGCGTAGATAAGAGGCACGTTCGACAATTCCAGCGGAAATCCCATGTCCGATGCCGATGCAGCAACCGTAGCCCGACCCGCATGGCGATTCGACAGGCCCGACGAAGAGCAGCCGAGCCTGCGCGAGGTGAACGCCTCGATCGCGGTGCCGCGGACCGGCGTCTGGTTCCGCCGCCTGTTCGCCTTCATGGGGCCGGGCTACATGGTCTCGGTCGGCTACATGGACCCCGGCAACTGGGCGACAGACCTCGCCGGCGGCGCCCAGTTCGGCTACACGCTGCTTTTCATCATCATGCTGTCGAATCTGATGGCGATCCTGCTGCAGGCGCTTGCCGCGCGTCTCGGCATCGCCACCGGCCGCGACCTCGCCCAGGCCTGCCGCGCCTATTATCCGCGCCCGGTCAATCTGCTGCTCTGGATCGCCTGCGAGCTGGCCATCATCGCCTGCGACCTCGCCGAGGTGATCGGCACGGCGATCGCGCTGCAGCTTCTGTTCGGCATCCCGCTGATCGGCGGCGCCATGCTGACCGCGCTCGATGCTTTCCTTGTGCTGCTGCTGATGAACAAGGGCTTCCGCTATCTCGAGGCCTTCGTCGTCGCGCTGCTGATCATCATCTTCGGCTGCTTTGCCATCCAGATCTTCGTCGCCGCGCCGCCGGCCGGCACGATCCTGCATTCGATGTTCGTGCCATCGCCGGAGATCGTCACCAATCCGGCGATGCTCTATATCGCCATCGGCATCATCGGCGCGACAGTCATGCCGCATAATCTCTATCTGCATTCCTCGATCGTGCAGACCCGCGCCTATGAGCGAACCGATGCCGGCAAGCGCGACGCCATCAAATGGGCGACGACGGATTCGACCATCGCGCTGATCCTGGCGCTGTTCGTCAATGCGTCGATCCTGATCGTCGCGGCGGTCGCCTTCCACGATACCGGCCATCACCACGTCGCCGAGATCGGCCAGGCCTTCGAGCTGCTCTCGCCGCTGCTCGGCCTGGGCATCGCCTCGATCCTGTTCGCCGTCGCGCTGCTTGCCTCCGGCCTCAACTCGACTGTCACCGCGACGCTCGCCGGCCAGATCGTGATGGAAGGCTTCCTGCGCCTGCGCATCCCGCAATGGGCGCGGCGCCTGGTAACGCGCGGCATTGCCATCGTCCCCGTGGTGGTCGTCACGGCACTCTATGGCGAGAAGGGAACCGGCCAGCTGCTCGTCTTCAGCCAGGTGATCCTGTCGATGCAGCTGCCTTTCGCGGTGGTGCCGCTGGTGCAGTTCGTGTCGGACAAGAAGAAGATGGGCAATTTCGCCATACCGCGCGGCGTTGCGGCTTTGGCCTGGGTGGTTGCCGCCGTGATCCTCGTTCTCAACTTCAAGCTCCTCTACGACACCTTCGCCGGCTGACCGCGACATTGGCGCCGGCCGCGCTATCTTCGCGCCATGGCCAAACCGGACGAAGCCCGCAGATTCTACGCCAGGCTGATGGCTGCGCACGCCCGGTCGGCCGATCCACGCATCGAGGAGGCGTTCGCCGCAGTGCCGCGCGAGGCCTTCCTGGGTCCTGGACCATGGACTGTTTTTGCCGGCGAAGGCCGGTTCCAGACGCCGAGCGCCGATCCTGGTTACATTTACCAGAATGTCCTCGTCGTGCTCGATGCCGACAAGGGCATCAACAATGGCGAGCCGATGCTGCACGCGATGTGGCTCGGCAAGGTCGAGCCGAAGCCTGGCGAGCACGTCACCCATATCGGCGCCGGCCCAGGCTATTACACGGCGCTGCTGGCGAGGCTGGTCGAGCCGGGGGGCGGCGTCACCGCCTTCGAGATCGAGACCGATCTTGCCGCGCGCGCCAAGGCGAACCTCGCCCGGTACCGCAACATCGAGGTGATCCACGGCGACGCCGTTGCCAACCCTTTGCCGCCCTCCGACATCGTCTATGTCAATGCCGGCGTCGTCGCGCCGCCCGCCGCCTGGCTGAAAGCGCTGAAGCCCGGCGGGCGCATGATCTTTCCGTGGCGTCCCTCCGAAACCGTCGGCCTCGCGGTGCTCGTAATGCGCCTGGAAAACGGCTTTGCCTGTCGGCCCTTCATGGGCTCCTGGTTCATCCCTTGCGTCGGCGCCTCCACTGCCGAGCCGGGCGCGAAAATACCGACACGTGAGCGCGCCGCGCGCACGCGCTCGATCTGGCTGAGGAAAGACAAGGCGCCCGACCGCACTGCCACCGCCGTCTTCGGCGAGGTCTGGTTCTCGTCACGCGCCATTCGCGTCGACGACACGCGCTAGAAATTCGCGGGGCCGTGTCGGAGAGCAGCCTTGCCGTTCGTCCTTGGAGCAATTCCAGGAAAAGTGCGAAGCGGTTTTCCGTCAGGAATTGCGTCGAATGCTTTAGGCAGAAATCCGGCCGCGACGGCGCGGATCGTGAAAGGGAGAAGACAGATGCGCAAGATCATCGCCGCCACATTCGTTAGCCTCGACGGCGTCATGCAGGCACCGGGCGGGCCGGAAGAGGATCCGGTCGGCGGCTTCAAATTCGGCGGCTGGACCTTCCACTATTTTGACGAGGTGGCAGGCGCCGCCATGGAGGAGATGTTCTCCAAGCCGTTCGACCTGCTGCTCGGCCGCAGAACCTACGATATCTTCGCCGCATACTGGCCGTATCAGAACGATCCGATCGCGGCTGTCTTCAACCCCGCGGTCAAATATGTGGCGACGCACCGGCCGGATACGCTGACCTGGCAGAACACGCAGTCGCTCGGACCGGATGTCGTTGCAAGGCTCAAGGAGCTCAAGCAGGAAGATGGACCCGACCTGCTCATCCAGGGATCGGGCAATCTGATCCAGACCCTGCTCGCCAACGGGCTGATCGACGAGATCCGGCTGATGACCTTCCCGCTGCTGCTGGGCAAGGGCAAGCGGCTGTTCGGCGACGACGCGATGCCGGCGGCCTTCAAGCTCGTCAAATCGCAGGCTTCCACCACCGGCGTCATCATGGCGACCTATGAGCGCGGAGGCGAAATCCGTACGGGCTCGTTTGCCCAGCAGGAGCCTTCGGAAGCCGAGCTCGAACGGCGCAAAAATTGGAAGTAGCACAAGGCTGTCGCGCGGCGGGCGGACCCGCCGCGCATTGCCTCTCTTTTGAACGACGATTGAACGGTCAGGAGCCGCCAATGATGCCCACGATCACCGCCTTTGAACGATCACCCGATGGCGGCAGGGGGCTCGCGCGCGACATGCACGTGCGCTGGGCGCTCGAGGAAGTCGGCCAGCCCTATGATATTCGCCTCGTTTCGTTCGATGCGATGAAGCAACCCGCGCACCTTGCGATCAATCCCTTCGGCAGTATCCCGACCTATGAAGAAGGCGATCTCACCCTGTTCGAGTCAGGCGCGATCGTCCTTCACATCGCGGTGCGTCACGCAGGCCTGTTGCCCGATGATGCGAACGCCCGGGCGCGCGCGGTCGCCTGGATATTCGCCGCGTACAGCACAGTGGAGCCGCCGATCCTCGACCGCGCGACGGCCGTGATCATGGAGCGCGACGCGAGGTGGCACGACGAGCGTCTGCCCCTGGTCGACGACCGCATCCGCAAGCGGCTGGCCCAGCTCTCCCACCATCTCGGCGACAGCGACTGGCTCGATGGCGCCTTCAGCGTCGGTGACCTTGTCATGGTGGGCGTGCTGCGCCGGCTGCAAAGATCGGGACTGCTGAACGAATTCCCGAACGTTGCCGCCTATGTCGCCCGCGGCGAGGCGCGGCCGGCCTTCAAGCGCGCTTTCGACGCGCAATTGGCGGTCGCCATGGCAGCGAAAGGCTGACGCCGCGTCACGCCGCCTGCCGATAGCGGGAAAGACCTTCGCGGATATGGCTGGCAAAAGCCTTTGCGGCCGGCGCGGCGGCATGTTTCGGCAGATGCAGGTTGACGGAGAAATTCGGCAGCGCCGGAAGGCCGGCGTCTGACAATATGTCGAGATCGGCCGGAACCGTCGAGGCAAGCCATGCGGTCACGGCAAGGTCCGAGCGCACTGTCGCGGTGGTCGCATCGATGTTGCCGTTCTCGAATACTGTGCGCCAGTCGAGCCCGTGTTCGCCAAGTGCGGCCAGCACCGCCGGTCGGAAGGCGCAGGTGTCGGCGACGATCGAAACCGGCAGCGGCCGCTTCAGGCGTGCCGTCCCGCCTCTGGCGCCGACCCAGACCAGCCGGTCGACGAGCAGGCATTCGCCAAGGGTCGGGCCGACACGCTCCTCGATGACGGCAAGGTCGATGGTGCCCGCCGCCAGGGCCGCCGCGAGTTCCGGCGAGGACGCGCAGATCAGCGAAATCTCCACCTGCGGATAGGCTTCCGCATAGGCCTTCAGCACGGGCGCGAGCAGCGTGCCGACAAGGTCGTAAGGTACGCCGATCCGCACCTGTCCGGCAACCGCCCTTCCCCTGATCTCGGCAAGGATCTCGTCATTGAGCTGCAGCAGGTGGCGGGCTTTGTCGAGCAGCCGCTCGCCCACCCGCGTCAGCCTCAGGCCGCGGCGGTCGCGCTCGAACAGGCTCTGGCCGAGCACCTCCTCCAGCCGCTTGACCTGCTGGCTGACGGCGCCTTGCGTCAGGTGAAGCGCATTGGCGGCCGCCGTCATGCTGGCCTTGTCGGCGGTGGTGACGAAGGTGCGGATAAGGGTCGTGTCGAGATCGCGGATCATGCCCGGTATTATAATCGCTAATGCAAACCATACCAAACATTGCATTTACTGATGCTGCCAAGCGCCTAAGTATGTCTGCTCCCCGATTGGGAGGCCCGCATGTCAGACACCATCATCCCCCTGGTCCTGTTCGCGCTGATCTCGACCTCGACGCCCGGCATCGCCACGACGTTGTCGACCGCGTCGGGCGCACAATTCGGCTTCCGCCGTTCGGTGCCGCTGATGGCCGGCAGCGCCGCGGGGCTGGCTACCGTGGCCGCCGCGGGCGCGGCAGGCATGGCTGGACTTCTGGCCGCCATTCCATCCCTGCAGCTTGCCATGAAAATTGCAGGCTCTCTCTATCTGATCTGGCTGGCGATCAAGATCGGCCGCAGCGGCCCGCCCAACCTCGACATCAGCATGGCCAGGCCGAACAGCTTTTTCGGCGGCGCCGGCATCCAGTGGATGAATCCGAAAGGCTGGGCGATGGGGCTCGGCGCCGCCGCATCCTTCGCGGCACTGGCGGATGGTCCGTTGCAGCTTGCGCTGCTGCTGGGCGCCGTGTTCGGGTTGACCGCAGCCTTTTCGCTGTCGCTGTGGTGCGTGGCGGGAACCCTGCTTGCCCGTCTGCTCAAGACAGAGCGCCAGTGGCGCGCGCTCAATATTGTGCTCGGCCTGTTGCTGGCCGCCTCGATCCTGCAGATGTGGCGGCCGGTGTAGTGCTGTTCCTCGCCCCCACGAAGGTGGGGGAGAGGTGGCTCGGCGAAGCCGAGACGGAGAGGGGGACTGGCGCCGCCCTGACCAAGGATCCGGCGACGAACTCGCCCTATGAAAGCCCCCTCTCCGGCCGCGTCGCGGCCACCTCTCCCCCCCTCCCGGGGGGCGAGGAACCAGCCTCAGACGGCGTAGCGCGCCGCCGGCTTGCCGGAGAACAGACTCCCGAAGAACTGGTCCCGGGCACCGAGATAGGTGGCCAGCCCAGCCGCATCGGCAAGGCCGGGCGCGGTGACGGTCTCGCCCTGAGCGAACCCGGCAAGCGCGGCGTCGACCAGATCGTCGGCGCTCATGATCCAGTCCGGATTGATCCCGTCAAGGCTGATTCCGGAGACGTCCCACAACTCGGTGCGGACCGGTCCGGGCACGACGGACTGGACTTTCACATTGGTGCCGGCGACTTCCTTCTGCAGCGCTTCCGTGAAGTTGGCGACATAGGCCTTGGTGCCGCTGTAGATACCGCCGACGGCGATGCCATAGGCAACGACCGAGGCGATGTTGATGATCCCGCCGCGATTGCGCGCAAGCAGGCCGGGCAGCACCGCGCGGGTCAGCCGGGTCAGCGCCACGACATTGACCTTGATCATGCGCTCGGCCGCGTCGGCGTCGGCGTCGGCGATCGTCTCCAGGCCACCCACGCCGGCATTGTTGACCAACAGCGTCACGCTGTCATCCGCCGCCACCGCCTGCTCGACGCGGCGCAAATCGGCATCGACCGCAAGGTCGGCGATGATCGTCTCGACCTTGCGGCCATAGGCATAGGCCAGCTTGTCCGCCAACTCCCGCAGCCGGTCGGCGCGCCGCGCCACCAGCACCAGATCGTATCCCTGCCCTGCCAGCCGGTCTGCATAGACCGCGCCTATGCCCGACGAGGCGCCAGTGATGACGGCTGTGCCTTTATTGTCCGTGCTCATTGTCCTGTTCCTTTGTTCGCTTCGCTTGGCCCAGCGCCGACCATCCGATCATCTGCCGGGCTTCTGATCCAACTTAGTGGCATATGCCACTTTCGGCGAAGTAGGTATATGCCACTATCTTGTCAACGGCGGCGGTGAAAACTATTTCTGCGGCAGGCTGGCGCGTCGACGCGCCGGCGAGGAGTGATCATGACCGAAGCTCACAAGCCAGGATTCAGCAACTGCAACAACGCCACGCTGCGCCGTGCCGCGCGCAGTCTCGGCCGCTTCTACGACCACGCGCTGGCGCCTTCGGGCCTGAAGAGCACGCAGTTCGGGCTGCTCTTTCAGATCCACATCAGCGACGAGCCGGCGATGGGCACCATCGCCGAAGCGCTGATCATGGATCTGTCCGCGCTCGGCCATACGCTGAAGCCGCTGATCCGCGACGGCTATGTCCAGACCTTCCCCGACAAGGACGACCGCCGCGTCAAGCGCGTGCGGCTGACGCCGCCAGGACAGGCCAAGCTCGACGAGGCGCTCAAGCTGTGGAGCGTCGCGCAGCGGCACTTCGAGAAAAAGGTTGGCGCGGAGCAGGCGGCAAAGCTGCGCGCGGCGCTGGACGCGGTGGCCGATCTCGATCTGGAAATGCCGACGGTCGCTCCTTCGCTCTGAAGAAGCAGCCGCCGATCAGGCTTTGAACAGTTACTCGGCCGGCATCGCCACGGGGCGGGCCAACATCCGGCCGGCAAGCACGACGCCCAGCCCGACGATCGGGAACACCGCCGCAATCAGGCCGAGATCGGCCGGCGCGCCGAAGCGCAGCACTGCGGCGCCAACCACCGCGCCCAGCGCGACGCCCAGATAGAGCGCCGAGGCGTTGAGCGACAGCACGATGGGCGCGGCATCCGGCGCCAGCTTGATGATGCGGCTCGCCTGCGCCGGCGGAAAAGCCCAGCCGACAATGCCCCAAGGCACCATCATGGCCATCAAGGCCGGCCCGGCGATATGATGCGGCAAGAAGGTCGGGATCACCGAGAAGGTGGCGAGCATCGCCGCGGAGAGCGCCAACGACCAGGCGACGGTTCGGGTGGCGCCGAAGCGGTCGGCGGCCTGCCCGCCGGCGATGTTGCCGATGACGGCGCCGACGCCGAAGGCGAGCAGCATGCCCGGCAGCGCGATCGGAGAGAGCCCGCCGCCTTCTATGGCCAAGGGCGCGATGAAGGCAAAGACCGTGAAGGCTCCGATCAGCGCCAGCACCGTGGTCAGCAGGATCGGCATCACGCCGGGCCGCACTGCCGCCGCCAGCCGCGCCCTCAGCGGCAGCTTGGTGCCGACGATGCCGCGCGGCAACCGGTACCAGAGGATCGCACCGGCCAGCGCGCCGAGCCCGGCAATGGCGAAGAAAGTGCCGCGCCAGCCGGCAATCGCCGCGACCAGCGCGCCGAGCGGCGCGCCGACGGCAACCGCCACAGTGGTGCCGCCGACGACGACGGCGATGGCGCGCGCCCGGTGGTGGTCGTCGACCAGCGCAACGGCGGTACCTTGCGCGGTCGCCGCGAACAGGCCGGACGACAGCGCCATGACGATGCGGGCGATCAAAAGCACCTCGAAGGACGAACTGAGCGCGGCAGCAACATTGCCAAGGACGAAGAACACCAGCGTCCACAAGATGACGCGCCGCCGGTCCCATTCCCCCGTCAGCGTCGCCAGCACCGGCGCGCCGAACGCATAGGCGAGCGCGAAGGCGGTGATCAGCGAGCCGGCGAGCGGCACGGAGATGCCAGCGTCAGTGGCGATGTCGGGAAGAAGGCTGGAGATGACGAAGCCTTCGGTCGAGATCGCGAACGATCCGAGCGCAAGCCAGAAGATCCGCTTGTCCATGGAAACTGTCCTTAGTTCAAAGGTTATTGAACAATTGGACATAGCGGGGCATGATGTCAACCGAGCCGGGAGAAAATAGCTGAACCCTGCTGACAGCCCTGTGTCAGGACGGGGCCGAAAGGAAGAGGCTATGTCTGTCGGCAAAAAAGGAAGCCGCGTTGAAGTTCGTGCCGTTTGTGCTTAATTCTGGGCCATGAGCCTGCCCCATCCAACCGCCGACCAGATCAGCCTGCCGATCGTGCTCGCCGTGCTCGGCGACCCGACCCGGCTTGCCATTGTCCGCTATCTGGCTCGCAAGGAAGGCGTGCCGATGAACTGCAGCAAGTTCCTCGACCTCGCCTCCAAGACCAATCTCAGCTACCACCTCGCCAAGCTGCGCGAGGCGGGCGTCACCCGCAGCGAGGCTGCCGGCACCAGCCGGCTTATCACGCTGCGCCGCGACGACCTCGACAAGCGCTTTCCCGGCCTGCTCGACAGCGTGATCGCCGCGGCTGACGGCGACAAGGATCTGCCGGCGGTCGGCACCTCCGAGATGGAACTCGAGGCCTGATTGCGGCGCTGACGAAATTGCCTGTCATGGAGCTCTCATGCGCATCGCCGTAGTGGCCGACATCCACGGCAACGTGCTCGCCTTGGACGCTGTGCTCGACGATCTGAACCAGCGAGGCGGCGCCGACATCATCGTCAATCTCGGCGACTGCGTGTCTGGCCCGCTCTGGCCGCGCCAGACGATGGAACGGCTGCAGGCGCTCAATCTGCCGACGGTGCGCGGCAATCACGACCGGCGCGTCGCCCAGGACGTGGCCGGTGAAGCCATGTGGCCGTCCGACCGCTACGCCCAGGAGCGGTTGACCGCGCCGCAGCGCGAGGCGTTGCTCGCCCTGCCGCTCACATTGGAGATCGTGCCCGGCGTCATAGCCTTCCACGCCCGGCCGGACCATGACGAAAAATATCTTTCCGACGCCATTGTCGACGGCCAGTTGGTGCGCGCGCCGCTCGCCGCGATCAGGCGCCGGCTGAAGTCGCTCGATCCGGCCTGCCGCCTGGTGCTGTGCGGCCACAGCCATCGCAACGAGCTGATCCGCACCCCCGACGGTCCGGTCATCTTCAACCCCGGCAGCGTCGGCTGCCCCGCCTATGACGATGACACGCCGCCGGCGCATGTCTCCGAGCAAGGCTCGCCGCACGCCCGCTACGGCATCGTCGAGCTGGACGGGCCCGGCCGCGCCGACCGCTTCGCGGCGATCGCTGTGGACTACGACCATGAAGCCGCCGCAAAGCAGGCCGAACAGGCGGGACGGCCGGAATGGGCACACGCGCTGCGGACCGGATTTATGAGGATTGAGCGGAGTTCATATCCCGATCGAGCGGAGCCTATGCATGAAGCGCAAGGTTAGGCTCCCATCGACGCTGTTCTTCGTCGCTCCATTGCTGGCGGCGGCCCTGCCGGCCATGGCCCAGGATGCGCCGGGACCGATCGTTTCGATTATCGGCGGCCTGGCGCCGGACGATCTCCTCAATATCCGCGTCACCGCTTCGCCGAGTGGAAAGGTGGCGGCGCGGCTGCCGAACGGCACGGCCGTCAAGAATTTCGGCTGCAACGTGGTCAATGGCTATCCATGGTGCAAGGTCGAGGATACGCAGGATGCGCATATCGTCGGTTGGGCGCCCGCCCGCTATCTCAGCCCCAACAACCCTGCCCCGGCGCCTGAAGATGCCGCCGCGCCGGCGGCCGCGGCAATTGCGCCTCAACCTTCCGAGGAGCCGCAGCCTGATATAGCGGCGCGCCTGGGCGGCGGGGAGCCGGCCGAGCCGCCATCTGCGGCCGAGATCGGCAGGACCGCGATGCAGGACGCGTATGCTCTCGCCTTCGCGGCCTCGGCCAGCGCCGGGTCCGACACCCCGGACGCCGGCATCCCCTGCGCCCGCCATGTCGGCCAGCCGATGACCCGCTGCGAAATCAGTGTCGCGCATGAGGGCGGCGACAGCGTCGTGACCGTGACCTGGCCGGACGGCGGCACGCGCCTCATCAATTTCCACGACGGCAAGCCCGCCGGCTCCGACTCCTCCGACGAATTCCGCTTCACCCGCGAAGGCAGCCTCAACATGATCCGCATCGGCGTCTCCGAACGCTTCGAGATCACGGATCAGGTGGCAGTAGGGGAGTAAGGGAGTAAGGGAGTAAGGGAGTAAGGCAGTAGGGCAGTAGCGCAGTAGGGGTAGGCTGCAGCCGCAGGGAGCATTCCCCAACTGGTTCTGCATGTTGCGAACCTTTTCCCTACTCCCTACTCCCTACTCCCTACTGCCTATTGCCCTACTCCCCTACTCCCCTCATTTTCGGGGTTACATCCGCCAAAACTCTTCCCTATAAGGCCCTCCTAGCCTGATACCAGAATCGCAAGCACAACCGGCCGGGTCCTTCCCGCCCGGTTTTTCGTGCAAGCTGCTCGCCGAACGGAACCCGTAGACATGCCAAGACGCACCGACATCAAGTCGATCCTGATCATCGGGGCCGGCCCCATCGTCATCGGCCAGGCTTGCGAGTTCGACTATTCCGGCACCCAGGCCTGCAAGGCGCTGAAGGAAGAGGGCTTCCGCGTCATCCTGGTCAACTCCAATCCGGCCACCATCATGACCGATCCGGAGCTGGCCGACGCCACCTATATCGAGCCGATCACGCCCGAAGTGGTGGCCAAGATCATCGCCAAGGAGCGGCCGGACGCGCTGCTGCCGACCATGGGCGGCCAGACCGCGCTCAACACCGCGTTGTCGCTGCGTCGCATGGGCGTGCTCGAGCGCTATCAGGTAGAGATGATCGGCGCCGATGCGGCAGCCATCGACAAGGCCGAGGACCGCGCGCTGTTCCGCGAGGCGATGAGCAAGATCGGGCTGGAGACGCCGAAATCGATGCTGGCCAACGCCACCGACGTCAAGAACGCCGACCGCAAGACGCATGAGGCCGAGCGCGCCGCGCTGAAGGCCGAACATCCCGAAAACCTCGACGCCGCCCTCGATGCGCTGGAAACCCGCTGGAACCTCGGCGAAGGCGACCGCAAGCAGCGCTATATCAGCCACGCCATGGCGATCGCCGCCCAGGCGCTCGACCATGTCGGCCTGCCGGCCATCATCCGCCCCTCCTTCACCATGGGCGGCACCGGCGGCGGCATCGCCTACAACCGCGCCGAATTCTACGACATCGTCCAGTCCGGCCTCGATGCCTCGCCCACCACCGAGGTGCTGATCGAGGAGAGCGTGCTCGGCTGGAAGGAGTATGAGATGGAGGTCGTCCGCGACAAGGCGGACAATTGCATCATCATCTGCTCGATCGAGAACCTCGATCCGATGGGCGTGCACACCGGCGATTCCATCACCGTCGCGCCGGCGCTGACCTTGACCGACAAGGAATACCAGATGATGCGCAACGCCTCGATCGCGGTGCTGCGCGAGATCGGCGTCGAGACCGGCGGCTCCAACGTGCAGTTCGCCGTCAACCCGGCCGACGGCCGCCTGGTGGTCATCGAGATGAACCCGCGCGTCTCGCGCTCGTCGGCGCTTGCCTCGAAGGCCACCGGCTTCCCGATCGCCAAGGTCGCGGCCAAGCTTGCCGTCGGCTACACGCTGGACGAGCTGGAGAACGATATCACCGGCGGCGCGACGCCGGCCTCGTTCGAGCCCACCATCGATTACGTGGTGACGAAGATCCCGCGCTTCGCCTTCGAAAAATTCCCCGGCGCCGAGCCGGTGCTGACCACCGCCATGAAGTCGGTGGGCGAAGTGATGGCCATCGGCCGCACTTTTCAGGAATCGCTGCAGAAGGCTTTGCGCGGACTGGAAACCGGTCTCACCGGATTGGATGAGATCGAGATTCCGGGCCTTGGCCACGGGAGCACCGCCGCCAGCCACACCGACGACCGCAACGCCATCCGCGCCGCACTCGGCACGCCGACGCCGGACCGGCTGCGCATGGTGGCGCAGGCGATCCGTATGGGCACCTCGCTGGAAGACGTGCACGCCATGTGCAAGATCGACCCGTGGTTCCTCGAGCAGATCGCCGGCATCATCGCCATGGAGGAACGCGTCCGCGAGCATGGCCTGCCGCAGGACGCCGTCAATCTGCGCATGCTGAAGGCGATGGGCTTTTCCGACGCCCGCCTCGCCTCGCTGACGAGGACCGATGCCGAAGTCGTTCAAAAGCTTCGCGAAAAGCTCGATGTCCATCCGGTTTACAAGCGCATCGACACCTGCGCCGCCGAGTTCGCCTCGCCGACCGCCTATATGTACTCGACCTATGAAGTGCCCTTCGTCGGCGAGGCCGCCAACGAGGCGCGCGTCTCGTCCCGCAAGAAGGTCGTCATCCTCGGCGGCGGCCCGAACCGCATCGGCCAGGGCATCGAGTTCGACTATTGCTGCTGCCATGCAGCCTTCGCCCTGCGCGACGCCGGCTATGAAGCGATCATGGTCAACTGCAACCCGGAGACGGTCTCGACCGACTATGACACGTCGGACCGCCTTTATTTCGATCCGCTAACGGCGGAGGACGTGCTGGAGATCCTGCGCGCCGAGCAGGCCTCGGGCGAGCTGGTCGGCGTCATCGTCCAGTTCGGCGGCCAGACGCCGCTGAAGCTGGCCGACGCGCTGGAGAAGGCTGGCATTCCGATCCTCGGCACCTCGCCCGACATGATCGACCTGGCGGAGGACCGCGACCGCTTCCAGAAGCTCTTGCACAAGCTGAACCTCAGCCAGCCGAAGAACGGCATCGCCTATTCGGTCGAGCAGGCGCGCCTCGTCGCCGGCGAGCTCGGCTTCCCGCTGGTGGTGCGCCCGTCCTATGTGCTCGGCGGCCGCGCCATGCAGATCATCCATGACGAAGGCATGCTGCAGACCTATCTGCTCGACACCGTGCCCGGCCTTGTGCCGGAGGACATCAAGCAGAAATACCCCAACGACAAGACCGGCCAGATCAACACGCTGCTAGGCAAGAACCCGCTGCTGTTCGACACCTATCTCTCAGGCGCCATCGAAGTCGATGTCGATTGCCTGTGCGACGGCAAGGATACCTTCGTCTCCGGCATTCTGGAGCATATCGAGGAAGCCGGTATCCATTCGGGCGATAGCGCCTGCTCGCTCCCCGTTCACTCGCTGCCCTCCGACCTTGTCGACGAGCTGGAGCGGCAGACGGCGGCCTTGGCCCGCGCGCTCAATGTCGGCGGCCTGATGAACGTGCAATATGCGATCAAGGACGGCACGGTCTATGTGCTGGAGGTGAACCCCCGCGCCTCGCGCACCGTGCCCTTCGTCGCCAAGACCATCGGGCGTCCGATCGCCAAGATCGCCGCCCGCATCATGGCCGGCGAGACGCTTGAAAACGCCTTCGCCCATTACGGCGCCATGCCCGATGCGCGCAACCCGGGTCACATCGCGGTCAAGGAGGCCGTCTTCCCCTTCGCCCGCTTCCCCGGCGTCGACATCCTGCTCGGCCCGGAGATGCGCTCGACCGGCGAGGTCATGGGCCTCGACCGCGACTTTGCGCTGGCCTTCGCCAAGAGCCAGCTCGGAGCGGGTGTCGACCTGCCACGCTCCGGCACGCTGTTCGTCTCCGTGCGCGACGAGGACAAGAAGGGCATCCTGCCGGCCGTCAAGCGCCTCGCCGGCCAGGGTTTTAAAGTGCTCGCCACCTCCGGCACTGCCCGCTTCCTTGCCGAGAACGGCGTGACGGCCGAAAAGATCAACAAGGTGCTCGAAGGCCGCCCCCACATCGAGGACGCCATCCGCAACCGCCAGGTCCAGATCGTGTTCAACACGACGGATGGCCAGAAAGCGGTGTCGGACTCGAAGTCGCTGCGGCGGGCAACGCTGATGCAGAAAGTGCCGTATTACACGACGTTGTCGGGTGCGGCAGCGGTGGCCGAGGCGATTGCGGCGCTGCGGGCGGGGAACCTGGAGGTGAGGCCGCTGCAGGAGTATTTTGGATAACTTGATCCAACGCGGATAAGAAGCAGTGTCGATTATATATTGACGTAAATTATTTCACTTCCGTAGGTATCCTATCTACCAACTTGCCAATAATATCTTTTAGGTCGTTAAATTGCGACTCATTCTCGATAGATATTGTCTTTTCTCCTTGCTTTATAATAAAATTTCTTTCTGTCATAGCAAGCTTTTCAATAACAAACTTAACCAAGTCAGCCCCAAATTCTTTTGACATGGCATACGCCATGACTTGCGCCTCTATATTGGTAATCTCATTCTTATTATGCTTTATATCAAGCTCGCTCGCAACGTATAGCCGCAAGAAAAAGAAACCGACAAATTGCAGAAGAAGGACTATTGCTATCCTTGGAACCAGCCATTGCATAAAATATTTGACATAGTCGTAATTTAATCTGTCTATATCCTGCCACAACACAAAAAAAGCGAGCAAGGACAGAGCGGAAAATGAAAATATGATACCTATAGCCAAATTCTTGAAGCTATTGAATTTCAACCTGTCGGAATCGTAGATCATGCGAACTCGAAATTCATGAAAAACGTCAGTGAGCTCTGTAGATTTATTTTTTGTTAAGCTATCGTCACCGAAGTCCTTCTTGCCACCCGGCTTGCCATTCGCCTTATTTCTTCTAACTTTCTGATCGGTTACTGCCAGACTAATGCCAACAAAAGAAAACAATATCGCAACCAGCGCCGGGCCTATTGTATCAAGAAAGTCAGTAGGTCTAAGTTTATAGATATATATGGAGTAAATAAAAATTACTGATACAGCTAGTATTATTGTTCCGAGTATAATTCTCAGTCGCCGATCTCTATTTATGGATTCAACAACAAATTGTATCAAGTCACTTATCATGACATTCCCCCCATGAAGGACCGAATGATGCCGTACCCAGCACTCTCGATCACCCTCCCGCGCCTCAGTTGTGCGTCTATTGTGCTTTTACACAACGAAACAATGCTCGATGCCAACAATGACCATAACTTGGACCAGAATCGGACAAATTCAATAGAAATCTTTAGGCATACCACGCAATCCGTCGTCATATGACCAGGATACGAGGCGGAGATTGCCGCCTTCCATACCTCGAATTATGGCGCATCACCCTTGCGCAAGAGCTTGTTCGAGCTACCGCGAGTTCACCAACTCGATATCGTAGCGAGGGATGCGAACGTCTGGGTTGCATACTCGGACCTCATACAAAACGGATCTGACCCGGTGAGGTCATTAACGGCGCGCTACCTCGCGGTAAATCACCAAGGGCGTCATTCCATAAGCACCAGATGGACGCCCCAGGAACATCCGCGTAAGCGGCCCTAAGACATCAAGGATATGGCTGAACCCATTTGTGAATATTCGCAGGCCGGATTCCTCGTTGGTGAAGTTGGTTGGCTGAATGTCAGTCGGTTCCGCGTCGAGCACTCCCAGCATGCTCCACTGTCCAGCGATCTGATCACCATGCTTTAGAAACAAGTCCGCTGTCGATCCGGTGATAGAATCCGAATGGAGAGACGCCCAAACTTCTACGCCGCCGCTTGCCGTCAATCGTGCGCTAATTCCGTGCGGCAACACTTTCATAACTTCTATTCCTAGCTCCAAACCGTCGGCGGCGGCTTTGGTTGCGGGATCGAGCCGCTTCGCCTGGTTTTTGCTCATGGAGCCGACGCCGCCCATCTGCCGCCGAACGGCTGGGATATCCCAAAGCAGCTTCAATATTCCTAAATCGTGTATCCGCAGATTTCCCGTCACTTTTACAAACTGGCCGATGCCTGCTTTGGCAATGTTTGGCTCGATCAGATCGCGACCAGCGAGATAGTCGAGGAGCGTCAGTGCATTAGCCCACAAGGGGTCAAATACGAGTTCCGATGCCTCAGAACCAACTTCGGCCGGACTACGCTCGAAACTGATTTCACCTGTGCCGCCTGTGCCAGCAATATTAGCCCCGCCGCCAAGCCCAATCCGCCAGCCCCGCTTGTTACCTTTCGCTACGCTCTCATGCTGGGTTACTTGCTGTAGAGTTCCAGAGTCCTCGAATTGCGCGAGGAATGATCCAATCCGGCGAGCGTCATTATAGAGGAAATCAAGGACGAAATTTTCGTGGTGCTCGCCTTGCCCCTCGTCGGATACTTTCATGACGTTCTTCGACATAGCGCTCGTTTTCCCCCTCTTTACGCTTTGTCTTTTCAATCTCCGACTCTATTTCCTTCGGGTCAACACGGAACAATCTCTCAAGGGCCTTACCAAAAGGCATACCCTTCAATCCCACGGCGCGTTTCAGCTTTTTGCTCATGCAATTAGCTCCCTGTAGGTGAGGCGGCCTTCACTCTGCGCGAGTAGTGCGTTCATGCGCGTTCCGTCTTTGAGATCACAGCGATTGTAGCGCCACGTCATCTCGGAAAGATAGTTGCCGAGATGCTTGTCAGAAATCCAGTGATGGAGGCCGTAAATCTGACGCATGGTGCCCGATCGTTATCGCAATCACGCCACCACGCACTCGATCTCAATATCGAACTCCATCGGCCAGGCACGAAACTGCGCGCCGGCGGGTTCACGCTAAAGCTGCCGCCCGCTTCCAGGCAGTGTTTCAGCGCCTTCAGCGACGCCTCGGTCTGGGTCTCGATGTCGCCGCGCACCATCTCGCCGGTCGCCATGTCGACCGGCGGCGTCGCCGAGATGAAGACGAAGCCGTTGGCCCGCACCGCCGTCGAGCACGGCAGGCCAAGCGAGCGCACCTTCGCCGACATCACGGGTACTTCGATGACTTCCTTGTCCATGGCGGTCCTCCCTTTGTTTTGGCGGGAGCTTATCGGGGCAGCGGGGGAACGCCAGCGCTGGTTCTCCCTTCCCCCCTTGTGGGGGAAGGTGGATCGGCGCGACAGCGCCGAGACGGATGAGGGGTGTTCCAGCGAAATGAGGCGTCGGCATTCCCTGGAGCACCCCTCATCCGGCCGCTTCGCGGCCACCTTTTCCCACAGGGGGAGAAAGCAAGGGCGCCCCCTCACTGATGCGCCACCGCCAGTTCCTTCACATGCTTCTCGTGCATCTTCAGCACCGGCAGCGTCTTCTTGGCAAATTCCTTCATCGCCGGGTCGTCGCCTGAATTGGCATAGGTGGAAAACAGCGCCACCGCATCCTTATGCGCGTCGGCCTGCATCTTGATGTATTTGGCGTCGAATTCCTTGCCGCTCGTAGCCTTCAAGTCGTCGATCAGCTGCTGCTCCTTCGGCTGCAGCGCCGGGCCGGCCGGCTTGATCGACGCCGTGGTCTGGCCCTGGCTGAGCGCCGTCTTGAAATCCTCGGCCGCCTTGCTGTGATCCTTGATCATCTGCGCGGCGAAGGCCTTGACGTCGGCCGACGCCGACTTCTCTTGCGCCAGCTTGCTCGACTCGATCTCGAACATGTTGGCATTCGGCACCGTCGTGACGAAGGTCTGGGTGTCGACCTTGTTCTCGGTCACCATCGGTCCCACGGCGTCTGAATTGTCCGACTGGGCGAACGCGGCGGGCGCGCCGGCAAGAAGCGCGACGGCGACCAGGGGCAGCAGCGTTTTCATCTCGATCTCCGATCCGAAACAGCCCCTCCGCCTTCCCCAACGCGGCACCGGCCCCAGGGTTGCCTAAGAGGTTGCCTCGAAAGGAAGCGCACGGGCCGGGGGCCCGCGTCGCCATCAATGGCAGTGCGCGCCGGGGGCGTGCCCGGCATATTGCAGCTGCTCATGCCAGTTCGGCCGGCCTTCGGGCGTGAAATCCATCAGGTTCCACAGGATCTCGCAGGTGCCGATGCCGCGCGGGTCCTGTCCCGGGTCTGATGGCGCGAAGTCTAGCTCCGACGACCAGAAATGCCGGATGCCGTCACTATTACGGTGGAACACCGAAAGCAGCGGTATCTGCGCGCCCTCGGCCGTTTCGGAGTTGTAGTCGCGCTTGAAAGCGTTGCCGGCCGACGAGACGAGCCGCATGTTTTTCCAGCCGCGGTCGCGGCCGAGCGCCGTCAGATTGTCGAGCGCGGTCTTCGCCACCACGGCGAAGTTGAAGCCCGCCGCTTCGAGATGGCCGATCGCGCCGTCGAACTGGTCGAGCAGCGCCGTGCAGGAGGGGCATGGCTGGTCCTGCCGGGCAAGCTTCGCCGTCTCGCCGCCTTTCGCCACCTCGCGCGTCTCCTGCGGGTGGCGCGGGAACATCATCTGATAGAGGATCAGCGTATCCTTGCCCGGCGCGAACAGGTCCGACAGCCGCACCTTCGCCGGCTGGCCCTGGTCGTCCAGGGCGTCGAACACATAGTCCTGCGGTACCAAACCACCCGGCGGCAAAGCGCGCCTTGCCTCCGCCACCGCTTCCATGGCGCGGCGCAGCTCGATTTCCTTGCGCAGCAATTTTTCGCGCGCGGTGCGATATTTGGCGGATTCATTGGGAAAGGTGATCATGATCGTCTCCTGGCGCCGGCGTCCCGGCGCGGGTTGCTCTACGATCCAAGGACGGCTCGCCGCGACCTGATCCGACATTTCGGCACACGCTTTCCCTTCATTTTTCGCGTCGCATCTAGCCTTTGACGCCGCCAGCCGTGAGACCCGACACGATCCTGCGCTGGAAGACGAGCACCAGCACCACCAGCGGCACGGTGACGATCACCGAGGCGGCCATGATGTTGCCCCACGGGATCTCGAACTGCGAATTGCCTGACAGAAGCGCGATCGCCACCGGCACGGTGCGCTGCGTGTTGGTGGAGGTGAAGGTGAGCGCGAAGAGGAACTCGTTCCAGGCGCTGATGAAGGCAAGCAGCCCGGTGGTGGCGAGCGCCGGCCACATCAACGGCAGGAAGATGCGCGTGAGGATGGTCCAGGGCCCGGCGCCGTCGATGATCGCCGCCTCCTCGATCTCGACCGGCAGGTCGCGCACGAAAGTGGTGAGCACCCAGACCGTGAACGGCAGCGTGAAGATCATGTAGGACAGGATCAGCGCCAAGAGCGAATTGTAGAGATGCAGCGCCCGGATGATCTCGAACAGCCCGGCAAGTGCCGCGACCTGCGGAAACATCGACACCGACAGGATGGCCAGCATCAGCGCCGAGCGCCCGCGGAAACGAATGCGCGCCAGCGCATAGGCCGCGGTGACGCCGAGCAGCAGCGAGACCGCGACGACCGCGCCGGAGACGATCAGCGAATTGACGAGATTGCGCAGGAAGGGACCTTCGGTCAGCACGTTGCGGTAATTGGCAAGGCTGAACGATTGCGGCCAGAGGCCTGCCTGGAACAGCTCTGTTCCCGATTTCAGGCTGGTGACGATGGCGTAGTAGAACGGAAACACCGCGACGAAAACGATCGCCAGGAGCAGCAGGTAGAAGCCGGCGCGCTTCAGCATTTTCATGTCAGCGCCCTCCCTCGAAACTCAGCCGGCCGATGCGGATATAGGCGATGGTGAGCAGGCCGATGATCAGGAAAAGCAGCGTCGAGGCGGCCGAGCCATAGGCGAACTTGTCGAACTCGAACAGGTTCTCGCGCGCGAAGATCGACATCGACTTGGTCTGCACGTTGTTGGGCGTCAGCACATAGATCAGGTCGAAGATGCGTAGCGCATCGAGCGCGCGGAAGATCACCGCCACCATTACCGCCGGACGGATCAGCGGCAAGGTCACCCGCCAGAAGATCTGCCACGGGTTGGCGCCGTCGAGCTTCGCCACCTCGAGGATCTCGCGCGGCAGCATCTGCAGGGCCGCCAGGATCAGCAGCGCCATGAACGGCGTCGTCTTCCAGATGTCGACGATCAGCACGGCGATCATTGCGGTGTCGGCATTGGCGGTCCAGGCGATCTTGGTGTCGATCAGGCCGAGATTGAGAAGCGCGACATTGATGATGCCGAACTGGTCGTTGAGCATCCACTGCCACATCTTGGCCGAGACGATGGTCGGGATCGCCCAGGGAATGAGGATGGCGGCCCGCACGATGCCGCGTCCGGGGAATTCCGTGTTGAGCGCAAGCGCCACGATCATGCCCAGCACCGTCTCGCAGGCCACCGAAACCACGGCAAAGCGCACCGTGTTCCACACCGCGCGCCACCAGACCGGATCGACGAGCAACCCGTCATAGAGCAGGCGGCCGCTCGGCAGGCGCAACACCGAGAAGTAATTGTCGAAGCCCACCCATTGCCTTGCGTCGAGGTCCGCCAGCGAAGCATCGGTGAAACCGTAATAGACCGTGCGCAGGAACGGCCAGCCGGCGACGGCGGCGAGCACGAGAAGCATCGGCGCGAGGAACAGCCAGGCCGTGCGCACGCGTCGGCGCATCAGCGGCGATCGCCTTGCCGCGCTCACCAGCCCTTGCCTTTCAGCCTGGTCAGCCTCGCGCCGAGATCGGCCAGATTCTCGGCGGCGGCGCCCTGGCCGGAGATCGTGTCGTGCACGGCAGTCCAGAACTGGCTGGATGCCTCGTTGTACTTGATCCTGGCGGTTGCCGACGGCCTTGGCTGCGCGTTGAGAAAAATCTCTTTCCAGCGCGGCACGATCGGCTGCTGCCGGGCGATGTCGGGGTCGTCATAGAGCGCCGGGATGGTCGGCAGGTTGGACGTTCTCAGCGTCCGGTATTTCTGCATCTCGCGCGACGCGATGAACTTTACCAGCTCGATCGCCTCGTCTGGATGTTTCGAATATCTGGACACCGCAAGGTTCCAGCCGCCCAGCGTGGCGACCGGCCGCCCGCCTTCGCCGGCCGGCAGCGGCGCCACGTCGAACTTGCCCTTGATCGGCGAATTCTCGCTGTTGCCCAGCGCATAGGCGTATGGCCAGTTGCGCATGAAGACGGCATTGCCGGTCTGCCAGACGCCGCGCGTTTCTTCCTCCTGATAGGCGAGCACGCCCGGCGGCGCTATCGTGCCGATCCAGCCCTTGACCATGTCGAGCGCCGCGGCCGCCTTTGGATTGTCGATGGAGATTTCACCGTCCGGTTCGATGATCCGACCGCCGCCATTCGACATCACCCATTCGAGCGCATTGCAGGTCAGACCCTCATAGGCGTTGCCCTGGAAGACGAAGCCCCAGATGTCCTTGTTGCCGGCCTGTCGCTCCTTGTTCATCACGAGCTTCGCGGTATCGGCCAGTTCCTTCCAGGTGGCCGGCACCTTGGCGCCATATTTGTCGAGCAGATCCTTGCGGTAATAGAGCGCCGGCGCGTCGGTGAAGATCGGCAGCGCGACCAGCCTGCCGTTGACCGTCTGCGATTGAATGATCGACGGGAAATGCTCTCCCACCACATCCCTTGTCGCCTTGGTCAGGTCGACCAGCTGGCTGGCAAGCTGCGGCGCCCAGATCACGTCGGTCTGGTAGATGTCGATATCGCTGCTGCCGGCGGCGAGCCAGAGCCGGTACTGGCCGAACTGGTCGGTGGTCGAAGGCGGAATGACGACGATATCGACCTTGTTGCCGCTCTTCTTCTCGTAACGATCGAGTATCTCGCGCAGCACCTTGATGCCGTTGCCGGTATCGCCCGACACGATCGACAGTTCCACGGCTCGCGCTTGAACAGCGCCGAGCAGGATGCCGGCGGCCAGGAATGCTGAAACGAACTTCACGGGATTGCGGACCTCCCTGCGCGACCGGCGACGCATAGGTCGCGGCTCATCAAGGCCCCTGCGTTGAATGCGCGACGCCGCTTAGGGTTCCCGCGTTGTGCGTGGCCGACCGGGCCAGCAGGTCGGTGAAGCCGATCTCGGTGGCTCGCCGCGTCGGCGGCCCGTTCCGTCCGCCTCGCTTCACGCAAAGCGGACGGGCTCCGAAACCCCCGCCCCGGAGCCCGCCTGGGAGTGGCTGACGCATGCCGGCACAGCCTCCTCCGACGCCTTGCCCGCGTCGATCCGCCGATCGGCCGCCCGGCACGACGACGAATTAGCATGCCCTAACGTCAGCCTATGTGAAGGAGTTCACAATGTCCGGGCGCAGGCGATTGCAACGCCGCGCCGGGAGCCTCCGATCCGGCCCGCCGCGCTTTGGGCGTCAGCCTTCCCAGTCGACCGGGATCATGCCGAGCCGCTCGTAGAGCCTGAAGGCCGCGGTGTTCTTCACAATATTGGTCTTGAGATCGACATGGGTCGCCCCGCGCTCGCGAAAGGTCAGGAACACCTGCCGCATCAGCGCCTCGCCGAGGCCCTGCCGTCTCGATTCCGGATGGACGGCGAGATCCTTGACGAAACCGGATGTCCAGCAGAGCGCCGCGCCCGCCAGCAGCCCCTTGCCGTCGATCGCCAGGAAACAGAGAGCGGGATTGAACTCCGCATCGCCGGCAATGCGCGGCCACCACTCGTCGAACGGCCCGTCGGCGCCGTCATCGAACACCTCTTCCAGCAGCGCGTGCAAGGCTGGCGCGTCCCGGTGCTCGAACGCGCGCATGACGAAGCCCTGCGGCCAGTGCGGCGCGGTGAGCGTGTCGTCGAGCAGCTTGCGCAGGCGGATGTCGTTGGCAGCCGGCGGACGGGGAATTGTGTTTTCATGCATGGCGCTGTCTCGAAACGCCGCGCGGGACCGTCCGCTCAGGCGTCGGGTGGCAGGCGGTGCCGCTTGCGGTCGGAGCCAAGCCCCGTCGCCTCGAGCAGGCCCTTGCGCTTGGCGTCGTAGTAGTAACCGGTCTGGTAGAGCGTGTCGGCCCGCTTAGCGTTGCCGCCCGAAACCAGCCAGGCGCCGCGCAGATATTTCACCGCGTATTTGAGGTTGGTCTCGGCGTCGAACAGGCCGGTCGCCGGTCCGTCATAGCCCATGCCGCGCGCCGTCGCGTGCTTGATCTGCATAAGCCCCCAATGGCCATGATTGTAGGCTTTCGGGTTGAAGGTGCTCTCGCGGTTGACGACATGGCGCACCAGCTCGACCGGCACTTCATAGATCGCCGAATATTTCTCGATCAGCCGTTCGATCTCGCCGCGCGGGCCGCTGGCGTGCTGCTCGGGTTGGCCGGGTGCCGCAAGCAGCGCCGGGTTGTCCGGCGCCACATAAGCGACCTGTTGGACGCCGGGCATCGGGGCGACTTTGGCCGACTGGCCGGTGACCGGCATGGCAACGCCTGCGGTTGTATAGACTGCCTGCTTGATGGATGCCGCTCGGCTGATGGATCCAGGGCCGGTCGGCGAGCCGCCGGCCGTCAGCACCGGCGGCGGCGGAAACTGGCCGGCCATCGGCGTCGCTCCCGCGAAAGCCGCAGGCTGAGCCAACGCCGCGGCGGGCGCGCCAGGTTGGACAGGCGGCGGCAACAGCGCGCTTTGCGTCGCAGGCGCGCCTTGCGTCGCGGGCGCGCCTTGCATCGCCAATGCGCTTTGCGTCGCGGGCGCCCCTGGCGTGGTCGCCATGGCGACGGCATCGCCAGCCAGCGCGGCAGTCTGCACCTGCGCGAGGCCAGAAGGCTCCGGCAGCACGGCCACCGTTTCGGGCAGCGCGAGCGTCGGCGTATCATCCGCGACGGCCGGCGTCGAGGCTTCCGCGAGCGCGGGCGCGGCCTTCATCTGCGAGGTCGAGGTACAGCCGCTGAGACCAGCAGCGGCTACGAGCACGCTGAGCGCGGTGAATATGATTTTAGCTGGCAAGCCGTGCGGGTCCGGTTTGTCGGTTGTTAAGGAGTCCTTACACCAGCGATTCACACCCGGCAATCGGGGCCACCCGGCGGTTTTCGGGTGGCGACAACAGGGCCGAAGTGCCATATTGTTCTGGATATGTACTCGTTTTTCGCTGTTTTGCCGAAGGAATACGCCATGAAACCCACATCCCAGATCACGGCCGGCCACGCAGTGTTAGAAACAGTGATCGGCTTCATGGGCATTGCCTGGAGCGAGAAGGGCCTGATCCGGCTTTGCCTGCCGGAGCGCAGCCGCGAAGCGGTCGAGCGCCGGCTGCTTCGCCACCCCGGCGTCTCAGCCTCGACAGACCAGCCGTCCTGGGTGGTCGATCTGATCGCCAAGATCAAGGCCTATGCGGCCGGCGAGGACGTCGACTTCTCGAGCGTGCCGGTCGATCTCGACGGCGTCGACGATTTCCGCCTCGCCATCTACGACGCGGCTCGCAAGCTCGGCTTCGGCGAGACCACCACCTATGGCGAACTGGCCAAGCGCGCCGGCCATGCGGGCCTTCCGCGCGAAACGGGCGCGGCGCTAGGCGCCAATCCGGTGCCGCTGGTCATTCCGTGCCATCGCATCCTGGCGGCCGGCGGCAAGATCGGCGGCTTCTCCGCGCCCGGCGGCTCGGCCACCAAGGAAAGGATGCTGGCCATGGAAGGCGTTCGCGTCGGCCCGCCGCCGGCGGCGCAGGCTTCGTTCGGGTTCTAAGGCGCTGCGTATCAGTCCTGCAGGAACCGGCGGCGGAAACGCCGCTCGAAATCCGGACGCTTGCAGACATAGACCATGCAGGACCGGGTGTCGGCGCTCGGCACGTAGGCGCGTGCCCTCACTTCGCCCGCGTTGCAGAAACGCTCGTCGCGCACATAGCGGTCGTAGAGCGGCAGCCCCGGCACGCGCGTCGACTGGTAGCGCAGGATGACGGCGCCCTGTCTGGCGATCGTCGCCTGCACCCGGTCGCAGCTCATGCGCGTCGGATCGTAGCGCGTCACCGCCTGCGCTTCCGCGGCCAGCAGCAGGAAGCAGGCGGCAAGCAGAATGGTCTTCATGGCTTCTCTCCTCGGAAGGGCAAGCATCCCATCCCTTCACAACGCGGCACCGCTGTCAAAACTTCCATGCTTGTCTTCCGCTCGATCCGGGATCCGGGGCAGCGTCCAGGCAACCCGTCTTGTTTTCTTGCTCAAACTATCCTATATCCGCAGCATTGAATTTGGCCGATCGATCGGGCCGCGATCTTCGCGTTTGCTGACGTCTATCTCCAAAATTTCGATACCGCCGGCCGGACGTTGGTCCGGTCAAACAAAAGCAAATGTGAAGGGCATTCTATATGGCAACTGGTACGGTCAAGTGGTTCAACGCCACCAAGGGCTACGGCTTCATCCAGCCTGACAATGGCGGCGCGGACGTTTTCGTCCACATCTCCGCTGTCGAGCGCGCTGGCATGACGAGCCTGGCTGAAGGCCAGAAAATCAACTTCGAGATCGAGCAGGACCGCCGCACCGGCAAGTCCGCTGCTGGCTCTCTTAGCAAGGCAGCCTGATTTGGCTTAAGCATTTTGCGGCAGGCTTTACGGCCAGCGGCGCAAAATGCGACTAAGTAAGGCGCGCACCGGGCGAAGGTTCGGGGCGCGCGGCAAGTCACGGATGTACTGACGGTCGCGCGAGAAGCGCGCCGGAGCGAAAAGACCCGACAAGCTGGAACAGCAGATAGCTGCCGGCCCGGACCAGACGCTCCCGATCAGGCTACCGGCAGAGGAAGGCGGGCATTGCCCGCCTTTTTTGTTGTCTGGATTTTGGCGAGTTGCCTCCTTCTCCCCGTTCACGGGGAGAAGTGCTCGGCAGGGCGATGAGGGGGCAGCGCCAACGTTTCAGGGCTGTCATTTTGGCTGACTTAGTAAGGCCGGCGCAGCCCCTCATCTGGCTGCCGCCATCTTCTCCCCGTGAACGGGAGAAGGAGGCTGTCCCCAGCCTTTCGCCAATCGCCGGCGCTGCCTTAAGGTACCCACTCGATCGGCACATGTCCCTTGTCCGCCTCGACGCGCTTCAGCCAGGCGGCGACCGCCGGATAGGCGTCGAGCTGGAAGCCGCCCATCCCGGCGGTGTGGGTGTAGGCATATAAGGCGATGTCGGCGACGCTATAGGCGTTGCCGGCGAAAAATTCGTTCCGCTCCAGATGCTGGTTCATCACGCCGAGCGCCTTGTTGCCGCGCTCCAGCGTCTGCGCCAGCCGTTCCGGCGTGGCGTCCTTCGCCCGTTCCGGAAAAGTCAAAAGCGCCTTGCGCACCGCGATATAGGGCTCGTGGCTGTATTGCTCGAAGAACAGCCATTGGTAAGCCAGCGCGCGTTCATACTTGTCAGTCGGCAGGAAGCGCGCGCCTTCGGCAAGATAGAGCAGGATGGCGTTGCTCTCGGTGATGCGCCTGCCGTCGTCGAGCTCGAGCATCGGCACCATCGCGTTCGGATTCTTGGCGACGTAATTTGGTTTGCGCGTCTCGCCGGTATGCGAGCTCACCTCGACCCGGGTGAAAGGAATGCCGAGCTTGGCCATCAACAGCCGCGGCTTGTAGCAATTGCCACTGTCGGCCATGTCGTAAAGGATCATCGCACATACCTCGCGCGTCGCCTGAAGCCCATTTCAGCACGGCTCTAACGCGCCCAGGCGAGACCATCCAGTGATTTGTTTTCAAGAAGAACCATCAGCGGCGCTGATATTTTTTCGCTTCATCAGCGATGCTGATGCGCCTTTTGGATCGAGCATCAGCGATGCTGATGCGTCTTTTGGATCGAGCATCAGCGATGCTGATGCAGGGGCACGACTTTGTTGCCGGCGTCGATGAGAGCGTCGATGGAAAGCGGTTCTTCCTTGAAGACCGTGCCGGCGAGCGCCGGGCGGGCGAGATGGAAGCCTTGCAGCAGGTCGACGCCGCCCTCAAGCGCGACGCGCAAGTGCTGTGCATTCTCGATGCCCTCGACCAGCACTTTGGCGCCGCGCTCGTGCAGCATCGCCACCAACGGCCGGAAGAAGCGTTCGGCGGCGGCATGGCGGCAGAGCTCGCCAAACCAGGCGCCATCGATCTTGACGATGTCGGGTGCAAGCAGATCGATGCGCGCTTCGGTCGAATGCCCCGTGCCGAAGTCGTCGATGGCGATGCGGATGCCGTCGCGCCGCATTTCGCGCACCAGGCTGGCAAGAACCTGGTCGTCGGCTGCCTGTTCGGTGATCTCGCAGACCAGCAGGCTGGGCTCGAGCTCCAGATCGCCGAGATGCCTGGTCATCAGCCGGATCTCGGCGAGCGCACGTCCGAGATGATCGTTAATGGTCGGATTATAGTTAAAGAACAGCGTCAATCCCTCGACGCCGATGTTGCGGTAATTGCCGAGATGCAGCATCCGGCACATCGTTTCGACAAACAGAAGGTCGGGCGCGGGAATGCTGCCGAAGAAGACCGAAGCGGCTACCGGCTGCGCGACGCGGCGCGGCTCGATCAGCCCCTCGACGGCGACGGCTCTGAGCACCCTGCCCTCCGGCGCGAAGATCGGCTGATAGGCGCTCCACAGCCGGTACTCGCCATAGACGCCGAACTGGAGGCCGATCTCGTCAGTGAAGATCGCCTCGGCGACGTTGCGCCGCCTGTCTGGTTGTCCGCTCATGGCGCGACCTTGCGCCCGAACACTCTTGCCGGCCGTCCGTGCAGCGTTGGGGCCGCCGGGCTTGCGGCGGCCGGTGCCTTGCTGTCTTCGCTCGAAGGCTGCTGCGCGCCCTTGCCGAAAACGCGAAAGCTGGTGGGGGCAAGTTCCGGCCGGGCAAGCACGTAGCCCTGTACCATGGAGGCGCCGGACCTCTCGGCGAGTTCCAACTGCCAGCCTTCCTCGATACCTTCGAAGACGGTGCGGATGCCCTGGTTCTCGAAACTTTGCACCATCGCCGTCAGCAAGGCGAAGCCGGCGCCGGACTCCATCAGATGGGTGATCCAATTCGCATCGAATTTGACGATGTCTGGCTTGAGTTCCTTGATCCGATTGATGTCGGAATCATCGGCGCCATAGTCGTCCACCGCGATGCTGAAGCCATTGGCCCTCAGCGCCTCGACAAAACCGTAGAGCGCTTCCTGCGAAGCCGATTTCTGCTCGGTGACCTCGCAGACGATGCGGCGCGGATCGATGCCGGCTTCGTGCAGCACCAGCCGCATGTCGCGCAGGGCCTTGTCGGCGATGTGACGATCGGTGAAGACCGACGGGTCGAAATTGACGAAGATGTAGGCCTCTTGCGGTAGGCAGGCGCCGGCGTTCAGAAGATGCAGCGTGCGCGTCAGCGCCTCGATATGCAACCGGTCGGCTGCCGGGCAGGTGCCGAAAAATGTCCCCGGCGACTGCGGCTCGCCATCGCGGAACGGCCGGATCAGCCCTTCGAAAGCGACGACCGAAAGCTTGCCCTCCTTGAAGGCGAAGATCGGCTGGAACGCGCTCTGCAACGTATAGATGCCCCAGACACCGGTCGAGGTGCCGTCATCATGACGGATGATGTGGGCGAGCCCGATGCTGCGCGACAAGGTTTCTCGCTCCGCGAATAGTCGCAATCCGATCTGCGATCCTGCCAGCCAAGGGTTTACCGGCCGTTGATGAATTTAGCGTTGCCGCTCACGCAGGCTGACTTTGGTCACGCCTCCTTGACCTCTGGCTCATCGCACAATGCTTGCGCTCCGCGCCATGATGCGACATGAGAGGCGCCGCGGCTGGTCCTGGCCGCTTTTCCTAGGAGACATTTCGTCATGGCCTTTCTCGCCGACGCCCTTTCCCGCGTTAAGCCTTCCGCGACCATCGCGGTGACGCAGAAAGCGCGCGAGCTGAAAAATGCCGGCCGTGACGTGATCGGCCTCGGCGCCGGCGAGCCGGACTTCGATACGCCCGACAACATCAAGAATGCGGCGATCGAGGCGATCCGCCGCGGCGAGACCAAATATCCGCCGGTTTCCGGCATCGTGCCGCTGCGCGAGGCGATCGCGAAAAAATTCAAGCGCGAGAACAATCTCGACTACCGGCCGGAGCAGACCATCGTCGGCACCGGCGGCAAGCAGATCCTGTTCAACGCCTTCATGGCGACGCTGAACCCGGGCGACGAAGTCGTCATCCCGCGCCCCTATTGGGTGAGCTATCCCGAAATGGTGGCGATCTGCGGCGGCACGTCGGTGTTCGCCGACACCTCGATTGACAACGGCTTCAAGCTCACGCCGCAAGTGCTGGAAAAGGCGATCACGCCGAAGACCAAATGGCTGCTGATGAACTCGCCGTCGAACCCGTCGGGCGCCGCCTACACGGAGGCCGAGCTGCGGGCGCTGGCCGACGTGCTGCTCAAGCATCCGCATGTCTGGACCTTGACCGACGACATGTATGAGCACCTGACCTATGGCGATTTCGTCTTCAAGACCATCGCCGAGGTCGAGCCGAACCTCTATGAGCGCACGCTGACCATGAACGGCGTGTCGAAAGCCTATGCCATGACCGGCTGGCGCATCGGCTATGCAGCCGGCCCGGTGCCGCTGATCAAGGCGATGGACATGATCCAGGGCCAGCAGACCTCGGGCGCCTGCACCATCGCGCAATGGGCTTCGGTCGAGGCGCTGAACGGGCCGCAGGATTTCATCGCCAGGAACAAGGCGATCTTCCAGGGCCGGCGAGACCTCGTGGTCTCGATGCTCAACCAGGCGCGGGGCATCTCCTGCCCGTCGCCGGAAGGCGCCTTCTATGTCTATCCGTCCTGCGCCCAGCTGATCGGCAAGAAGACCAAGACGGGCAAGGTGATCGACAATGACGAGGCCTTCTGCTCCGAACTGCTGGAGGCCGAAGGTGTCGCGGTGGTGTTCGGCTCGGCCTTCGGCCTCGGACCAAACTTCCGCATCTCCTACGCCACGTCGGACGCCTTGCTGGAAGAAGCCTGCACGCGCATCCAGCGCTTCACCGCGTCGCTGGCCTGATCGGCCATCCGGCCGGCCAGCAAGAAAAACCTGGCGCCGCGCCGGGTTTTTCTTGGACGCCGCTCAGCTGCCATATTGCTCGTCGGAAACCTGCTCGAGCCAGTCGGCGTGGACGCCGTCCAGCGCCTCCTGCATGGCGATGTGTGTCATGGCGGTTTTCCGGCCGGCGCCATGCCAGTGTTTTTCGCCCGGCGCGAAGGAAACGACATCCCCTGCCCTGATCTCCTGCACGGGGCCGCCCCAGCTTTGCGCCAGGCCGGCGCCGGCGGTGACATAGAGCGTCTGTCCAAGCGGATGCGTGTGCCAATGGGTGCGCGCGCCGGGCTCGAAGCTGACCAGCGTCGCCCTGAGCCGCGCCGGCACCTCTTTCTCGATGATCGGCGTCTGCAGCACCCGCCCGGTGAAATATGTCTCCGGCGCGATGATCGTCGGCACGCTGCCGCACGCAATGAGCTTCATCGTTCAGATCCTCTCGAACAAAGCGCCCCGCCCGGCGTCTCACGCGGTAGTTTCACCTCGTCGGGAGACCGTTGCAACTGGCTTTGAGCCGTTGCCGGGCGGCAACCTCGATTTCTCATTCGCGCAGCGGGCGGATTGCAGCATTAGAATGTCAGAGAACTGTCACAAATAGTTGCTTTTTAACCATAAAATCGCGATCTCCACTCAGCGGCAAAGGAATAGATCCAGGCAGCGGCCAAGCTCAGCGTTTCTTAACGGCTAAGGTCCTAGCCATGTCGCGTGCTGTGGGGGCGCGGACATGAGTATCTTGGCGACAATCAAAGATCACAGCGGCCGTATCTATCGCGGCATCCAGGCGTTGCTCGTGATGAGCATCGCCGCCACCGGGCTTGCGGCTTTCGCGCTGACGGAGAACGCCTCCCGCGCCGGCGCGCTCGCGGTGTCGGTGACTTCGACCTTAATGGCGCTTTTGGTGTTGATGTATATGCGCTCGAACGTCGTCCAGCGCCTGCAATCGGCGGCGGACGCCGAGGCCGAGAAGCATCGCTTTCTCACTGTCGATGCCATGACAGGCGCGATGACCCGGCGCTATTTCATCGAAGCGTTGGGCGATTGGCTGAGCGGCTCGCGCAATCGCCGCCAGGCAAGCCTGCTTTTGATCGACCTCGATCATTTCAAGCAGCTCAACGACACGTTCGGCCATCAGTTCGGCGATCTGGCGCTGGCGCATCTGGTCGCGGAAGCGCAGCGCATCTTCGAGGACGGCGTCATCGGCCGGCTCGGCGGCGACGAGTTCGGCATCATGGTTCCGCATGGCGACGTCGCCAGTATCGGCAACGACGCCCGCCGGCTGCTGCATGCGATGCGGGCCGGCAAGAGACATGAAGGCAAGATCATTCCCCTGTCGATCTCGGTGGGCGTCGCGCTCGCGCCGTTGCACGCTTCGAACGGCACTGAATTGATGCTGCTGGCCGATCTCGCGCTCTACGAGAGCAAGGCGGGCGGCCGCGGCCGCGTCACCGTTTTCGACGAGGAGATGCTGTCTGACAAACGCTATCGCCGGCTGGTCGAACGCGAGCTGCGCGCTGCGATCTATCTCGGCGAATTGGAACTGCACTACCAGCCGATCGTCGATCCCGACGGCTCGGTCGACGCGCTGGAAGGATTGATCCGCTGGCGTCATCCCGTGCGCAGCTTGATCTCGCCGTCGGAATTCATCCCGATCGCCGAGCGCTCGACGCTGATCGACATGATCGGCGAATGGGTCTTCAAGCGCGCCTGCGCAGATATCGGGCATTTTCCCGGACGGCGCATCTCGATCAACGTCTCCGGCGAGCAGCTGAAGCGCGACGAGATCGTGACGATGTGCGACCGGGTCCTGCGCGAGACCGGCCGGTCCGCGTCGCAGTTCATCATCGAGATCACCGAGACGGTGGCGACGGCCGCGACGCCCGAGGTTCTCAGGCGCCTCGAGGCACTGCGCGGCCTCGGCTTCCACATCGCCCTCGACGACTTCGGCACCGGCCATTGCGGCTTCAACTACCTGAAGTCGCTGCCCATCGACAGCGTCAAGATCGATCGCTCCTACATCCGCAGCCTCGCCCACGACCAGGTGGCGCAGATCTTCGTGTCTGCGCTTGCGCAGATCGCCCGCATCCAGGACATCGCCATCGTCGCGGAAGGCGTCGAAACCGCGGAGGAATTCGCGCTTGCCCGGACGGCCGGCTGCAGCCGCTTCCAGGGCTACTTCTTCGGCAGGCCGGCGCCGCGCGACAAGGCAAGCGCGTCATGTGCCGCCGCCCGCGAACCGCTCGCCCTCACAGCCTGACAAGCAAAAATGGCGGCCTGCTGAACCCAAGCCGGCGAACGTCCTATTTTTCTTGCCCTCCGACAAACCTGTGTGACGATGGTTTTGGGAAGAGGTGAAACCCTGAAAAATGCCGGTCGTGACGCGATCGGCCTCGGCGCCGGCGAGCCGGACTTCGATACGCCCGACAACATCAAGAACGCGGCGATCGAGGCGATCCGCCGCGGCGAGACGAAATACCCGCCGGTCTCCGGCATCACTTGTCGGCTACCACCCCAGCCGCGGCCAGAACAGGCCGGCTCGACCGCGATAGGCCTGGTAATCGCCCGCCAATGGCGTCCGCGAAAATTTCTTTTCTTCGCCCAGCGCCGCAACCACATAGAGTACGGCGATCCCGGCGACCGGCACCACCGCCCAGATCGACCAGGTCGCGATCCCCCATCCAATCCAGAAGATGATGTATGACGAGTAGAAAGGGTGGCGGATGTAGCGATAGGGGCCACCGGTCAGCAGGCTGTGCGGATTATCGGGCGCGAAGGCGAAGTGCAGCCGCGCCTTCCGCGAGGTGACGATCGCCCACCAGAAGAGGGCAGAGCTTGCCAGTTCGACGGCGAGCCCGGCGAGCTTTGCCGGAACCGGCTGCGATTGGATCCACAGGATGGCGAGAAAGAAAAAAGTCGTGGCAATCACCGCTGCCGAAATCACCATGGCGCCTGGAAACATGGCCTGCAATTGGAAATGCGCCCGCATCGACCAGACATATTGGCCAATGGTCGCGATGCTGCAAACCGAGACAAGAAGATCGAGGAGTGGTTCCATCGTGGGGGTTTCCGCCGGTGCTGCCATCCAGCCGGTAGCTACGCCGGCCGCTTATTTCCAGGAACCCTCTCTTAACCACATGCTTAAAGAAGATATAGAGCCCCGGATGCGATGTTGGCCACCAGCCACATCCGAGGATCTAATCCAGCATGAGCGTCACTGACCGCACAATCCGTACGCCGCAGGCTGATTTGCGCCTCAGCCAGTCGTCTGGTTCCGGCATGCCCATCGTCATGATCCACGGCTCGGGCAGTTCGCGCGCCGTCTTTGCGCGTCAGTTTGACAGTCCGCTCGCCGATGCCCACCGGCTGATCGCTTTCGACCTTCCCGGCCATGGCGACTCCTCCGATGCTCGCGACCCGGCCGCAACCTATACGATCACCGGCCTCGCCCAGATCACAGCCCGCCTTCTCGATGCCCTCAACATCGGCCACGCCATCATCTTCGGCTGGTCGCTTGGCGGCCATGTAGCGATTGAACTTGCCAGCTTCCATCACGCGGTGAACGGTCTGGTGTTGACCGGGGCGCCGCCGGTGTCGAGGGGGCCGCTCGGCATGCTGCGTGGCTTTCATGCCAACTGGGACATGCTGCTCACCTCCAAGAAAGTTTACTCCGAACGCGACATCGAGCGCTTTGAGGCGTTTTGCTTCGGCGGCAGCGCAAGTCCGTCTTTCCGCGAGGCCATAAGGCGCACCGACGGCAGGCTGCGCTCGGGCGTGGCGTTCGGCATGTTTGCCGGCAAGGGCGCCGACCAGAAGCAGGTGGTCGAGAATGCCCCCTTCCCGGTCGCGGTGATCAATGGAGAGCATGACCCGCTTGTGCGGCTGAGCTACTTCGAGACAGTGGCCTACGCCTCGCTGTGGGAACGGTGCCATGTCATATCCGGCGCCGGCCATGCACCTTTCTGGGAAAAGCCGGACCTGTTCAATCCGCTGCTGTCACGCTTTGCGGAGAGGGTAGTGAAGCAGAGCGCAGCCATGCCGGTGCGCCGAACCGAGGCCGGCTGAGCCTTTATTGACATCTTCCGATTCCGGCTTCTCGCGGACGGCCCAATTGGCAGGTGCCGGCTTGGCTTTTAGCGGCTGCGGTCTTGCCCTCACGGCCTGACGAACAGGAGATGGCAGCCTGCCTAAACCAAGCCGGCGAACATTCTATTTTCCTTGCCCTCCCGTCGAACCCGTGTGACGATGGCTTTGGGAAGAGGTGAAAACCCGCCCGCGACGGCCGAACAGGCCGGCCGCCGCTCTGCACAGGGTGCGATCGGACGCAAACCGGTTTCCACTTTTGCTGATCGCTCCTTGGGAAACGCCTGAGTGGAGGTTCAGCCATGGGTACTCGCGCCGGAGGACGACGCACGGGACCGAAATGCATTGCCATAGTCGGTCCCTTCGCAAGCGGTAAAACGACACTTCTCGAAGCCATCCTCGCCCGCACGGGCGCCATTCCCCGCCAGTCACCAGTTTCATCGGGCAACACCGTTTCCGACCATTCGCCGGAGGCACGCGCCCACGCCATGAGCGTCGAGGCGACCTTCGCCACCACCGATTTCATGGGCGAGCAGATCACTTTCGTCGACTGTCCCGGCTCCATCGAATTCGCCTTCGAGGCCGAACCCGTGCTTGCCGCTTGCGACCTCGCGGTCGTCGTCGCCGAGGCCGATGAGAAGAAGATCCCGGCGCTGCAGCTCATCATGCGCAAGCTCGACGATCTCGCCATTCCGCGCATCCTGTTCCTCAACAAGGTCGACAAGGCGGTCGCGGGCGTGCGCGAGACGCTGAAGATGCTGCAGCCGGCAAGCTCGGTGCCGCTGCTGCTGCGCCAGATTCCGGTGCGCAAGGACGGCATCGTCATCGGCTCGATCGATCTGGCGCTGGAACGCGCCTACATCTATCGCGAATATGCCGAGAGCCAGGTTGCCGAGATCCCGAACGACGACAAGGCGCGCGAGCTGGAAGCCCGTTTCTCCATGCTGGAGACGCTCGCCGACCATGACGATCACCTGATGGAGCAGTTGCTGGAGGAGATCGAGCCGCCGAAGGACGCGATCTTCGACGATCTCTCGGCCGACCTGCGCGCCGGCGCGGTGACGCCGGTGCTGATCGGCACGGCCGAGAAGGGCAACGGCGTGCTGCGCCTGTTGAAAGCCATCCGCCATGACGCGCCGGATGTCGAGGCGACGAGGAAGCGCCTTGGCGCGCCGGACGGCCAGACGGTGGTGCAGGTGATGAAGACCATTCACACCGCGCATGGCGGCAAGCTTTCGGTCTCGCGTGTGCTCTCGGGCCAATTGGCTGACGCAGCCGAGCTCTTCCTTTCCAACGGCGACACGGCGAAGGTTTCCGGCATCTACAGGATGCTCGGCAAGGACCAGTCGAAGCTGACATCCGCCAAGGCGGGCGACACGGTTGCGCTCGGCAAGCTCGACAACGTCAAGACCGGCCAGACGCTGAGCTCGGCCAAGGGCGGCATCCGGCCATTGGTCACGCTGGAGCCGCCGCAGCCGGTCTTTGCCTTCGCGCTTCGCCCCAAGGAGCGCAAGGACGAGGTCAAGATGTCGGCGGCGATCCAGCGGCTTGCCGAGGAAGATCCATCGCTCAGCCTGCGCCACAACCAGGATTCCGCCGAGACCGTCCTGTCTGGGCACGGCGAGATGCATCTGCGCGTGGTGCGCGAGCGCCTCGAAGGCAAGAACCAGATCCCGATCGAGGGCCATACCCCGGCGGTGCCTTACCGGGAGACGATCCGCAAATCGGCGCAACAGCGTGGCCGCCACAAGAAGCAGTCCGGCGGCCACGGCCAGTTCGGCGACGTGGTGATCGAGATCAAGCCGCTGCCGCGCGGGTCCGGCTTCCAGTTCTCCGACACCATCACCGGCGGCGTGGTGCCGAAAACCTATATCCAATCGGTGGAGACCGGCATTCGCGACTATCTGAAGACAGGCCCGCTCGGCTTTCCGGTCGTCGATGTCGCCGTCAATCTGTCGGATGGTTCCTACCACGCGGTCGATTCCTCCGACATGGCCTTCCAGATGGCGGCGAAGCTCGCGATGAAGGAAGGCATGGCCGCCTGTTCGCCGGTCTTGCTTGAGCCGATCATGAAGGTCGAGATCGTCACGCCCTCCGACGCGACCTCCAAGATCATCGCGCTGATCCCGCAGCGGCGCGGCCAGATCCTCGGCTATGACGCAAGGCCCGACTGGCCCGGCTGGGACGTCGTCGAGGCGACCATGCCGCAGGCCGAAATCGGCGATCTGATCATCGAGCTGCGCTCGGCGACCGCCGGCGTCGCCAGCTACAAGGCCACTTTCGATCACATGGCCGAGCTCACCGGCCGGCTGGCCGACGAAGCGATGAACGCCAACGGCAAAGCGGCCTAGAGCAATTCCGGGAAAAGTGTGAGCGGTTTTCCGTCCGGAATTGCGAAAGAACAAGGAGATAGTGCGGTTCGCCGTTTCCGTGAAACGGTGAAACGCACGAGCAGGTCGGCCTGCTGGCAGGCTTCTGTTGGAGATATGAAAGCTGGAGATATGAAAGCGGCGTCCGGATGATCCGGACGCCGTTCCTATTGCGGACCGTTCCTGGGAGGCAACGGCTGGTCCGCCGCATCCGTAAAAAGGTTCGGACGCGGTGCTTGCCTGAGCCCGGTCTTTCGAGTGATGCCCCCATCTCCCGAACCGACCAACCGCGTCCTATCGTCTACTTAAACGATAGAGTGGGTCTGCGACATGTTACCCGATGTTACATGTCACTGTTACGCGGTGGATTCAGTCGTTTTCTTGCCGGCTCGAAGGCATGCGGGCAACAAAAAAGCCGGATCAATAAAGATCCGGCTGAGTTTGATTGGAAGTGCCGATTAAGGCTAACCTCCAGAGGGGAACACTCGAGGGCGCTAATGGGAGGAGAACGCGCCCCGGAGATGCGACTATATATGTGCTCATCATGCCCAAGAAACAAGCATCTATTTTGCAACACACGCATGCAAAAAGACGCAGGCTGTGGTCCAACCTGTTCCTCGAAGCCATAGGACCAGAAAAGTCGCCGATTCCGACGCGTTTCCGGCGCTAAAGCGACTGCTTAAAAGCAAACCGAGCCGATTTTGCTCAGAAATATGCGAGTCGGCGAAATGATGTCGATTTCGGCAGGCCGAGTTTATTTTTACGGCAGGAGACCGATGATGCGAACTTTTTCAGCAATCGCCGGCAGCGCGCTGTTCCTGGTCGCAGCGCCGGGCGTCGTCGCCGGCTTGGCGCCGTGGCTGCTGACCGACCATTATCGCAAACCTCTGTCGGCCCTGCCTGGCTTCGTGGCTGTGGGCTCGATTCTTGTGATCGGAGCGGCCGCCATCCTCCTTCATGCCTTCGCCCGCTTTGCCCTCGAGGGCCTGGGCACGCCCGCTCCCGTGGCGCCGACCGAGAAACTGGTCGTCGGCGGCGTCTACCGCTATGTGCGCAATCCCATGTATGTGGCGGTGTTGTCGATCATCCTCGGCCAGGCGCTGATCTTTTCGAGTTGGGCGGTGCTGGTCTACGGCCTCATCGCCGCGGCGGCGATGATCTCCTTCGTCAAGCTCTATGAAGAGCCGACGCTCGCCAACCGCTATGGCGAAGAATACGAGGTCTACCGCCGCGCCGTGCCCGGCTGGCTGCCGCGCCTGAAACCCTGGCGCGGATAAGCCGCCCTTTCCGAGAGGGGTGCCGATATTCAGGTCAGGCCGAGTCGAGAACGGTAGGCTCCGAGAACCGGAACGGAGCGTACTTCAGTACGTGAGTACCGGAAGCGCAGGAGCCTGCCGTTCGCAGGCCGGCCTCACCTGAATATTCAGTAAGACCAGCTGCGCGCCTTGGCGATGATAAAGTCGCGAAACACATGCAGCTTCGCCTGGTTCTTCATCGCGTCGGGATAGGCGAAATAGGTGTCGAAGGACGGCACCTCGGTCTCCGGCAGCAGCTGCACCAGATTCGTGTCCTTGTTGATCACGTAGTCCGGCAGCATGGCGATGCCGGCGCCGCCCTGCACTGCCCGCTTGATCGACAGGATGTCGTTGATCTGCAGCGTCGGCACCCGCTGCCCGCCCTCGAAATCGCCGACCGTCTCCAGCCAGTTCAGCTCCGACAGATGCGAGGGCACCGGCAGGCCGAAAGTGACGATGCGGTGGTTCCTGAGCTCGGCGATCGAGGCCGGCCTGCCGAACTTGGCGATATAGGACGGCGCCGCATAGAGGTGGAAATGCACCGTGAACAGCCGGCGCTGGATAAGGTCGGGCTGCTGTGGCTGGCGCAGCCGGATCGCGCAATCGGCCTGGCGCATGGTGAGATCGAGCTCCTCATTGGCCAGGATCAGCTGCAGGCTGATCTCGGGATAGAGCTCAATGAATTCCTGCACGCGCTCGGTCAGCCAGCCGGCGCCCAGGCCGACCGTGGTCGTCACCCTGAGCACGCCCGACGGCCGATCCTTGGTTTCGGTCAGCCGCGTCTTGATGGTTTCCAGCTTCATCAGCACGTCATGCGCCGTGCGGAACAGCATCTCGCCTTGCTCGGTCAGCACCAGGCCGCGCGCATGGCGGTGGAACAGTGCAACGCCGACGTCGTGCTCAAGCGCGCTGACCTGCCGCGAAATGGCCGATTGCGACAGATGCAGCGTCTCGGCGGCATGGGTGAACGACCCAGCCTCCGCCGCTGCGTGAAATACGCGTAGCTTGTCCCAGTCCAGCGCCATGATTCCCCTCGCGTTGCCTTTGGCGTCTGAATGAAAAATCAGGCTTTTAAACGGCTCTTTTCAGCCGATTGTCATTCCGCCGCTTCGCGGTGAACCTCGATGCCCGCCAGATATTTTTCCGCCTCGAGCGCCGCCATGCAGCCAAGCCCGGCCGCCGTCACCGCCTGGCGGTAGACGTCGTCGGTGACGTCGCCGGCGGCGAACACGCCGGGCACGTCGGTGCGGGTGGAATCGGGCGCCGTCCACAGATAGCCGTTCGGCTTCTGCTTCAGCTTGCCCGCGAAGAGCTCGACCGCCGGCGCATGGCCGATGGCGACGAACACGCCGTCGACCGGCAGCTTCGATTCCTGGCCGGTCACGACATTGCGCAGCGTCAGGCCCTCGACCGAGGGCGGCAGCGGCGCCTTGCCCGGCCGTCCGGTGATCTCGTCGACGACCGTGTCCCAGATGACGCGGACATTGTCCCTCTTGAGCAGTCGCTCGCGCAGGATGCGCTCGGCGCGGAAATCGCCGCGCCGGTGGATGACGGTGACGCTCTTGGCGAGGTTCGACAGATAGAGCGCCTCCTCGACCGCCGAATTGCCGCCGCCCACCACCGCGACGTCCTTGCCGCGATAGAAGAAGCCGTCGCAGGTCGCGCAGGCCGAAACGCCGAACCCCATGAAGGTCTGCTCCGACGGGATGCCCAGCCACTTCGCCTGCGCGCCCGTGGCAATGATCAGCGCGTCCGCGGTGTAGACGGTGCCGGAATCGCCTGTGGCGCGGAATGGCCGCACATTGAGATCGACCTCGGTGATGATGTCGTTGATGATGTCGGTGCCGACATGCTCGGCCTGCTTGAGCATCTGCTCCATCAGCCACGGACCCTGGATCGGATCGGCGAAGCCCGGATAGTTTTCCACGTCGGTGGTGATCATCAATTGGCCGCCCTGCTGCAGGCCGGCGACCAGCATCGGCTTCAGCATGGCGCGCGCGGCATAGACCGCCGCCGTGTAGCCGGCCGGGCCGGAACCGATGATAAGAACGGGCGCGTGTTTGGTGTTCATGAAAAAGTCCCCTGCGGCGCGAAGCCGTGGTTTGTCGCGGGTAATGTAAGTGTTGCCCGTGAGACCAGCAAGGCAAGTTGGCTTTCGTCCCCGGAAAGCTTCGTTCCTCGCATATCGGGCATATCGCCGCCCCTCACCGATGCATGTCGTCCGGAGGTACGCGCGGCTCTGGCATCACCGCATGCATCAAAAGAAGGAGAAAATCATCGTAAAGGGATGGCCTCCCAGGCGAAACCAAATTACAAAATCGCGAAAGATTCTTGCGCGAAAGCCGTCCATGCCGCTCAAAGCCGACCTCGATGCCATCGACTGGAAGATCCTGCGCGAACTGCAGGGCGACGGCCGCATGACCAATGTCGAATTGTCCAACCGGGTCGGCATTTCGGCGCCGCCCTGCCTGCGCCGTGTCAGGCGGCTGGAAGAGGCCGGCATCATCCGCGGTTACCGCGCGCTGCTGAACGCGCCGGCGCTCGGCATGGATGTCGTCGCCTTCTGCCTGATCGGCCTGCATCATCAGGCCGATGCCGAGCTGAAGACCTTCGCCGAACGCACGCGCGGCTGGCCGATCGTGCGCGATGCCTGGATGGTTTCGGGCGAATCCGATTTCCTGCTGCACTGCGTGGCGAGCGACCTCGGCACCTTCCAGACCTTCGTCATCGAGGAACTGGCCTCGGCCCCGAATGTGGACACGGTACGCACCGCTTTGACGATCCGCCGGGTCAAAGACGAAGGGCTTGTCGCTTTTCCAACTTAATGTGCCGGCTTCCAGAAATTCGCCCGCGCGAACTAGGCCTTAGCACCGGGTTTTGAATCAATCCGCGATCAGAGCGACCGTATCGCGGCAAGCAGTCCCTCAAGGTCCGTGGCGAACCGCGAAACCGAAAGCCCGCTTATCATCGAGGCTTCGCCGTCGACGAGCCAGCCACGTATGAGGCCGGCGCGCCGACCAGCTTCCATGTCGGCCGGCTTGTCGCCGACGATCAGCGATCGCTTTAGGTCGAGGCCGAGGCGGCGGCCCGCCTCCAGCAGCATGCCCGGATTGGGCTTGCGCATCGGGTGATCGGTAATGGCGAGAGGACCTGAACCGGCTTCGTGATAGGCGCAAGCCAGCACCATGTCGACAAACGCGTTTTGCTCGGCCAGCAGCTCGAGCACGCGCCCATTGACCCGCGCGAACGCGTCCCAGCCGAAATAGCCGCGCGCGATGCCGGACTGGTTGCTGACGACAATGGCCGGAATACCGTGCACGTTCGCGGCCTCGATGACTGGCGCGATGCCATCGCGCAGCACCATGGTCGCCGGATCGTCTGGATAGCCGGTATCGACATTGATGGTGCCGTCACGATCGAGGAACAGCGCCGGCCGGCCGGCCGGAAACGTCCTGTCACCGAGCCGCTCGACCCAAAGGCCCGGCTCGGCCAGCGGAAAGCCTTCGCTCTCAGCCATTGCTGAGACGCGCTTCGACAGCCTCGCACAGATGGTGATAGAGGCACAAATGCCCCTGTTGGATGATCGGCGTCGAGGTCGACGGCACGTTGAGCAGGATATCGGTCAGCGGCTTGAGCTTGCCGCCGGTCTCGCCGGTCAGGCTGATCACCGTCATGCCCATCGCCCGCGCCTGCTCGGCGGCGGCAAGGATGCTTGGCGAATTGCCGCTGGTGGAAATGGCGAGCAGCACCGCGCCTTCCGATCCATGCGCCTCGACCTGGCGCGAGAACACGGTGTCGAAGCCGTAATCATTGCCCCAGGCGGTCAGCACCGCGGCGTTGGCCGGCAGCGCGATGACGTTGTAGGCCTTGCGCTCCTTCAGGAAGCGGCCGACCAGTTCGCCGGCGATGTGGATGGCGTCGCTCGCCGAGCCGCCATTGCCGCAGATCAGCAGCGCCTTGCCTTGCGACAGCGCCGTCACCACGGTGCTCACCGCGCGCTCCATCTCATCGGTGAGGTCGCGCTCGACCATCGCCGAGATAGCCGCCGCGGAGCGGACCAGGTAGTCGTTCAAATCGGACATGAGATCCTCAGTTTGCGGCACGCAGCTTGCCGATCGTGTTCGTCGTGCTCTTGCCGGCGACGAGATCGACCAGCACCACGCGCCCGCCCGCCTTCTGCACGACATCGGCGCCGACCACGGTCTCGACCGTGTAATCCGCGCCCTTGACCAGAATGTCCGGCAGAAGCGCCTCGATCAGCTTCAGCGGCGTGTCCTCCTCGAAGACGACGACCGCATCGACAGAGGCAAGTGCTGCCAGCACGCAGGCGCGGTCATGCTGGTTGTTGACCGGGCGCCCCGGCCCTTTCAGCCGGTGCACCGAGGCGTCGCTGTTGAGACCGAGCACCAGCCGGTCGCACTGGCTGCGCGCGGCATGCAGCAGGCTGACATGGCCGGCATGCAGGATGTCGAAGCAGCCATTGGTGAAGCCCACGGTCAGCCCCTCTTCCTTCCAGGCAGCGACCATCCTGGCCGCGGCATTGAAATCGAGGATGGCGTCCTGATGGCCGGTCGGCCCGTGCGAGCGGAACAGCGCGCCGGATAGCTCCTCGACGTTGAGCCGCGCCGTGCCGCGCTTGCCGACCACCACGCCGCCGGCCGCGTTGGCGATGACCGCGGCATGCACCCGGTCGGCGCCGGCGGCGAGCGACAGCGCGAAACTCGCGATGACTGTATCGCCGGCACCGGAGACGTCGAAGACTTCGCGCGCCTGGGTGGAAATGTGGCGGGCGTCCTCGGCGGAGACCACGCTCATGCCCTTCTCGCTGCGCGTGGCGACGATGAACTCGAAATCATGCGTGGCGATCAGGTCGCGCGCCGCCGCCACGATCTCGTCATTGCCGAAGACCTTGCGCCCGACCGCCTCGCCAAGCTCCTTGCGGTTCGGCGTCACAGCCGTGGCGCCGGCGTAGCGCGCATAGTCGCGTCCCTTCGGATCGACCAGCACCGGCTTGCCGGCATCTCGGCAGATCGCGATCAGCTCGCCGGCGACGCCGTCGAGCAGGATGCCCTTGCCGTAATCGGAGAGGATGACGATGTCGGCGCGGCCAAGCGCCGCCTGGAAATGATCGATGAGCTTCGCCCGCTCGGCCCCGGTGAGCGGCTTGATCTCTTCCTCGTCGAACCGCAGCACCTGCTGGTTGAGCGCGCTGAAGCGGCTTTTCGACGAGGTCATGCGGTCCTGGCGCTGCAGGAGCCCGTCGGTATCGACGCCGATCTCGCTGAGCATGCGCATCAGATTGTCGCCGGCCTGGTCGGCACCGATCACCGAGACGGGAATGGCGGCCGCGCCCAACGAAACGATGTTGGAGACGACATTGCCGGCGCCGCCGATGTTCAACGCCTCGCCCTTTCCATGCAGCACGGGAATGGGAGCTTCCGGCGAGATGCGCTCGATCACCCCGCTGACGAAACGGTCCAGGATGAAATCGCCCACCACCAGTACGGTGACGTCGCCGAACCGGGCGATGGTGCGATGCAAAGGTTCCGGAGAAGGCAGATGGTGCTTGATCATCTCGCTCGAGCTATGCCTGAAGACGGCCGGACTTGATTAGGTTTCAGCGCCGGAATTGTGGCGCGGGCTGTTCAAAGCGATGCCGATATACCGCAATTCGGGCGAGCGCAACGGCAGCCCGGCGCGGACCTTAGCCGGAGCCGGGTTGGCAATCAGCTCCTCTGCAGGGCGACGTGGACGCCGAGGCCGACCAGCACGGCGCCGCCCGCTCGCTGCATCAGGCGCTGCGCGCGTCCCGAACGCCGCAGCCGCGCTATCATCGCGCCGGCAAGGAATACGCACATGACGTCGGCGGAGGAGAACATCAGGTTGACGATGGTTCCAAGCACGACGAACTGCAGCCAGACCGGAAACGCCGCCGAAGCATCGATGAATTGCGGCAGGAACGCCATGAAGAAGATCGCCGTCTTCGGATTGAGCACCTCGACGGTGATGCTTTCGAAAAAGGCGCGCCGGGCCGATTTCCGCTCGATGGCGGGCAGAGCCATATCGCCGTCCGTCCGTTTGCGGAACATGGCAACGCCGAGCCAGACCAGATAAAGCGCGCCGATCAGCTTGACCGCCAGGTACAGCGGCGGCACGGCGTGAAACAGGACGGACAGGCCGGCAGCGGCCGCGAAGACATGCACATAGCCGCCGAGATGGATGCCGAGTGCCGCCGTCAGCCCAGACCAGCGCCCGCGCGCCATTGTCTGCGCAGCGGCGTAGAGCATGGCGGGGCCAGGGATATAGGCGAAGACCGCGGTGGTGGCGAAAAAAGCGATGAGCAGTTCGGTCGACGGCATCTTGTCCCTCATGATCCGGTCGCAGCCTGTTCAGTCCGCACGCGGGATGGCTTTGGATTGACCTTTGCGGACAACCGCAATGAAAGCAGCCATGACTTTCTTGTGGAATGACGGACTGAACGCGCCGATGCGCGCGCCCGGCTCGAAATAGGCTGACGATTCCAGGATATCGTGATTGTATTCGTCGACTATGACCCAAAGAGGAATAGGGTCAAGGCCGGCGCGGCGGCGTTCGATTTCCGGAACGGAAACGGCAACACGATCGCGACCCGGTTGCGTAGAGGTGATTGCGAGGATGAAGAGGTTCGTGCCGCCGGCTTTCCCGGGAAGGACGGCCACGAAGGCAACGGGCCGTCTCTTGCGGCCTTCGGTCTCGCCGTCTCCATGCTGCCGATACCAAAGATATGGATATCGCCAGACGTCGGCGGCAACCGGCTTAATCACGATCCAACTCCGCAGCGTACTCCTCAAGCATCTCGACATGGTCTGACGGAGCATCCTTGGCAGCGTAAGCGCGACGGCTGTCGTTGGCAAAGCGAGCCTCGTAGGCCTCGATGCTCATTAGGACATATCTCGGCTTGTTGTGACGGGTAATGGAGACAGGCTGCTGGCTCGCGGCCGCAAGCACATCACCGAGATTTTGTTTCAGATCAGTAGACGGGTATTGCTTCATGAAGTCCTCCATCTTGTACAAAATAGGCAAAACAGACGAAATAGACAAGCTCAACGACCTAAGACGGGACGATGCCTGCTTTGTCGACAGCCCGACTGGCCTCCCCTATAAGAGCCGGAATCGCAAGCAGCAGAGGCCATCATGATCATCGTCACGGGCGGCGCCGGCATGATCGGCTCCAACATCGTCGCCGCTCTCAATGCCGAGGGCCATGACGACATCGTCGTCGTCGACGATCTCACCGACGGCCACAAGATCGCCAACCTTGCCGACCTTCGCATCGCCGACTATTTCGACAAGGACGATTTTCTCGCCCGGCTCGAGGACGGCGCGCTCGGTCGCATCGAAGCCGTCTTCCATCAAGGCGCCTGCTCGACCACCACAGAGTGGAACGGCAAGTTCATGATGGAGGTGAACTACGCCTATTCGAAACGGCTGCTGCATGCCTGCCTGAAGCTGCGCGTGCCCTTCCTCTACGCCTCGTCGGCTTCGGTCTATGGCGGCGGCAGCGAGTTTCGCGAGGAGCCCGAGTTCGAGCGTCCCCTCAACGTCTATGCCTATTCGAAGAAGTTGTTCGACGACTACGTCCGCCGCAACGTCTTCGATACCGATCATTCGCAAGTGGCGGGCCTGCGCTATTTCAATGTCTATGGGCCGCGCGAGGCGCATAAGGGCGCCATGGCCTCGGTCGCCTTCCATCTGTTCAACCAGGTCGAGCGTGGCGAAAACCCGAAGCTGTTCGGCGCCTATGGCGACTTCGGACCCGGCGAGCAGAGCCGCGACTTCATTCATGTCGGCGATGTGGCCGACGTCAATCTGTGGCTGTGGAAGCGCGCCGCGAGCGGCATCTTCAATTGCGGCACCGGCCGCGCCCAGCCGTTCCGGGCGATTGCCGAGACGGTGATCGACACCCTGGGCAAGGGCGAGATTGAATTCATCCCCTTCCCCGACCATCTCAAGGGCAGCTACCAGAGTTTCACGCAGGCTGATATGTCCCGCTTGCGCGCGGCCGGCTACAATGGCCAATTCCGCACAGTCGAAACCGGCGTCAGGGACTATGTCGAATGGCTGAAGGCCCAACGATCCTAGTGATCGGCCCACGCTGGGTGGGCGACATGGTCATGGCGCAGTGCCTGTTTGCGGCGCTGAAGGAAAAACATCCGAACGCGGCCATCGACGTGCTGGCGCCGGCATGGGCGGCCCCGCTGGTCAAGCGCATGCCCGAGATACGCAGCCAGATCGACTTTCCGTTGATGCCGGGAGCGCTCGAGTTCCGCAGCCGCAGGCGCTTCGGCCGCCTGCTGCGCGGCCGCTACGACATGGCCTATGTGCTGCCGGGGAGCTGGAAATCGGCGCTGATCCCGTTCTTCGCCCGCATCCCACATCGCGTCGGCAATCTGCGTGAGATGCGCTACGGCCTGCTGACGGATGTCGTACCCCTGCCCGAAGCGCTGAAACGGCGCACCGCACGCGCCTATTTCGGCCTCGCGCGCGGCGGCACTTTTCGCGCGCCGCGTCTTACCGTCGACAAGGCCAACCAGGCCGATCTGCTGGTGCGCTTCGGGCTGACCGGGAAGAAATTTGTGGCGCTCATGCCCGGCGCCGAATTCGGCCCGGCAAAACGCTGGCCGAGCGATCGCTATGCCGGGCTGGCCCGAGACATGATGGCCAAGGGCTTGGGCGTCGCGCTGCTCGGCTCGAAGAACGATGCCGACGTGACCGGCGAGATTGCAGCCCTTGCGCCGGGCGCCGTCGACCTTGCCGGCAAGACACGCCTCGAGGACGCCATCGACCTGATCGCCGCGGCGAAGCTTGCGGTCTCGAACGACAGCGGGCTGATGCATGTCGCCGCCGCCGTCGGCACGCCGATCGTTGCCGTCTACGGTTCGACCTCGCCGGATAACACGCCGCCTCTCAGCGAGCGCTCCGAGCTGATCTGGCTGCATCTGTCCTGCTCGCCCTGCCACAAGAAGGTCTGCCCGCTTGGCCATCTCAACTGCCTGAACACGCTCGACGTCGCGCGCGTCACCGCCGCGGCCGACCGCTTGCTGAAGGTTCCGGCAGCGGCATGAAGGTGCTGATCGTCAAGACATCGTCGATGGGCGATGTCATCCACACGTTTCCCGCGCTCGAGGACGCGGTGCGCAATCGCCCCGATATAGATTTCGATTGGTGCGTGGAGGAGCCGTTTGCCGGCATCGTGGCTCTGCATCCGGCGATCGGCACCATTCACAAGGTGGCGGTCCGGCGCTGGCGCAAGCGGCTTCTCGACGGAGCCACGTGGCGCGAGATGGCCGGACTGCGCGGAGCGCTCCGCGCCTCCCGCTACGATCTGGTCATCGATGCGCAGGGCTTATTGAAATCGGCCCTGGTCGCGATCCAGGCCGGCGCGCCGATTGCCGGCTTCGATCGGGCGAGCGCCCGCGAGCCGTCGGCGACGCTGTTTTATCGACACCGATACGCCGTGCCGCGCGACCTGCACGCCATCGAGCGCACCAGACGGCTGTTCGGGCTGGCGCTTGGCTATCAGCCCGACCTGTCGACGCTTCGCTCAGGTATCGTGCCGCCGGCGGGCAACCTGCCTGGCATCGACGGGCAGACCGCCTTCCTGCTGCACGGCACCAGCCGCGAGGACAAGAAATGGCCGGTCGAGGACTGGATCGAAACCGCGCGCCGACTGGCCGACCGGCAGTTCACACCAGTGGTCACTTGGTCGAATGAGGCGGAAAAGAATGTGGCGGAAGCCGTTGCCACTGCGGTGCCAGGGACGGTGGTGGTTGCGAAATCGCCGCTCGCCGAGATCGCCGCGATCCTGGGCCATTCGACGCTCGTCATCGGCGCCGATACCGGCCTCACCCACCTCGCCAGCGCCTTCGGCCGGCCGACGGTCGCCGTCTTCCTGGCGACGGAACCCGGTCTCACCGGCCCGCGCGGGCCTTTCGCATCGACCTTGCTTGCGCCTGCGGGCGGCAGGGTCACGCCGGCTGAGGTGATGATGGAGGCTGAGCGGCTGCTGGCGCTCAGTTCAAAGGCGCCAGCGTGAGGACCTTTTCAGAATTCGCTCTGGCGAGTCGAATGGCGTAGTTTTCGAGAACCGGAGCGGAGCGTACTTAAAGTACGTGAGCACCGGAAGCGCAGAAAACTACGCTAGTCGGCCGCCAGAGTAGAATTATCAGAAGGTCCTCAGATAAACTGCACCTGGACGATCTCGTACCCTCGGGCGCCGCCCGGAGCATTGACCTCGATGGCGTCGCCGACTTCCTTGCCGATCAGCGCACGCGCGATCGGCGATGAAATCGAGATGCGGCCGGACTTCACGTCCGCTTCCTGGTCGCCGACGATCTGATAGGTCTTCTTTTCCTCGGTGTCCTCGTCGACGAGCACGACGGTCGCGCCGAACTTGACCTTGTCGCCGCTGAGCTTGGAGACGTCGATGACCTCGGCGCGCGCGATCAGATCCTCGAGCTCGTTGATGCGGCCTTCATTGAGGCTCTGCGACTCTTTCGCCGCGTGATACTCGGCATTTTCGGACAGGTCGCCATGCGAGCGCGCTTCGGAAATCGCCTCGATGATGCGAGGACGCTCCTCCTGCTGGCGCCAGCGAAGTTCTTCCTTCAATGACGCGAACCCCTCGCCTGTCATCGGGACCTTGATCATAGCCTGACCTTTCTGCCGCCACCCCCGTTTTCGGGAGGGACCTTGTCAATAGGTACAAAAAGAAAACGGTCCGGCAGCCTCGGGCTAACGGAACCGTCTCACCACAATTTCCCTGAATATAGCGATCTTTGCGCGATTTTCACGCCCAAAAATTGAAGTTCGGCAAAATGATCACCGCTTTCGCGGGTCCGGGCTGACGGCGAGCAATAAAAAACCGGCTGCGATTGCCCGCAGCCGGCTCGAGAGGCTTGGAGCCCTGTTCAGCTCCTCAGGAAATGATCGATCTGCTCGGACAGCATGCCATATTCGCGCGAGCCCTTGCCGGTCCGCTTTTCGATTTCCTGGAGCTGCTGCTGCGCGCCGGCGAGATCGCCGATCTGCAGATGCGCCTCGCCGAGATATTCGCGCACCAGCGTGTAATTCGGGTCGATCCGCAGCGCTTCCTCGTAATAGCCGAGGCCGACCGTGACGCGGCCCGAATGGCGATGCGAATAGCCGAGATAGTTGAGGATGCGCGGATCCTGCTTGTTGGCGGCGAGCGTCAGCACCGAGATCGCTTCGTCATAGCGTCCGGCCATCGCCAGATCGTGACCGGCCTCGTAGATGCTGTCGTCGTCCAGCATGCCATATTGCGGCTTTACGCATTTGTTCTTCTTCTTGTCCCAGACCTCGCCCTTCTTGCAGGTGGTGGTCGTCTGGCCACCGCTACTGCCGCCTTCACCAGCCGCAAAAGCCGGCGCAACGAACAGCGGCAGCGCCGCAATAGCCATGACCTGAACAAGCAAACGTCTGCGCATCGAAGCCTCCGTGAGTGTGACAATGCCAGATTAACGCCGACTTGGCGGGGTTTCATCCCGAAATGCGGGCGACTACCGAACTATTTTGAACGGGCCGGACAGAAGCCGATAGCTGCGGACGTGACGCGCGCTTTAATTCCGCTATCATCGGGCCAAGCGCATCACGTGGAGAAGGACCGTGCAGCAGCGCCTCGAGAAGGAGTGGGAACTTTCGATCGATCCGGACACGGTGCGCCTGTTCATCCTCAAGGCGAAGGCGCTGAGTGCTGCCGTCAACGAGGACTATGACGACGGCGCTGAGCACGAGGTCGAGTTCGACGGCGACACGCATGACAGCCACCATCATGACGGCCTTGTCGAGGAAGCCTCGGAAGATCTCACCGAGGAGGAATTCCGCGAGCTGATCAACGATCTCAACATCGACGAAGCGGCCGAGCTGATCGCGCTCGCCTGGGTCGGGCGCGGCGACTATGACGCATCCGAATGGGCCGATGCGGTGGCCGCCGCCAGGGAGCGCCCCAGGAAGCGCACGGCCAAATACCTGCTTGGCCTGCCGATGCTTGCCGACTGGCTGGAGGAAGGCCTTGAAGCCATCGGCGCGTAACGCGCCGGTAACCGATTGTGATCGGCAAGGCTGTCGGCGCAGGCAACTTCGCAACGCGACTGCCGTTTCGGGGCGATGGCAACGCTGAGCCTTTCCCAAATTTGCCGACTGGCGCTGCCTGTGGCGGCCGCGATGCTGCTGGTTACGCCGGCCCTGGCCAAGCATCACCATCGAAATAATAAAAGACACCCGCCGCCGGCCAGCCAGAGCGCCGCTCCGGCACCGGAAACGCCTCCGGCGACCCCGGTTCCAGGGTCGCGTCCCCAGGACATGGAGAACGGCACCGAGAAGTCCGCGCAAGACAAAAGCCGCCTCGACAGCAGCGACGACTTCCTCAACCAGCAGAAATCGCATCCGAAATGGGACGCCCGTCCGCCGCGTTCGAAGAGCGCTCAATCCGCGCCGCGGACGGAAGCCGAGCCGCAGACGCCGGATGTCGTTCCGACGCCCCCGCAGAAGCCCACCGAACTGGAGCCGGAGCCGCCGGAAACCGCGCCGCAGCCAGCGGAGAAACCCGAACCGCCGGGCGAGGAAAAGATGCTTCCCGATCCGCGCTCGGCCGACATGCCGGCCGACACGATGCCGGCGGAAGAAACCGCATGCCGCGAGCGGCTGAAGGCGCTGGGCGTCGAATTCGAGGAGCACAAGGCCGAGCACGATGCGGAAATCGGCTGCTCGATCCCCTATCCGGTAGTTTTGAAAACGCTCGGCAAATCCATCGGCATCAGTCCCGGCACCGAGCTCAACTGCCAGATGGCCGAGGCGGCGGCGCGCTTCATGGCCGAAATCGTCCAGCCCACGGCAAAGGCCGAGCTCGGCGCCGATTTGAAGTCGATCGACCAGGGCTCGGCCTTTGTCTGCCGGCCGCGCAACGGCACCCGCAAACTGTCCGAACACGCCTTCGGCAACGCGCTCGACATCGCCAGCTTCACCTTGTCGGACGGGAGGAAGATCGAGGTCGGGCCGACGCCGCCGGAGAAGGACGCAAAATTCCTCGACGCGGTGCGCAAGGCTGCCTGCGGGCCGTTCAAGACGGTGCTCGGACCAGGCGCCGATCCCGACCACGCGCTGCATTTCCATCTGGACCTGGAACCGCGCCGCCACGGCGGAACCTTCTGCCAATAGGTGAATTCCGGAAGTCTTGCCCGCAGCAAGCCAAGAACAGCGCCGCAATTCCGCCCCATGCGTGAATGCCGGCGCTGATCTTTCCTTTACTGTTGGCGGTTAACCTTGTGCCATTCGGGGACAAGGACGCCTTTCAATGGCTCGAAGACTTGGCGCTATGCTGGCAGCGGCGCAACGGAGCAAGCGTGCGCGCATCACGGTCGCCGGGCTGGCCGCGGGCGTCGCCATGGCGGCAATATCGGCCTGCACGACCGGTGACGTCTTTGCACTGCAGCCGGCCGTCGATGTCGGCAGCCAGACGGCAGCCGTGCCGCAGCCCGATGCGCCGCAATATTCCGGAATGCAGCGTCTTGTTCCGTCCAACCCTTATATGACGCAGGTCGCCTATCCGCGCATGGACGAGCCGATGTCGCCTCTCGAGCAGATGCCGGCCAGCGAGATCGACTGCCGCAACGAGCTGAGGCGGATGGGTGTCGTCTATCAGGACGTCCAGCCTATCCATGAGGGCCAGTGCGGCATCGATTATCCGGTAAAAGTCTCGGCCATCGGCAATGTCGCCATGACGCCCGCGGCGACGCTGACCTGCAACATGGCCGCAACCTTTGCCGCATGGACGAAGAACGAGCTGCAGCCTGCTGCCCGCTGGCGCTATTTCTCCGGCGTCAAGGCGATCCACCAGGGTTCCAGCTATTCCTGCCGCAACATCGCCGGCGAAGGCGTGCTGTCCGAGCACGGCAAGGGCAACGCCCTCGACGTCATGAGCATCGAGCTCAACAATGGCGACGACATCGACGTCCGCAAGCCCGGCCTGTTCGCCTTCCGCACGCGCGGCTTCCTCAACAATGTGCGCGCCGACGGTTGCGAGTATTTCACCACGGTGCTCGGCCCCGGCTACAATTACGACCACCGCAACCATTTCCATTTCGACATCAAGAACCGCAAAAGCGGTTACCGCGCCTGCCGCTAGTCTAGATTAGCCTTGGGCTTCGGTGGCAGCGATGATCTGCCGGGCGACCAGATCCTGGATATGCCAAAGATTTCTGTCGCGGATCCCGCTTTCCTCCAGCTTGGCGACCGTCCGGAAAAGATATTGCGCCGAGGAGCCCCAATGCCCGGCGGCGCGCGCCAGCGTGTGCGCAACCTGCTCCAACGCCAGCCTGCCGGCATAAGCCCTGCCCTCGGGCGCGGCGACAAAAGCCAGCGCACGCAATGGCCCTTCCCTGGTCCGGAGCTTGATCCAGCATGGCACGTTGGTCGGCGGGTTCGCATCTATTTCGCGACGAAGCAGTTGGACGATCTGCCCCTGATGGTCCTCCGCCGGCAGCCGATAGGCGATGCCGTTGCAGCTGCCTCCCCGGTCGAGCGCCAGCATCAGCGCCGGCAATTCACGCGTTCCGCGCCAGCGTGTCAGCTTCAGGCAAAATGAGCGGTGCCAACCCAGTGCCGTCGCCTGACGCTGCTCTTCATAGATGAACTCTGGATTCCAGATCAGCGAGCCATAGGCAAAGACCCAAAGCGTCTCAGGCCGATATTGCGCAAGCAGCTGTTCGGCCAGACCGTCAAATTCAGCGTCGCTATGCTCGCTTGTTCCGGGCTCGGGACCGGGATCCGGCTCCATGCGCTCGACCCTCGCGACAAGCTCGGCAGTCAGCGCCATTTTCCCGCGGCCTGTCTTTGTCGGTTCCATTCGCTGCACCCCGGTCAAGCGATAATCGATGGTAGACGGTCTCCAGATCGCTGGCCATTGATTTCCCGTGATTGTCGCGCAACACATGCCACACGGGATCGAGCGGCGTTCATGAGCCACAGAAGTTTGAGACGACGCGCGGTGATCTGGATCGCGGCTTTCTGCGCCTTCTACGTGATGCTCGCCTATCTCGCCGCGCCGGAATTCTGGACCTGGCGGGAGCGCGGCTTCCGCACCCGGCCCTTCGAGATGGTGACGCATACGCCGCAGGGCATTCCCGGCGACCCGATCAATGTCGGCCTTGTCGGCACCGAGAAGGAAGTTGTCCACGCCTTCGCGGTCGCGGGCTGGGACACTGCCGATGCCGTGACGCTGCAGACCGCGATCGACATCGGCGAAAGCGTCTTGTTTTCCCGCCCCTACCCCGATGCGCCGATGAGCCGCCTTCTGTTCGAGGGCCGAGCCCAGGACCTGGCCTTCGAGAAGCCGGTCGGCGACAGCGCCGCCCGGCGCCACCACGTCCGCTTCTGGCAGACGGACACGGTGGGCGACGACGGCCGCCCGCTCTGGCTGGGCGCCGCGAGCTTCGACCGCGGCGTCGGCCTCAGCCACGATACCGGCGCCGTCACCCACCATATCGGCCCCGATATCGATGCGGAGCGCGACTTCCTGATCGGCGATCTGAAGGCTGCCGACCTGCTGGCCTCCACCAGCGAGATACCCGGGATCGGCGCCACCAAGGCCGGACGCAATGGCGGCGGCGACCCCTATTTCACCGACGGCATGGCCATTATCGGCGTTCTGAAGACGCAGCAGTGACGGCGCACCGTCACGCGCGCGCTGACGCCGAAGGTGCGCGTGGTGGTCGACGCGCTTGTCGGGCATTTTTCGGCGCCGCTTTGGGATGCCGCCTGAACAGCGCGCCTGTCATGTTCCAAAAATACCCGCGGGCTATTTTCGAACGCACTGCAGCAATGCTATTGACCGCCCATGCTATATGTTGAAATCGCCGTCGTGGCCGTCCTCATTCTGGTGAACGGCCTCTTGTCGATGTCGGAGCTAGCCATCGTCTCGTCGCGGCCCGCCCGCCTCAAGGCGATGATCGACCGCAACGTCAGGGGCGCGGGCCGCGCGCTGGCGCTCGGCTCTAATCCCGGCAAGTTCCTGTCCTCGGTGCAGATCGGCATCACCTTGGTCGGCGTTCTCTCCGGCGCCTTTTCGGGCGCCACGCTCGGCGAAAGGCTGGCGCAATATCTGGCGTCGACCGGCATCCGCGAAAACATCGCCGATCCTGTCGGCGTCGGCATCGTGGTTGCTTTGATCACCTATGCCTCGCTCATCGTCGGCGAGCTGGTGCCGAAGCAGATCGCGCTCAAGGATCCGGAGCGCGTCGCCGTCAGAGCCGCGCCGGCAATGACCATCCTCGCCACCTTCTCGGCGCCGCTCGTCTTCCTGCTCGACCTCTCGGGCCGCGCGGTGCTTTGGCTGCTTGGGCAGGCCGGCGAGACCGAAGAGAAGGTCACCGACGAGGAGATCAAGATGCTGGTCGCCGAGGCCGAGCATCACGGCACCATCGAATCCGATGAGCGCCGCATGATCGCAGGCGTCATGCGCCTCGGCGACCGCGCCGTGCGCGCCGTCATGACGCCGCGCACCGAGGTCGACTGGCTGAACCTGCAGTCAGACGACACGGCGGTCAAAAAACTTCTGATGGATACCCAGCACTCGCGGCTGCCCGTCGGCGACGGCAATGTCGACGCCATGGTCGGCGTCATCCAGACGCGCGACGTGCTGGCCGCCCTTCTGGCCGGCAGGGTGCTGGATCCGCGCCAGCATGTGCGCGCCGCCCCCATCGTGCATGATCAGGCCGACGCGCTCGATGTCCTGCAGAAGCTGAAGAAATCGGACGTGCCGATGGCCCTCGTTCACGACGAATACGGCCATTTCGAAGGCATCGTCACCCCGGCCGACATCCTCGAAGCCATCACCGGCGTGTTCCGCTCCGACCTCGAAGCCGGCGAGGAGGAAAACGCCGTCAAGCGCGAGGACGGCTCCTGGCTGCTCGCCGGCTATATGCAGGCCGACGAGATGGCCGAGGTGCTTGGCATCGACCTTCCCGAAAACCGCGACTACGAAACCGTCGCCGGCTATGTGCTGTCGCATCTCCACCATCTGCCGACCACCGGCGAATGCGTCGACGCGCAAGGCTGGCGCTTTGAGGTGGTCGACCTGGACGGCCGCCGCATCGACAAGCTGATCGCCACCCGCCTGCCCGAGGGCCACCGCCCTGTGGCGCGCTGAGGACGAAATTTATGTGGTAACCAACTCGCCGTCAGCTTTGCGGCGGGAGGCGCCCAGTCTGCTTTTCGGCAGGCCCACCAACAAGCTGCCGCCCCCGACCGTACAGGGTCGCCGCATAGAGAAGGCGCAGATAGCGTTTCGATCATTCCGTCTCATCCGCCGATATAGGCCGCCAATTCGTCAGGGGTTCCCTTGGGAAAGGCCTGCTTCAAATAGTCGAGGAACGCCGATACGCGGACGCTGAGCAAGCGTCGGGACGGATAGAGCGTCCATAGGGCGATGTCCGGGCCGTCGACATCGCCCCAATGCACCAGCGTTCCAGCAGCCAGATCGTGACTTACAAGCGAGATCGGCAAACGTCCGGCGCCGACGCCCGCCCGGACGGCATCGCGGAACATGAGGAGCGACGAAAGGCGAAGGACTGGCTCAATCGCGATGCGTGACCGTCCGGTCGGCGTCACGATGTCCCAGGCTGCAACGCGCTCGCCGGACTCCCGCACGACGGCCGGAACGGCGAGATCGTCAGGCGGTCTGGCGAGGCCCGGACTCGCGACCACGACCAGCCGGTCGCGCAGGAACACCCGTCCGACAAGACTTTCATCGGGCTCGGGATCGACCCGGATCACCAGATCGTATCCCTCCTCGATCATATCGACGGCCCGGTCTTCCGTCGTGACCTCGAGCCGGACTTCCGGATATTTCAGCGCGAACCCGGCGGCCAGCCTCCCCATCGCAGTTTGGGAGAAGAGCAGCGGCGCGCTGATCCGCAGCCTGCCCCGCGGCGTGCGTCCGCCCGAAGCGATCGCCGTCGCGGTTTCGTCCAATTCGGTCAGCAACGCTCCCGTCCGCTCGAAGAGCGCCCGTCCTTCCTCGGTGAGCTTCAGCGCACGCGCCCCGCGCTCGAACAGACGCAAGTCGAGGGCGGCCTCCAGTTCCGCGACTCGGCGAGACAGGGTCGCCTTCGGGCGCCCCGCGGCGCGCGCCGCCTTTCCGAACCCTCCATGCCGGGCAACCAGATTGAAATCAGCGAGGGCGAGAAGGTCCATCTGTTCCACCATTGAGACGCTGTGTCCAGATATAGCGCCTATCGGTTCGAATGTGGATCACTCATTTACGGGATGTCTTTTGACCCAAACCCGGAGTGAACCCCCATGACCATTCTCGTTACCGGCGCGACCGGCAATGTCGGCAGCCAAGTCGTCAACCAGCTCGTCAAGCGCGGCGCCGATGTCCGTGCGCTTGTCCGCGATCCTTCCAAGGCGAACTTCCCGGCGGGCGTCGCCGTCGTGCAGGGCGACCTGCTCGACGTCGATTCCCTGCGCAGCGCCTTCTCGGGCGTCTCCACTTTGTTCCTGCTTAACGCCGTGGTGCCCGATGAATTCACCCAGGCGCTGATCGCCCTCAACTTGGCCCGCGAGGCAGGCATCGAGCGCATCGTCTACCTGTCGGTGATCCACGGCGAGCTTTACGTGAACGTGCCGCACTTCGCCGGCAAGCTCGCGGTCGAGCGGATGATAGAGCAGATGGGCCTCAACGCCACCATCCTCCGTCCGGCCTATTTCATGAACAACGAGCTCATGATCAAGGACGTGATCCTCAGCTATGGCGTCTATCCGATGCCGATCGGCAGCAAAGGCTTGGCAATGGTCGATGCGCGCGACATCGCCGAGGTCGCGGCAATCGAGTTGCTTCGCCGCGAGCAGGCCGAAATTGCCCTCCCGCTCGACCGGATCAACCTCGTCGGTCCCGACACGCTGACCGGCACGGATGTCGCCGGCGTCTGGACAGTGGTCCTGGGTCGCCAGATCGCCTACCCCGGCGAAGATCTGGCAGGCTTCGAACAGAACCTGCGGCAGTTCATGCCGAGTTGGATGGCGCTCGACATGCGCCTGATGGGCGAGCGCTTCATCAGCGAGGGCATGATTCCCGATGCTGGCGACGTCGACCGCCTGACCAAGCTGCTGGGTCGGCCGATGCGCACCTATCGCGACTTCGCCGCAGAAATCGCTGCCTCGGCCTGACGCCGGAGACAGCCTGCCACCCCAACATCAATCCTAAGGATACAATTATGATCTACTCAACCGCCACCGTCCCGGTGAACCCGGAAGGCGCGACCAGGCTGACCCGTGCACAAGCCTGGGCTGGCCTGGAGCTCAAGGCCCGCGACGCCCGCGAATTCCTGCCGCCCGGCCTCTGCACCCGCTGCGATGTCGTGGAAGAAAGCGAGACGCATTTCGTGCGCGAAGCAACCATCGCGGGTGCAGATCTGCGCGAGATCATCACGCTTGAACCGGAGAGCAAAGTCACATTCTTCCAGGCCACCGGGCCGCGCGAGGGCGCGATCATCAACGAACTGTTCGAGGGCGCCGACGGCACGCTCCATCTGCGCTTCTACTGCTATCTCGGCCGGCGCGGCAAAGAGCCGAACGGCCCAGAGGAGCAGGCCGAACAGGCGCAGTTCGACGGCGACCAGGGCTACAAGGCTGCCCTGCTGTCCACACTGAAGCGCACCCGCGAGTTGCTCATGGAGGGCCGGCTCTGACCATCACCCATGAACATCAACCAGGGACCTTCTCTCGTCGGCTTGGCTATTCTCGGACGAAGGTGTCGAGGCTGATGCCGAAGGCACGCCAGGTTCCTATCTGCTTGCGGGAAGCGGTTTCGCCCTCCTTGCCGGTGATGGTGCTGCCGGCCACTGTCAGCCACATCGTCTCCAGCTTGCCGTCCCGCAAAATGCCGGTGTAGCTCACGGCGGCGGGGCCGGCCGTACCCTCGCCGGCGGCCGTTACTCCAATCACGTCGCCATGCGCGATGCCGGATATCGGCACGGTCTGTCCATAGAAGCTGCTGTCTTCGAGCGCCGTGCGAAACGTGCCTTCAATCCGGCCGCCGTCCTCGCCGGTGATGTCGAGGACGGACCCATACTGATTGCGCCATCTGCCAAGCCAAGGCATTCCGCCCCTCCCACGACTGTGCTGTCTTTTTCTTCGGTGGATTCGGGCCTGCATCTAACGCGCCGTTCCGAGCGGTCAACAGTGCGGCGGCAAAGGGATCAGCCTGGGATCCAGGCCAGACAGACAGCTCCGCAAATGGAAAGGGGCAGCGCTGGCGCCGCCCCTTTCTCATTGGGAGGACAGTGTCGATCGGCCGCTCAGGCGGCCTGGGCTTCGCCGGCGATCGCGTCGGCGGCGCGGGCCGCTTTCAGCACCCTTGCCCACCAGGCGACGTCGTTGACCAGGGCGGTGGCGGACTGGTTCAGGTGCTCGAGATCTTCGAGCTTCTTCTCGCCCTGGCGAACCGCAAGGAAATCGCCCCAGGCGATGTGCACCGCCGACTTGACCGGCGCCATCTGCAGCTCGACGGCGATCAGCCGAAGGTGCTCGATCGCGCGCGAGCCGCCGACGCTGCCATAGCCGACAAAGCCGGCCGGCTTCTTGTTCCACTCATTGGCGGCGTAATCGATGGCGTTCTTCAGCACAGCGGTCGGGGCGTGATTGTATTCGGCGGCGGTGAAGATGAAGCCGTCGAACTCGGCGACCTTCTTCTGCCAGCGCTGCGCCACTTCGTTCTGCGACGGCGCCCAGGCGGAGGAAGCGACCTCGTCGAAGAAAGGCAGCGGCCAGTCGCGCAGATCGACGATCTCGACATCGATATCGGCGTGCGACTTGGCGATCTTGGCGATCCACTGCGTCGGCACGTCGGCGAAGCGGGCGGCGCGCGTCGAACCGACGACAATGGCGATTTTGGGCTTGGACATAAGGGGCTCTCCTTGCGGGAATTTCTGGTATCGTTTGGATACCGGCGCTATATGTGATACTGACAAATCGGCGCGCAAGGAGGCACTTCTTTGTTACTGAGGCACCCGCACAACACCGAGGACTGCCGGGCCGTTTCAGAAATCCTGCAACGGGTCGGCGACAAATGGACGGTGCTCGTGGTCGGCAAGCTCGGCGGCGGACCAATGCGCTTCAACGAATTGCGCGCCGCCGTTGGCGGAATTTCGCAAAAGATGCTGACCACCACCTTACGCGGTTTGGAGCGTGACGGCTTCGTCACGCGCAAAGTGTTTCCGACCATTCCGCCACGTGTCGATTACGAGCTCACCCAACTCGGTCACGAGCTGCTCGTGCCGGTCGGCGCGCTCGGCGAATGGGCGCGCAAGAACACCAATCGGGTCCGCGAAGCGCGCGCGAAATTCGACGGCCTGCAGGCCTGAAACCCTTGAAGTTCAAGGATTTCTGAACCATTGGATGAGCCATGCGGCTGGGCGCAGGGCCCGTCCCACCTTCCGGTTTAATGGATCCGCTGCGGCCCCGCAGTCAGCCTCGCCGGCGTCTCCGCGCAACCGGCTCGCCAAGGAGATCCGTCTTTAGCCGGCAACGGATCAGGCGCTTGGGGCAGTGCTGTCGCAGCACGCGGTCGAGCAGCTCTCCCGCTGCGCGGCCTTCTTGTCGATCGCCTTCGGGCCCCGCATGCAGGCGACGTGTGGAAGGCCTTTGCTGACCTCCACATAGGCAGTTATCCCGAGCAGGCAGACCAAGGCAATAAGAGCTGCCACGAGCCAGCCGTTCAGCATATGTTGACGCATTGTCTTTCCCTCGCGCCTACAAGGTGGGGGGTGAAGGCAACCATTGGATGTCGCGAAGCGAATCTCCCGAGCAGGCGTTGTTACAAAGCGGCAAGTCTGGGGAGAATCAGTATCCCGCCGGAGCGTCAGCTCTCGGCCGGAACCGGCTTCGGCTTGCCCTCGCCGTCGAGCGCCACCATGACGAAGTCGGCATGGGTGACCTTCTCCATCAGATCGGAAAGATAGCGCTGCGCCCAGGCTTCGACCTTGAGCACCATCGAGGTGCGGCCGACGCGCTCGACATGGGTGTAGATGCAGAGCGTGTCGCCGATCTTCATCGGCTTGGCGAAGGACATCTCCTTGACTGCGGCGGTGACCACGCGGCCCTTGGCGCGCTCGGCGGCGCGGATGCCGCAGGCAAGGTCCATCTGCGCCATCACCCAGCCGCCGAAGATGTCGCCGGCCGCATTGGCGTCGGACGGCATGGCGAGCGTGCGCAAGGTCAGATCGCCAATGGGTTTTCCGTCCGCGTAATGCACCATGGCAAAATCCTCAAAGGGCAGCTTATGTTGCGTATCAATGCGACCACCATGTCGCAAGCTCTGGTAAAAGCGAAATGTGCCCCACTGCGCCGGTCGCTTTTTTCACAAGCCATGCCGGAAGCCACGGCGACGCCGCAAGCCGGCAATGTCTAGGGTAAGCGCAACAGTGCGGAGCCCGCTTTTCCATCATGCAGACTTACGACTTCATCATCGTCGGCTCCGGCTCGGCCGGTTCGGTCGTTGCCGACAGGCTGTCGGCTTCGGGCCGATTCTCGGTGCTGGTGCTGGAGGCCGGCGGAACCGACCGGCGGTTCTACGTCCAGATGCCGTTAGGCTACGGCAAGACCTTCTTCGATCCGGCCGTCAACTGGAACTACAAGGCGGAGCCGGATCCCGGCCTGGCCGGCAACAGCGATCATTGGCCGCGCGGCAAGCTGCTTGGCGGCTCGAGCTCGATCAACGCCATGGTTTATATCAGGGGCGCGCGCGAGGATTTCGATGCCTGGGCCGCCGCAGGCAATCCCGGCTGGGCCTATGATGACCTCCTGCCCGCCTTCAAGGCGCTGGAAGACAATGCAGCGGGCGCCGACCAGTGGCGCGGCGTCGGTGGCCCCTTGCACATCACCGAATGCACGAACGCGGTGCATCCGCTGACCAAGCGCTATATTGCCGCCGCTCAGCAGGCTGGCCTGCCGTTCAATCCGGACTTCAACGGCGCCTCCCAGGAAGGCGTCGGCGTCTACCAGATCACGACCAAGAACGGACGCCGCATGTCGGCCGCCCGCGCCTTTCTGCGGCCGGCGATGAAGCGCTCAAACGTACGCGTCGAGACCAATGCGCTGGCGACGAAAATCCTGTTCGAGGGCAAGCGCGCCGTCGGCATCGAATACGAGCAGAACGGGCAGAAGAACACGGCTCGCGCGGGCCGCGAGGTGATCCTGTCGGGCGGCTCGATCAACTCGCCGCAGTTGCTGCAGCTGTCCGGCGTCGGCCCTGCGGCATTGCTGGCCGACCTCGCTGTCCCGGTCGTCCTCGCCAACGACAATATCGGCGCCAATCTGCAGGACCATGTCGGCATCAACTACACTTTTAGAGGCAAGCTGCCGACGCTCAACCAGGTCCTCAGGCCCTGGTGGGGCAAGCTGCTCGTCGGCATGCAATACATTCTCTTGCGCTCCGGTCCGCTGTCGCTGTCGATGAACAATGCCGGCGGCTTCTTCCGCACCGACCGGTCGATGACGCGGCCGAACATGCAGCTCTATTTCCAGGCCTTCTCCACCGTCATCCCGAAGAGCGGCGAGCGTCCGATCCTGACGCCCGACCCCTGGCCGGGCTTCTCGATCGGCCTGTCCAACTGCAGGCCCTCGAGCCGCGGCGAGATCATGATCCGCTCGAAGGATCCGCGCGACTATCCGAGGATCAAGGCCAACGCCTATTCGACCAATGCCGATGTCGACGAGATGCTGGCGGCGGTGAAGTTCGTGCGCAAGATCGCCTCGATGCCGGCCATGGCCGAGATCATCGAGGAAGAGGTGCTGCCCGGTCCCTCGGTCCGGTCGGACGCCGACCTGATCCATGATTTCAGGAAACGCTCGGGCACCGTCTATCACCCAGTCTCGACCTGCCGCATGGGACCTGACGCGGCGCGCGCCGTCGTCGACCCGCGGCTTCGGGTGCATGGGCTGCAGGGGCTGCGCGTCATCGACGCTTCGATTTTCCCCGACAACATCACGGGCAACACCAACGCCGCCTCGATCCTGACCGGATGGAAAGGCGCCGACCTGGTTCTGGAGGATCACACATGAAAATCACCGACGTGAAGACCTGGGTTGTCGGCAATCCGCCGCCCGGTGTCGGCGGCAAGTATTTCATCTTCGTCAAGCTCACCACCGATGGCGGCGTGGTCGGCTATGGCGAGGCCTACAACGCCACCTTCTCCGCGCATGTCACCGCGAGGATGATCGAGGACATGGCCGAGCGCTATCTCGTCGGCCGCGATCCGCACGACATCGAGAATTTCTTCCGCCGCGCCTATTCCTCCGGCTTCACCCAGCGCCCCGACGTCTCCGGCATGGGTTGCTTCTCGGCGCTCGAAATGGCCTGCTGGGACATCGTCGGCAAGGAGGCCGGCAAGCCGGTCTACAAGCTGCTCGGCGGCCAGGTGCACGAGACCCTGCGCTCCTACACCTACCTCTATCCGCACACCGGCAGCGTCCATTCGGAAGATGCGCGCGGCAAGAACGTCTACAATGACCCCGATATGGCGGCCGCCTGTGCGCTCGAATATGTCGAGCAGGGTTTTAATGCCGTGAAGCTCGATCCGGCCGGCCCCTACACCGCCTATGACGGCCATCAGCCGCGCTTGATCGACATCGACCTGTCGGCGCGCATGGTCAAGGCGATCCGCGAAGCAGTCGGTAACAGGGCGGATATCCTGTTTGGCACGCATGGCCAGTTCACCGCCTCGGGCGCGCTGCGCCTCGCCCGCGCCATCGAGCCCTACGATCCGCTGTGGTTCGAGGAGCCGGTGCCGCCTGATATGCCCGAGGTGATGGCGCAAGTCGCCCGCCAGACCTCCATCCCGATAGCAACCGGCGAGCGGCTGACGACGAAGTTCGAGTTCGCCCGCGTCATCGAGAACCGCGCCGCGACCATCCTGCAGCCGGATCTCGGCCGCTCCGGCGGCATTCTCGAGACCAAGAAGATCGCTGCCATGGCCGAAGCCTACCACATCCAGGTGGCGCCGCATTGCTATTGCGGCCCGATCGTCGGCGCCGCCAACATCCAGCTTGCCGTGACGCTGCCCAACTTCCTCATCCTGGAATCGCTGAAGCAGTGGGACGGTTTCCACGCCACGCTGCTCAAGAAGAAGATCGAATGGCAGGACGGCAACGTCATCCCCTCGAAGGAGCCCGGCCTCGGCGTCGAGCTCGACGAGGCGGTCTGCGAGGCCCATCCCTATAGCGGCAAGGAGCTGCATCTGCAGATGATGCAGACGCCGCTGATGCCGTGAGCCTCGCTTATGCCTTCGTCGGCCTTGGCCATCTCGGCGGCAACCTTGCCGCTAGCCTGCTGCGCAACGGCTTTGCCGTCACCGTCTTCGACCGCGACCCGGCGCCGGTCGAGCGCCTGGTCGCGCTCGGTGCATCGGCGTCGGGTAGCCCCGCCGAGGCCGCTGCCCGCGCCGGCAATGCAATCACCTGCCTGCCCTCGCCGAAGGTCAGCGAAACTGTGCTCGCCGGCCCCGACGGATTGCTCCAGGGCCTGCCCGCGGGCGGCACCTGGATCGAGATGTCGACCAATGGCCGTGACGAGATTTTACGACTCGCCGCGCTGGCATCGGCACAAGGCATCGAGACGCTCGAATGCCCGGTGACCGGCGGCGTGCATCTGGCCGCAGTGGGCAGGATCACGGCGCTCGTCGGCGGCGATGCGGCGCTCTACGAACGCCATCGTCCGGCCATCGAGGCGATGTGCGCGAAATCCTTCCTGATGGGCCCGGTCGGCTCGGCGGCGGTGATCAAGGTCATCACCAATATGCTCGCCTTCATTCATCTCGTCGCTGCCGGCGAAGCGTTGATGCTGGCGAAGCAGGGCGGGCTCGATCTCGCCCAGGCCTACCACGCCATCGTCGCCTCTTCCGGTAACAGCTTCGTCCACGAAACCGAAAGCCAGCTCGTGCTCAACGGCTCCTACGACATCGGCTTCACCATGGACCTGGCACTGAAGGACCTCGGCTTCGCGCTTGCCATGGCCAGGGATTTCGGCGCGCCGCTCGATCTTGCCACCCGCGTCAACGCGATTTTCGAAGAGGGTAAGCGCGCCTATGGTGGTGGTGCCTGGTCGACACAGATCGTCAAGCTGCTTGAGGATGAAGTCGGCGTGGAGCTTCGCGCGCCGGGCTTTCCGGCGAAGCTCGAACTGTAACCCGGCAGAAATTAGCCAGCTGTTTCAATTGCCTGACCGCACCGGCTGAATCGGCCTCTTAGCCGGCTGATTCAACCTCTCAGCGTCAGCGCGCCGGGCAGGATCTCGAACGTCGCCGGAATTCGGCCTGGCGACTCGCCGTCTATGTCGACCAGCGCGCCGTTCTTCTCGGCATCGCCGAGCGGCTCGACCAGCACCTTGCGGCCACGCAGGATGGTGATTGCCGGATGGTTGCGGTGGCGCCCGCCGTAGAGCAGGCGGAGGTCGCGGATCAGCCCAAGCTTGCCGGCGGCCCGCAGGATGATGATATCGAACTGGCCGTCGGCGAGCTCGGCGTCCGGCGCGATCATCATGCCGCCGCCGAAGAATTTGCCGTTTGCCACCGCGACCAGCGCCATGCGCGCCTCGACCGGCTCGCCGTCGTCGATGGTGATCCTGACATCCTGGAAGCGGTAGCGGATGAACTCCAGCACGGTGCGCCAGAAGAACAGCGCCTTGGCCGAGACCCTGCCCTTGCGCTTGTCGGCATTGACGGCGCGATCCGTCGCGCCGGACAGGCCGAGGCTGGCAATGTTGATGAAGTGGCGGCTGGCCAGCGCGCCGTGGTCGTCGATGTAGCAGATGCGGCCGGCGTCGATTTTTCGCGCATTGGAATCGGCGATCCGCTTCAGCGCGGCATCGATGCCGCGCGGCAAGTCGAGCCCGCGCGCGAAGTCGATGCCGGTACCACAGGGCAGAAGGCCAAGCGCGGCTTCCTGGCCGGTCTCATCTTGTGCCTGCAGCAACCCGTCGGCCACCTCGCTTGCGGTGCCGTCGCCGCCTGCCGCGATCACCAGGTCGCACCCGCCGGCGGCGAGATCGATCGCCAGCCGCTCTGCGTCGCCGTTGGCCTGAGTTTCCCGCAAGTGGAAATCGCCGAAATTCCTGTTGAGCGATGCCGCGGCCTCCGCCCAATGCCGCTTGAGCCTGCCGCCGCCGGCAATCGGATTGAGAACCACCCCGACTTTCAAGTCGACCTCCCCCGAGGCAAGTCGCGCAACTAGCACCCAAAGTCTTTTGCCGACATTGAAACGCGGACCGGGCGCCGGAGCAAGGCTCCAACATCGAACGGATACAGAAAAGCGGGGCAGGCCGTCTAAGCGGTTCGGCCAGCGGATTCCGCGGCTTTTGCCACTGGTCCCCGATAATCCCGCTATTCACAGGCGCGCCGGCATTCCCGAAACCCCTTACCCGGCGTACATTCAACCCATCTCAGGCGGCTACCGAACGCCCAGCCGAAAGGCAAAAGCGCAAGGCGGATTTCCTGAGGCCCGTACGGCCCAGAACGAGAGCAGGCTCGCCTGTTTGAGGGACGGATGCCGAGACCTACGGGTGCCGCGGAAAGCGTGCCAACGCCGACGGCGGACCGATGCTGCCATGAAGGCCGGTAAAAACCTTCGATGGCACGCTGGGCGAAGCCTGCAAGGGTGGAGATCGGCGTGGTCTGGAACGGGAGCTGCCCTTCGGGCGGCGACTGGCAGGACCGTCAAAATCAAGGCTGGCCTGGCGCGACGACCTTACGGAAGTTGCTGCCTTGACTGGTTCCTGATCTGACAGGGAGGCGCTGGGAGAAATCCCAGCGCCGACTGTCTTTTTGGCCCGCCTCACAGGCTACCGCGCCTCCCGGGGCGTCCGCTGCTGATGCTTTCCGGCCACAGTCGCCGGCCAAGCAACCTTCCGTAACGCATCGACACGCACAATCCACAATCGCGGCCAAATCCCGCCTTGTTCCGCGGTGATTGATCGGTTTGGGAATATTTAAAGGGACAAGACCGTGATCAAGACCGCCCTTGTCGCCATGACCATTGTCGGCTGCGACTGCGACGCCAAGCTCTGCGAATATATCGGCGAGACGCCGGCCAAGTGGACGACGCTCGCCGACTGCGAAGCGGCGATGAAGAGCCAGATGCTGCACCAGCGCAATTTCGACTATCCGCTTGTTTCAGGCATTTGCCGCGTCAAGGGCTCGGCCTCTTCCTCCGAGCTTGCCGAGAAAGCTTCCAGGCCGGATCTGAAACCCAGGAACCGCGTCGTCGAAACCATCGCCCCGCTGCCGCCCGAGCTCGACCATCGCCCGAGCGCTCCGGTCGGCGGAACGGTGACCGCCAGCGAAACGGAATCGGCAAAGCCCGTGGCCTTCGACGGGTCGGTCGATGGCGGCCGCGCCGTGCTTTACCGCACCAAGGCCGGCTATGCCGTGGTCAAGACCGACCTCAGCCGCGCTGCCGGCGCAACGGTGGACGCGGCGAAGCGCTCGGCAAGCTGGCTGGCCGGATTGACCGGGCTGTAAGCCTGCCCAAGGTTCGGGTCGGCCCGAGCAGCCATTCCCTTATCATTGCCCGATGACAATGGCGTAGGGCCGCTTCGCAACCGCAGACCGGATTGATCAAGCCGACACATTGCCCGAAGATAACGCACAGGATATTGGCCTTCACCCGGGGGTGTCATGACAATTGCCGTTCGTATCGCGTTATCCCTGCTGCTGGCGCTCGCTCCCTTGCATGCCAGGGCGGAAGGCGACGACAAGGCCATGGTGATCGCATCCGACGACGCCGAGATGGCGGCGGCGGTCGAGAAGGCGCGATCCAGCCTGGATGAATTCCTGAACCTGTCCGACGCTCCGCCGCCGGGAACCGACAGGTTCAAGCTGAAGGTGATGATCGTCGACGGCAAGGCGACGGAGCATTTCTGGGTCATTCCCTTCAAGCGGACGGCCAACGGCTTCGCCGGCATATTGGCGAACGAGCCGGAAATCGTCCGCAACGTCGTCCTTGGCCAGAACATCGAATTCACCAGGGACGACATCTCCGACTGGGGCTACACCAGGAACGGCCGCCAGGTCGGCAGCTTCACCGTCTGCGTGATGCTCAAGAAGATGTCGAAGAAAGAGGCCGAGTACATGCGCGCCCAATACGGCTTCGATTGCTGAGGTCTATCGCCCACCTCCCGCCATGGGAAAAATCGCCACCAGTCGGGCCGCGACCCGCTGCTTGAGCACTCCATCCAGAACTTCGATCGGCAGCAGCCGCTCATGGTTGCCTGCCCGCAGCCGCACGAAGAAATGCATCCAGTAGGCAGCGATCCTACCCCGCGTGGCCGGACCGGCGCTGACATCGACGACGAATATCGAGCCGATGCGTGCCGGCCATGGCAGTCTGGCGAGCGCAGTGCCGAGGAAATCGCCAAGGCCGTAGGCGATCACGCTGTCGCCGATACGCTCGATGGGCTGCACGACATGCGCGTGATGCCCCGCGATCAGCCGGACGCCGCGATCCGCCAGCCGTCTCGCCAGCGCCCGCGTCGCAGGTCGTGGAAAATGCCGGAACTCCCAGTCCCAGTGCGGCACGGCGCAGATGAGATCGATGCCGGATGCAGCGTCGCTCGGCCATTCGGCGGCATGCGTCGAGATGCGTTCTTCGAACCGCGCGGCATCCGTGTTGCGCCACAGCGTGAAAGCCGCAAAGCCGATCGTCAGCGATCCGGCCGCATGACTCTGGACAGGCCCGCCGGCAACTGTGCCGATGGTCCGGATCCCGAGCCGGTTCAGCGCAGCGAGCGTTTCGTCGAAACCGGCGATGCCCTGATCGAGCACGTGGTTGTTGGCCAGGGACAGAACGAGCCTGTCGCGCGCGATGCCGGCGGCTGCGAGCGCATCGGCCAGGAAATGCTCGCTCATCGCATGATGCGTGCCGAGCCGCGTGCCTATGACCGCGCGTGCTCGTTCGACGATCGGACTTTCGCAATTGCCGATCACGAGGTCGGCGGATGAAAGCAGCGTCGTGATTGCCGGATCGCAATCCGGCGCATCGCGATTGGCGACTGCCGAAATATCGCCGACGAACGCCAGCCGCACCTTCCGTGCGGGTTGCGGATCGAGCAACGTCGCCGCGGGCGCCGCGAAGCCGCTTCTGTCGCCGGCAAGCGACGGTCTCAGCAGGCGCGGCAGCCATGACAGTTTATAGGCAAGCGGATAGTTCGACACGGGCCCATCCAGTTTCGCCCTGTGTAGACTGTCTGCCCTGCGTGTTGAAGCCAGGCGCCGTTCCGAAAGCGGGCTCGCAGATCGGCACGGGCCGGAGGACGCCTTGAGCCAAATGCGTGTATGCTTCCAACATGACGCAGTGGAGGGCGAAGATGATGCGTAGAACGATCCTTGCAGCAGCCTTGCTTGCATTCCTGCCGGCGTCCGTTGCCTGGGCGGAGATGCCGGACGCGGCCAAGTCCATGTTCGAGGCCAAGAGCGTGAGCGACCGGAACACGGCGCTGTCGGCGTTGGAGGCGGCAGCGGCCAAGGACCCGGCCTCGGCCTATGCGGCCGGCGCCGGCGAATTCTTCACCGCGCTTGAGCTCCTCGCCGGCGGACTGCATCGCCACGGTTTCGAGAGCCCGAAATCCTTCATGCTGCCGCTGATGCGGTTGCCCGTGCCCGACAATCCCAACCCGCAGCCGCTGACCTACGAAGAATTCCGCGCCATCCTGGTCGCCTTCCGTGACCGGCTCGAGAAATCCGCCGCCACGCTCGGCTCCGTGCCAAAAGATGCCGATATCGGCATGGTGGTCGATCTCACCCGCGCCGGCATCGACCTCAACGAAGATGGCAAGCTCGCGCCCGACGAAAGCATCGCCGCCATCATGGCGTCGCTGTCGCGCGGCAGCATCGACACCAGCAATACCGCGCCTTCGCTCACCTTCCGCTTCGACCGCGCCGACGGTTTTTGGCTGCAAGGTTATGCCGAGTTCCTGATGGCGCAGGCTGATTTCTGGCTGGCGCATGATTTCCGCAATGCCTTCGACGGCTCGTTCCACATGCTGTTCCCGCGCGCGAAACTGCCACTGCAGGATACGCTCGTGCCACTGGACGGCGGCATGAGCGGCAACATTTTCGCCTCGGAATGGCGCTTCGCCGACTTCATCTCGCTGGTGCATCTCGTCAACTGGCCGGTGGTCGAGCCGGAACGCCGGCAGGCCGCGCGACGCCACCTGCTGGAGATGATCCGGCTGTCGCGCGAGGACTGGAAATCGATCCTGGCCGAGACCGACAACGATCGCGAATGGCTGCCGGGACCCCAACAAAAAGGCGTCAATCCGCTGACCGGCCTCGAGGTCGGCGAGGAACAGGTGCAGGCCTGGCTCGCCACGTTGACCGTGGCCGAGGATCTTCTCGAAGGCCGCGCGCTGCTTCCGCACTTCCGCATCACCGGCAAGGGCATCAACATGAAGCGCTTCTTCGACGAGCCGAAACCTTTTGACCTGGTCCTTTCGATCACCGGTCCCGGCATCGCGCCCTATCTCGAAAGCGGCAAGATCCTCACCAGCGACGATTTCGACCAGATCCAGCGCCAGTTCAGCGGCGCCGGTTTCTTGACGTTTGCGCTGTGGTTCAATTGAGGCCCGCGGTCTTAGGTTCCTCGCCCCCATGAAATGGGGGAGAGGTGGCTCGGCGAAGCCGAGACGGAGAGGGGGCGCCGGTCCCGCGCGGCGAAAGCGCTTTGAAGAGAAGGGCTTCCGCCTTACGAAACCCCCTCTCCGTCCGCTTCGCGGACACCTCTCCCCCGCCTCTGGCGGGGGCGAGGAAACCGAACCTTCGAGGTCGACGCCGTCCCCCTGGCTATCGTCAGAAAATTGCGCCCTGATAAAGCACCGCTTCCGCCTCTTCCGGCGCGAAGCGCCGCGCCAGCGTGCGGAAGGCGCTGTGGACGCCGTCGCGGTCCAGGTTGCAGCTTCTGAGGTGGCGGACGGCCAGCGTCGGATCGAATTCGGTGCGTCCGTGCAAGACCCGCTGATTGTCGAAGACCAGCACCTCGCCGGGCTGCAGCTGATGCCGGAACTGGTTCGCCGGATCGCAGATCAGCCGCGTCAGCTCGGCAAGCGCCTCGATCAGCCCGTCGATCTCATCGACAGCGCCCGTCTGCGGCGCCAGGCAGCGATCGTTGAAGCGTATGCCGGTGACGGCGCCGCTCGCGTCGAGGCTGATGACATGCGCCTCGGCGCTGAAGAACACGTCGCCGGCATGCTCGCGATGGAATGTCACGCCATGCCGCGCGAGTAGGGCGAACAGATCCGGCGTATCGCGCCGCATCCGTTCAGCAATTTGAAAACCGTCGACCATCAGCGATGTGCCGCCGCTGCCGGCGCCGGTCCTGATGGCATGGAAGAAGATGAAGCCCGGCGGCGAATAGCGGAACGGCTCGTCCGTGTGCGGAATTTGCGCGCGCGCCGTTTCCCCGGCCACCCGGGCGTCGGGCCGTGAGATGAGATCGAAAACCTTGCCGTAGCTGGTCTCGCGCACCGGACCGTAGCGGCCGGCGACGCGCAGCGTCGCCTCCGGCTCGGCCGGGACGCCGGTCAGCATGGCGATACCATGGTCGCGCAAGGCGCGCAGCGACTGGAAAAGCGCCGCGTCCCCCTCCACCACGGCGTCGAAGGCGAAGCGCCCAAGCCGCGCGCCGAGATCGCCATTCCACAGTTCCGGCTGAAAGCGTGGCGCGCCGAAATCGCCGCCCCGTCCGGCATGGGCCGCCAGAAAGCCCGCCGCGAAGCGCGAGACGTGGCCGTCCTGCCAGACCACGTCCATCTTCCCATCCGTCGAGATTTCGATCGAGGCCGCGCGAATACCGGCCGGAACATCAGCAGGCGTCAGCCAGCGCTTTCCGGAAGCGGTGTCGCCGCATATCCCGCATTCGCAGGCAAGCCGCAGCCAGCGCATCGACAGCCGGCCGGCGCTGCCGTCGTCGAATTCCATGGCGATGTGCGGTCCTTCGTTGCGCATCGATCGCAAGGAGCGCGTTGCGAGTGCCTGGCCGGCGGGGACGGACTGCGTTTGCATATCAAGCATGGCGACGGCTTTCCTGGATTGAGTTGTCTTCAACAACGGTAGGGCGCTCGCGGCTTTTCTTGCAAACGAGTTTGTTTTCGCAAGTTTTGAGGTATTCTCAATCCATGACGCTTCTTCGCGACCTCCCGCTGTCGGCCCTGCGTGCGCTTGCAGCCGCCGCGCGCACCGGCAGTCTGACGCGCGCCGCCGACGAGCTCGGCGTCACGCCGGGCGCCGTCGGCCATCAGTTGCGGCAGCTGGAGGACCGGCTTGGCGTCAAGCTGGTCAGGCGCGAGGGCAACGGCATCGCGCTCACACGCATTGCCGAGGCGGCGCTGCCAGACATCGACCGCGGCTTCGACGCGCTGGCCTCCGGATTGCGGCGGCTGCGGTTCGAGCGCCGCGCCGATACGTTCACCATCGCGGCCGATCCGTCCTTCGCCTCGCTTTGGCTGGCGCCGCGCCTTGGCAATGTCCGCGCGGCTCTCGGCAGACTGGACGTGCGCATTGTGGTGTCGATCGCGTTGGATGCGATGCTGGAGGAAAGCGTCGATCTTGCCATCAGCTACCGGAACAGCACGGCAAGAGATCTCGCATCGGCCGATCTTTTCACCGAAAGGGTGGTTCCGGCCTGTGCCCCGGCGCTGATCCGCAACCGCGCAGATCAAGACAGCGCCGAAGTGCTCGACCGCCTGCCCCTCCTCCACATCGACCAGACCATGGGCGACGACGTCTACCCCACATGGGCAAACTGGTTCGCCGCCGCCGGCCGCCAACGCAAGAACATCGACCACGGACCGCGATTCCCCTTGACCGTGCTGGCCGCGCATGCCGCGATTTCCGGCATGGGCGCGCTGCTTGCCAGCGAACTGGTACTGAGGGAGCATTTCCGCTCCGGCCAACTCGTCGAGATCGCCCGCGTTATTCCCGCGCTGACCATCAAGCGCCGTCTGGTCTGGCCGGTGGATGGACCGAAGGCCCGCCGCGCCGCCGTTGTCGCCGCGGCGCTTGCCGCAATCGCAGACGCTCCCCAGTCCATCGGGTCATGATCCCTCTCCTGACAGCCTTCTGTCAGCAGCGTCCAAGCGCGGCCGGAGCCCTTTCACTCGGCTCTTTCCATTTCGGCCGAGTCCACCCATATTCGGGCCATGGCCAGACATCCTGACAAGAAGACGCCTTCGCAAGACGGCGCGCCGAAGCGGCGCAGCCCGCTGACCGAATTCCTCGATGCCGCCGAGCCGCTGGAGCCCGGCGGTTTCGCGGAAGCGCCGCAGGCCGGCTTTGCCGGCGCGCCGCTGACCGGCTCGATCTCCGATTGGGCCGGGCAGATCGAGCGTGAAGCTGAAAAGCAGCCGAAGGCAAAAGCGCCGAAGAAGATACCCGAGCGCTCGTCGGCGCCCGGCCGCACCGCGCGCGGCACCTCGATGGGCGGCGCTGCCTCGGCGAAGGAGCGCGCGGCCGCTGGCCTCAACCCTGTGGCCGGCCTCGACATCAGCCTGGAGGATGCCGAGTCGGTTTCGTCCGGCGGCGTCACCGCGACGGTCGCGGCGCTGTCGGCGCTGATCGAATCCGGCAATCCGCTGCACAAGGACGGCCAGCTGTGGACACCGCACCGTCCGGCCCGCCCGGAAAAGTCTGAGGGCGGCATCGCCATCAAGATGGTCTCGGATTTCGAGCCCGCCGGCGATCAGCCGACAGCCATCAAGGACCTCGTCGAAGGCGTCGAGCGGAACGACCGCACCCAGGTGCTGCTCGGCGTCACCGGCTCGGGCAAGACCTTCACCATGGCCAAGGTGATCGAGGAGACGCAGCGTCCGGCTTTGATCCTGGCGCCGAACAAGACGCTTGCCGCGCAGCTCTATGCCGAGTTCAAGAAATTCTTCCCCGAGAACGCGGTCGAGTATTTCGTCTCCTACTACGACTATTACCAGCCGGAGGCCTACGTCCCGCGCACCGACACCTATATCGAGAAGGAATCCTCGATCAACGAGCAGATCGACCGCATGCGCCATTCGGCGACGCGCTCGCTGCTCGAGCGCGACGACGTCATCATCGTCGCCTCCGTGTCCTGCATCTACGGTATCGGCTCGGTCGAGACCTATACGGCGATGACCTTCCAGATGCAGGTCGGCGACCGGCTCGACCAGCGCTCGCTTCTCGCCGACCTCGTCGCCCAGCAATACAAGCGCCAGGACATCAACTTCGTGCGCGGCTCGTTTCGCGTGCGCGGCGACACCATCGAGATCTTTCCCGCCCACCTGGAAGACCGCGCCTGGCGCATCTCGATGTTCGGCGACGAGATCGAGCAGATCACCGAGTTCGATCCGCTCACCGGGCAGAAGACCGGCGAGCTGAAGAGCGTCAAGATCTACGCCAACTCACATTATGTGACGCCGCGCCCGACCTTGAACCAAGCCATCAAGTCGATCAAGGAGGAGCTCAAGCATCGCCTGCAAGAGCTTGAAAAGGCTGGCCGTTTGCTGGAGGCGCAGCGGCTGGAACAGCACACGCGCTTCGATCTGGAGATGCTGGAGGCGACCGGCTCCTGCGCCGGCATCGAGAACTATTCGCGTTACCTCACCGGACGCCAGCCGGGCGATCCGCCGCCGACCTTGTTCGAATATGTGCCCGACAACGCGCTGATCTTCATCGACGAAAGCCACGTCACCGTGCCGCAGATCGGCGGCATGTATCGCGGCGACTTCCGCCGCAAGGCGACGCTGGCCGAGTACGGTTTCCGCCTGCCGTCCTGCATGGACAACCGGCCGCTTCGCTTCGAGGAATGGGACGCCATGCGCCCGCTGTCGGTGGCGGTTTCGGCGACGCCGGGCGGTTGGGAAATGGAGCAGTCCGGCGGCGTCTTCGCCGAGCAGGTCATCCGCCCGACCGGCCTGATCGATCCGCCGGTCGAGGTGCGTCCGGCCAAGAGCCAGGTCGACGACGTCGTCGGCGAGATCCGCGACACAACCCGGGCCGGCTATCGCACGCTGGTCACCGTGCTGACCAAGCGCATGGCCGAGGACCTCACCGAATATTTGCACGAGAACGGCATTCGCGTCCGCTACATGCATTCCGACATCGACACGCTGGAGCGCATCGAGATCCTGCGCGATTTGCGCCTCGGCGCCTTCGACGTGCTGGTTGGCATCAACCTGCTGCGCGAGGGCCTCGACATTCCCGAATGCGGCTTCGTCGCCATTCTCGATGCCGACAAGGAAGGTTTCCTGCGTTCCGAAACCTCGCTGATCCAAACCATCGGCCGCGCCGCCCGCAACGTCGACGGCAAGGTCATCCTCTACGCCGACCAGATCACCGGCTCGATGGAACGGGCGATGGCCGAGACCAACCGTCGCCGCGAGAAGCAGATGGAGTGGAACGCCGCCAACGGCATCACGCCGGAATCGGTCAAGTCGCGTATCGCCGATATCCTCGACTCGGTCTACGAGAAGGACCATGTCCGCGCCGACATCTCGCAGTTCACAGACGATGCCGGGGCGATGATCGGCAACAATCTGAAGACGCACCTCGAGGCGCTGGACAAGCAGATGCGCGACGCCGCCGCCAATCTCGACTTCGAGAAGGCCGCCCGCGTCCGCGACGAGATCAAGCGGCTGCGCGAGATGGAACTCGCCATCTCCGACGACCCGCTGGCGCGCGAGGTGGAAGGACAGAGTCCCGCATCGGGCCGCGAAAAGGGCAGGCACAACAAGGGCGTGGCCAAGCATCGCACGGTCGAGGAGCAGGAGCGCTTCCGCAAGCTCGATGAGGCACGCGCCGCCGAGGAGGCGGCAAAGGCTGCCCGGCCCAACCTCTTCCGCAAGCCGCATCTGGACGAGATGGGCGCCGACGGCGCCGTGCCGGTGAAGAAGCAGCTCTTCGCCAAGCCGTCGATCGACGACATGGGGCCTGGCACCGACATGACGACCCCGGCGGGCGCGGTGTCGCGTTCGCTGTTCAAGAAGCAGAGCGCGCACGAAGCGCACGGTTCCGATTTCGGCATTCCCGGCGAGCCGACAAAGCCCCTGTTCAGGAAGAACTCGCTCGACGAGATGACCGTGCGCCGCACCGAAAAGCCGGTCGAGGGAACGAAGCCGGCGAAGCCGCAGCCAATCTCCCCCCTTGTTATGTCCGGCAGGACAGAGGGGGGCGCGAAGGATCGCGACGATTCCGGCAAGCCGATCGTCCGCCAGCGAGCCGGCATCGGCTCCTACGAGGACCCTGGCGACGAGCGGCGTCAAAAACGCCGGCCGGGCAAGACCGGACGGCCGGGGCAGTAGCATCTTTTCCTTCTCCCGAAGGCGACGGATGAGGGGTGCTCCAGCTTGGCGACACCGTTTGTCCAGCGAAGAGGTCGCGGCCGTCTCACTCCGCTGGAATACCCGTCATCCGTCTCGGCGCTGCGCGCCGATCCACCTTCTCCCGCAAGGGGAGAAGGGAAGTGCGGACCACTTGCCTCCGCCCCTCCCCCGGTGTACCCAATTCCCAACTCGAACATCTGGAAAGGAGGGCTGCGTGAACTACTGCCACCACCGTCAGCGCGGCCCTGTCTTTGCCCTGCGAGCTTGCTTGCAGGGCTGACCGGACGGTCCGGGTTCTTCCCGTTTCGATTTTTGGTCTGCCCTTCGTGGTGCCGCTAAGCTGATCCGTTGATCAGCCGCGCACCGTCAAAGTGTATTGGACAGACCAGAGAAATCGACATGGCCCTGATCAGCCTCAAATCCCTCGGCGTCACCATGAGTGCGCCGCTCTTCTCCAACCTCGACCTCATCATCGGCTCCGGCGACCGGCTCGGCATCGTCGCGGCCAATGGCCGTGGCAAGTCCACACTTCTCAAATGCCTGACCGGCGCGTTCGAACCCACCACCGGCGACATCACCCGGTCGCGCGGCCTGCGCGTCGGCCATGTCGAGCAATCCGTTCCCGACTCGCTGCTCGGTCGCAGCTTCCATGACGTCGTCGCCGATGCCTTGCCGCCCGAACAGCGCGACAGCGAGTTCTGGCGCGTCGACGTCGTGCTGGATTCGCTCGAGGTGCCGGAAGACATGCGCGGCCGGCCGATGCGCGCGCTGAGCGGCGGCTGGCAGCGTCTGGCGCTGATCGCCCGCGTCTGGGTCACCGATCCCGACGTGCTTCTGCTCGACGAGCCGACCAATCATCTCGACCTCGCCAGGATCAGCCAGCTGGAAACATGGCTCAATGCGCTGCCACGCGATGTGCCGGTCATTATCGCCAGCCACGACCGCGCCTTCCTCGACGCGACCACCAACCGTACCCTGTTCCTGCGCCCGGAAGAATCGCCGGTGTTCGCCCTGCCCTATTCGCGCGCCAGGCAGGCGCTCGACGAGCTCGATGCCTCGACGGCGCGCAAGTTCGAGCGCGACATGAAGATCGCCCAGCAGTTGCGCAAGCAGGCCGCCAAGTTGAACAATATCGGCATCAATTCCGGCAGCGACCTTTTGACGGTGAAGACCAGGCAGCTCAAGGAACGTGCCGAGAAGCTGGAGGATGCCGCCATACAAGCGCATCGCGAGCGTTCGGCCGGCGCGATCAAGCTGGCGAACCGCGGCACCCACGCCAAGGTGCTGATCACGCTGGAGGACGCGGCGGTCGAAACCCCTGACGGCACGCTGCTGTTCAGGACCGGCAAGCGCCACATCTGCCAGGACGACCGCATCGTGCTGCTCGGCCGCAACGGCGTCGGCAAGACGCGCTTCATCGCGATGATCCGCGGCGCCGTCGCCGACCCGGGATCGGTCGCGAACGTCAAGGTGACGCCGTCGACCGTGCTCGGTTACAGCGATCAGGCGCTGTCGGGCATCGATGGCGGCGACACGCCGCTGGCGATGGTCTCGCGCCGCTTCGAGGTCGGCGAGCAGCGCGCCCGCTCGTTGCTCGCCGGCGCCGGCGTCGCGATCGAGATGCAGGAGAGGAAGATCGGCGCTCTGTCCGGCGGACAGAGATCGAGGCTGATGATGCTGGTGCTCAGGCTCATCCATCCCAATTTCTATCTGCTCGACGAGCCGACCAACCATCTCGACATCGACGGCCAGGAAGCATTGGAGGACGAATTGTTGAAGCATCAGGCGAGCTGCCTGCTTGCCTCGCATGATCGCTCCTTCATCCGCGCCGTCGGCAACCGCTTCTGGCTGATCGACAGGCAGCGGCTGACCGAGGTCGACGACCCGGAGGCGTTCTTCCGCTCGGTCGCCGAGATGCCGAACTGAGGCGATACCTCTGTTGGGCCGGCACTGCCGGTCCAACAGGCGTTGCTGCCGGCCTGGCGATACTTTTCCACCTGCTAAAAAAAGCGCATGCTGAACTGCTTAGCCATGGAGGGAATGGGCCATGCGTGCAGTGGAAATCGTCAGCAATCTTTATCAGGCCTACGCGGACCGCGACATCGAAGGCGCCTTGTCTCGGTGCGCTGAAGATGTCGTGTTCCGCTGGATTGCCGATCCCCGGCAATCGCGTCATGCCGGCACCGCGCACGGCAAGCAGGAATTCCTCGCCAGGCTCCTGGCGCTCGATGACGACTTCGAGTACCGGCATTTTGTCCCCGTCGAGCTCATCGACGGCGGCGACAAGGTGGCCGCGCAAGTCGAGATCCACATGACGCGCCGCGCCACCGGCGAGGAGCTCATCATGCGCACCGCCAATTTCTGGACGGTCCGCGACGGGGAGATCACCGAGATGGTGGAATATTACGACACCGCGCTGGCCGCGTCGGTGCTCTGAAAAAAAATCGAGGGCGACCTGTCGGATCGCCGATTGCCGCCTCGTCCTTGGGATGCCGACACGATGATGCCGGCATCAACCAGGGAGAGACATCATGTCGGTACTGTCATCCATCGGCCGTCTTGCCAACCGCTACGTCCAGGCGCGCGCCCGTCATCGCAGCGAGCGCATCCTGCTGTCGCTGCCGGCCGAGCTGCGCAAGGACATCGGCTTTCCGGAGATTTTCGAAACGCGCGAAAGCCGCCGCGCCGCCACCTTCTCGGCGAAGGTCATATAAGTCGCTTTCGATGCGATCGTTTTGCAGCCGCGCTTGTCGCCCGAGCTGTTTGGGCCAGCTACTCAAAAAAATAATTCGCGGGCCATGTAGGATCGCCGCCGCTTCATCCGTCCTGGGGTCGCAAAACCGTATCAACCCGTGAAGAGGAACACGAGAATGAACGACCAGACCCCGCCCCGCGCCAAGGTCCTTGGCGGATTGACTCCCTACCTGCAGGTCGACGGCGCTATCAAGGCCGCCGAGTTCTACAAGAAGGCTTTCGGCGCGGAGGAAGTGTTCGCCTATCCGCCTGACGACAAGGGCCGCACCATGCACATCCATCTCTACGTCAACGGCTCGACGCTGATGCTGGGCGATGCCTATCCCGAGCACGGTCATCCGCACCAGGCGGCGCAAGGCTATACGCTGCAGCTGCATCTCGGCAGCGACGACATCGATGCCTGGTGGAAGCGCGCGGTGGATGCCGGCTGCGAGATCGTCACCCCGCTGCAGGTGATGTTCTGGGGCGACCGCTGGGGCCAGGTAAAAGACCCCTTCGGCGTCGCCTGGGCGATGAATGCGCCGGTGAAGTGAGCCCGCCCACCTCTCCCCTGTGAGAGGTCGGATTGCCCCGATTTGCCCTTCGCGAATCGGCTGGCAATCCGGGTGAGGGGTAAGCGGCGCCGAGCTGGCGCACCGCTCATCCGTCTCGGCGCTGCGCGCCGATCCACCTCCTCCCACAGGGGGACAAAGAGACGTCACAAAGAGGAGTTCAGCATGTCCTATGTCGATGGTTTCGTGCTTGCCGTGCCGAAGGCAAATCTCGATGCGTACAAGAAGATGGCCGAGAACGCCGGCGCCGTCTGGATGGAGCACGGCGCGCTCGCCTATGTCGAATGCGTCGGCGACGACGTCCCCTATGGCGAGCTGACCTCGTTCCCGCGCGCCGTGCAGGCGAAGGACGACGAGGTCGTCATCTTCTCCTGGGTCGTCTACGAGTCCAGGCAGAGCCGCGACGCGGTCATGGCCAAGGTGATGGCCGATGAGCGTCTCAAGATGGACTGGTCCGCCATGCCGTTCGACGGCAAGCGCATGATCTTCGGCGGCTTCCAGCCATTCATCCAGCTTTGAGGAGCGACGGAACGCCAGTGTCGGCTGATCGCAATCCGTTGCGATTGGCCGAGACGCTCGTCAGGTCGTCATCCACGGGCGGAGCAAGGAGCGAAGCGACGCGGCGCGGACCCGAGGATCCATTCCGTTACCTATGAGCTTTGCAGCGATGCAAAACGACCTCTGTTCTGCGCCGCCTTTAACCTTCGCGCGAGGTCACGGAATGGATCCTCAGGTCTACGCGTCCGCTTCGCTCCCGCTCCGCCCGAGGATGACGAAGTTCGGGCGCTTCGGCCAATCGCTGACGCGTGCGCTAGTTCAGCCGATCAAGCAGCGGCTTCAGCCGCTCCCCATACCTCTTCCACAGATCGACCGAGCCCTGATACATCGGCTGGCGCACCTGCGCGGCGGAAGCGGTGCGCACCGGCCGGTCCGTCTCGTGGAAGGACAGCACCTTGTCGTCCCAGGGCAGGCCGAGATACGCCATCAGCGCCCGCGACTGCCCTTCCTGGTCGGCGACGAAATCCTCATAGCGCACATCATGCACGACGCCTGGCAGCACCTTGTGCCAATGCGCCATGATGTCGGTGTAGAGGTTATGGAAATCGGCGAGCTCGCCGAGGTCGTAGCCGTAGCGGTGGCTGTCGCCGCGGAAATGCACCTTGAAGATCGACAGGCACGTGGCCGCCGCATCGCGCGCGCAATGGACGATCTTGGCCTTCGGCAGCATCATGTGCAGGAAGCCGACCAGCAGGAAGTTGCCCGGCATCTTGTCGGTGACATGGCGGTAGCCCGGATAGCGGGTATGCAGCATGTCGAGATAGGCCTGGCCGGCCTCGACGAAGGCCTTGTCGGGCATATCGGCGATACCAGCGGGGAAGCCGCCCGGCATGCTCATCGGAAACTGCTTGCCGACGGCCGTCTTCAGGATGTTCAACTCGCCCGCGCCAAAGACCGTCGGGTGGCTGGCGATGATCTGCTCGACCAGCGTGGTGCCGGAGCGCGGCATGCCGACGACGAAAATCGGCGTGTCGTCGGAAATGCCGCTTGGCCTGCGCTTCTCGAAGAAGGCTGTGTCGAAGGCCGCCTTCATCGCCTCGAATTCGCCGCGCGTGCGCGCGGGATCGTAGTCGATCGCCTTGCGGCGGATGGCATTGCCCTCGGCGAAATAGTCGAAGGCGCGACCGTAATCCTTGAGGTCGTCATTGACCTTGCCCAGGCCGAAGGAGAGCTGCATGCGCGCGAGGCTGCCTTGCGGCGCCTTGGCGTGCTCGGCCTCCATGCCGGAAAGCTCCTTGTCGCGCTCGGTCTGGCGCTTGACCTGCGAGAGCAGCAGCCAGGCTTTCGACATGTTCGGGGCGATCGCCAATGCCTGGCGGGCGAAATCGGCCGCCTCGCCGAGCTTGCCCTTCTCCATCATCGCGACGCCAAGCCCGTAGAGAAGCTCGGCGTCCTTCGGCCGGATCGACAGCGCCTCGCTAAACAGCTTGATCGCCTCATCCAGCCGCCCGGCCTCCTGCATCGTCTCGGCAAGGCCGATGCGCGCACGGACATGGAACGGATTGCGGCCGATGGTGCCTCGATAGATCTCCTCGGCCGCGTCGAATTGGCCGAGCTGCTTCAGCGACGAGCCGAGATTGTCGCGCGCGGCCAGCTGGTCCGGCCGGATATCCACGGCCCCGCGGAAGAAATCGACCGCGGCGGCGACGCGCCCGAGGTCGCGCATGACCGTGCCCATATTGTTGAGGAAATCGGCATTTTCGGGCTGCAGCGTCACCGACTGCTCGATGAGCTCGAGCCCTTCCTCGCTCCTGCCGGTCTGGTGCAGCAGCAATCCGAGGAAGTGCAGCGCCGCGGCATGGTTCGGCTGCTGCCCCAGGACCTGCCGGTAGAGCGCCTCAGCCTCCTGGCGGCGTCCCGCCTGATGCAGTTGCAGCGCCTTTTGCACATACGGGTCGAGCGGGCTCGCCGAGCCACCTGGCCTGCCGCCGGCGTTTGCCGCTCTTCTTTGATCTCGGTTAATGGGAAACCTGCCGTGTTTGTTGGTCCGCCGGACCTAAGCCATGCGGGCAAGAGATTCAAGACAAACGTCAGCGCGCCTCGCGGTGTCTATCTTGCGAATGGACACCGCGGTCTGCTCAGCACGGGCCGTCGCCGACGATGCGATAGTCCGCCGCGCGCGCTTCGCACGCGTTCGGGAAGGTTCGCACTTGCCCGTGGCGCCTGGCGCAGACCGGCGCGTATTCGCGCGTGCAGAAGGCTTGTTCGCCACCACCGCCGCCGCCGTCGCGGCAAGCACCCTCTCGCATGATGCGGTAGCCTTCTCTTTCGGCCAGGCAGGCATTGGCAAAAGTCTGCCGGTCGCCGCCGCGCCGGGCGCAGACCGGCTGGTATTGCATGGTGCAGAGCTGCGGATGCGGCCCGGGCGGGCGCGGCCCATCGTCGACGACGACGGTGCAGGCTGCCAGCAGCGCCGACAGCGTGAAAACGACAACGCCCTGCCATGACACCGCAAGAAGCCGCATATACCCCTCCTCCATCCCGACGCGTGATGCCGGCTCGCGGTATCCTCGCATCCCGCGCGTTAAACGCAACCATCGTTTGTGGAGCCACGGAACGGTCGTCGCCGCCCACATTCTGGCCCATGCTTGGCCCGCCTCTGGCCGATGACCGGTGATAGGGCCGGGTCTATCGAGGCCCAGCGTTGGACGCGCCGCTGGCCGCCCGCGAGCGTCGTCTTGCAACCATCACGTTTCCGTGTAATAAAAATCATGTTCGGGCATTTGCGACCCGGAGAGCGGAACGTTTTGGACGACCTTTCCCCGATAAGTGTGAATCTCTGACAACCCCGTTTTTCGGCGGGGGGTTTGACCATGCGCGAATGCATGACCGCCGAAGCAACCACCGGGATTTGCCCAAGGCGCGAGGCAGCGGGCAAACCACCAAGACTGACACGGGTGAAGGAGTTTTCCCCAATGGCCCAGACCGGTACTGTAAAGTTCTTCAATGCCACCAAAGGCTTCGGCTTTATCACGCCGGATGGTGGCGCCAAGGACGTGTTCGTCCACATTTCCGCGATCGAGGCCTCTGGCCTGCGCACGCTGGTCGACGGCCAGAAGGTCACCTTCGACGTCGAGCCGGACCGCATGGGCAAGGGCCCGAAGGCGGTCAACCTGCGCGCCGCCTGATCCGCCGAAACAGCCTATCGTTGCGGATGCAATGGTGCGGCAGGATCATGAACCGGCTTCAGGACAGGCTTGAATTTGCGAAGGCGCGACCGAAAAGGTTGCGCCTTTTTTGCGCGCAAATGCTTGGATCGGCAGGCGAAAACTTTCTCTTGCCGATAGCGCTAAAATAAAGGACAAATTTCCTCTCGGGCAGTTTGCCGGCCCGAGACTTGACTTGATGGGATCAAAGGAGTTTCCCATGCCGCAGACCGGCACCGTCAAATTCTTCAACCATGCCAAGGGCTTCGGCTTCATCACGCCCGATGATGGCGCGAAGGATGTCTTCGTCCACATCTCGGCTGTGCAGGCGTCGGGCCTTCCCGGTCTTGAGGATGGGCAGAAAGTGACATTCGACACCGAGCCGGACAAGCGCGGCAAGGGTCCGAAGGCCGTCAATCTGTCGGTCGGCTAAGCCGGCTCGCGACGGATCCGACGGAAGCTTTTCAGGCGGGACCGCTCCCGCCCCGGAACGGATTGTGCCTAGGTCCGGAAAGGTCGCCGGCTTCGAAAATCGCCAAGCCTCGCAAACCGCCGAGGCTCGAAAAATCCCCAGGCCTCGAAAAATCGTTTACGCCGATTTCTGTTCAGCCTCCGTTCAGCCACGGTCTTCTATTAACCTTTGCTAAAGCCGGTCCGTATCCCCCGAAAAACGCGCGGGTCGGCGCTAAGGAGACCGAAAATGAACCGTTTTCTCAGGACCGCCATCCTCAGTGTTGGCATTGCCGCGACCACCTTGGCCACCTTCTCGGCGGCCAATGCGGACGACTGGCGCTGGCACCATCATCGTCATCATGGCGGTGACGCCCTCGCCGCCGGCGTTGTCGGCCTCGCGGCCGGCGCTCTGATCGGCAGCGCGCTCAGCAACCCCGGGCCGCGCTATTACGAACCGGCCTATGGTGACGATTATTATGTCTACCGGCCGGTGCGCCGCTACTATGTTCAGCAGCCGCGCGTCGTCTATGCCGACCGCTACGCCGAGCCGTGGACCCGCGGCTGGTACGAGTATTGCTCGGACCGCTACCGCAGCTTCAATTCGCGGACCGGCACTTTCACCGGCAGTGACGGCGCTCAGCATTTCTGCGTCGCCAATTAAGAAAACCCAGGTTCCCTACCTTAAAAAGCGCCGCCCTTGGGCGGCGCTTTTTTGAATACCTCGCCAACGATGGCTATGCCGAGATTCAGGTCAGGCCGAGCCGAGAGCGATGGGTTCCGAGAACCGGAGCGGAGCGTACTTACAGTACGTGAGCACCGGAAGCGCAGGAAACTGACGCTCGCAGGCCGGCATCACCTGAATATCGGCATAGCCTAGGTCAGAAACGGATTGGTCCGCCGTTCGTCGCCAAGGCGGCTACCCGGGCCATGGCCGCAGATGAAACCTATGTCGTCGCCTAGCGGCAGAAGCTTGTCCTTGATTGAGGCGATCAGCGCTGCGTGGTCGCCGCCGGGCAGGTCGGTGCGCCCGATCGAGCCGCGGAACAGCACGTCGCCGACATGCGCGAATTTGGCCGCCCGGTTGTAGTAGACGACATGGCCCGGCGCATGTCCCGGGCAATGCAGCACTTCGAACACATGGTTGCCGAACGACACCGTTTCGCCTTCGGTGAGAAAACGGTCCGGCACGCAATTGCGCACCGGATCGGTGAGGCCGAAACGTTTGGCCTGGTTCTCGAGATTGGTAAGCAGCGGCTTGTCGGCCTCATGTGGGCCGATAATGTCGATGCCCAGCGCGTCCTTCAGGTCCATCGCGCCGCCGGCATGGTCGATATGACCGTGCGTGATCCAAATTGCGCCGGCGGTGATGGCATTGTCCTTCAGCGCCGACAGTATCTGGTCGACATCGCCGCCGGGATCGACCACGACGCCCGACCTGTCGTCCATGTCGAAGAGAATGGTGCAGTTCTGCTGGAAGGGCGTGACCGGCACGATACCGGCATTGAGCTGACCCATGGCATTCCTTTTCCTTCGAAGTGTCGCCCTGATGTAGACAGCCCGGCGAACCTCGTCCACCATTGTCCGAACTTCGGGAGGAAATGCGCGGCCGAGGCCGCTGGCCATGTTTCCAAAGGAATGGGCGGCCGAGGCCGCCCATGGCAAAGTCCGAAAGACCGGACCTATTTCTTCATCGCATTCATGACCGCGCCGACGATGCCGGTCAGTATCGCGCCACCGCCAACGCCGCCGAGGAGGTTCTTCAGGTCGAGCGCGCTGCCGATGCCGCCCGCCGCCGCTGCCGCGTCAACGCCGCCGCCGCCGAGCAGGCTGCCGAGAATGGCCGCGCCGCCGACGCCGCCGATCGCACCGCTGAGGATTTTGGTAAGTTGGCCCATCGCCGCCTGCTTGAACGCCGCGCCAACCGCCTGGCCACCGATAACGCCGGCAATTACCTGTACAACGATCTGAATAATCGTGTTGCTGTCCATGTAGCTAGTCCCTCCATAGCCGCCAGCCTCCTCGGGCCGACGCCATCATGAGACGCCGAATTGTTCGAAAGTCAAATGCGCGCGCGCTTAAATAAAAGGGGCGGCTCGAAAACCGCCCCTATTGCACAAAAAAGCTGTGACTATCTCTATTCTGCAGCGATTGCATGCTTTGGCTGCACCGCGGCGGAATAGTCATTCATCAATGTCTTGGCGATCTCGCCGACCTCGAATCGGTATGGACCGATCTCGGAAACCGGCGTGACCTCGGCGGCGGTGCCGGTGAGGAAGCACTGCTCGAAACCTTCGAGCTCCTCCGGCATGATGGCGCGCTCGATCACCTCGAAACCGCGGTCCTTCGCCAGGCCGATCACCGTGCGGCGGGTTATGCCGTCCAGGAAGCAGTCGGGCGTCGGCGTATGGATCTTGCCGTCCGTGACGAAGAAGATGTTGGCGCCCGTCGCTTCCGCCACCTGGCCGCGCCAATCGAGCATCATGGCGTCGGCGTAGCCCTTGGCCTCGGCGGCGTGCTTGGACAGCGTGCAGATCATGTACAGGCCGGCGGCCTTCGACTTGGACGGCGCGGTGCGCGGATCGGGCCGGCGCCATTCGGCGACATCGAGCCGAATGCCCTTGAGCTTCTGCGCGGGATCGAAATAGCTCGGCCACTGCCAGATGGCGATGGCGCAGTTGATGCGGTTGTTCTGCGCCGAAACGCCCATCTGCTCGCTGCCGCGCCAGGCGATCGGACGCACATAGGCGTCCTGGAAACCCTGCTTCTTCAACAGCGTGCGGCAGGCCTCGTCGATCTCGGCGACCGGATAGGGAATCTTGAAGCCGAGCAGGCGCGCCGATTCATGCAGGCGCTCATTGTGCTCGGTCAGCTTGAAGATCTGGCCGCCATAGGCGCGCTCGCCCTCGAAGACGGCACTGGCATAGTGCAGGCCATGGGTCAGCACATGGATCTTGGCGTCGGCCCATTTGACGAACTCGCCGTTCATCCAGATGAAGCCTTCCAATTGATCGAAGGGAACGGATGCCATGGAAACCTCCCGCGGGCAGGCGCCCGCAAATCGTTGTGTTTATGACCTTTCGAACCGGCCCCGCACAGGATCCGAAACGCTGGCCAATGCTTGAAAGCGTAGGCGGATATTCAATCCGTGGCAAACTCAGGAAGTTCCGGAAAAACGGCTTCCTCTTGCCTTTTTGTTCGCAATCCGCCGAAAAGCTTGTCAAAAATTATCATTGCCCGGAAATTACGTCAATAGTACTGACGTAATTCCCGCCTCGCATGGAGAAACGATGACGAGCCCCGCAGCCGGAAAACCGATCAGGACGGCCATCGCCGATGAGGACGGCATCGACTTCGCCATCATCGAGCTGTTTTTCTTCGCCTATCGCGATTTCACCTCCGACCCGGACCAGATCCTCGCCGATTACGGCTTCGGCCGCGCCCATCATCGTGTGCTGCACTTCGTCAACCGCAGGCCGGGCCTCACCGTCGCCGAGCTGCTCGATGTGCTGAAGATCACCAAGCAGAGCCTGGCGCGGGTTTTGAAGCAGTTGATCGACACCGATCACATCGTCCAGGTGCAGGGTCCGCGCGACCGCCGGCAGCGCGAGCTTTACCCGACCGCCAAGGGTCGCGCCCTGGCCCTGGCACTGGCGCGGCCACAGTCGCGCCGCATCCGTGCGGCATTGGAGGATTCCGGAACCACCGAACGCGCCACGATCGAGCGTTTTCTGGAAGCGATGGTCAATCCGGAACTAAGAGCGCAGATTGACATTGTGCCTGCGCAAACATCGGGGAAGAACCATGGAGACCATTGAGAAGGTCGATCATCCGTCAGCGCCCGACGATGACGCGCCGCATCTTCTGGTCGTCGACGACGACACGCGTATCCGTAACCTGCTCAAGCAGTATCTGTCCGAGAACGGTTTTCGCGTCACCGTGGCCGGCAATTCCGGCGAGGCCAGGCGCAAGCTCGCCGGCCTCGACTTCGACCTTCTGGTGCTCGATGTGATGATGCCGGGCGAGACCGGCGTCGACCTCACCAAGGCGCTGCGGGCCGAGAAGAACGTGCCGATCCTGATGCTGACGGCGCTGTCCGAGACCGACAGCCGCATCACCGGCCTGGAAGCCGGCGCCGATGATTACCTGCCGAAACCGTTCGATCCGCGCGAGCTGATCCTGCGTATCAACAACATTCTGCGCCGTGGCGGCCCGGCGGCGACGCCGAAGGTGGAGCAACTGGTGTTCGGGCCCTACACATTCCAGATCGCCAAGCGTGAATTGAAGCGCGGCGGCGAGGCGCTTAAGCTGACCGACCGCGAGCAGGAGATCCTCGCGATCTTCGCCGCGCGGGCGGGCGAAACCATACCGCGCCATGAGCTGGTGGGCGATGAATCGGATGTCGGCGAGCGCACCATCGACGTGCAGATCAACCGGCTGCGCCGCAAGATAGAGCGCGATCCGTCCAATCCGGTGTGGCTGCAGACGGTGCGCGGTATTGGGTATCGGCTCAGCGTCGAATAGGTTACCGTCGAAGGCCCTTTGCTGAACGGCCATCGACGAGCGGAAGGGCGAATGGCGACCACGCAACTGGACAAGCCAAAAGGAAGCGGTCCCGGCGATCTCGCATTGCGGACGCTGAGGGCGATGCCGCGTGCCTGGAACCGGTTCTGGCGCCTGGTCGCACTCTATATGCCGAAACGGCTTTACGCCCGCTCGCTGATCATCGTGATCGCGCCGATGATCCTGCTGCAGTCGGTGGTCGCCTTCGTCTTCATGGAGCGCCATTGGCAGACTGTCACGCAGCGCCTGTCGCAGGCGACCATCTCGGACATAGCGGCCGTCATCGACATGATGGAGACCTATCCGCACGACGCTGACTACGCCAACATCATCCGCATCGCCCAGGACCGCATGCAGTTGAAGGTGGATCTGCTGCCGCCAGACCCGCTGCCGCCGCCCGGTCCCAAACCGTTCTTCTCGATCCTCGACGAGGCCTTGTCGTCGGAGATCACGAAGCAGATCAACCGTCCGTTCTGGATCGACACCGTCGGCAACTCCAACGTCGTCGAGGTTCGCGTCCAGCTTGAAGGCAAGGTGCTGCGCGTCTTCGTGAGGCGCAGCCAGGCTTATGCCTCGAACACCCATATCTTCCTGATCTGGATGGTCGGGACCTCGCTGGTGCTGTTGATGATCGCCATCCCGTTCCTGCGCAATCAGATCAGGCCGATCCTGACGCTCGCCGAGGCCGCCGAGAGTTTCGGCAAGGGTCGACCGATGCCGCGCGATTTCCGCCCGCGCGGCGCCGAGGAAGTCCGTCGCGCCGGCTTCGCCTTCATCCAGATGCGAGAGCGCATCGAGCGCCAGATCGAGCAGCGCACCGCGATGCTGACCGGCGTCAGCCACGACCTCAGGACCATTCTCACCCGCTTCAAGCTGCAGCTGGCGCTGGCCGGCGGCAAGTCCGAGACCAAGGCCGCGCTGAACCAGGACATCGACGACATGCAGTCGATGCTGGAAGGCTATCTCTCTTTTGCCCGCGGCGAGTCCGCGGAGGATACAGGCCGCTTCGACCTTGAGACCTATTTCCAGAAGCTCGGCGAGGAAGCGCAATTGCGCGGCTGCAAGCTCGCTACGACGCTGGTCGGCGATCCGACCGTGCATGTGCGGCCGAACGCCTTTGCCCGTTTGCTGTCGAACGTCATCGGCAATGCTTTCCGCTATGCCAAGACCGTCGAGGTCCACGCCAATCATGGCCGCGGCTCGCTCACCGTGACCATCGACGACGACGGACCGGGCATCGCGCCCGACAAACGAGAAGAGGTGTTCAAGCCTTTCCTGCGGCTCGACGAGGCGCGCAATCTCGATGCCAGCGGCACCGGCCTTGGCCTGTCGATCGCCCGCGACATCGCCCGCAGTCACGGCGGCGACGTCAGCCTCGAGGACAGCCCGCTCGGCGGCCTGCGCGCCGTGATCAAGGTGCCTGCGTAAGTCCAGCCGAGACAAGCTTCATCCGCCCGTCATGAAATCATGGTCAAGAGCGCGCATGAAGCGCGCGACCTCTGTTGATTCGGCCCTGCCGCATCGCTTCGATCCGGCCCCTGCCCGGGTGCGCTGGAGCGAGGCGCGAGCGGCTGCCTGGTTGCCGTTCCGGCACCGCGCCGGCGCGCTCAGGAATTATTGCGGCAAAGGATCGCCATGCGTATCGGGATCGCCATGCGTATCCTGATGGTCACCGACGCGTGGCGGCCCCAGGTCAACGGCGTGGTGCACACGCTGGAACGCCTCACCGAGGCGCTGAAACCCTTCGACGTCGAGCTCGATTTCCTGACGCCGAACCTGTTTCGCACCTTGCCGATGCCGACCTATCCCGACATTCGCTTGGCGTTGACCACGCCTGGCCGCGTCGCGCGCATGATCGAGGCCGCCAAGGCCGACCACATCCACATTGTCACCGAGGGTCCGCTCGGCATCATGGCGCGCCGCCATTGCCGAAAAGTGGGCCGCCCCTTCACCACCAGCTATCACACGCGCTTTCCCGAATATCTCAGCGCCCGCCTGCCGGTGCCGGAGAGCTGGGCTTACAATTGGCTGCGCGACTTCCACAATTCCGGACAGGGCACGCTCATCGCGACGCAATCGCTGGCGGACGATCTCGCGGCACGCGGCTTCAACAAGCTGAGGCCCTGGACGCGCGGCGTCGACACCGACCATTTCCGGCCCAACAAGCGCAAGGAAACCGGATTCCCCCGCCCGGTATTCTTGTGCGTCGGCCGGGTCGCAATCGAAAAGAACCTGACCGCCTTCCTTGATCTCGACCTGCCCGGCAGCAAGGTTATCGTCGGCGAAGGACCGGAACTGGCAAAGCTCAAGGCGCGCTATCCCAACGCGCATTTTCTCGGCCACCGCCCGAACGACGAGCTGGCCGAGATCTACGCGTCGGCCGATGTCTTCGTTTTTCCGAGCCGCACCGACACCTTCGGCAATGTCATCATCGAGGCGCTGGCCAGCGGAACGCCCGTCGCCGCCTATCCGGTGACCGGACCGATCGATATTGTCGGCGATGGCGTCGGCGGGGCCGTGTCGAACGACCTGGGCGAGGCGGCGATGAAGGCGACTCACGTCGATCGCGCCGAAGCGCGCCAGCGCGCGATGCGCTATAGTTGGCAGGCCTGCGCCGAAATGTTCCTCGACGCCGTCGACGAAGCGCTGGGCATGCCAAGCAAGCGCGCCGATCAGGACAGGGTGGCTCCAGTTCGCTCCAGGCTCGCCCTAGAATAGGCGCCCGCCGTCCGGCACCTTGCGCTCGATGGCACCGAGCACGACCGCGCCCTCTTCGTCGGGAAAGCCCAGCGTCAGCACTTCCGACATGAACGGGCCGATCTGGCGCGGCGGGAAATTGACCACCGCGAAGACCTGGCGGCCGATCAGCGTTTCCGGCGCGTAGTATTTGGTGATCTGCGCCGACGATTTCTTTACCCCGATCGCCGGGCCGAAATCGATCTTCAGCTTGATCGCCGGCTTGCGCGCCTCCGGAAACGGCTCGGCCTCGACGATCGTGCCGGCACGGATGTCGACACGGTCGAAATCGGCAAAGCTGATCTCGGGCTTGCGCTCGCTGCTGGAACTCATTGGCGGAATTGGCTTAGTTCAGGCGTTACCATGGGTCTCGAAGAGCACGCTGGAAAGCGCGTCCTTGGCCGATGTACCCGACCAGACGACGAACTGGAAGGCCTGGAAATAGCATTCGCAGGCCTCGAGCGCCGACGACAGCAGCACCTCGACCTGCTGGCTCGACGGCTCGACCCCGCCGGCAAGCAGCAGCGACTGCCGGAACATGATCGCGCCTTCCTGCTCCCACAGGTCGAAATGCCCGAACAGCATCTGCTCGTTGATCAGCGAAAGCAGCCGCATCACTTCCAGCGCGCGCGTCTCCGGCACCTTGATGTCGAAGGCGCAGGCCAGATGCAGCGCCTCGAAATCCTCCATCCAGGAAAAGGAGACGTGATAGTCTGTCCAGCTGCCGGCCACCGAAATCGAAATCTCGTCGTCGCCGGCGCGCTCGAAGGACCAGTCGTTGTTGTGGGCCACCTGCTCGATGACGTCCACCGGGTGGATTTCGCGGGAGAATTCGAGTTCGAGGAGTTCCATGAATGCTTCCTGTGTTCAGGGGAGCGCCACACGCTCCGCGGGGCACACACGACGAACAATCTTGTCTAGAACTCGGACGGTCAGGACTTTCCAACACAAAGACCCAACCGGACCCCACCGCCCGGCGCATGACCTTGCTTCGAATCATGCAACAAATTCAGTCTATTGATCGGGAGTCGCGTGAACAGCCCAATTTTTCGCACCGCGCCATCCGCATGTGGAAAGGTGGCTGTCACGAAGATTCATGCGATGCCGGTAAACGATTCACGGCAAAGCGATTTTTCGGATCGCGCTATGTGGAAAAGTTTAACGATTATTTTTTTGCGCGGGGCTTTGCAGCACCCGCTGGTGCGGCTTGTCCGGTCAGTTCGGCGAGCCTGGCCTCGAGCGCCTCGACGCGCGTCGCCAGCTGGATGTTGTCTTCCCTCGCCTTGACCGCCATCTCGCGCACGGCCTCGAATTCTTCGCGCTGCACCACATCCATGGAATTCAGCATGCGCTCGGCCTGGGCCCGGAACGCCGTCTCCACTTCGCGCCGCACGCCCTGCGCGGCACCCGCGGCATCGGTCATGATCTTTGCGAATTCATCGAGAATGCGGTTCGGTCCAGTCGCCATGGCATATCCTCGCTTTGTCATTTTGACGTAGTGGCGAGCGGCGCGGAATGCAAGCGAAGCCTTGCCTTGACCGCGCCAAAACCCTGCCGCATGGTCCGCGCCCAATCGTGACAGTCACCGGGGAACCGTTTTGAGCGAATATTTCCTGCTGCCGCTGGCCTCCCTGCCCTTCCCCAATATCGATCCGGTCATTGTCCATATCGGGCCGCTGGCGGTGCATTGGTACGGCGTCGGCTATATCGTCGGCATCCTCTTTGCCTGGTGGTACGCCAAGCGCCTGGTCACCAACCCGCGCCTGTGGCCCAACGGCAATCTGCCGATGAAGCCCGAGGATCTCGACGACTTCATCGTCTGGGCGGCGATCGGCGTCGTGCTCGGCGGGCGCACCGGCTACGTGCTCTTCTACGACCTGCCGCGCTATATCGCGCATCCGCTTGACATCTTCGCGGTCTGGCAGGGCGGCATGTCGTTCCACGGCGGCCTGCTTGGCGTCATCCTCGCCATGACGCTGTTTTCGCTCAAGCGCCGCATCCCCACCTGGACATTGTTCGATGTGGTGTCGGCGGGCGTGCCGGTTGGGCTGGGCCTGGTCCGGGTCGCCAACTTCATCAATTCGGAGCTTTGGGGCCGGCCGTCGAACGTGCCCTGGGCGATCGAATTCCCCAATGGCGGCCCGTTCACCCGCCACCCCAGCCAGCTCTACGAGGCGCTGCTCGAAGGGCTCGTGCTTTTCCTGGTGCTGCGCTTCCTCACCCATTCGCGCCTGAAGCTGAAGACGCCGCACTTCGTCGGCGGCGCCTTCATCTGCGGCTACGGCCTGTCGCGCATCTTTGTCGAGTTCTTCCGCGAGCCCGACCAGCAGCTCGGCTATCTGCTCGGCACCGGCTGGCTGACCATGGGCATGATCCTGTCCACGCCGATGGTGCTGGCCGGCATCTGGGCCATGGTCACCGCAAGACCGGCGGCCGAGCCGCGGGCGGCATGACCCGGCTGAAGGAGCGCATCATAGGCCTGATCGGCGCGGCGGGGCCGATCCCGGTCAGCGAATATATGGCGCTCTGTCTGTTCGATCCCGACGCCGGTTACTACACGACGCGCGAGCCCTTCGGCGTCGCCGGCGACTTCATCACCGCGCCAGAGATCAGCCAGATGTTCGGCGAGCTTGTCGCCGTCTGGCTCTATCAGGCCTGGCAAGGTGCCGGCCGGCCGTTGCCCGCGACCTTCGCCGAGATCGGTCCCGGCCGCGGCACCCTGATGAACGACATGCTGCGCACCTGGTCACGGCTCGACCCGGCGCTCACCGGTAAGGCTTCGTTTGCCCTCATCGAGACCAGCCCGCGCCTGGCTGAGATCCAGAAGCAGACGCTTGCCGGCGAGAGCGCGCCGCTTGCCTGGCACCAGACCATCGACACGCTGCCGCGGCAGCCGCTCTTCATCGTCGGCAACGAGCTGTTCGACGCGGTGCCGATCCGGCAGTTCGTCCATGTCGGCGAAAGCTGGCGAGAGCGCGTGGTCGGCCTCGATGGCGCCGATGAACTGCGTTTCTTCGCCGGCGCGGGGTCTGTCGATCCGGCACTGCTACCGGCCGCCGCGGCCGATGCGCCGCAAGGCGCCGTCGCCGAAATCGCGCCCGCCCGTTCGGCGCTGATGGCGGTGATCGCCGAACGCATCGCCGGCCAGGGCGGCGCCGGCCTGTTCATCGACTACGGCCACCTCCGGCCGGGGATCGGCGACACCTTCCAGGCGCTGCGCCGGCATCGGCGCGAAGACGTGCTGGCCAACCCAGGTGAAGCCGATCTCACCGCCCATGTCGATTTCACGCCCCTTGCCGATATGGCGCGCGCTCACGGTCTCGATGTGCAATTGTCGACCCAGGGCGAATTCCTGCTCGGCATGGGCCTGCTCGAGCGCGCCGGCACGCTCGGCGCCGATGCCGATGCCAAGACACGTCAAGCCATTTCGGACGCGGTCGAACGCCTGGCCGGCCGCGACGCGATGGGCGAGCTGTTCAAGGTGATGAAGATCCTGCCGGCGGCCAAAGCCGCCTGAGATCGACGAGCGGTTTCACCGGCTGGTCCGCTTCGTACTCCGAACTTCGCCTTGACGAGACCGCCCCGCACGGACGACAAACCCAACCATGCTGAATCAGACCAGACCCGATCCAGTGCGCTCGCCGCTCCTTGAAAAGGCGCAAGGCATGCGCCACGGCTATTTCACGCGCATCGGCGGCGTCTCCGACGGCATCTATCGGGGGCTCAACATCGGCACGGGCTCCAGCGACGATCAGACACTGGTCGCCGAGAACCGGCGGCGCGTTGCCGCCTGGATGGGCGTGCCGGCGGATCATCTGTTGACCGCGCACCAGGTCCATTCGCCGGATGTCGTCGTCGCCAGGGAGCCCTTCGCTGGTCCTCGCCCAAAGGCCGACGCCATCGTCACCGACCGTCCGGGCATCGCTATCGGCGCCTCGACCGCCGATTGCGGGCCGGTTCTCTTCGCCGATGCCGAGGCGCGCGTCATCGGTGCCGCCCATGCGGGCTGGAAGGGTGCCTTCACCGGCGTGCTCGAGAATACCGTCGCCGCGATGGAGAGCCTCGGCGCCAGCCGCAAGCGCATCGTCGCCGTGCTCGGTCCTTCCATCGGCCCCGACAATTACGAGGTCGGGCCGGAATTCGTCGCCCGCTTCGTCGAGGCCGACGCCGGCAATCATCGCTATTTCAGGCCATCGAGGACCGCCGGCCACTCGATGTTCGATCTCAACCGATATACGGTCGACCGGCTGCGCAAGGCCGGCGTGACCGCCGAGGGGCTTGGCCGCTGCACCTATGCGGAAGAAGACCTGTTCTATTCCTACCGGCGCACCACACACCGCAAGGAAGCGGATTACGGGCGCCAGGTTTCGGCAATCGTTCTGGAGAAAGAATAATGGCGCTGCATTTCGAACGTTCGGAATTCGACGCGCGGCGCGACCGGCTGCTGATCGAGATGGCTGAGAAGAAGCTCGACGCCGTGCTCCTGTTCGCGCAGGAGAGCATGTATTGGCTGACCGGCTACGACACGTTCGGCTTCTGCTTCTTCCAGTGCCTGGTGGTGAAGGCCGACGGCTCGATGGTGCTGCTCACCCGTTCGGCCGATCTGAGACAGGCGCGCCATACCTCGACCATCGAGAACATCGTGCTGTGGACCGATCGTCAGGGCGCCAATCCGGCGATCGACCTGCGCAACCTGCTCAACGACCTCGATCTGCTCGGCGCCCGCATCGGCGTCGAATACGACACCCATGGCTTGACCGCCTACAATGGCCGCCGCCTGGACGAGCAGTTGCAGACCTTCGGCCAGATCGCCGATGCTTCCGGCATCGTCGGCCGGCTGCGCCTGTTCAAGAGCCCGGCCGAGATCGCCAAGGCGGAAAAGGCCGCCAATCTTTCCGACGACGCGCTGGATGCCGCCCTGCCCCTGATCAAGCAAGGCGGCGACGAAGGGCTGATCCTTGCCGCCATGCAGGGCGCGGTCTTTGCCGGCGGCGGCGACTATCCCGCCAATGAGTATATCATCGGCTCCGGCGCCGATGCCTTGCTCTGCCGCTACAAGGCCGGCCGCCGCAAGCTCACCAAGAACGACCAGCTGACGCTCGAATGGGCCGGCGTCTTCCACCACTACCATGCCCCCATGATGCGTACCGTTTTGACCGGCAAGGTGTCGAAACGTCATCAGGAATTGTTCGACGCTTCCCGCGCCGCCCTGCTCGCGGTCGAAAAGGCGATGACGCCGGGCAACACTTTCGGCGATGTCTTCGACGCGCATGCCCGCACGCTCGAAACGCACAATCTGACCAAGCACCGGCTGAACGCCTGCGGCTATTCGGTCGGCGCCCGCTTCACGCCGTCCTGGATGGACATGCCGATGTTCTACCAGGGCAACACGGAACCGATCGCGCCCAACATGACGCTGTTCGCGCACATGATCATCATGGACTCTGAGACCGAGACCGCGATGACGCTTGGCCGCACCTACCTCACCACGGAATCGGCGCCGAAGCCGCTGTCGCGCCATGATCTCGACTTGATCGTGCAGTGAATCCATAATCGTTCGTTCACGCGGGGGCGTTCGCCAGCAGGGAGTTTTCAGGCAAATGAGACGATCGCAGGTGACGACCGTGTCATTGCTTGCGGCGCTGGCGCTTGGCGCCTGCACCAATGCCAAGGACGTGCTCGAACCTTCGGCGATCACCCCGCCGGCGGGCTCGGCCCAGTCCTCGGCCGCTTCGCAGGGCACATCGACGACGGCCACAACCCCGACCACGACCGCGCCCGCCCCTTCGCCCGCGCCTTCCACCACAGCGTCGCCCGCGACATCCAGGACACCGGCCCAGACCGCGGCTGTCGCCAAGACGCGGCTTCAGGTGGCGCCGATCGTCGGCGCGTCCGTGGAGGCTGCGGCGCCCTTGACGGCGGAACTGCAGGCCCGTGCGCGGCAACGCGGCCTGACGCTTGTCGGCAGCACCGACCAAACGGCCACGCATGTGCTGAAAGGCTATTTTTCGACGATGTCCGAGGGCAAGGACACGACCGTCATCTATGTCTGGGACATCTACGACCCCTCCGGCAATCGCCTGCACCGCATCAATGGCCAGCAGAAGGCGCCCGCGGCCGGCAGCGGCGAGGGCTGGCCCACGGTGGCGCCCGCGACCATGCAGGCCATTGCCGACCAGACGATCGACCAGTTCGCCGCCTGGCTCGGCAGCGGCGGCGCCGGTTGACGGGGCCAGCGCGGGCCGAACTGTTGCCGGCTTGCGATGTTTTCCGTGTTTGTTGCGGCCGCCGGAAGGATTCCGGACGACGAGGCTTGCAATACCGGCCCGGCCCGCTAAAAGCCCGCTTAAAAGGCGCATGAGAGTCTCTCCGGCCTCTCCATCCTTCACCAGGAACGGTGCATGAAGCTTTTCGCGGGCAATTCCAATCGGGTGCTGGCCGAGGCGGTCGCTCGCTATCTCAACGTCCCGCTCGGCAAGGCCAGCGTCAGGCGCTTCGCCGACCAGGAGATCTTCGTCGAGATCCAGGAAAACGTGCGCGGCGAGGATGTCTTCATCCTGCAGTCGACCTCTTATCCGACCAACGACCATCTGATGGAACTGCTCATCATGATGGACGCCTTCATGCGCTCCTCGGCGCGGCGCATCACGGCGGTCATCCCCTATTTCGGGTATGCAAGGCAGGACCGCCGCGCCTCGGGCCGCACGCCGATCTCGGCCAAGCTGGTCGCCAACATGATCACCCGCGCCGGCGCCGACCGCGTGCTGACGCTTGATCTCCATGCCGGCCAGATCCAGGGTTTCTTCGACATCCCGACCGACAATCTGTTCTCGGTGCCGGTGATGGCCCGCGATGTGAAGGCCAAGTACAAGCAGCTCGGCAATGTCGTCGTCGTGTCGCCCGACATTGGCGGCGTGGTGCGGGCGCGTGCGCTGGCCAAGCGCTTCGACGCGCAGCTCGCCATCGTCGACAAGCGCCGCGAGCGTCCCGGTGAATCGGAAGTCATGAACATCATCGGCGCGGTTGCCGGCAAGGACTGCCTCCTGATCGACGACATCGTCGATTCCGGCGGCACGCTTTGCAACGCAGCCGACGCGCTGCTGGCCAATGGCGCGACCTCCGTCACCGCCTACATCACCCATGGCGTGCTCTCCGGCGGCGCCGTTGCCCGTATCGCCGGCTCGAAGCTGCAGGAACTGGTGATCACCGATTCCATTCAGCCGACGCAGGGCGTGCTCGACGCCCCGAACATCCGTGTCATTTCGATCGCCGACCTGCTGGGCGAAGCGATCTCGCGCACCGCGACCGAAGAATCGGTTTCGAGCCTGTTCGATTGATCAGAAACTGGTTTCTGCGGGCGCATAGCGCAGCAGCGTGACCCCTTGCGCGAGGCGCCCCGTGCCGAGCGGCTTCAACGCCAGCGACAGGCCGGACTGGAAATAGGGCTTGCCGCCGCCCAGCACGACCGGATGCATGTAAAGCCGGTATTCGTCGATCAGGCCGGCACGCGCAAGGTGCCCGGCAAGGTCGGCGCCGGAGACCGTGATCTCGCCATCTGTATCCGTCTTGAGGGTCCTTGCCACCGCCTCCGCGTCAGCCTTCACCAGCCGGGCATTCGGCCCGACCTCCTGAAGCGTGGTCGAAAACACGACCTTCGGCGTCTCCCGCCACGCGCGGGCAAAATCCCGCTCGACCTCCCCAGCCGCGATATCGCGTTCCGGGTTGTCCCAGAAGCGCATGGTTTCATACATTCGGCGCCCGCAGAGCGCGATCGACGTCCGCCTCATCTCGTCGTTGAAATACCGATGCAATTCTTCCTCGGGAACCGGCAGGTCGATGTCTCCGCTCGGCCCGGCGATGTAGCCGTCCAGCGATGTCAGCATGGCATAGACGATGCGTTGCCATAGGGGCCTCCGATTTTGCGTTTCTCGGAAAAGAAACATAACTGATTGCAAATTGCAATCAGAATTGGCGCCTATGCCGAGAACCGGCACACCGGCTCAATGCCGCCGGGCGCTGTTTCACGCGGCGATCGGACCGCCTGTGCGGCGCGGGTTCTCACCGGCATCGCGCGCCCTGCGCATATAGCCGCGCGGCGATGTGCCGAGCATGCGCTTGAACATCGTGATGAAGGCCGGCACGCTGTCATAGCCGAGATCGAGCGCCACCCTGGTGATCGGCTCGCCGTCGGCGAGCCTTGGCAACGCCGCGAAAAGGCAGGCCTGCTGGCGCCAGGTCGACAGCGACAGCCCGGTCTGGCGATGGAAGGCGCGGGTGAAAGAGCGCCGGCTCATGCCCGCGGCATCCGCCCATTCGTCGATCGTCGCATGCGGCGAAGGGGCCGCCACGAAACGCCGGCAAAGCGCCGCGAGCTTCGGATCGGACGGGAAAGGCAAGCCGAGCGGCCGTTCCGGCAGGTTCGGGATCTCGTGCAGCAGCAGTCCCATGACGAGCGCCGCCCGCCCTTCGAGTTCGCCGCCCTGCGGCAGCTTCTCCGATTCGACGATCAGGCTGTGCATCAGCTCGGTAATGCCGACGACGCGCAAGCTGTCCGGCAGGCCGGCAATGGCGCCCGGCATCACATAGACCGAGCGCATCGAGACGTCGCCCAGCATCTCGACGGAATGCTCGATGCCGGCTGGTATCCACATCGCATGGTCGGGCGGAACCATCCAGCGCCCATGCCTGGTCGTCACCAAGACCACGCCGACCAGCGCGTGCAGCAGCTGGCTGCGGCTGTGGCGGTGCTGCGGCACGTGATAGCCGTCCGGGTATTCGGTCGGCAGCGCGACCGCCGGCCCGACAGCCTGTTCCAGCCATTGCCAGCGGCTTTCATGCAGCCGGCCGAGCTCGGCGGCGTCGCCCTTGAATATCTCCTTGCCATGCGGCATCGATGTGGCCCACTTGCGAAACTATTGGACCAAACCACGAAAGAAGTCGCTTGGCAACGGGCCTATAAGGCCGGCTGCGGTTCGGCCCGCCCAGAGCATGATCCCGAAAAGTGGGAACCGGTTTTCGGAAAAGACCATGCTCCAACAAGAGACTACGGAGCATTGCCTTGACTGATACGACCGCCCCCTCCGTCGCCGCACCGGCGCCGGCAAGCAACATCTCGGCGCAGGCGACGGCCTTCACCGTCATTCTTGCGGTGAGCTTCTGCCACTGCGTCAACGACATCATGCAGTCGCTGCTTTCGGCGATCTATCCGCTGCTCAAGGACAATTACGGTCTCGATTTCTGGCAGATCGGCCTTTTGACCTTCACCTTCCAGGTGACGGCCTCGCTGCTGCAGCCAGTGATCGGCATGATCACCGACAAGAAGCCGATGCCCTACTCCTTGCCTTGGGGCATGGCCTCGTCGCTGGTCGGCCTGGTGGTGCTCGCCCATGCCGGTCATTACTGGCTGCTCCTGATCGGCGCCTCGCTGATCGGCATCGGCTCGGCGATCTTCCATCCGGAATCCTCGCGTATCGCCCGCTTCGCCTCGGGCGGCCGCTTCGGCCTGGCGCAATCGCTGTTCCAGGTGGGCGGCAATTTCGGCCAGGCCATGGGCCCGCTGCTCGCCGCCTTCATCGTCGTGCCGTTCGGCCAGACCAGCATTTCCTGGTTCGCCGTCGGCTCGCTGATCGGCATCGTCGTGCTGTGGCAGGTCGGCGGCTGGTACAGCCGGCTGCGCGCCTCGCTGGCAACCCGTAAGCAGGCTGCCCATGTCTCGCCCTTCGCGCGCAAGAAGGTCATGTGGGCGTTGGCCGTGCTGACGCTGCTGGTGCTGACCAAGAACGCATATATCGCCTCGCTCTCCAGCTACTACACCTTCTACGCCATGCATAAATTCGGCGTTTCGGTGCAGATGAGCCAGGTGATGCTGTTCCTCTTCCTCGGCGCCTCGGCGCTGGGCATCCTGCTCGGCGGCCCCTTCGGCGACCGCTACGGCCAGAAGGCGATGATCTGGTTCTCGATCGTCGGTGTGCTACCCTTCACGCTGGCGCTGCCCTACGCCAATCTGGAATGGACGATGGTGCTTACCGTGCTGATCGGCCTGATCCTGTCGTCGGCCTTCTCCAACATCGTCGTCTTCGCGCAGGAGCTGGTTCCGGGCCGCGTCGGCATGATTGCCGGCATCTTCTTCGGCTTCGCCTTCGGCATGGGCGGCATCGCCGCCGCCGTGCTCGGCGTCGTTGCCGACATGAAGGGCATCGACTTCGTCTACCAGATCTGCTCGTACCTGCCCTTCCTCGGCCTGCTGACGGTGTTCCTGCCCAACATGAAGGAAGCGCGGAAGGCCTGAGCCGATCGGGTCAGCGGCCAAGCTGCCGTTCAACAAAAGATCGCCGCCGGGTTCGGAGCCTTGAACGTTCTGGAGCCGGCGGCGGCGTCCCATGGCGCGACGCTTGCTTTACCCAACAAGCAGCTTCTTCCCTCGCCGCCCTCGCGACGAGATCAGCTCCTTCCCCTCAAACCCAAGCGTTGCAAAAGGCCGTGAAGAAAGCGGCCCCGGCCATCGGCCGGGTTCGCCACCGGCTGGCGTTGCCGCCTCGGCAGCGCTGCGAACAGCTCGGGAAGCTTTCGGAGCGTCGAACTCCAAAGCAGCGTGTCGAGCTGTGCGATGTCCGCCGAATTCAGCGCTTCCGGTTCGCTTCTGAGCGCCTGCGCAAGCACATCCCGGAAGTCCTGCGGCCTGTCCGCCAGCCGGACATTCGGCCAATGCTTGAATTGCTCGTAGCCGCGCAACGCGAAAGATGTCGCCACGATCGGCTTGCGGTTGTACAGCGCTTCCGCGGTCTTGATATTCGTGCCGCCGCCCTCGACGATCGGAAGCATCACGACGTCGGCAAGCTCGATCAGCGCGCCGAGGGTCGCGCCGTCCTGCATGCCGAGCAGCTCGATCCGGGCATTGTCGGCGCCACGATGCCGCAGGAATCCGGGATCGTTGCGGATCTGGTCGGCAACGCCGCCGACCACCACAATCCGCTCCGAGGCTGAGAGAAAACCAAGGTCCGGATCCGTCATCTGGAGAAAACCGCGGGCGTTGGGTGGATGGCCCGACCCGACGAACAGCGCCGTGCGCAGGCCGGCGAACCGCGATGCCCAACGATCGAGGCCGACGGGCGTTTCCCGCGGCCAAACGCCGTTGGCGCCGACCACCACGCTTGGATTGAGCTTGCGAAAATGGGCTGCATCCTGCTCGCTGACCGCGACCACCAGGTCCGCCTTTGCGGCAAGATCGGACTCGATGTCCGCCGCACGTCGAGCGCTCCAGAGGTCCGTTCCCGCGCCGGCAATCGCGGCCTCTTGCGCCAGCAAGTGCTGTTCGACATTGTGCGAGCTGTAGACGATTGAAAAATTCGCCTCGGGCGAGCACGTTTCAACATACTCACGCAAAGCCGGCCAAAGCCAGCCTTGCTCCACGGCAATGACATCCGGCCTGAAGTCGTCGAGAAATCTTGCGATTTCAAGGCGATGGGAGCTGCTGCGCGCGATGAATTCGGCGGTGGCGACATCGGAACGCCATTTGCGCCTGGCCATCTGCTTGCGAAACCGGCGCGGCATCTCGATGAAAAGATCGCCGGCCCCCATTTCCCGCCTGGCGCCGCGGTTGGGAGTAACGAGGACATGGCGTGTTTCCCATCCACAATCCCGCAGGACCCTGTGGATGGCGTTCGCCCGCAGCTGGCCGCCCTGGACCGGCTGCCGGATCGGATACGTTCCCAGCGAAACATATCTCATCGGATCAGCGTGATGCTGCAATCGCCGGCATTAAGCAGCGATCCTACGACGGCACTCATTTTTTGCCCCCTTCTTCAGAGGCGACAGTACCATTTTTCGGTGCCGAGTCTGGAGATGATATCGGCGGCCGGGCGCTGACTTCTCGCCGATATCGAAAGGACGGCATAGGGACAATATCGAGCGTCCCCGCCCAACCGCGAAACGATGATCCGTCATCTTACAGCACCCGCCCGAGGGCGGGTGCTTTCGCGTTTTGGCGGCCAGCCTCAGGCCTTGAAGAAGGCCAGCAGGTCGGCGTTGATGACATCCGCATGGGTCGTTGCCATGCCGTGCGGAAAGCCCTTGTAAACCTTGAGCTCGCCCTTCTTGAGCAGCTTGATCGAGAGGAGCGCGGAGTCGGCGATCGGGACGATCTGGTCGTCGTCGCCATGCATGACCAGCACCGGCACGTCGATTTTCTTCAGGTCCTCGGTGAAGTCTGTTTCTGAGAAGGCCTTGATGCAGTCGTAATGCGCCTTGGCGCCGCCCATCATGCCCTGGCGCCACCAATTGTCGATGACACCTTCGGAAGCCTGGGCGCCGGGACGGTTGAAGCCGTAGAACGGGCCGGCCGGCACGTCGTGGAAGAACTGTGCCCGGTTGGCCGCCAGCGCCGCGCGGAAACCGTCGAACACCTCGATCGGCAGGCCGCCGGGATTGGCCGGCGTCTTCAACATGATCGGCGGCACCGCGCCGATCAGCACGGCCTTGGCGACGCGGCCTGCGCCGCCATGTTGCGCGACATAGCGCGCGACCTCGCCGCCGCCTGTCGAATGACCGACGTGGATGGCATCCTTGAGGTCGAGATGTTCCGCGAGCGCCGCCACATCCGCGGCATAGGTGTCCATCTCATTGCCGGTATCGGTCTGGCTGGACCTGCCATGGCCGCGCCGGTCATGGGCGATGACGCGGTAGCCCTGTGCCAGGAAGAACAGCATCTGGGCGTCCCAGTCGTCGCTGCTCAGCGGCCAGCCATGGTGGAAGACGACCGGCTGGCCAGTCCCCCAGTCCTTGTAGAAGATCTGCGTTCCGTCCTTCGTGGTGATCGTGCCGCTGCCCGAACCCGACTTGGTCTGCGAGGTCATCTCAATCTCCTTGTATTAGCGCGATAAACAATATCGCGATAATTATTTCGTAATGGAGATCGGGAGCCTTGTCCACGAAAAAATGTATCGCGATACCATTTCCCGTGGTACACAAAGGATGCTCAGTCGGCAAAGGAATGCGCCGTGCCTCTCCCGTTGGACAATCAGCTCTGCTTCACCCTCTACGCCACCAGCATGGCGATCAACCGCACCTACAAGCCGATGCTGGACGAGATGGGGATCACCTATCCGCAATATCTCGTGCTCAATGCGCTGGGAGAGACGGACGGCATGTCGGTGGGCAGCATCGCGCATCGGCTGGCCCTCGAATCGAGCACCATCACGCCGCTGGTGAAACGCATGGAACAGGCAGGCCTTGTCACCCGCCAGCGCAGCCAGACGGACGAGCGCCAGGTGCAGGTCGATCTCACCGCCGCCGGACGTGCTCTGCTCGTCCGGTGCAATTGCCTGAACGAGACCCTGATCGAGCGCTCAGGCATGAAACTGGCTGAACTCGATGCGCTGAACCGGCAAATCCAGGCGCTGCGCAATGCTTTAAGCGGCGACCAGATGGTGGACACCGCCTAGGGCTAATTGAGATTCAAGATCGAGCCGGCATCACCTGAATGTCAACCTAGTGCAGGCCGAACTCGCGTAGCAACTCCTCGCGATAGCGCACGAAGCGGCTTTCGCTGCGCTCGCGCGGCCGCGGTAGGTCGACATCGATCAGTCGCGCCGCGCCGCCTTTCTCCCTGGGCAGGATCAGCACCCTGTCGGCAAGATAGATCGCCTCTTCAAGGTCATGGGTCACCATGACCATGGTGACATTCTCCTCGCTCCAGATGCGCGCCAGCTCCTCCTGCATGGAGATCTTGGTCATGGCGTCGAGCGCCCCGAGCGGCTCGTCGAGCAGCAGGATTTCCGGCTGCACCGTCAGTGCCCTGGCGATGCCGACGCGCTGCGCCATGCCGCCGGAGAGCTGCCTGGGATATGCATCGCTGAATTCGGCAAGGCCGACCAGGTCGACATAGAAACGCGCCCGCTTCTCGGCCTCCGCCTTGGCAATGCCGCGCACTCCGAGACCGAAGGCGACATTGCCGAGCACAGTCAGCCAGGGCAGCAGCCGCGGCTCCTGGAAAATTACCGCCCGCTCTTCGCCGACGCCCTCAATCCGCTTGCCGTCGATCGCGACGGCGCCGCCATCGGCCCGCTCCAGCCCGGCAAGGATGCGCAGCAGCGTCGTCTTGCCGGAACCACTTGCGCCGACAATGACCAGGCATTCGCCGGAGCGGATATCGAGATTGAGCGAGCGCAGCACGGCAAGCTGCCGCCCGCCGAGTGCGAAGGATTTCGACAGGTCGCGGATCGTGACATCGCCGCCGCGTGCCGTGGGCATGGTTTGCGTCTCCGTGCTCAATTGGTCTTGGTTTCGCCGAGACGGTAGAGAATGTCGGAAGCCTTGAGCTTGCCTTTCGGCAGCCGGCCGTCGCGCTCCAGGATATTCACCCAGAACTCGACGTCGCGGTCGGTCACCGCCGCCTTCTCGCGCAGGCCGAAGCCGGTCCAGTAGCGCGCCAGCTCGCCATTCTCGCCACGCCTGTTGAGAATGTCGGCGAGCAGCTTGCGCGTCTCGTCCGGATTTTGCCGCGACCAGTCCGACGCGCGCGCCGACTGTTCGACGAAGTTGCGGGCCGCATCCGGATTCGCCGTGATGAAATCACGACGCAGCACGACGAAGCCACCGGCGATTTCGCCGAGCACGTCGGTATCGTTGAAGACGCCGCGCACGCCGCCATTGCTGACCAGTTGACCCGCAAAGGTCGCTTGCCAATAACCCAGCCCGGCAATATCGACCTGACGCGAGCGCAAGGTCTGTTCGAGCTGCGGCCCGGGCACCACCACCAGCTTGGCCGCGTCCGGCGGCAGGCCAACGCTGTGCAGCGCCTCGCGCACCGTATAGTCGAGATGGGCGCCGAGCGTGTTGACCGAGATCGTCTTGCCGGCAATGTCGGCGATCGATTTGATCGGACTGTCTTCCAGCACGTAGAAGACACTCTTCACATCCTTGTTGATGCCGTTGCTGGGATAAGCCGCGACGAAGTCGTTGCCGCCGGCGATCGAGTTGATCACCGCCGGCGTGGCTGCCGAGCCCAGGTCGACGCTACCGGACGCGAGCGCGAACAGCGATTCCGGGCCGCCCGCGGCATAGCCGACATTTTCGAGCTCGATGCCGAGGCCCTTGAAATAGCCGAGCGCGTCAGCCAGCTCATGCGGGGAGATGCTGCCGCGGCTGGCGAGATAGCGGATCTTGACGGATGCGGCTTGCGCCACGGCGATCGAAGGCAGGCCGGCGAGAATGCCGGCAGCAAGCGGAGCGCGCAGGAGAAGCGAACGGCGGGTGATGCTCATGATCAAGCCTTTCGTTGTTTTGGAATGACGGTGAAGGTTTGGGTGCTTAGCCGGCTGAAACATTCCAACGACACAGCCGCCGCTGCAGGACGACCAGCACCTGGTTGGCGATCAGGCCGAGTGCCGCCAGGATGACGATCGCCGCGAACATCAGCGGAATCTGGAAATTGTACTGGGCATTCATCACCTGGAAGCCGATGCCCTTGTTGGCACCGATCATTTCCGAGGCGATCAACAGCAGCAGCGCGGTCGTGGCGCCGAGCCGCAGGCCGACGAAGATCGACGGCACCGCGCCCGGCAGCACGACGCGACGGAAAATCGTCAGCCGCCGGGCACCATAGGCGCGCGCCATTTCGAGCAGCTTCGGGTCGACCTCCTTGACGCCGCTGATGGTGTTGAGCAGCAGCGGAAACAGCGTCGCCCAGAAGATGACGAACACCTTCGAAGCTTCACCCAGCCCCAGAAGCAGGATGAACACCGGGTAGAGCGCCAGCGCCGAGGTCTGACGGAACAGCTGCAGGATCGGGTCGAGCGCGGTCTCCACGGCACGCGCCTGGCCCATGACCAGGCCAAGCGGAATGGCGACGACGACGGCCGCCGCGAATGCAAGGCCGGCACGCTGCAGGCTGATGGCTATGTCGCCAAGCAGGCTGCCGCCAATGAGACCCTTCCAGAGCGCCGCGACGATCGTGTCGACCGGCGGCAGCACGGCCGAATTGACCCAGCCGCTGCTCGCTGCCACCTGCCAGAACACGAGGAAGCTGAGCAGCACGCCATAACGCGACAGGATTCGCGCCGAAGTCCGCGTCAGGAGGCGCAGCGGCTCCATGCCGGTGCCGCTGCCACCCTCATGCCGGCCGATACCGACCGTCTTTTCGATATGCTGCAAAGTCATCGTCTGGCCCTCTCGCGTCAGGAAATCATTCGGCGGCGAGCACGGTCGAGCGCGCGGCCGTCCACGGATTCTGCGGCCGCCTCAGGCCAAGATTTTCGCGCAGCGTCCTGCCCTCGTAAGCGGTGCGGAACAGGCCGCGACGCTGCAGCTTCGGGATCACCAGGTCTACGAAGTCGTCTAGCGCGCCGGGCAGCCATGGCGGCAGGATGTTGAAGCCATCGGCGGCCTCGCTCGTGAACCATTCCTCCAGCTGATCGGCGACCTGGGCGGCACTGCCGATCACCGTGTAATGGCCGCGTGCGGTCGCAACCCACTGATAGAGCTGGCGGATCGTGAAATTATGCTCGTCCGCGATCTGGCGGATCAGCGCCTGGCGGCTCTTCATGCCTTCGGTCTCCCTGCTCGGCGGCAGCGGGCCGTCCAGCGGATAGTCCCTGAGGTCGAGCGTCTGGCCGGCAAGTCCGTTGAGCAGCGCCACGCCGTCCTCCGGGAGGATCAGGTCGTTCAGCTGCTGGTATTTGGCACGGGCCTCTTCCTCGGTGCGGCCGACGAAGGGCGCCACGCCCGGCATGATAAGCACCTGCGCCGGATCGCGCCCGGCCTCTGCGACGCGCGCCTTGATGTCGCGATAGAACTCCTGCGCCGAGGCAAGGTTCTGATGCGCGGTGAATATCACCTCGGCCGATGCCGCCGCGAGTCCGCGACCGTCCTCCGACTGTCCCGCCTGCACGACCACCGGATGACCCTGCACCGGACGCGGCACGTTGAGCGGCCCCTTGACGCTGAAATGCGCGCCCTTGTGGTTCACGTCATGCAGCTTGTCCTTGTCGTAGAAACGGCCCGTCTTCTTGTCGCGGATGAAGGCGTCGTCTTCCCAACTGTCCCACAGCGCCTTGACCGTTTCGACATGCTCATGCGCCCGCGCATAGCGCTCGGCGTGATTGGGCTGGACGTCACGATTGAAGTTGCGCGCCGTGTCGTCGCCGGCCGACGTCACCATGTTCCAGCCGGCGCGCCCGTTCGACAACAGATCGAGCGAGGCGAATTTGCGCGCGAGTGTGTACGGTTCTTCATAGGTGGTCGAGGCGGTGGCGATGAAGCCGATATGCGTGGTCAGCGGCGCTAGCGCGGCAAACAGCGTCACCGGCTCGAATCCGGCGATCTTGGCGTTGCCGCCTTCACGGGCGCCGAGGCCGATGGTGAGATTGTCAGCCAGGAAATAGGCGTCGAACAGACCCCGCTCGGCGGTCAGTGCGAGTTGCTTGTGGAACTCGAAATTGGTGGCGCCATCGGCCGGCGCGTCCGGATGGCGCCAAGCCGCGACGTGCTGGCCGCCGCCGGGCAGAAAGGCGCCGAGCTTGATCTGTCTGGATGTGCTGGAGCTGGTCATGGCTGATCCTTCGGGTTCCAAAACGACTGCCTGAATTCGGGCGGCGAGGCCGACGCTGCGAGTTTCGCCAACGATGCGCAAAACCTCGGCAACGGCCTGTCGGGCGCGGGCTTGGGTAGCTTCCGACACCAGCACGCCGTCGGTGAAATCCTTGTCGGAAGCGTAGATCGCGGTCGGCATGGTGAGCGCTTCGAAGAATCCGAACAGCGGCCGCAGCTGATGCTCGACGATCAGCGAATGGCGCTCGCCGCCGCCCGTGGCAACGAGAATGATCGGCTTGCCGCGCAGCGACGACGGATCGAGCAGATCGAACAAGTGCTTGAAAAGTCCGGTATAGCTGCCTTTGAAGGTCGGCGACCCCACCACCAGAACGTCGGCGCCGAGCAATTGCTCAACGATATTGCGCGCCGTTTGATCGAGATCGGAAATGCGCCGTGCCGACGGGAACGATAGACCGAGATCTTCAATGTCATGGACCGCCGAGGCCGCCCCGATGCGGCCAGCCGCTTCGTCCGCGATCTGCGTGATAAATGCCTTGGTCTTTGACGGACGGGTCAGATTGCCGGAAAATCCAACCACCAGCTTCTTTGTCATGTTCGGGCTCTCCTCGCGGACATTTCTTCATTAAGGCTACAGATTTTGTAGAATTAAATGAGCGAGAAGATTTCAAAACGCGCCGCGCAAACGGATTGAGTTTGCGCGGGAGAAGCATTGATTGGTTCAGCCCATGCGGGTCAGGCCTCGACCTTGACCGGAGCCAGTGGAGGCGCCTGAAGTCCCTGGAACGGGTCGCGCCAGGCATCGATCGCCTCGAGCCGGCCATACCAGCGGCGGATAGACGGGTAGTCGTCGAGCGGCAATCGGGCGGCATCGTTGAAAGGCAGGAACGTCGCCATGCGGAAGTCGGCATAGGAGACGGAATTGCCGACCAGCCAATCGCGTCCGGCAAGCTCAGGCTCGAGGATCGCGGCGGCGGCGTGGAACTGCCTCAGTCCCTCCTCGACCAGCGCGCGGTCGATCGGACCAAGCCCATAGCGCTGCTTGGTCCCACGCTCGAAATGCACCATGTCGCAAGCGAAAGCGAACCGTTCCTTGCCCCAGCTGATCCAGCGGATCATGTCCGGCTCGTCCTGCCCGCCGCGCCAGAAATCCGAATGCGTCTCGCGCGAAAGCCGGCAGGCGATGGCGTCGGCCTCCCACAGGCTCCATCCCGCCCCGACCAGGATCGGCAAGGTCAGATTGGGGTTGAGCGCGCGATAGCGTTCGGCCTGCCCCGGCGCCATGGGCGATGCGAACTCGAACGCGATCTCCGCCTTGAGATGGCGCGCCGTCGCGACCGCGAGGCGAGGATTGGGATTGCGGCTGAACAGAAGCTTCATATTGGTCCCCATGGATTTGGCCACGTGCCCGCAGGACGGCTGAGAACTGCGCGTTCCTACATTTGCCGCAAATCGGATTTCCGGTTTATCCTTTCGGCACCGGAAACCGCCCGCAAGCCTTCCGGCCCAACCGCTTGCACCCTTGCCCGCCTTCCGCTATAGAGCCGCCACCCGCGTAGACACCCTTGGAGGCAACGCGGAGGAAGGCCGGCCAGGCCTGCATGATCCCCAAGACGCTTTTGGATCGCCAAACGCATCGACAGATCGTGCAAGGCCACGACGGCTTTCGACGTTTACGGACGGGTTTGCCGGCCGCGAACGCTCCACAACACGCGAAAGGAAATGCCATGAGCCACGATGCTTATGAGCTGAAAGCCGAAGCGCGCGAACAGGTCGGTAAGGGGTCCGCCCGTGCAGTTCGTCGCGACGGTAAAGTGCCTGCAGTTATCTATGGCGACAAGCAGCCTCCCCTGGCGATTGCGCTCAACTACAAGGACATCTTCTACAAGATCCATGGCGGCGGGTTCCTGACCACGATCGCCACGATCGATGTCGACGGCAAGAAGATCCAGGTCCTGCCGAAGGATTTCCAGCTCGACCCGGTCAAGGATTTTCCTGTCCATGTCGACTTCCTGCGCATTGGCAAGGACACCGAAGTCAATGTCGACGTGCCTGTCCACTTCATCAATGAAGACAAGTCGCCAGGCATCAAGCGCGGCGGCGTGCTCAACATCGTTCGTCACGAAGTCGAGTTCCACTGCCCGGCCAACGCGATCCCGGAGTTCATCACCGTCGATCTCACCGGCACCGACATCGGCGATTCGATCCATATCTCGGCGGTCAAGCTGCCGGCCGGCGTCAAGCCGGTCATCTCCGATCGCGATTTCACCATCGCGACCGTTGCCGGCTCGTCGGCGATGAAGCCGGAGACGGAAGCGACCACGGAAGCTGTGGAAGAGACGGCGGCCCCGGAGGCCGAAGAGAAGTAATTCTCCGAGCCGGATGATTTCATCCGGCTCTAAACCAAAGAAATAGAGCATGATGTTTTCCGAAAACCGCTTCCCACTTTTCGGCATCGTGCTCTAAGTCTGGAGGCGGCGATGCTTGTCTTTGCAGGCCTCGGCAATCCGGGCGCGAAATACGAAAACAACCGGCACAATGTCGGCTTCATGGCGGCGGACGCGATTGCCCGCCGCCATTCCTTTTCGCCCTGGTCGAGAAAATTCCAGGGCCTGGTCTCAGAAGGCACGCTCGGCGGCGAAAAAATCCTGCTGATCAAGCCGCAGACCTTCATGAACCTCTCCGGACAGTCGGTCGGCGAAGCGCTGCGCTTCTACAAGCTCGAACCATCCGCCCTCACCGTCTTCTACGACGAGATCGACCTTGCTGCCGGCAAGCTCCGGGTCAAGGTGGGCGGCGGCTCCGGCGGCCATAACGGCATCCGCTCGCTCGACCAGCATGTCGGCAACGCCTATCGCCGGGTGCGCATCGGCGTCGGCCATCCCGGCGTCAAGGAGATGGTGCACGGCCATGTGCTTGGCGATTTCGCCAAGGCCGACCGCGAGTGGCTCGATGTCCTGCTGGACGCAATCGCCGAGGCTGCCGGCTTGCTCGCCAAGGGCGACGACAGCTCGTTCATGAACCGGGTCACGCTCGCCTTGCGCGACAAGCTTGTGCCGACCGGCGACGACGACCGCCCGCCGCCCCAGGCGCCGAAGCAGCAAAGCCATGTCCGCCAGGCGCGCCCGCAGCAGCCGGCGGCAAAGCTCCCAGAAAGCGGCCCGATGGCTGCCATGCTGAAGAAGCTCTTTGGCAAGGACTAAAGCATGTCTCCCGAAAGTGGGAACCGGTTTCGGGGTAAAGACATGCGCAAAATCAAAAGCCTAAAGCGCAGGGAGCGAATCTAAAAGATCGCGACGCGCTTTAGGCCCTGTCACGATAGAGGCATGGGGCTTGACGTTCGTCACCCCTATCGCCCATAGCCCTCACCAAAATCGAATTTCCGACAGGATTGGACGAACATGGGTTTCAAATGTGGCATCGTTGGCTTGCCCAACGTCGGCAAGTCCACGCTGTTCAACGCGCTGACCAGGACGGCCGCCGCACAGGCCGCCAACTATCCTTTCTGCACCATCGAGCCGAACACTGGCGAGGTGGCGGTGCCTGACCCGCGCCTGCAGAAGATCGCGGCGATCGGCAAGTCGAAGGAGATCATCCCGACCCGCATCTCCTTCGTCGATATCGCCGGCCTGGTGCGCGGCGCCTCCAAGGGCGAAGGGCTGGGCAACCAGTTCCTCGCCAACATTCGCGAGGTCGACGCCATTGTGCATGTGCTGCGCTGCTTCGAGGATGACGACATCACCCATGTCGAAGGCCGTATCGACCCTGTCGCCGACGCCGAGACGGTCGAGACCGAGCTGATGCTCGCCGACCTCGAAAGCCTCGAGCGCCGCATCGCCCAGATCCGCAAGCGCGCCGCCGGCAAGGACAAGGAGGCCATGGCCGTCCTGCCCATGATGGAGGCCGCGCTCGAGCTTCTGCAGGCCGGCAAGCCGACGCGCTTCCTGCTCAACGGCATCGCCGCGGAGGACCTGCGCATCCTGCAGGGGCTGAACCTGCTCACCTCGCATCCCGTTCTCTATGTCTGCAACGTCGCCGAGGCGGACGCCGCCACCGGCAACGAGCACACCAGGGCGGTGGAGAAGATGGCGGCCGCGCAGGGCGCGGGCACGGTTGTGATCTCGGCGGCGATCGAGGCTGAAGTCGCCCAGCTTTCAGACGAGGAGGAAATGGAATTCCTTGCCTCGATCGGCCTCGATGAGCCGGGCCTCAACAAGGTGATCCGCGCCGGCTACGAGCTCCTGCATCTGATCACCTATTTCACCGTCGGGCCGAAGGAAACGCGCGCCTGGACGATCCACAAGGGCGATAAGGCGCCGCAGGCGGCCGGCGTCATCCACACCGACTTCGAGCGCGGCTTCATCCGCGCCCAGACGATCTCCTACAACGATTTCGTCACGCTGGGCGGCGAGGCGGCCGCCAAGGAAGCCGGCAAAGCGCGCGACGAGGGCAAGGAATACGTCGTCCAGGACGGCGACATCATGCTGTTCAAGTTCAACACCTGATCTCCAGGGAGACCCGGCGATGATAAAGACCTTCGTCGTGGACAATGATCGCCTGCGCCTCACGGAGGACCTTGCGGCGGACGGCGACAGGATCGTCTGGGCCGATCTTTTCAACCCAACCAAGGAGGAAGAGGCGCGCATCGAGAGCTGGCTGGGCATTGCCATCCCGACCCGCGAGGAAATGGAAGAGATCGAGATTTCGAGCCGGCTCTATATCGAGGACGGCGGCTACTTCATGACCGCCGTGCTGCCGGCGCAGACCGAGGCCGACGATCCCTTGATGTCGCCGGTAACCTTCGCGCTCGCCGGCAAGAGGCTGATCACCATCCGCTATCATGAGCCCAAGGCCTTCAAGACTTTCCCGCAGCGCGCCGAGAAGGTGGCGACCGGCTGCACCAGCGGCGACACCATCCTGATCGGCCTCCTCGAGGCGATCGTCGATCGCCTGGCCGACATCCTCGAGCGCGCCGGCCGCGAGGTGGAAACGATCTCGCGCGACATTTTCGAGGCGCGCTCGACCAAGGCCTCGAAGCGTAATCGCGATTTCCAGGAGCTCCTGAAAGGCATCGGCCGCAAGGAGGACATCGCTTCCTCGGTCCGCGACAGCCTGATCTCGTTGCAGCGCCTGGCCGGCTTTCTCGCCCATGTCGCTGACCAGACCAAGATGAGCAAGGATGTGCGCGCCCGCATCAAGACGCTGTCGCGCGACGTGCTCTCGCTCGCCGACCATGCCACCTTCCTGTCGCAGAAGATCTCCTTCCTGCTCGACGCCACGCTCGGCATGATCTCGATCGAGCAGAACGCCATCATCAAGATTTTCTCGGTCGCCGCCGTCATCTTCCTGCCGCCGACGCTGGTCGCCTCGATCTACGGCATGAACTTCGACATTATCCCCGAGCTCAAATGGGAGTTCGGCTACCCCTTCGCCATCGCCCTGATGGTGGTCTCGGCGATCCTGCCCTTCTGGTATTTCCGCCGCCGCGGCTGGCTCTGACGGACTTCGCCGGCGACGGCTGGCTTACCAGAAATCACTTGACCAAATCGACTTGGGCCGGCATCCGGGTTTTCGATCCTTGGGGATCGCGTTCGTCAACCGGATTGCCGATCATGACCGGAAAGACCTGGGCCTATGAGGATTTCGCCGAGGGCGCCTCGCTCGACCTCGGCAGCAAGGACGTAAGCGCCGCCGAGATCATCGAATTCGCCTCGGAGTTCGATCCGCAGCCGATGCATCTCGACGAGGAAGCCGGCAAGGCGAGCATCCTCGGCGGGCTTTCGGCTTCGGGCTGGCATACCTGCGCGATGTTCATGCGCATGCTGTGCGACGCCTTCCTGCTCGATTCGACCTCGCAGGGCTCGCCCGGCATCGAGCACGTGAAATGGAAGAAGCCGGTGCTGGCCGGCGACAGGCTTACCGGCACGCTCACCATACTTTCCAAGCGCCAGTCGAAATCGAGGCCGCAGCTCGGCTTGGTCACCATGCGCAGCGAGCTCGTCAACCAGCGCGGCGAAAGCGTTTTCGAGCTCGAAAACACTGGGATGTTCCTCGCGCGTGATGCCGCAAGGGACCTGTCATGACCCTGGACGAGTATTTCCTGATCGGCGAGACCGTCACGCTCGGCTCGCATAAATTCGAAGCCGACGAGATCAGGGCGTTTGCCAACAAATACGATCCGCAGGTCTTCCACGTCGATGAAGAGGCGGCGAAGAAGAGCGTGCTTGGCGGGCTCTGCGCCTCGGGCTGGCACACTGCCGCCACCTGGATGAAATACAACCTCGAAAAGCGCATGGAGACCGAGGGCGTGCGCTGGACAGGCCCCGGCCCGCGGCCCGAGTTCGGCCCCTCGCCCGGCTTCCGCAATTTGAAATGGCTGAAGCCGGTCTATGCCGGCGAGACCGTGACTTTCACGCGCACCGCGCAGGCGCACCGCCCGCTCGCCGGGCGGCCCGGCTGGAACCTGCTGACGCTGCGTTCGGAAGGCTTCGATTCGACCGGCGACAAGGTGATTGAATTCGACAGCGCCGTTCTGGTGAAGGTGGGATAGCGCCTCTCCTTCTCCCCTTGTGGGAGAAGGTGGATCGGCGCGCAGCGCCGAGACGGATGAGGGGTGTTCCAGCGAAGTGCGACGTTGGCGTTCCCTGGAACACCCCTCATCCGTCGCCTTCGGCGACACCTTCTCCCCCAAGGGGAGAAGGGGAAGATCAATGCCCCTCGAACCCGATCAACGTCCTCACCGGCACGTCTAGCGCTTCCAGCTTCTGGCGGCCGCCGAGGTCGGGCAAGTCGATGACGAAGCAGGCCGCGACGATGTCGGCTCCGATTTGCCTCAGCAGCTTCACCGCGGCTTCCGCCGTGCCGCCGGTGGCGATCAGGTCGTCGACCACGATCACCTTCTCGCCCGGCGAGACGCCGTCCTTATGCATCTCCATCTCGTCCAGGCCGTATTCGAGGCTGTAGGCGACGCGCACCGTCTCGTAGGGCAGCTTGCCTTTCTTGCGGATCGGCACGAAGCCTGCCGAAAGCTGGTGCGCCACAGCGCCGCCGAGGATGAAGCCGCGCGCCTCGATGCCGGCGATCTTGTCGATCTTCAATCCGGCATAGGGATGGACCAGCTCGTCGATGGCGCGGCGGAAGGCGCGCGCGTCGCCAAGCAGCGTGGTGATGTCGCGAAACAGGATGCCGGGCTTGGGATAATCCGGAATGGTGCGGATGGCCGCAAGCAGCGTGTCTTCGAGGGAGGATTTCATCGAGGCTTTCCGCGTGTCCGGCTGTCGGATTTGGCGGCGTCGGCCTTTACTGCCCGACGCGACCGACAAGGGCTACCGCGATGTCGCGCCAGAGACAAGCACATCCGGCAAAGGATCGGCACCGATCGGCCTCGACCATAATGAAAAAGGGCGCCCGCGAAGGCGCCCTTCGAAAAGCAGGCGCTACCGAGCGGCTACATGCCGAGATCCGAGCGCAGCTCGGAGCGCGCCACTTCGTACTCGGCCTTGAAATCTGGACGGTTGAGCAGGACCGCGGCGATCACGCTGCCGGAGATCTTGCCCATCTCGATGTCGGACGGATAATGGATGCCGCCGACCACGCGGTTGTGGGCGAATTCGGCCGCGCGCGCCATGATCTCGGCGCGCTTTTCGGGGACCATGTCGGCAAGGACGATGCCCATCATGGTGCCGACCGTCGCATGGCCAGATGGCCAGGAACCGGAGCTCGACAGCTTCACGACCGGCTTGACCAGATCGCTGAGCTGATGCGGCCGCGGCCGCTTCCAGACATCCTTGGCGGGATCGACGACGGCGCCTTCGGTCGCCACGACGCGATCGAAGAAGGCACTGAACTTCGGCAGCTTCTCCTTGTTGAAATTCGGGCCCATGACGTCGGCGAAGCGCCAGATATTCTCCTCGGCGTCGGCGATGGCGCGCCTTTCCATTTCCGGCGTGCGCGTCACCTGCAGCGTCAGCACCTCGCCGAGCTCGGCTTTGGTCTCCGCCGAGTCATTGGCCGGTGGCGGCGGCAGGATCATCGTCAGGTCAATGTCCTTGCTGGTGACGAAAGGCTGGGCCTCATCGGCATGGGCGGCATATCCGGTGACAAGCAGCAGGAAACCCGCCGCGAGCGATGCATATCTTTTCATGGGTGCGATCCTTTGCTGAGTGCGAGGCAGGATCGCCACGAGCGATGACGGTCATGTGACACGCCCCGGTTTGCGCGCGCCGAAATACAAAAGGGCGCCTTGTGGCGCCCTTTCAAAATTCTTGCGATCGACGCCGCCTCAGTGCACCACGTCGGCCCACACCCTGCGCTTGGTCATGTAGACCAACGCGCCGAACACCAGCAGGAATATCATGACGCGGAAGCCGGTCTTCTTGCGATCCTCGAGATGCGGCTCGGCCGCGAACATCAGGAAGGCCGAGACGTCGCGGGCATACTGGTCGACGGTCTGCGGCGAGCCGTCGTCATAGGTCACCTGACCGTCCGAGAGCGGCTTGGGCATCTTCAATGACACGCCGGACAGGAAGTACGGGTTGTAGTGCGTGCCTTCCGGGATCACCATGCCGGCCGGCGGCGTCTGGTCGTAGCCAGTGAGCAGTGAGTGGATGTAGTCCGGGCCGCCCTGCGCATACTGGGTGAAGATGTCGAAGATGAAGCGCGGGAAGCCGCGCTCGACACCGCGCGCCTTGGCAAGCAGCGACATGTCGGGCGGGGCGGCGCCGCCATTGGCGGATGCCGCGGCCTGCTCGTTCGGGAACGGCGCCGGGAAGTGATCCGACGGCTTGCCGGGACGATCGAACATGTCGCCGGCATCGTTCGGGCCGTCATGGATGGTGTATTCGGCGGCCAAAGTCTTGATCTGCGCCTCCGAATAGCCGAGGCCTTCCAGCGTGCGGAAAGCCACCAGGTTCATCGAGTGGCAGGCCGAGCAAACTTCCTTGTAGACCTTCAGGCCGCGCTGCAGCTGCGCCTTGTCATAGGTGCCGAACGGACCGGCGAAGCTCCAGCTCATTTCCTTCGGTTCGTTGATCGGGAAATGCGTCGGAGCGGCCGCGTTGTGTTCCTCTTCGGCGGCGATGGCAGCGGTGCCCGCGACCACCAGGCCAAGCAGCGCCAGCGAGGTGAGAATCTTCTTCATACCCAAAATCCCCTCAGATTCTCAGCCCGTGGTTTCCGGCGCGGCGGCAGCGCGTGCCGGATGTCCGCTGCCGCCCTTTTTCTTTTCAAGCACGGCCTCGGTGATCGAGTTCGGCAGCCTGCGCGGCGTCTCGATCAGGCCGAGCACCGGCATGACGACCAGGAAGAAGGCGAAGTAGAACAGCGTCGCCATCTGCGCCATGAACACATAGCTGCCTTCCGCCGGCTGCGAGCCCAGCCAGCCGAGCAGGATGGCGTCGGCTACGAACAGCCAGAAGAACAGCTTGTACCATGGACGATAGACCGCCGAGCGCACCTTGGAAGTGTCGAGCCACGGCACCAGGAACAGCATGGCGATGGCGCCGAACATGCACAGCACGCCGCCGAGCTTGGAGTTGATCGGGCCGATGTTGAAGGTGATGGCGCGCAGGATCGCGTAGAACGGCAGGAAGTACCATTCCGGAACGATGTGGGCCGGAGTCTTCAGCGGGTTGGCGACCGTGTAGTTGTCCGGATGGCCGAGAAAGTTCGGCAGGTAGAAGACGAAATAGGCGAAGACGAACAGGAACACGATCATGCCAAACGCGTCCTTGATGGTGGCGTAGGGCGTGAAGGCCACGGTATCGGTCTTCGACTTGACCTCGATGCCGGTCGGGTTCGACTGGCCCACGACATGCAGCGCCCAGATGTGCAGCACGACAACGCCGGCGATCATGAACGGCAACAGGTAATGTAGCGCAAAGAAGCGGTTCAGCGTTGGATTGTCGACGGCGAAGCCGCCGAGCAGCAGTTCCTGAATCCAGTTCCCCACCAGCGGAATGGCGCTGAAGAAGCCGGTGATGACGGTAGCGCCCCAGAAGCTCATCTGGCCCCAAGGCAGCACGTAGCCCATGAAGCCGGTGGCCATCATCAGGAGGTAGATGATGCAGCCGAGGATCCACAAGAGCTCGCGCGGCGCCTTGTAGGAGCCGTAGAACAGGCCGCGGAAGATATGGATGTAGACGGCGACGAAGAAGAATGAGGCGCCGTTGGAATGGAGATAGCGCAAGAGCCATCCCGAATTCACGTCGCGCATGATCTTCTCGACCGAATCGAAGGCGAGATTGGTGTCGGAGGTGTAGTGCATCGCCAGCACGATGCCGGTCAGGACCTGCGCGGCCAGCATGATCGACAGGATGCCGCCGAACGTCCACATGTAGTTGAGGTTGCGCGGCACTGGATAGGCGACGAAGCTGTCATGGACCAGCCGCGGCAGCGGCATGCGGGCGTCGAACCAGCGCTCGATACCGGTCTTGGGCGTATAGGTCGAGTGTCCCTCGCTCATCGAAATGTCCCCTGCCTCAACCGATAAGGATCTTGGTATCGGAAATGAACTTGAATACCGGGATCGCCATGTTCTCCGGCGCCGGGCCTTTGCGGATGCGGCCGGCGGTGTCGTATTGCGAACCGTGGCACGGGCAGAACCAGCCGCCGAAATCGCCTTCCTGGCCGAGCGGGATGCAGCCGAGATGCGTGCAGACCTGCACCATCACCATCCAGGCTTCCTTGCCGGGCGTGGTGCGGTTGGCGTCGGTCGCCGGCGCGTCGGACGGCAGGTTGGCGTTGCGTGCGATCGGATCCTTGAGATCGGCGAGATTGACGGCCGCGCCGTCCTTCATTTCCTTTTCGGTGCGGTTGCGCACCACCACCGGCTTGCCGCGCCACTTGACGACCAGCGAGCTGCCGGGCTGCAGTGAAGAAACATCGACCTCGACCGAAGCCAGCGCCAGGGTCGAGGCATCGGGGCGCATCTGGTCGATGAACGGCCACGCGACGGCTCCGGCGCCGACAACGGCGGCCATGCCGGTGGCTACGTAGAGAAAATCGCGACGGTTGGGATCGTGGATGTCGGTTGCGCTCACGGGTGCCTGATCCTTTCGCCTCTTCCTAACCGGAGGCCGAGCCTTGTCCCCGCTCAATCGCACCTGCCCGACAGCGCATGGCGAACAGGCTAGCGAATTCCTCCGGCATTTGGAGTTCGGTTTATGCGTGCGGCCCGTTTTTGTCCAGCGGGGTGAGACCACAAGGGCAGATTGTCGCGGGGATGCGCGGCGGCCCAGGCCGACGCGTCCCCGCCAGGCCGCCGGACAGGGTGAAACAGCGGGAAATCCGGGGTCAATCGAGCCGGTGTTCGCCTCGACATCGGCTCCTGGCCCGGTCTATTCTGGCGTCATGGCGCATGTCATTGAACGCGACAGCTGGGCCGACGCCCCCGACTGCTGGAAAGGCGAGCTGCAATGCGGCCAGTTCGGTGCCAATTCCTGCCTGATCTTCAACTATCAGCCGACTGTCGGCGGCGGCCCACGCCTGCACAAGCATCCCTACGCGGAAATCTTCGTCATCCGCTCCGGCACCGGCCTGTTCACGATCGGCGACCAGGAGATCAAGGCCACGGCCGGCCAGATCCTGATCGTGCCGCCCGACACGCCGCACAAATTCACCAATCTCGGTCCCGGCCCGCTCGAAAGCACCGACATCCACGAGAACGGCCACTTCATCACCGAATGGTTGGAATGATTCTTCCGATCGTCGGACCGGCCTGTCCGAAGGCTGATTGCAGCCTAGTTCCATCGATCTGGCATCGATGGAGTTGAAGCATGCGACAGCGCACCGTTGAGGTCGAGGGGCTGGCTATCGCGATCCGGGACGCAGGGCCGGCCGATGCGCCGGGCCTTCTGCTGCTGCATGGTTGGCCGCAAAGCTCCCATGCTTTTGAGGCAATCGTCGACGAGCTGGCCGGCGACCAGCGCGTGATCGCCCCGGACTTGCCGGGCATCGGCGGTTCACACGGCGCGCCCGAGACCGGAGAAAAGGCATATCTGGCCAGATTGATGAAGGGGCTGATCGCCGTTTGCGGCTTGCGGCAGGTCATCGTCGCCGGTCATGACGTCGGCGGCCAGATCGTCTTCGCGCTGTTGCGCGACGAGCCCGAAAATTTGACCGGCGCGGTGATCATGGACGTCGTCATCCCCGGCGTGGCGCCGTGGCAAGATGTCATCCGCAACCCGCGTATCTGGCATTTCGCCTTTCATGCGATCCCGGCCTTGCCCGAGATACTGGTGAGCGGCCATGAGCGCGCCTATTTCGATTTCTTCTTCGATATTCTTTCGAAGGAAAAATCGGCGATCCCTGCGGAAGCCAGGGACATCTATGCCAAGGCCTATTCGCGGCCGGAAAGCCTCAAGGCCGGCTTCGACTGGTACCGCGCCTTTGCCGCGGACGCCAAGGTCAATTCCCACCCATCCGCGACGCCGATCGCCACGCCGGTTCTTTATCTCAGAGGCTCGGCCGAATCCGGCGACATCGCCGACTATCTCGACGGCTTGAAGGCAGCAGGCCTATCCAATGTCGAAGGCGACATCATCCCGGGTAGCGGCCACTTCGTCGCCGACGAGAATCCCGGAGCCCTTGCTGCGCGATTGGCGCGTTTTCGCCAGGAAATCGGCGCCTAGCTGGCGCCGAGCCTGACCAGCACCGCGCGCGGGATGTCGTATTCGCGGATCACGGCGTCATGCTTGCGCAAACCGCAAAGCTCGCGCTGGATGAAATAGGCATGGACGGCCGCTGCCGCCTCCTTAAGCAGCCGGTTGCGATGCTCGCCCTCGCCGCTCTCGCGCAATCTGGCAAGGGTTTCCTCGACACGCCGGCCGGCGCGGCCGAGGGCTGCGGCCTTCTCGGCGAGGATTTCGTGGCCGAGCAGATCGAGCGCGCTTTCCTGCGCGCCTGACCGTCCGAAATTCATAGGCATGCGTACCGACATGATGCCGTTCTACTCCGCTGGCCGCGTCTCTTCCAGCGCGCTTTCCTCGTTGAACAGGAAGCCGCCGGACTGCCGCTTCCAGAGCCGTGCATAGAGCCCGTCGAGCGCTACCAGCTCGTCATGCGTGCCCTGTTCGACGATGCGGCCGCCGTCCAGCACCACGAGCCGGTCGAGCGCTGCGATGGTCGACAACCGGTGCGCGATGGCGATCACCGTCTTGCTTTCCATCAGTCTGGTCAGGTTCTCCTGGATCGCCGCCTCGATGTCGGAATCGAGCGCCGAGGTCGCCTCGTCGAGGATCAGGATCGGCGCATCCTTGAGGAAGACGCGCGCGATGGCGACGCGCTGCCGCTGGCCGCCGGAGAGCTTCACGCCGCGCTCGCCGACATAGGCCTCGTAGCCGGAGCGCTCGCGGTTGTCGCGCAGCCCCAGGATGAAGTCATGCGCCTCGGCTTTCCTGGCCGCGGCGATCACCTGCGCATCGGTCGCGTCCGGCATGCCGAGCTTGATGTTGTCGCGCAGCGAGCGGTGGAAAAGTGCGGTATCCTGGCTGACCACGCCGATATTGCTGCGCAGCGAGTTCTGCGTCACATGCGCGATGTCCTGGCCGTCGATCAGGATCTGGCCGCCCTCGAGGTCATAGAGGCGCAGGATCAGGTTGGCCAAGGTCGTCTTGCCGGCGCCCGACGGGCCGACCAGCCCGACCTTCTCGCCCGGATGCACGACGAGGTCGATGCCGTCGAGCACTCCGGCCCCCTTGCCATAATGGAAGATGACGTTCCTGACGTCGATGCGGCCGCCGGCGACGACCAGCTCCTTGGCGTCCGGCGCGTCGGTCAGGCCGAGCGGCTGCGAGATCAGCGCCTTGGAATTCTCCAGCACGCCGAGATTCCTCAGGATGCCGTTGAGCTGCATCATCAGCCTTCCAAGCAGCATGTTGAGCCTGAGCACCAGCGACAGCGTGAAGGCGACGGCGCCGACCGTGATCGAGCCTTCGACCCACAGATAGATGGCGAAAGCGGCGATCGCCGTGATCATGATGCCGGAGAGCATGGTCAGCGCCATGCGCACGCCGGTCAGCCGGCGTGTGAACGGCCGCAGCGCGTCGAGATAGATGCCGAAGCCGCTGCGGATATAGCGATCGTCGCCGTCGGCCGAAAACAGCTTCAACGTCTGCACGTTCGAGTAGGAATCGACGATGCGGCCGGTGATCATCGAACCGGCCTCGGCGGTCGCCTCGGCATGCTTGCGGATAGCCGGCAGATAGAGTTTCGCCAGCCAGCCGAAGGCAGCGATCCAGATCACCACCAGCACCGCCAGCCGCAGATCGAGACCGGCGACCAGCGCGAGCGTCGTCACCGTATAGACGATCATGAACCAGACCACCTCGATGAAGCTCTCCATCAGGTCGCCGGTCGCCTGCCCCGCCTGCCAGACTTTTGTCGCGATGCGGCCGGCGAAATCGTTCTGGAAGAAGGCATAGGACTGGCGCGAGACGTGCCGGTGCGCCTGCCAGCGCACCAGATTGTAGAATCCGGGCGTGATCGTCTGCTCGTCGACCAGCGCCGACAGGCCGACCACCAGAGTGCGGATGAACAGAACCACGGCGCCCATGAACAGGAGCTCGGGACCGGCGGCCGCCCACAGCGCGTGCCAGCTGCGTTCACCGGGCAACTGGTCGAGGATATCGACCAGCCTGCCGACGAAATAGAACAGGCCTGCCTCGACCAGCGGCGCGATGCCGCCGATGATGAGCATGGCGAAGAAAGCGAGCTTGGCCTGCCCGACATAGTGCCACAGGAAGCCGCCGACGCTGGCGGGTGGCCGAAGATTCACGGGCTCGCGGAACGGATAGACCCAGCCCTCGAACCAGCGATAGACGCCTTTCATCATTCCGCGGCTTCACCTTTCGCCGCCAGATCGTCGGCGGCCTGCTTTTCCTCGAGCAGGAACCCGCCCGACTGGCGCCGCCAGAGCTGGGCATAGAGCCCACCCTTGCCGATCAGGGTCTCATGCGAGCCGTCCTCGACGATGCGCCCTTTGTCCATCACCACCAGCCTGTCCATCGCCGCGATGGTCGACAGCCTGTGGGCGATGGCGATGACGGTCTTGCCCTGCATGAGCTTGTAGAGGTTCTCCTGAATGGCGGCTTCCACTTCCGAATCGAGCGCGGACGTGGCCTCGTCGAGAATGAGGATCGGCGCGTCCTTCAGCATAACGCGGGCAATTGCGATGCGTTGCCGCTGGCCACCGGACAGCTTCACGCCGCGTTCGCCGACAAGCGCCTCATAGCCGCTCTGCCCATACGGATCGGTCAGTGCCGCGATCACATCGTCGACCTGAGCGGCTTTGGCGGCGCTAAACATGGCCTCGTCGCTGGCCGACTGGCGTCCATATTTGAGGTTCTCGCGAACGGATCGATGCAAGAGCGACGTGTCCTGGTTGACGAAGCCGATCGCCGCGCGAACGCTCTCTTGCGAGACGTGGCGGATGTCCTGTCCGTCGATCAGCACCTTGCCGTCCTGGACGTCGAACAGCCGCAGCACGAGATTGACCAGCGTCGACTTGCCGGCCCCGGAGCGACCGATCAGGCCGACCCGCTCGCCCGGCGCGATCTTCAGCGACAGATTATCGATGACGCCGCCTTTGCCGTCCTTGCGCCAGTAGTTGAAATTCACCCGGTCGAACTCGATGCCGCCGGCGGTCACGGCGAGGGCCGGTGCGTCAGGCTGGTCCTGCATGGTGATGGGACGCGCGATCGTCGTCATCGAATTGCTGGCGACGCCGATCTGCCGGAAAACGTTGGCGCCGACATCGAGGATCCTGCCGGAGATATTGGCGATCTGCAGCGCGAACGGTATCGCGGTCGCCACGGCTGCCGTAGTCATGGTCCCCGCGTTCCAGCCGGCCAGCGCCAGCCAGCTTATGGCGATGAGCAGCGCCGCGTTGAGGACGAACAGGGCCGACCACATCAGCGTGAAAACGCGCATCAGCTGGTAAAACGTGTGGGCATGCTCGACCACCGCGTGCGAGACATATTTGTCTTCGTGCTCGCCGGTCGAGAACGTCTTGAGCGTCAGGATGTTGGTGTAGCTGTCGACCATGCGGCCGCTCACCTGCGACCACCGTTCCGACAGTTGGGACGAACGCTGCGTGATCCTAGGCATCGCGGACCAGAAGATGAGGCAGTAGAATACCAGCCACACCGCCACCACAGCCAGCAGCAGCGTATCGAGCCGCGCCAGCACGACGATGGCGACCGCGACGAAGACCAGCGCGTACCAGACGGCATCGACGGTGAGGTTGACGCTCATCTCCACCGAATCGCCGCTCTGCATGACCTTGGTTCCGATGCGGCCGGCGAAGTCGTTCTGGAAGAACCACCAGTCCTGGCGCACGACGTGCCAATGGCTCTGCCAACGGATGAGGTCGATGAGGTTCGGCGCGATGGCGTGGTTGCGGATGAGACCATCGACAACCATCGACAGCGGACGCAGCAGCACGACGATCGCCATCATGACGAGCAACGGCATGTGCGCAGCGAAGAAATCGCCTGGCTTGGTGCTGGAGAGCAGGCCGACGATCAGGCCGACGAAAATCGGCAGCATCGCGTCCACTAGCGCCGCGAGGGCAACGATGATCATGCGCAGCCGATAGGCGGTGCGAAACTGCCTTATGAAATACCAGTAGAACCGCCAAAGTCCCATTGGCGGCTGCCTGTCGTCGGCCAGCGCCACCGGCGAATAACGGCTTTCGAACCAGGTGAAGATGCGGTCGAACATTTTTCTCTCATCGCGCGGAAATCCGCCGGTAACCGATCTGGTCGCCAGCAGGCCTCTGGCGAGGTCGTGGTTACGCCCGGGATCGATTCCCCGCAATCGCCGTAACCTTGATGCCGGAGCGGCTCGACGGCTCACAGAACCGCCGGGCCGCTCCAAGTCTTTGTTTTGCGCAATTCCGGACGGAGTTGCTGCAATCGCGATCGCGTTACTCCGCAGCCATCTCGGATCGAAGCGACTTGGCATCGGGCTCAGCCGGCGCGTCATCGAGCAGGAAACCGCCCGACTGACGTTGCCAGAGCTGGGCGTAGAGCCCGCCCCTGGCGACGAGCTCCTCATGCGAGCCTTCCTCGATGATGTGCCCCTTGTCCATGACGACGAGCCGGTCCATCGCCGCGATCGTCGACAGGCGGTGCGCGATGGCGATGACGGTCTTGCCCTGCATCAGCTTGTAGAGGTTCTCCTGGATGGCCGCCTCGGCTTCCGAATCGAGCGCCGACGTCGCCTCGTCGAGGATGAGGATCGGCGCGTCCTTTAGCATGACGCGGGCAATCGCGATGCGCTGCCGCTGGCCGCCGGACAGTTTGACGCCGCGGTCGCCGACATGGGCGTCGAAACCCTTGCGGCCGTTATGGTCCGAGAGCCCGCCGATGAAATCGAGCGCCTCCGCTCGGCGCGCCGCCTCGATGAGCATTTCATCGGTCGCGTCCGGCCGGCCGTAGAGGATATTCTCCTTCACGGAGCGGTGCAGCAGCGAAGTGTCCTGCGTGACCATGCCGATCTGCGCGCGCAAAGAATCCTGCGTCACCGCAGCGATCTCTTGGCCGTCGACGAGAATCCTGCCGCTTTCCAGGTCGTAGAAGCGCAGCAACAGATTGACCAGCGTCGACTTGCCGGCGCCGGAACGTCCGACAATGCCGACCTTCTCGCCGGGCTTCACGGTGAGCGACAGGTTCTCGATAACGCCCTTCTGCTTGCCGTAATGGAAGCGGATGTCCTCGAAGCGTATCTCGCCCCGGGCGACGGCGATGTCCTTGGCGCCCGGCCTGTCTTCGACCAGCCGCGGCAGCGAGATCGACTGGATGCCGTCCTGCACCGTGCCGATATTCTCGAACAGCACGGACATCTCCCACATGATCCATTGCGACATGCCCCACATGCGCAGCACAAGGCCGATGACCACGGCTACTGCGCCGATCGTCACCGCCTGGCCGAGCCACAGCCACAGCGAGATCGCCGTGACAGAGACCAGCAGCAGCGAGTTCAAGATGTAGAGCAGGCCGTAAAGCACCGTCACCAGCCGCATAGAACGGTAGACGGTGTCGAGGAAGCCTGCCATGCCTTCCCTGGCAAAGGTCGCCTCGCGGCGCGCGTGCGAAAACAGCTTCACCGTCTGGATGTTGGCGTAGCTGTCGACGACGCGGCCGGTCATGGTCGAGCGTGCGTCGGCTTGCTCCTCGCCGACTTTGCCCAGCCGCGGAATAAAATGCCACAGCAAGGCGACATAACCGATCAGCCACACACCCAAGGGTGCGGCCAGCCGCAAATCCGCCGATCCGACGATGAACAGCATGCCGAGGAAGTAGACGATCACGTAGTTGAGGACATCTATCAGCTTCATGACGAAGTCGCGCACGGCGAGTGCGGTCTGCATCAGTTTGGTGGCGATCCGGCCGGCGAACTCGTCCTGGTAGAAAGCCATCGACTGTTTCAGCAAATAGCGATGCACCTGCCAGCGGATGCGCATGGGATAATTGCCCATCAGCGTCTGCTGGTTGAGCAACGAACGCAGCCACACCGTACCGGGCAGCGCAAACAGCACGATGAAAGCCATGCCGGCGAGCTTCCAGCTCTCGGTCTGCAGGAAGGTTTGCCGGTTCTGCGCCGACAGCCAGTCGACGATGCGGCCCATGAAACCGAACATCCACACTTCTGTGATGGCGATCGCCGCCACCAGCACCGCATCTACGGCGATGTAGGGCCAGACGCCGCGCGTATAATGAACGCAGAAGGCGATCAGCGTCTTCGGCGGCTCGACCGGCTCCGCGGCGGGAAACGGATCGAGCCTGTTTTCAAACCAGCGGAACATTCCGGGCACTCGACTTATCTATGCGCTCACGCGGCGCGGGATTGATGGGCTAGGCGTTGCAGCCGCGCGGCATTGCGGGCCGGCGATACGGAATCATCCGCATCGCCGGCCTTGCTACGCGCAATATAGGGTTTCGCCGGCATTTCGCCGACAGGCTCGTTTGACGTCCCTGACGGCGCCGAACTTCCCGACGAAAGGCTGGAGCCTGCCCGGCTCCTGTCGCCCGGCCGGATCAGGCGGATGATCCGGCGCACAAGCGTGGGCCGGCTGTGATCGGGCACCGCGCGCGAGAAATCGACGTCCGGCAGCATGCCGCGATGCGGCCTGCGCCGTTCCTCGGCATGCACGGCCGACGAATAGGTCTCGCCGATCAGCAGCGCCCAGGTAGCCACCTTGCGTTCATGCAGGCTTCTTGACCCCGGTATCTTGTAGGGATCGAACATTGGTCCGTCCTCCATATGCAAATGCGTTAAAAAGGGTGATGCGTCCTCGACCATCGGCATTCGGCCGAAGGCGCGGATCGAATCGGCCGGGACACGACTAGCATCGGTCCGGACACGCTCAGCTGGGGCACGGCGCCCCTTTGGCAGTTTGAAAAACATCGCAAGATTCCTTCGAAGGCCGAAAATTGGGTTCGGCGGGAATCGGTGCGATGAGGACTTAAAGTGTCAGAAGAATCGTCGTACCGAAACCGCCTGCGGGCATAGGAGTGCCCCGGATGGGAGCTGGATGTGCATGGGTATCATGTGTTCCCCTCCATACGGTTCGGGTTGACGATGGTGGGCATATACTCGACTTCGCAGAAAATGGCCATCCGCCAGTCCAGAAATTGCCGAAAGCGGGAGATGCCTGTGGCCGATCTGCCACTTATTAGCAGGATACGGAAATGAACGATCGTCTCCGCATCGCGCTCTACCAGCCTGATATCGCCGGCAACACCGGGACGATCCTGCGCTTCGCCGCCTGCCTCGATATCGGCGTCGATATCATCGAGCCGGCTGGTTTCCCGCTCTCCGACCGGGCGCTGAAACGCGCCGGCATGGACTACCTCGAAATGGCGGCGCTTTCCCGCCATGCCGACTGGCACGCCTTCGAGGGGTGGCGAAAGACCAACGCGCGCCGCCTCGTGCTGCTCACCACCAAGACCACGGCCGCCTACACCGACTTTGCTTTCGCTGCCGGCGACATCCTTCTGTTCGGCCGCGAATCCGCCGGCGTGCCGGACCAGGTCCACCAGGCGGCGGATGCGCGACTGACCATCCCGATGCGGCCCGGAGCGCGCAGCATCAATGTCGCGCTGTCCGTCGCCATGGTCGCGGGCGAAGCGCTGCGCCAGCTCGGCTAGAACCTCGAGCCCTTCTTCATTGCCGCGCGCAGGGTCCACTCGCGGCGTCATTCTCACCCAGGCGCACATCGCCTTCTCCTGCAATTGTCCCATCGACGTTTCTTGGCTACAAGCTCAACTTAACTTGAGGTCAAGCGGAAAAATCGAGATGGCTCCGGTAAGGGAATTGACGGTCGGCCAGGTGGCCGTGCGCAGCGGCGTTGCGGTATCGGCGCTGCATTTCTACGAGGCGCGCGGCCTGATCCGCAGCCACCGCACCTCCGGCAACCAGCGGCGCTACAGCCGCGACGTGCTTCGGCGCGTGGCGATCATCCGCGTCGCCCAGGAGGTCGGCATCTCGCTTGCCGACATCGCCCGGGCGTTCCAGTCGCTGCCGGAAGAGCGCACACCGAACCGCGAGGACTGGAACCTGCTTTCGACAGCCTGGCGCGACGAGCTCGACCAGAAGATCGCCCAGCTCAAGAAATTGCGCGACGGCCTGACCGATTGCATCGGCTGCGGCTGCATGTCGATCGACAAATGCCCGCTGAGGAACAAGGAAGATCGGCTGGCCAAGGAGGGGACGGGGGCGAGACGGCTGGCGGTGCGCTGACAGTCTGCCGCCAAGGTGCATTGAGATTCAGGTCAGGCCGAGTCGAAAATGGTGGCTTCCGAGAACCGGAGCGGAGCGTACTTAAAGTACGTGAGCACCGGAAGCGCAGGAGCCGCCATTTGCAGGCTGGCCTCACCTGAATATCAATGCACCTTAATCGGCCGCCGGCAGCCGCCGCATGGTGAATTCGATCACGTCGCCCGGGCGCTCGAACCAGCTTTCGATCTCGGTCCAGTAGGCCTGTTTCGGAAAACGCTCGAACCACTCCTTGGCCTTGAGGCGCGCATCCGGGCGCGGCAGCACGAACGTTTCGCGCAAGAAACCATCGCGCGGCTGGTTTTCGCGCTCAGCCCGTGAGCGCTCCAGCCTCTTGCGTAAGCCATCCAGCGGCGGTCTTGCCGGGGTGCGCACGAAGGAACTCCCTTGCACCTTGGTCAGACAGGACTTGACCCTTCCTCTCAAGAGATTAGGGATCGCGCCCTGAAAAGACGAGTCATTTGTCAGGCAAGCGCGCCTGCGACTGGAGACCGAATTGGAAAGACCTGACCTTCCCGTGGGCCTGCCGGCCGACATCGAGCAGAAGAAGATGAAGGCACGTCTGTGGTTCGAGGCCTTGCGCGAGCGTATCTGCGCCACTTTCGAGCAGATCGAGCAGGAACTCACCGGCCCGCAAGCGTCATGGTCGCCCGGCCATTTCGAGAAGACCCCCTGGGAGCGCGACGAGGGCCGCGGCGGCGGCGGCACCATGTCGATGATGCGCGGCCGCGTCTTCGAGAAGGTCGGCGTCCACACCTCGACCGTCCATGGCGAATTCTCGCCCGAGTTCAGGAAGCAGATTCCCGGCGCCGAGGAAGACCCGCGCTTCTGGGCGAGCGGCATCTCGCTGATAGCACATCCCTGGAACCCCAACGTGCCGGCCGTGCATATGAATACCCGCATGGTCGTCACCACGCGCCAGTGGTTCGGTGGCGGCGCCGATCTGACGCCGGTGCTCGACCGCCGCCGCACCCAGGACGATCCCGACTCGATCGCCTTCCATCGCGCCATGCAGTTCGCCTGCGAGAAGAACGCCGCCGTCGCCGACTATCCCAAATTCAAATCCTGGTGCGACGAGTATTTCTTCCTGCCGCACCGCAACGAGCCGCGCGGCATCGGCGGCATCTTCTTCGACTGGCTGCATTCTGACGAGGACAGGGGCGGCTGGGACGCCGATCTCAATTTCGTCCAGGATGTCGGACGTTCTTTTCTCGTCGTCTATGCCCATCTGGTGCGGGGCAACTTCAACCAGAACTGGACCGATGGCGAGCGCGAGGAACAGCTCATCCGGCGCGGCCGCTACGTCGAATTCAACTTGCTTCACGATCGCGGCACCATCTTCGGCCTGAAAACCGGCGGCAATGTCGCCTCGATCCTGTCCAGCCTGCCGCCCGAGGTAAAATGGCCGTAACGATCCGGTGAGCGCGGCGACGGCCGCATTGCTGTCCAATTCGCCGAATCTTGGCCGGCAATGTGGCAGGGACGATATCTTTTTCGTCTAATATCCTTTTGAAAAAATTGAGCTATTTAAGATCGCCGGGTCGGGAAGCGCCGGCGGTCGAAGCGGAGATCATCTCGTCTCCCTCCGGCCGTGAGCCGGCGCGACTTGACGACCCTGATCACGAGAGGTGCCTCGCCGAATCGGGCACCCGCATTCCAGGAGAGCACGCCATGCGCAAGCTTATCGTGACCGCAGCTACCGCCGCCCTTCTCGCCTCCGGCGGCGCCGCGTTCGCAGCGGTCAAGCACACCACCGGCACCGTCAAGAGCTTTGACGGAACGGCCATGAGCCTTGTTCTGGACGACGGATCCACTTTCAAGCTGTCCAAGGCCTTCAAGGATCCCGGCATCCAGGCCGGCGAGAAGGTTCGCGTCTCCTGGGACATGAGCGGCAAGAACAAGATTGCCGAGGCCGTCAAGATCATGAAGTGAAGGCCTGCCCGTCAAAGGCAGATCGAGTTCTCAGGCGGCAAGGAAGGCGGGGCAGCACTGCTCCGCCTTCCTTTTTTGGAGAGAAAAGCAGTCTGCCGCGGGCTGCGATGCAACCGAAACCGGTCGCATGTGTTATGGTTTTCCAGCAGAACGAGGAAAGGAAAGTCCCATGAAGGAATTCCAATGCGGGTCGCTTGTCCCCGGCTGCGACTGGCATACGCGCGCCGAGGAAGAAGCCGAGGTGATGCGCCGTGCCGTCGAGCACATGCGCGAGACGCATGGCGAGACGGTCATCCGCGAGACGATGATCGAGGCGATACGCTCCCGCATCCAGAAGGTTCGCGACGCGGCCTGAGGGACTCCTCACCTTCGAACAGATCGACCCGCAGCGAAATCAGGACGGCTCAGGACCTGAGCATGTTCCATCGCGAGTTGCGAACCAATTTGCCTGAGTCGATTCCGGAAGGTCCGGACCGGCCCGGCATTTCAAACAGATACTTATATTCGAGTCGTCTCATTTAAGTTTGCGGTAACGGAATTCGTGCCACCGTCGGGCAAATGATCCGGCTGCAGGGCTGGCCGAGAAACTCGCCGCCACCCAAGGCGCTGACCGGATCGGTGGGGCGAGGTGTTTCGCGCATGCGCGAACGATCCGGCAAGAGGGGCACATCGTGCGAGGCGGCGCTGCTGCTGTGCGCATGTCTCGGCGCGTCTCCCGCGACCGCCCAGGAAATGATGACCACCTCGCTGATCGGCATGCATCAGGGGTCGCCGCTGAGCGACCGTGCCCGAGGCCTCGGCGGTGGCGGCTATGAGCTGCAGAATGGAAGCTGGGTCTCGTTCAACCAATGGTACCACACGAACTGGGTGGACATGCATGTCGACCTGCTCACCCAGGTTACCGAAAACACCGGCATCCTTTGGGGGTTCGGGACCGGCGAACAAGGCGACAAATACAGCATCGGGCCCAGCCTGAAGCTCGGTTTCCTCACCCAGACGCATCCGAATCCGAACAGCACCCTGTCGCTGTCCGTAACGTCGATCATCGGCGGAAACCTCACCGAGAAACCTTGCCTGGCCGACTACGGGGATCTGGGCTCCTACAGTGTCAATTGCCGGCTCGCGGCCGGTGAGATGGCGCCGCAGGAAACCCTGAAATACCTGGTTAGCGCCAAGCCCGAGAGCATGCATCTGTGGCTGAATTATCGTCTCACTTTCTGATCGCCGGGAGGCGCGAATGAAAAGTCCATCTCGTCCCGAAACGCGCGATCGCCCGTCCTGGTTCTTGTTTGGCTGGAGTTGGAACATGTCTGCTGGTCACCTGAAATTCGGCCTCGTTGCCGCCCTTGCCATCCTTTCGGCGCCCATTGCCTCGGCGCAGGAGGGCCTCGGCGCGGACGAGACGGCGGCGCTCTGCCATGGCGGCGGCTCCATCTGCGTGAGCGCAAAGATACCGGTCGCGCGCACGACGCAAACGGTACAGAACTGGATGAGCCCCGACGTCGGCGCGGCATGGGCAGCCGGCTACAAGGGCAAGGGCGTCACCATCACGATGGTCGACGACTTCAGCAGCACCTCGCGCTTTTCCGGCAATTTCGGGATCGGCGTGCAGACCCAGCGACACGGCGAATGGACGCGCGAGGAAGCAAGCATGATTGCTCCCGCCGCGACCATCCGCTCCAAGGATTTCTCGACCGGCACGGCCGTTTCGCTGGCACGCGGCCTTAATGTGCTGAACCTGAGCTACGGCATGTACACAACCGCGGGCTACAGCGCGAACCAGATCTGGTGGGCTCCGGAGGAGTCCTCGATCATCTCCTACGCCACCAAAGGTTCGGCCATCGTCTCGAAGGCGGCCGGCAACGACGCGGTCGCTGTTGGCGGGGTCACTGGTGGCCAGCAGGACTATCTCGACCTTGCTTTGATCGGCAAACCGACCGCGATCTTCGTCGGCGCGCTGTCGACGAACGGAACCACAGCCAACAAGGCCCAGCTCGCCTGGTATTCCAATTATGCCGGCTCCGACCAGGCTGTGCAGAGCCACTTCCTGGTGGTCGGCGTCGAGGGTGACAAGACCGGGCTCTACGGAACGTCTTTTGCCGCGCCGATCATCTCCGGCTATGCTGCGATCATCGGCAGCAAGTTCACCAAGGCGACGCCCGTCCAGATCACCAACGACCTGCTCAATACGGCCCGCACCGACACGCTGGCCAATTACGACCCGTCCGTCTACGGCAAGGGCGAAGCAAGTCTCTCGCGCGCTCTCGCTCCTGTGGCCATACACTGACAGGCACCGGCCGTTCCGGCCCGTCTAGCTCTCCAGCGCCTGCGCGGCGCGTTCCACCAGCGCGCCGCGTTCCAGGGTGAAGCCGGACTCGACCCATTCCTTCTCGAGGTTCTTCAGCGTGGCGCCGAGCTTCGGTCCTGGCGACGCGCCAAGCGCGGTCAGGTCGGCGCCTTTTATCGGAAACACCGGCTTTTCCCATTTCAGCGTGAAATTGAGCAGGCGTGAAAAGCCGCCGGCTTCCATCATCGCCTGATTGTCCTCGACTGCGCGTGTCCGCGCGGCGGCAAGCGCCAGCCGAATGCGGTCGATATAGCCGTTGCGGTCGCCGTAATAGAGTTTCTTGGCCAGCTCGGTCTCTGTCGCCTTGGCATCCGGCGCGATCGTCAGTGCCCAATGCCGCAGGCGGCCGGCCTCGTCGTTCGACAATCGCAGCCGCTCGCCAAGCGTCTTCATGCGCACGGCATCGGGCGGGACGATCGCCTCCAGCCTCAGCACAGGATCGGCGGCCCAGCCGAGATCTTTTCCAGTTTTGACCAGGCCATGGATGGCGTCGATGCCCCACTTCTCGCTTTCCGGCAGCACGGCGGTGAGCACGCCTGCCTGGCGCATCCATAAGAGCGCGCGCGAGGGATCGGGAGCCGACAGCAGCTTCTTCAGCTCGGACCAGACGCGTTCAGCCGAAAGCCGGGCAAGTCCGTCCTTCAGCCTTGCGCAGGCCTTCAGCCCTTCCGCGTCCGGCCGTCCGTCGCCATACCAGGCAAAGAAACGGAAAAAGCGCAGGATGCGCAGATAATCCTCGCGGATGCGCGCCTCCGCGTCGCCGATGAAACGCAGCCGCCGCGCCGCTATATCGGCGACACCGCCGACGAGATCGACGACCGTGCCGTCCGCTTCGGCGTAGAGCGCGTTGATGGTGAAGTCGCGCCGCTCGGCGTCCGCTTTCCAATCGCGCCCGAAGATCACCTTTGCCCGCCGGCCGTCGGTCTCGATATCGGCCCTGAGCGTTGTCACCTCGTAAGGCTTGCCACCGGCGATCACTGTGATCGTGCCATGCTCTATGCCTGTCGGCACCGTCTTGAAACCGGCCGCCTCGGCGCGTCGGACCGTCTCCTCGGGCACGGTGGTTGCGGCGATGTCGATGTCGGCGACCGGCTGGCCGATCAGCGCATTGCGCACCGCGCCGCCGGCGACGCGCGCTTCCTCGCCGCCCTGCTTCAGCGCGGCAAGAAGCTTCTGCAGATGTTTGTCGGCCAGCCAATCGGCCCTGCCCGAGAGTGACGCCTCAGCGGTCAACCATAAAGCCTTTCATAGAGCGTGCGGATGATGCCGGCGGTGACGCCCCAGATACGCTGGCCGCCATAGGGCATCTCGTAGAAGAACCATTCGAGCTCGTTCCACATGCGGCTGTCGCGCGCGTGGTTGGCCGGATCCATCAGGAAACTCAGGGGCACCTCGAAAGCCGCGTCGACCTCATCGGCATTGAGCGTCAGCGAAAAACCCTGGCGCACGATGGCAAGCACCGGCACGATGCGGTAGCCGCTGCCGGCGACGTAGTCGGGCATGCGGCCGATGATCTCGACGAAATCCCGTTCGAGGCCGATCTCCTCGAAGGTCTCGCGCAAAGCGGTTGCCTCGGGGCTTGCATCGGTCGCATCGATGGTGCCGCCTGGAAAGGCCACCTGGCCGGAATGGCTGCGCAGTTTCTCGGCGCGCTTGGTGAGCAGCACCATGGCGCCCTCGGCGCGGTCGACCACGGGAATCAGCACCGCCGCGTCTCGCAGCGGCTTGATATGTTTGAGCCTGGGATGGCCGGGATTGAAGCGATGATCGCCGAATTCGTCGCCGGGAACGATCGCCGCTTGCGCCGCGACGCGCGCCCGAAAATCCGCGACCGAAAACGCCGCCGGCGTCACCTGGTCCATCACGCGCTCAGCCGCTTCAGTTTCTCGGCCGGCATGATCGGATAGACCTCTCCGCCCGAGCGAATGGCGAACATCGCCTTGCCGCCGATGTCGATCTCCTCGCCATGCTCGACCAACTCATACATCACCGGACGCGCCACCAGCGCTTCCAGTCGTCCGCGCACCAGCACATAGGGTTTCAGTCCGCCGGTTTCGTCCTCGTCGACGAAGCGCAGCGCATGGCAGGGGCCGGCGGCGACGACATCGCCGACATTCGTGCGGAAGGTGACAACCTGGTCGTTCCCGCTCCCGGACACGTTCATTTCGACGGCGATGAAGGGCGCGTCGACGACGCGGATCCCAACCCGCTCGACCGGCGTCACCAGATAGGTCTTGCCGTCGGCATCCTTGCGCAACACGCTGGAAAAGAGCTGCACCAGCGGCATGCGGCCGATCGGCGTGCCGAGATAGAACCAGGTCCCGTCGGCCTTGATCTCCATGTCGAGGTCGCCGCAGAACTCCGGATTCCAGCGCTCGACCGGCGCCGGCCCCTTGCCGGCCCGGGCCGCGCGGGAGATCAGCGCCTCAAGGCCGCGCGCCTCTGTGGCGCCGATCAGGCTCTGTTTGCTCAAGCTGTGCTCGCCAGCGCTCTGTTCGTCGGGCGTTTGTTCACGATGTTCGCTGCGTTCGGCCATGGTCACGAAATAGTCACTGTTGTCCCGATTGTCAGCCTTGTCCGCCCGAGTCTGTGATTTAAGTTCAATTACAGGCGCCAGGTGAGGCCGAATCGCGGCATTCTGCGGCATCGAGAGTGCAGGCCGGCATTTCCAACCACAAGGATCGAACGGCATGAGCGTGATGATCAAGGAAAGCCCGATCAGCGAAAAAGCGATGATCGAGGAAGCCGAAAAGGCGCTGGCCGATATCTCCAGGATCCGCGACGCGGTCGGCAGGGTGATCTTCGGCCAGGAGGCGGTCGTCGAGCGCACGCTGGTGGCTCTGCTGGCCGGCGGTCATGCGCTGCTGGTCGGCGTGCCGGGCCTCGCCAAGACCAAGCTGGTCGAGACACTAGGCATCGTGCTCGGCCTCGATTCGCGCCGGGTCCAGTTCACGCCCGACCTGATGCCGTCGGACATCCTCGGTTCCGAGGTGATGGAACAGGACGAGTTCGGCAAGCGCTCCTTCCGCTTCATTTCCGGGCCGATCTTCACGCAATTGCTGATGGCCGACGAGATCAACCGCGCTTCGCCGCGCACGCAATCGGCGCTGCTGCAGGCGATGCAGGAATATCATGTCACCATCGCCGGCGCCCGCCACGACCTGCCCGCGCCCTTCCACGTGCTGGCGACGCAGAACCCGCTGGAACAGGAAGGCACCTACCCGCTCCCCGAAGCTCAGCTCGACCGTTTCCTGATGCAGGTCGACATCCTCTATCCCGAGATCGAGGCGGAACGCCGCATCCTGCTGGAAACCACCGGCGTCGACGAAGCCAAGGCCGACAATGTGCTGCAGCCGGCACGGCTGAGGGAAATCCAGACGCTGATCCGGCGCATGCCGGTGCCGGAAAGCGTCGTCGAGGCGATCCTCAAGCTGGTGCGTTCGGCCCGGCCCGGCCAGGGCAATGCCGAGACCGACAAGCATGTCGCCTGGGGGCCGGGCCCGCGCGCCAGCCAGGCGCTCACCCTGTGCGCCCGCGCCCGCGCCCTATATGATGGCAGGTTGGCGCCTTCGGTCGACGACGTTCGCGCCTTGGCCGAACCGGTGCTGCAGCATCGCATGGCGCTGACTTTCGCCGCCCGCGCCGAAGGCACTTCCGTGCGCGACGTGGTGGCGAAGCTGGCAAAAGGCATCTGATGGGTCGAATAGGCGAGGTCCAGACACCGGTTGCGACGCGCGACGCGCTCGCCCGTGGCCGGTTGCGGGCTTCACTGGTGCCGGACCTGCTGGTCGAGGCGCGCCGTGTCGTCAATACGGTGATCGCCGGCTGGCATGGCCGTCGCAAGCGCGGCATCGGCGAGAATTTCTGGCAGTTCCGGCCCTATGTCGAAGGGGATTCCTCGCGCATCGACTGGCGCCGCTCAGCGAGAGACGACCATACCTATGTGCGCGATCGTGAATGGGAAGCCGCGCACACCGTCTGGCTCTGGGCCGACCCCTCGCCTTCCATGCTCTACAAATCGGCCGCGGCAAGCGTCTCCAAGCAATCGCGCGCGCTGGTGCTGGCGCTCGCCATGGCCGAGCTCTTGTCGCGCAGCGGCGAGCGCATCGCCTGGCCGGGCCTGACCGACCCGTTCACCGCCCGCAACGGCGCCGAGCGCATCGCCGCCCAGCTCAGCCACGCCGCCGCGCTTCCGGCCAAGCCCGATCTGTCGGCCATCCGCCGCTTCTGCGACATCGTGCTGGTCAGCGATTTCCTCGATCCGGTCGAGGAAACCATGGCCTGGCTCGACGTGCTCGCCCGCCACGGCGTGCGCGCGCATCTGATCGAGGTGGCCGATCCGGCCGAGGAAACCTTCCCCTATGCCGGCCGCACCGAGTTCACCGATCCCGAGACCGGCGACAAGCTGACCGCCGGCCGCGCCGAGATGCTGGCCGAGGAATATCGCCTGCTCTACCAGGCCCGCCGCGAGGAACTGGCCGCCTGGTGCAAGCGTCTCGGCTGGAGCTACACCGTCAACCACACCGACCGCCTCGCCTCAGAGGCGCTGGTGCGCGTCCACATGGCGATGACCGCTGACGGCACCAATTTCGGAAGGGCGGTCGCATGAGCTGGCTGCCGCTTTCCTTCGGGGCGCCCATGGTGCTGTGGGGCCTTCTGGCGCTGCCGGTGATCTGGTGGCTGCTGCGGCTCACCCCGCCCAGGCCGCAAACGGAGGTTTTCCCGCCGCTGAGAATCCTTGCCCGGGTCCTGAGGCGCGAAGAAACCCCGCAGCAAAGCCCATGGTGGCTGACGCTGCTTCGGTTGCTGATGGCGGCGCTCATCGTGATGGCGCTGGCCGAGCCGGTCTTCAATCCGCGCGAAAAACTGCCGGCGGAAGGTGCTGCCCTGGCGCTTGTCGTCGACAATGGCTGGGCGAGCGCCGCCGACTGGAACAAGCGCGTCGCCACCGCCGAGCGGCTGATCGCCGACGCCGGCTCGAACGGCGTGCCGATCGTCATCGCCTTCACCGCCGAGAAGCCCAATGCCGAGATCGGCCCTTTCGACGCTTCGGGCGCGCTCGATCACCTGCGCGCCGCCAAGCCGCGGCCGATTCCTACCGACAGGCCCGCCGTCTACGCCCGCGTCGCCGCCGCGTTGGAGCGCCTGCCGGGTGCCAGCGTCGCGGTGCTCGCCGATGGGCTTGCCGCCAAAGGCGACGAGGCCGCTTTCAAGACGCTGCTCGAAAAGAATGCGACACGGCTGGTCTGGGCCACATCCGACCGGCCTTCCGTGACCGGCCTGATTGGCGCCGACAACCAGGTCGATGGTTTCGCTTTGAGCGCCATTCGCGCGCCGGGCAATCCGGCGCCGGCGCAGGTCACCGCTGGCGCCTTCGATGACAAGGGCCGCCGCATCGCCGATGCGACGCTGACCTTCGCGCCGGGCGAAGCCGCCGCCACGGGGACGATGGCGGTTCCCTTCGAGCTGCGCAACGACTTCGCTTCGATCGCGCTCGACGGCGAGCACCAGGCCGGCGCCGTGCGCGTGCTGGACGAGAGCTCCAAACGCCGCCGCGTCGGCCTTTTGTCGCAGGCCGAGGCCGACCAGGCGCAGCCGCTTCTGTCGCCGCTCTACTATATCCGCCGCGCCCTGCAGCCCTTCGCCGACCTGGTCGAGCCGTCGAGCGCCGACCTTGCCGACGCGATTCCGCAGCTTCTCGACCAGAAGCCGGCGATGATCATCATGGCCGATGTCGGCACCATCCCGGCGCAGGTCAAGCAGCGGCTGGTCGATTGGGTCGACAAGGGCGGCACGCTGGTGCGTTTTGCGGGTCCCCGCCTTGCCGCCGCCGGCAATGACGACGACCTTTTGCCGGTCAGGCTGCGCAGCGGCGAGCGGGCGCTTGGCGGCGCGCTGTCCTGGACGACGCCGCAGGCTGTGACCGAATTCCCGAAGACCGGTCCCTTCGCCGATCTTGCACCGCCTTCCGAGGTCACGGTGAGCCGGCAGGTTCTGGCCGAGCCGACGCCCGACATCGTCGAACGCACCTGGGCCACGCTTGCTGACGGCACGCCGCTTGTGACGGGCATGAAGAAGGACAAGGGCACGCTGGTGCTCTTCCATGTCACGCCCGAGGCGACCTGGTCGAACCTGCCGATCTCCGGCAGCTTCGTCGAGATGCTGCGGCGCGTCGTGCAATTGTCGCGCAACCAGGGCGCGGCAATCGCCAATGCCGAAGCCGCCGCCGCATCGCTCGCGCCCTACCGCATGATCAGCGCCGACGGCATGCTGACGCCGCCCTCGCCGGATGCCCGGCCGCTGGTGCCCGGCGCCGGCCCGCTGCCGGTGACACTGGAAAATCCGCCCGGTCTCTACGGTTCCGAGACGGGCGTCTTCGCGCATAATCTGCTCGATGCGTCGAGCACGTTCGCACCGCTGGTCCGTCCGCAGGTTTCGCTGCCGGTGACGGCCATCCCCTATGCCTTTGACGAATCGCAGAATCTCAAGGGGCCGCTGGTCGCCGTCGCGCTGCTGTTGATGGTGCTCGACACTTTGGCCGTGTTCTGGATGGGCGGACTCCTGGCGCGCCGGCCGCGCCGCGCAGGCACGGCGGCGACCGCCGCGGCCGTTCTGGTCGTGCTGGGCGGCCTCTTCGGCCATGCCGATCTTGCCCGCGCCGACGATTCCAAGCCCGGCGACACCCAGGCGATCGAGGATATCTCGAAAACCCGCATCGCCTATGTCATCACCGGCGAGCCGGGCGTCGATTCGATCAGCCGCGCCGGCCTCGAGGGCCTCACCCGTTTCCTCATCGAAAAGACCGCGCTTGAGCCCGGGCCGCCGGCGGGCGTCGACATCGCCAAGGACGAGCTGTCCTTCTTCCCGCTGATCTATTGGCCGATCGATGCGACGGCGCCCATGCCCAGCCAGGCGGCGATCGCCCGCATCGACGCCTATATGCAGCAGGGCGGCACGGTTCTGTTCGATACGCGCGACCAGTTTTCCAACGGCATCGGCGCCGGTTCGGCAAGCCCGGCGACCGAGCGGCTGCGCGACATCCTCGGCAATCTCAACGTGCCGCCGCTGGAGCCGGTGCCGTCGGACCACGTGCTGACCAAATCTTTCTTCATCCTTCCGGAGTTCCCCGGCCGCTTCAACGGCAGCCCGCTCTGGGTCGAGGCCTCGCTCGACGCCAGCAACACCGAGAACCGCCCCGTGCGCACCGGCGACGGCGTCTCGCCGATCATGATCACCGCCAATGATTTTGCCGGCGCCTGGGCCATCGACGAGAACGGCGATCCGATGCTGCCGACCGTGCCGCCCGATCCGATGCAGCGCATCTACGCGCTGCGCGCCGGCGTCAACATCATGATGTACATGCTGACCGGCAACTACAAATCCGATCAGGTGCATGTGCCGGTGCTGCTCGAACGTCTGGGGCAGTAGATCATGAACTGGTCCATCTCCTTCGAACCGCTTCTCTCCTGGCCGCTCTTCGGCCTGCTCTTCGTCCCGTTGCTCTTGCTGGCGCTGGTCGGCCTGTGGTTCCGCCAGCGCGGCTCGGCATTGCGCTTCATCGCGCTGCTCGCGCTTGCCGCTTCATTGCTCAATCCCGTTTTCCTCGCCGAGGAACGCGAGGCGCTGAAGAGCGTCGTCGCCCTCGTCGTCGACCGCAGCCAGAGCCAGGACATCGGCGACCGCACCAAGCAGACCGACGAGGCGCTGACCGGCCTGCAGCAGCGTCTTGCCCGCTTCAAGCAGTTCGATGTCCGTGTCGTCGAGGCCGGCAAGTCCGAAGCCGCCGACGAGCGCACCGAAACCAGGCTGTTCAGCGCGCTGGAAGGCGTCTTCCGCGACGTGCCGCCGTCGCGCATCGGCGGTGCCGTCATGATTACCGACGGCGAGGTGCATGATGCGCCTGCCGGCGCGCCGGAGTTCAACGCGCCGCTGCATGCGCTGATCACCGGCAAGGAGCATGAGAAGGACCGCCGCATCCGCTTCGAGAACGCGCCGCGCTTCGGTCTCGTCGGCAAGCCGCTCGACATGACCTACCGCGTCATCTCGACGGAAGGCGATGGTGCTCCGGTGGACGTGCGCGTCTCGGTCAATGGCGAGCAGGTCTCGGTCGAGCACGCGACCGTCGGCCAGCCGATGAAGCTCTCGGTCACCATACCCAATGCCGGCCGCAACATCGTCCAGCTCGGCATCGACCGGGAGCCCGGCGAGCTGACCGACGCCAACAACCGGGCGATTGCCCTGGTCGACGGCATCCGCGAGAACCTGCGCGTGCTCCTGGTTTCCGGCGAACCGCATGCCGGCGAGCGCACCTGGCGCAACCTTTTGAAGTCGGACGCGTCGGTCGATCTCGTCCACTTCACGATCCTGCGTCCGCCGGAAAAACAGGACGGAACGCCGATCAATGAGCTGTCGCTGATCGCTTTCCCGACGCGCGAGCTGTTCGTCGAGAAGATCAAGGATTTCGATCTGATCATCTTCGACCGCTACCAGCACCGCGACGTGCTGCCGATCCTCTATTACGACTACATCTCCGAGTATGTCGAAAAGGGCGGCGCGCTGCTGATTGCCGCCGGCCCCGAATATGCCGGCGAGAACTCCATCGCCCGCACGCCGCTCAATGCCGCTCTGCCGGCCATGCCGACCGGCGAGGTGGTGGACAAGGCCTTCTACCCGCGCCTGACCGATCTCGGCCAGCGCCATCCGGTGACGCGCGGGCTCGACGGCTCGGCAAGCGAGCCGCCGCATTGGAGCCGCTGGTTCCGCACCATCGGCGTCAAGAACCCGGAAGGCGAAGTGGTGATGAAAGGCGCCGACGATCGGCCCCTGCTCCTGCTCGCTCGCAAGGGCGAGGGCCGTGTCGGCATGCTCCTGTCCGATCAGGGCTGGCTGTGGGCGCGCGGCTTCGAGGGCGGCGGGCCGCATGTCCAGCTTTACCGCCGCATCGCCCACTGGCTGATGAAGGAGCCGGAACTGGAAGAAGAACGGCTAACCGCCGACGGCCGCGGCATGATGCTCGAAATCCGCCGCCAGACGATGAGCGACGATCCCGGTCCCGCCCAGGTCATCACGCCGTCAGGCAAGGCGGTGGCGGTGAAGCTCGAGAAAGCCGAGCCCGGCATTTTCACCGGCAGCCTGCAGACCGGCGAGATCGGCCTTTACCAGATCGGCAATGGCGACCTTACTGCGCTTGCCCATGTCGGCCCGATCAACGCGCCGGAATTTTCCGACGTGATCTCGACCGAGGATCGGCTGAAGGCGCCCGCCGAGGCGACCGGCGGCAGCGTGCGGCGGCTGGCTCCGTCGTCGACGCTCGGCAATCTCGCCGGCGGCTTGACACTGCCGTCGATCGTTCCCGTCCGCTCTTCAGCGGCCGCGTCGGGCGACGACTGGATCGGCCTGCGCACCACCGACGACAGCACGCTCAAGGCCGTGTCGCGCGTGCCGCTGTTCGGCGGTTTCCTCGGCCTCGGCCTCCTGCTGCTCGCGATCGGCTCGATGTGGTATCGCGAAGGGCGGTGACGCCACCTTCTTCCTTCTCCCCTTGTGGGAGAAGGGAAAGCGCCTGCCCCTACTCTTCCGGTTCTGTGGTGAACAGCAGCGGATAGCCCTTGGCCTTGCCGGCGTCGGTCGCCCGCGTCGCCTTGGTCTCGGCGATATCGCGCGTAAACACCGCGACGACGCACACGCCGCGCGTATGCGCGGTGATCATGACGCGATGCGCCTGATCCTCACTGAGCTTGAATTCGCCCTTGAGCACCGTCACCACGAACTCGCGCGGCGTGAAATCGTCATTGACGAGGATGACTTTGTAGAGCTTCGGCCGCTCGGTTTTCGGCTGCGTCTTAGTGCGGGGTTTGAGGACGGTTTCGGGCATCGGATCCACCAGCGAGAACTGGGCTCTCTCGCTCTCATTCTGTCACGCAGCAAATATACGTCCAATTCCACGCGCGGATAAGGCCGGCCTGGACCATCAGCCCTATGTGGGGAATCATTGCCGAAGGTCAACGGCCCTGGCGGCGCAACGCGGTGCCCGATCTGCCGGAACCTGCACCGCCATCCATGTCGGAGCCGCGTTCGACGAAGGCGAACAACATCCAGGCGACAAAGCCGATCACGGTCGCACCGGCCAGCAGGATCAGGACCCAGGACTGCGCCGGCGTGATGTAGTCGAAGCTTGAAGAGATCAGCGGAGCGAACAGCTCGGGCTCCGTCCTGCCGCTGGCGGGATCCGGCACGGGGCTTGCGGTAAAGATGATCAACGATCGTGCCGCCGCGGTGGCGATCAGGCCGCCGAGGGTCAGCGAACGCATCAGGGACGAAAACCGCTTCTTCATGCGGACTGTCCTACAGCACCGGCATTGCGATCGGGTTAAGGATAGGACTTGAGCGCGGTGGAAACCTGCTGGTTTCGGGCTCCCTGCCGCAAGCAAGCCGCCCCTGCCGAAATCGACCGGAGCGGCTTCGTCTAGTGGCGCAGAGCGCTGGATCAGGGCTTCTTGGCAGCCGGCTTCGCAGCAACGGGCTTCGCAGCCGACGCTTTCTTCTTGACCGGGCACTTGTGCGTCTCGGTCACTTTGCAGGCCTTCTTGGCAGCGACCTTCTTCATCGGCTTCGCAGCCGTGCTATCCGCCGGAGCAGCCGTGGTGGTCGCGGTCGAAGCAGCCGGGGCAGCCGTCGTCGTGGCGGCGGCGTTGCCGAGCGCCGGCATCGCGAAGGCGAGAGCAACACCGAGGCCGAGGGCGGAGAGGATGGACTTCTTCATGGCTTCATTTCCTTTTTCTTGCGGGTCTTGGTGTCACTGAACGGGATCGATCGGTGCCACTCCAAGCAGCTTCAAAGCATTTGCGAGCATCCGGATTCCCTGTGCCTGCTTCTTGTTGGCGCAGAACCGGTTTCCCCTTCTTTGCAGTGCTTTCGCCGCGGTGACCTGCGTTGCCGCGGCATGGGTTTCGAGAGCTTCGTCAACCTGACGGCTCAGATTGGTGCAGCGCTCGGTCCGGGTGAGCGGAGCGACGACCTTTGCGGTGGAGGCGCCGTCCGCGGCTGTGATGAGCGATATGCTGAGCAAAGCACCCATCACGCTGATCCAGAACCTCTGCATTGGTCTTGTCCGTTACTCCGGAAACTCGCGTCGCAGCCGATGACCTGACCGCCACGGCACCGTTTATGCCCTTGAAATTTTTCACCAGTTTTTCCCAACTGTAGAATTTTGTTTCTGGATTGTTTCTGAGGAATCCGCCCGGCGCGGCGATCGCGGCCACTGGCCAAGATGTGGCCCGAATTCTATCGTGTGGGTTGTCTCGAACGGATATCCAGCAAGAGCCGGCAAAGAGAATCATAGGTTTCGAGTGAAATCCGATGCGCACATACTGATCGTCGACGACGACAAGGGCATACGCGACCTGCTGCAGGAGTTCTTCCACAAGCGCGGGCTGCACACGACGGTGGCTGGCGACGGCACCGAGATGGAAGCGGTCCTGCGCCGCACGCCGGTCGACCTGATCGTTCTCGACGTGATGCTGCCCGGCAAAAGCGGACTTGAGCTTTGCCGCGAGATCCGCGCCAACTACACCACGCCGATCATCATGCTGACCGCGGTCACCGAAACGACCGACCGCGTTGTGGGCCTCGAAATGGGCGCCGACGACTACGTGCCCAAGCCCTTCGATCCGCGCGAGCTGTTGGCCCGCATCCGCGCCGTGCTGCGGCGCAACGGCAGCGCCGAGCCGCGTCGGCCCGCCGCCAGGCAGGTCTACCGCTTTGCCGGCTGGACCATGGATTGCGCGCGCCGCCGCCTGACGGCTCCCGACGACGTCCGGGTTGAGCTGACGATGGCGGAGTTCAACTTGCTGCAGACCTTCGTCAAGAGCGCGCAGCGCGTGCTTACTCGTGAGCAGCTGATTGAGCTGTCCGGCGGCGACACCGGCTACAGCTTCGACCGCAGCGTCGACATTCTGGTGAGCCGGCTGCGCCGCAAGATGGAAGACGATCCGAAAACGCCGAAACTGATCCTGACCGTGCGCAGCGGCGGCTATCAGTTTCTGCCCGAGACGACGGCCGAATGAGACGCTTCCTGCCGCAGACCCTGCCAGTCTGGGTGCTGCTCATCGTCATTGCCGGTCTAATGCTGAGCCAGGTGACGACGCTTTACATCGTCGCGCGCGATCGGGCCGCCGCCAACGGCGTCGTCGATCTCTACCGGTTGAACGACCGCGCCTATTCGCTGGTGCAGCTGATGCATGACGCCACGCCCGAAGAGCGCAAGGCGACCGCCTCCGGCCTGTTCAACTCGACCTATGCGCTGACGGTTTCGGACACGCCCGCCGTCACCTCTTCGATCGCCGGCGACGACCAGCTTGCCGAGTTGGAGGATATCCTGGTCGGACGCTTGTCGAAGTTCGGCATCACCGATGCGCGCGTGCGCCGCGATCCGGCCACCCAGGAGGCCGATGTCCCGGACGGGCAGGCGGTGAACAAGGATGTCGGCCAGGTCGAGCGCGACCTGCTGGTCCTGGCCGCGGATTTCGCGCAAAGCGACAAGCTGACCGCCTCGCTGCGCTTTTCCGACGGGCAGTGGCTGAATTTCACCGAACCGATCACGCCGGCGGGACCGATTCTGAGCCTCGACAGCCTGCCGCTTTACTCACTGATCGCCGGCTTGATCATCATCATGTCGATCTGGTCGCTGCGCCGGCTGACCGCGCCCTATCGGATGATGGAAACGGCGGTGACGCGCATCGGCAATGACCTGAAAAGCCCGCCGATCGCCGAGAGCGGAAGCCGCGAGATCCGCGCCGCCGCGAAAGCGATAAACGCCATGCAGATGCGGCTGCGCGATTATGTCGAGGACCGCGAGCATCTCGCGGCGGCGCTGGCGCACGATCTGCGCACGCCGCTGACCCGGATGCGCCTGCGTCTCGAACTGTTGCGCAGGTCGCCCGCGCGCGAGGCGCTGGCGCACGACCTCGCCGACATCGAAAGCATCGCGAGCTCGGTCATCGACTTCGCCAAATTCGAGGTGACGGAGGAAAAGGCCGAGCGGATCGATTTTTGGTCGCTGGTGGAATCGGTCGCGGATTCCTTCGACGGCGCGTCCTTCGACGAAGGCGTGGTTCCGTCGCGCGGCCTGATCTGCGTCGCGCGGCCGGTGGCGCTGCGCCGCTGCGTCACCAATCTCATCCAGAACGCTGTAACCTACGGCAAAAAGGCGCATCTCGGCGTGCGGCGATCGGGCGACATGATCACGCTTTCAATCCGCGACGAAGGCCCCGGCATCCCGCAGGCGAAGCTGGACGCGGTGTTCGGCTCCTTCGTGCGGCTGGAGGAATCGCGCAACCGCACGACCGGCGGTCTAGGCCTCGGCCTCACGATCGCCCGCAACATCGCCCGCGGCGCCGGCGGCGAGGTCGATCTCTCCAACTACCCCGGTGGCGGCTTGTTGACGGAGCTGAAGCTGCCGGTGGCAGCTTGAGTCAGGAGTGGGCTTTGTCCGCCACCGGCGCCACTGGATCAGTCGAACCATCCTTGTGATAGTGCGGCCCGCCTGGTTACGAGGGAAATCCACCCATGTTCTACGCCGTCCTTGCCTACCATGTCGAAGACACCGTGCAGTCCTGGTCGCCAGATGAGGATGCGGCATTGATGAACGACCTGCTCGAGGTCAATGACAGGCTGACCCGCGAGGGCAAGCTCGGGCCCGCGGCCAGGCTCGGCGCGACGGCCAAGGCCATGACGCTGCGCGGTCCGGGCGACGGCTTGGTGATCGACGGTCCCTTTGCCGAGACCAAGGAGCAGTTGCTCGGCCTCTATGTTCTCGACTGCGCGACCCAGGACGAGGCGATTGCCGCTGCGCGCGACCTCAAGCGCGTCAACCCCACCGCCGTCTATGAGATCCGGCCGATCATGCTCTATCTACCGGGCGCCACGCTGACGGTAAGCTGAGACAGCTTCCCGAGCGTGCTTCAGACGGGTATCGCGGCCTCGATTTCCCGTCCCAGCCGGAGCATCTCCGCCACCAGCAGGTCGAGATCGCTGCGGCGGGTGCGGTGATTGGCGATCGCCACCCTCAGGCAATGCCGGCCCTGCACAGTGGTATCGGACAAGGCCGCGGTGCCCTCCTCCTGGAGTCTCAGCATGATCTCGGTGTTGAACGCCTTGAGCTTTTCCTCGGATGCCCCATCCAGGCGATGGCGGAAGCAGACGATGTTGATGGTGCTCGGCGCCATCAGTTCGAGCGCCGGCTCCGCCTCGATCAGCCGGGTGAGGTGGCGGGCCTGGGCGATGTTCTGGTCGATCAGCCGGCCGAACTTCTCGACGCCATGCTCCTTCAGCGCCATCCAGATCTTGAGCGCACGGAAGCCGCGCGACGTTTGAAGCCCATAATCGTGCAGCCACTCTCCGGAGGCCAGGCCCCGCGGCGTCGATTCCAGATATTCCGGCGTCACGGCAAACGTGTTGCGGTGCTGGGATGCGTCCCGCACCAGGGCGCAACCGGCTTCGAACGGCGCGTGCAGCCATTTATGCGGATCGAGCGCGATCGAATCCGCCTGTTCGATGCCCGCGACGAGCGATCGGTTCTCAGGTGCGATCGCGATGAGCGCGCCGATGCAGCCGTCGACATGGAACCAGAGATCCTCTTCGGCCGCCACGCTCGCCAGCGCCTGCAGGTCGTCGACCGCGCCGGTGTTGACGGTGCCGGCGGTGCCGATCACGCAGGCCGGCCTGAAGCCCGCCTCGCGGTCCTCCGCGATTGCCGCCTTGAGCGCGGCGATATCGATGCGCAAGCCGGCATCGGTCTGGATGCGCCGCAGCGCCTGATTGCCGAGGCCGAGCGCCTCCACAGCCTTGCGATGACAGGAATGGACCTGGTCCGAGGCGTAGTAGCGCAACGGCTTCGGCATGGCGCCGACACCCCGCTCGCGCACGTCGACGCCTGCCTTGACGTTGCGCGCCACGGTCAGTCCGATAATGTTGGCCATCGAGCCGCCGCTGACCAGCGTGCCGCTGGCCCAGGCTGGGAAACCGACCATCTCCTTCATCCAGTTGACGACCTGGCTGTCCATCAGTGCGGCGGCATGGTTGCCGCCGCCGAGATTGGAGCCCTGGATCGCCGCCAGAAAATCGCCGAGCGCGCCGGTGAAGTTGCTGGATCCCATATACCAGGACCAGAAACGCGGATGGATGTTGCCCATCGGGTAAGGCATCACGTTGCGGGCGACGTCGTCATAGACGTCAGCCGCCGGCGCCGGCGAACGCGGCAAAGGTGCGCAGAAGAATGCCCGCACCTCGGCCGGCATCTCGCGCCAGACCGGCCGGTCGCGGACATCCTCGAGATACGCGATGGCATCGTCGAGGATTCGGTGCGAGAGCGCTCCCACATCGGCCCAATCCGGCGGATCGAGCGTTTCCTCCGCGTTGGTCGCTTCCGGAAATATATCCATCTCGCCTCTCCCGCCGGCGTGGGTCGACCCGCGCATAAAAGAACGACGCCGCCATGCGGGGCGGCGTCGCGTTTCTGTTCTCAGCCTTCGAACTGGCAGCTCGGCGTCGAGCGCGACAGCGCCGTCTCCTCGGCGTCCATCTCGGCCTCGATGCCGTCGAAAAGCGGCGTCGACATGTAGCGCTCCCCCGTGTCGGGCAGCATGCACAGGATCACCGAGCCGGCGGGGGCCTTGCCCGCGATCTGCCGCGCCACGGCGAAAGTGGCGCCGCCGGAGATGCCGGTAAAGATGCCCTCCTGCCGCGCCAGCGCCTTCGTCCATTTGATGCCTTCGGGACCGGGGATCGGCACCACCTCGTCATAATAGCGTTGGTCGATCGCCTCCTGCAGCACGTTGGGGATGAAGTCCGGCGTCCAGCCCTGGATCGGATGCGGTTCGAAGGCCGGATGGCTGGCGGACGGCGCACCGCCGGCGCCGCGCTCCTGGGCCTTGCCGCTGCCGATCAGCTGGGCGTTCGCCGGCTCGGCGAGCACGATCTTCACCTCCGGCCGCTCGCGGCGCAGCACGCGGCCGACGCCGGCCACCGTGCCGCCCGTGCCGTAGCCGGTGACGAGCACGTCCAGCCTCGAGTCGGCGAAGTCATTGATGATCTCGCGCGCCGTCGTTGCCTCGTGAATGGCGGCATTGGCCTCGGTCTCAAACTGGCGCGCGAGGAACCAGCCATTGGCTTCGGCGAGCTCGACCGCCTTCTTGTACATGCCGAAACCTTTTTGGGCGCGCGGCGTCAGCACCACCTTGGCGCCCAGCATGCGCATTAGCTTGCGGCGCTCGATCGAGAAGCTGTCGGCCATCGTCACCACCAGCGGATAGCCTTTCTGCGCGCAGACCATGGCGAGGCCGATGCCGGTATTGCCGCTCGTCGCCTCGACCACGGTCTGGCCAGGCTTGAGCTTACCGCTGCGCTCGCCTTCCTCGATGATGTTGAGCGCCAGCCGGTCCTTCACCGAGGCCGCCGGGTTGAAGAACTCCGCCTTCACATAGATCGTCGCGTGACCTGGCCCGAGATTGTTGATGCGGATGACCGGCGTGTCGCCGACGGTATCGAGAATGCTGTCGAACAGCCGGCCGCGACCGGCCGTGGTCCTGATTTTCAACTGATGCAACATGGGCTTTCTCCTCGATCTCCTCACGTGCCGGTTACAAACCGGCGAATTGGGCGGCGCGGTTTCGACACCTTGCCGCGCTAGTTGCGTGTGACTTGCCGGCAATTCGGCAAAGGCCGCGTCCGGCTCGAAAATTCGCTGCCGGATGCGCCCTGTCGTGTTTGGTGATAGAACATGGACCAACTGTTCGACGTGGGAGCGAGCGTGGAAACGGACGTGGAATCCGTTCGGTCGACTCTGAAAGGCATGGCAGCCAGCCTTTCGATCAGGCTGCTCGGCCCGTTTACGATCATGCGCGACGATGTTCCTGTGGCCTTGCCTTCGTCACGCAAGCTGCGCGCCCTGCTTGCCTATCTGGCGCTGGCGCCCCACCCAGTCAGCCGCAGCCGTCTTTGCGAACTTCTCTGGGACGTGCCCAACGATCCGCGCGGCGAGTTGCGCTGGTGCCTGAGCAAGCTGCGTGCCGCGCTCGACGAAGCGGGCTTGCGCCGGGTCGAAACCGACGGCGATATGGTGTCGCTCCGTCTTGACGATGTCCATGTGGACGCGCTGGATGCCGCCTCGGCGGTGGCCGAAGGTGTCCAGACGCTCGATCTCGTGCGGCTGCAGGGGATTTCGCAACATTTCGCCGGCGATTTTCTCGACGGCCTCGAGCTCGATCGCAGCCCGCATTTCGGCAGCTGGCTGACGGCGCAGCGCCGCCGTTTCAGCGCATGCCATGTCGCGGTTCTGGAGCATATCATTGGGCTTCTCCCACGTGGAACCGATGAGGCCGGCGCTTATATCGACAAATGGCTGGAGCTAGCGCCCTTCGACGGCCGCGCGCATGTGGCGCTGCTGGAAAATCTGGCCCGGCGCGGGCAGATCGGCGCCGGCGAAGAGCATCTTGCCACGGCAGCGGAGTTGTTTCGCTCGGAAGAGCTGGATTTCACGCCATTGCGCGAGGCTTGGCAGGAGATAAGAGCCCGGAACGCCGGCGCAACGCCATGCGCCCGATCCGGGCCGGCTTTCCCGGTTTCGGAATCGTCGGTCGCCGCGGACGAATCCGAGCCCGTTGCGACCCGCCGGGCTTCGCTCGCGGTGATGCCGTTTGCCGAGAGCGCCGGCGCCGGCGGCTTCCGTGGCGGGCTTGCCGATGGCCTCACGCATGACATCATCACGCGGCTTGCCAAGCTGCGCGATTTCTTCGTCATCGCCCGCGGCTCTGTCTTCGCGCTCGCCGAGAAGAACATCGCGCCGGAAGACGCCGGGCGCAGGCTGAATGTCGACTATGTCGCGACGGGCTCGGTGCGGGCTCTGCCGGGCAGGTTCATCGTCTCGGTCGAGCTTGTCGAGGTCCGCACGGCAAGGATCGTTTGGGCGGAAACCTTCGAGCATAAACCCGACGACATCTTCATCGTCATCGAGGATATCGGCAACAGCATCGTCTCATCGATCGCCGCCGAGATCGCGACGGTGGAGCGCAACCGCGCATTGCTGAAAGCGCCAAACTCGCTCAATGCCTGGGAGGCTTACCATCGCGGCCTTTGGCACATGTATCGCTTCACCCGCCAAGAAAACGAGCTGGCGCAGCATTTCTTCGGCGAGGCGTTGAAGCTCGATCCTACTTTCGCACGCGCCTATGCCGGCATGTCCTTCACCCACTGGCAGAACGCTTTCCAGCGCTGGGGCGACCGCGGCCGCGAGGCCGCGCTTGCCTTCGAGAGCGCCGGCCAGAGCCTGCTGGTCGACGACCGTAACCCAGCCGCCCACTGGGCGATGGGCCGCGCGTTATGGCTGCGCGGCGAGCAGGACGGCTCGCTGCTGGAGCTCGCGAGCGCCGTTGACCTCAGCCCCAATTTCGCGCTCGGCCACTACGCGCTGTCCTTCGTCCATTCGCAGTCGGGCGACCCGCAATCGGCGATCGGTTCGTCCGACCATTCCCGCCATCTAAGCCCCTTCGATCCGCTGCTGTTCGGCATGATGGGCGCGCGCGCCATGGCGCATGCAAGGCTCGGCGAATTCGAAGCGGCGGCCGAATGGGCGCTGAAAGCCGCGGCACGCCCTAACGCCCATCTCATCATCCTGGCGATCGCCGCTCATTGCCTGGCGCTGGCCGGCCGGCGGGAGGAGGCGCGAACCTTTGCCGCCGCGATCCGCAACACCTTGCCGAACTATCGCGCCGACGATTTCATCGCGACATTCCGTTTCGACCGGGATGGAGAAGCACTGTTCCGGAACGGCGCCAAGCTCATCGGGCTGAACTGAGCCTGGCCGTCACGCCTAGACTAGTGCATGTCGCCCAGAAGGGCGACGCGCTTTAATGCATCAGTGGGCCGCTGGCTTTCCGCCAGGCGTCGATGCCGCCCTGGATATGGCGGGCGCTGGAAATCCCGACATCTTGCGCCGCTTGCACCGCCATCGCCGAGCGCTCGCCAAAGGCGCAATAGAACAGGATCTGTTTGCTGGTCGACTTCGCCAACTCATGCAGCATGCCGCCGGCGGCGATGTTTTCCTGCAGCCGCGCATAGGGCAGATGGATCGCGCCGGGGATGACCCCGTGTCGCTCGCGCTCGGTTTGCTCGCGCAGGTCGATCAGCGCCACGTCGGGTCGCCCGACCAGCGCCAGCGCCTGCTCCGCGCTGACCGCCCAGCCGCGGCTGGCGATGTCGTCCTGATGCAGCCCGACCCGCATGTTGGCGGGCACGGCCACATCCATCATTTTCGGGTTGGACAGATTGAGATTGTTCATGATGTTCACATACTCGTCGACCGACTTCACCTGCAGGCGCGGATTGAAGGCCTTTTCCTCGCCGATCGTCGACACGGTCTCGCCCTTATAGTCATGCGCCGGGAAGATCAGCGTCTCGTCGGGCAGCTTGAGCAGCCGGCCGAAGATCGATTCATATTGCTGGCGCGGATCGCCGTTCTGGAAGTCGGTGCGGCCGGTGCCGCGGATGAGCAGCGTGTCGCCGGTGAAGACCCGGTCGGGCAAGATGAAGCTGTAGGAATCATCGGTGTGCCCGGGCGTGTAGATGACGTCGAGCGCCAGGCCTTCGATGCCTAGCTTGTCACCGTCGGCAAGCCGCATCGACACCACGTCGGCCTTGGTCTGCTCGCCCATGACGGTCACGCAATGCGTCTTGTCGCGCAGCGCGCCGAGTCCGGTGATGTGATCGGCATGAAGATGCGTGTCGACCGCCTTGACCAGCCTCAGGTCCAGCTCATTGACCAGCTGCAGGTAGCGCTCGACCTTCTCCAGCACCGGATCGATGATCAGCGCCTCGCCGCCGCGCCGGCTGGCAAGCAGATAGGAGTAGGTACCCGAAACGGAATCGAAGAGCTGACGGAAGATCATTCGCGCCTCTTTCGCCTGATGCCGGTTGTTCGGCTGCCGGCCAGTCTAGAACAAGCGCGAGGTGCCCGCCAGCGGCACACGCCCGTCAAAAAGGCTGAAACCCTACCGCCTCAGCACAGCACTCAGCACGTCCCTGATGCCAATCGAGCCGACGAAGCGCGAGCCTTCATCGAACAGCGCCACCGGCGCCGTCTGCGACCGGTGCATGGCGAGCATCACCGTTTTCAGCGGCGTGCCGGGATTGGCCCAGAACACCTGGGCGCCCTCCTCCGGCTGGCGCTCGACATCGGCGCAGGACACCCACACCGCCGGCTTGCCGTCGCGCTCGGCCGCCGCCACAAGGCCGTGGTCGTCGATCTTGAAGCGTGTCGTCTTGCGCCGGTCGAGCCACACCCAACCATTGTCGCCCTGCTCCAGGTCGCGACGGTCCCGCATCACGTTCCACGCCGTCAGCACCGACAGCGGATTCACATTGGCGATGAAGTCGCGAACATAGTCGTTGGCAGGGCGCAAGACGATGTCTTCCGGCGCGCCGGTCTGCACGATGCGGCCGCCCTCCATGATCGTGATGTGGCTGCCGATCTTCAGCGCCTCCTCGAGGTCGTGGCTGACGAAGATGATGGTCTTCTTCAGCTCGGCCTGGAGCTGCAGCAATTCGTCCTGCAGCTTGGTTCGGATAAGCGGGTCGAGCGCCGAGAACGGCTCGTCCATCAACAGGATCGGCGCCTCGGTGGCGAAAGCCCGGGCGAGACCGACGCGCTGCTGCATGCCGCCCGAAAGCTCATGGGCATATTTCTTCGACCATTGGTCGAGATGGACCAGTTGCAATTGCTTCTGCACGCGCGCCTTGCGTTCCGCCTCCGGCACGCCGGCAAGCTCGAGGCCGAAGCCGACATTTTCCTCGACCGTGCGCCATGGCAGCAGGCCGAACTGCTGGAACACCATGGCCACCTGCTTCTGGCGCAACCGCCGCAAGGTCGCCTCATCGCAGGTGACGACATCGACCACACGATCGCCGTCCTTGACCAGCACCTGGCCGCGCGACACCACATTGAGCCGGTTGACGGCCCGGAGCAACGTCGACTTGCCGGAGCCGGACAGGCCCATCAACACCGAAATCTCGCCCTCATGGACGGTCAGGCTGGCGCCAGCGCAACCCAGCACATTACCGGTCTTTTCGAGAATCTCGGCGCGCGTTGCGCCCTGGTCGATCATCGCCAGCGAGCCTGCCTGATCAGCGCCGAAGACGATGTCTACGTTCTTGAAATCAACCGCGACGGTCATTTCTTGCCTCCAACGCCGATGCGGGTCATGCGGTCGAGCACGATGGCGAGCACGACGATCGCGAGGCCCGCCTCAAGCCCGAGATCGATGCGCCGCGAGCCGAGCGCCCGGTTGATTTCGGTGCCGAGGCCGCCGGCGCCGATCAGGGCGGCGAACACCACCATCGACAGCGACAGCATGATCGACTGGGTCAGACCCGCCATGATGGTCGGCAGTGCCGAGGGCAGTTCCACCTTCCACAGAAGCTGGCGCTTGGTGGCGCCGAACGCCTCGCCCGCTTCGATGATTGCCTTGGGCACCGAAACGACGCCCAGATGGGTGAGCCGAACGGCCGTCGGGATGACGAAGATGATGGTGACGATGAGGCCGGGCGCGTTCCCGAGCCCGAACAGCGTGAGCACCGGGATCAGGTAGACGAAGGTCGGCAGCGTCTGCATCAGATCGAGCACCGGCAGCATGACGCGGTAGACCTTCGGCTTGTGCGCGGCCCAGATACCGAGCGGCACGCCGATCGCCATGGCCATCGCCGCGGCGGCAACCACCAGCACCAGCGTCTGCACCGTCTGCTTCCACAGATTCTGGTTGATGATGAAGATCAGGCCGAGGAAGACGCCGATGGCGAGCGGCCGCGAACGCTGCAAGAGCCAGGCGATGATCGCGATGACCAGCGCCAGAAGCACGGGCGGGACCATCAGCAGCAGGTCCACCGCCCCGTCGAGGATGAAATTCAGCCCGTTTGAAAACGCTCGAAAGATGGTGTCGAAATTGTCGGTCAGGAAGCCGAAGAAGGCCTTGCCCCACGGCCCGATGGGGATTTTGTAGTCGGTCAGGAATTTCGAAATCGGATCCATCTTCCCCTCTCGGCTTCGCCGCACTTGCCGTACGGTCATCTTCTCGCAGCTTAACGCATGTCGCCCAAAAGTGTGCGGCGGTTTTAGGAAATGACATGTGTCGAAACAGAGGCTTAAGGCGCGCCGCGCCTAAGAAAAAGGGCAGCCTTATCTACCGGCTGCCCTCTTCCGGATCATTCCGGGCTCAAAGCCGGCTCAGCTTCCGAGCGCGGTCTTGACGGCAGCCGCCGCGTCGCCGCCATCAAAGGTGGTCACGCCGGCAAGCCACGGCGTCACCGCATCCGGATGCTTCTTCAGCCAGTCGGTGGCGACCGTCTGCGGGTCGCCGCCCTTGAGGATGGCGTCCATCATCTCGCCTTCCATGTCGAGATTGAACTTCAGGTTGGCGATGAACTTGCCGGCATTCGGGCACTCGGTCATGTAGCCCTTGCGGACATTGGTCGAGACGGTGGCGGCGCCGAAGCCGCTGTCGCCCATGCCGTCGAGATAGGTGATCTTCATGGCGCCCATCACCGGATGCGGCGTCCAGCCGAGGAAAGCGATCCATTCATTGTTCTTCATCGACTGCTCGGCCTGCGTCAGCATGCCGGCTTCCGAGGATTCGACCAGCTCGAAGCCTTCGAGGTTGTCCTTCGGATTCTTGATCATGTCGAGGATGATGCGGTTGCCGTCATTGCCGGCCTCGATGCCGTAGATCTTGCCGTTGAACTTGTCCTTGAACTTGCCGAGATCGGTCAGCGTCTTGACGCCGGCATCCGCGACATAGGTCGGCACGACGATGCCGTAGCCGGCGCCGGCGAGGTTCTGGCTGACGGTCTCGACCGAGCCGTCGGCGGTATAGTCCTTGATGTCGTTGGTCATCGACGGCATCCAGTTACCCAGGAAGACGTCGAGGTCCTTGTTCTTCAGCGACGCATAGGTCACCGGCACGGAGAGCTGGATCACCTGCGGCTCGTATCCGAGCGCAGTCAGCAGCACCGAAGCCAGGCCCGTGGTGGCCTGAATGTCGGTCCAGCCGACATCCGACAGCCGCACGGCCTTGCAGCTCGCCGGATCGCCGGCATAGGCGGCGGTTGTCGACAGAAACGCCGCAAGGCCGAGGCCTGCGGCGAAAGATTTCATACGCGACATGAACTTATCTCCCATTGGATTTCCGAGGCAAAGCGAAGTCACGGTTCTTGCGCCCGCCTTGTTTCGTCAGCCAAACACCATTTTGATGTTGTTTCAAGCGGTTCAACGTCGCGACGAACGGCGCGCGCTGGCCATTAAGCGACATGACAGCTTTTTGAACGACATCGAGTTTTTGGTGGACGGAGCCGGTGCCCTCTCCCCGAGCCGCGGCAAGTCGGCTTAGGGTGTGTCGGAATTCAGGTCGGGCCGGCCTCGCCTGAATCCCGACACACCCAAAAGAGCGACATGGCCAAGCTTTACTTCCACTACGCGACGATGAACGCCGGCAAGACGACGATGCTTTTGCAAGCGTCTTACAATTATCGCGAACGCGGCATGTCGACGATGCTGTTCGTCGCCGGCCACTATCGTAAGGGCGACACCGGGCTGATCTCGTCGCGCATCGGTCTCGAATCCGAGGCAGAGATTTTCCGCGACGGCGACGACCTCTATGCCACGGTCGCGGAGCACCACCGGCATGGCCCTGTGCATTGCATCTTTGTCGACGAGGCGCAGTTCCTCGAGGAAGAGCAGGTCTGGCAGCTCGCCCGCATCGCCGACCGTCTGGGCATTCCGGTCATGTGCTACGGCCTGCGCACCGACTTCCAGGGTAATCTGTTCTCCGGCTCGCGCGCTCTGCTCGCCATCGCCGACGACCTGCGCGAGGTGCGCACCATCTGCCGTTGCGGCCGCAAGGCGACGATGGTGGTGCGCCTGGGACCTGACGGCAAGGTGGCGAGACAGGGCGAGCAGGTGGCGATCGGCAAGGACGTCTATGTCTCGCTCTGCCGCAGACATTGGGAAGAGGAGATGGGCCGGGCCGCGCCCGACGACTTCATCGGCTTTGTCAACCGCTGAGCCGAAAGCCTGCATAGAGCAATTCCAGGAAAACTGCGTAGCGGTTTTTCGTCCAGAATTGTGTAAAAACAAAGACTTAGAGCGGTTCGGCGATTCCGTGAAACGCTGAACCGCTCTAGAGCCGGATGTCGTCCTAAAACCGCTTCAAGCCTTGACCGGTGTCGGCGAAACCGGCATCGCCGCCGCAAGATATTTGCCGGCGCTGTTTCATGGCCGTTCGCAAAAACAAGACCTTAAGGCATGTCAGCAAAAGCTGTTCGATGATGGTGCGTTACTAGGCGCCATGCGCATGCTTGCCTTGCTTTTCAAGGACCTAACCAATTCTTTTGTTTTGACGCTTCCCTTTGTCTTCCTTCTTTCAATCCCTTGAAGCCCCACATATATTCGCCGCCACGACACGGAAACGGATGCCGAAGCGGGAGGCCCCAATGGCGACATTGCAGAATTTCGATGCCGAAATTGCCAAGACCAAGCAGGTCGTGCAGGACATGCGCAGCAAGATCGAGCAGTCCGGCACCGTGCTCGACACGCTTGCTCAGGCCGACAAGAAGATCGGCGACGCCAACTTCGACATCGAGAACGCCCGCATCGAGGACGTGCTCAAGCAGCAGAAGGTCATGGAAGGCAACATCGCCGACCTGATCATCGGGCTCGAGGACGCAACCAACGTCTTCGGCGCCGAATTCGAGAGCATGAAGAACTACACCGGCTGGGAAAACTTCGTCGGCATCTTCTCGGCGCAGCGCAAGCAGCGCATGCGCACCGACCGCGTGCGCAACATGTCGCTGGCCGGCAATCTGCAGGAGCTTTTGGCGAAATCGGATACCATCGTCGGTATCCTGAAGGCGCAGAAGCAGGTCCTCGACCAGCGCTACAAGACTTCCGAAACCAGCCTGTCGCAGGTGATCGAGCGCCGCAAGACGACCATGTCCAACCTCGAGGCTGTGCAGAAGCGCATTGAGGAATTGAACCCTCTGCTGCTCGACATCGAGAACAAGATCGCCTCGTCCACGACCCAGAAGGAGCGCACCGAGCTCGAGGGCGAGCGCTCGAAAATGGCGACCGAATACAACGAAAAACAGGCCAAGGAGCAGGAGCTGCTGGCCGAAAGCCAGACGCTCGAGCGCTACACGTCGATGTTCCAGACCTTCGTCGATTCGCTCAACAACCAGATCGCCGCGCAGTCGACGCTGATCAACAAGCTGACCATCGACACCGAGCAGCGCATCGTCCTCTACAAGGCGCTGGAGGATTCGCTGAAGACCGCCGCCCAGCAGGACGTCGCCCACAAGATCAACACGCTGGGCAGCCAGGTCGACAACACGGCGGAAGAGACCATGGCCGGCATCGGCGCCGCCTCGCAGAAGCACATCGGCGACCTGCTCGAGATGCATGAGAAGAACATGGTGGCTTCAGCCGACATCCAGCGCCGCAAGAAGCTTGCCGACGATGCCTTCGCCCGCCGCTTCGACGAGGTAATGAAGAAGCACAACGCCGCCAACTATGTGCAGTCCTAAGCAGGTTCCGCAAAAGTGTTCCACGGTTTTGCGGTCAGAACCTGCGAAAATCAAAGGAATCCGGGCAGATATTCGTGGGGCATCCCACGAATATCTGCTTGGGCGGCGCCGCTGATTTCATTGCAACGGCAGTCCCATGACACCTGAGAACGACGCGGCGGCACGCTATTTCTCCGCCATCACGGCGGCGCTGAGCGGGCTGGAAGTGTTCATGCGCGACGACCGCTCGCCGCTTTACCGGCACGGCATCGTCGCCAGGATCGTCGCCGAGTATATCGCGCGGCTGGACAAGTCCTTTGCCTGCTGGCGCAACCGGCTGGGCTTCATGGACACCTTCCGGATCTCACGCGCCGAGAGCGGCTATCCCGTCTTCCAGAACCTGCTCGAATTGGAAAACGACCGCCAGCAGGCCGATGCCCGCCTGGCCAACATCCCGCAGGCCGGCGAGCTGCGCGAGGAGATGGCCGACTTCATCCTGCGCCATAAGGAATTTCCCGAGGCGCTGCAGAAGTCGATGGCCGAGCGGCTCTATCTGGAGGACGTCAAGAGCGAGGCGACCTTCGGTCCGTTCACGCTTGCGCAGACGGCCAAGGTCTCGGTCAACCCGAAGACCATGCGGCCCTATTATCTCGTCCACTGGGCCACGTTCGACGGCAGCGCCAACCTGCCGCTGATCTACATGGTAACGGTAGAGGACTCCTCCGAAAGCATGGTGCGCCAGCTGGTCGACAGCAGCACCGGCAAGCTGAACGAGAAGGTCGAGATCCCGCTGCCCGTCGACGGCCTGCTCAATCCCGAGCTTGCGCACCGCTTCGACGACTTCACCGAGAAGAACTCCGCCTACACGCTCTCGCCGGCGACGATCGCGGTTAATCTCGACAAGGACTTCGAGCCCCTGCATCCCAAGCAGTTGCGGCGCGTCGTGCTCGGGCCTTTCTACTCGGCCGGCATCACCGAGAACAATTCGACCGTGGCCGAGGTGCTCTCCAAGGTGCGGAAGCCCGAGAATGCCTGGCTGCTCACCTGGACCATTCAGGAGGTCTTTTCCAAGAGCGAGAAACCCGGCCGCAAGGGACTGTTCTCCAGCGAGAAGACAACGCAGGAATTCTTCATCAATACCGACGATCTCGAAGCGGCGCGGCAGGGCGTTTCGAGCTACGAGAAGCACGCGCTGATCCCGCACGAGGCCTACCAGGCACTCTACGCCGCGGGCGAGGCGCAGAAGATCTTTTCCGGGTACAAGGTCCACATCCTGTCCAACGGGCAGGTGATCAGCGACGTCTGACCGTCAAATCGCGGAGCATCCTTCATGGACACCGGCCTGACAACGATCTCGGAAGCCGCAATCGAAAAGCATCGCGCGACCGCGCAGAGCTTCATCACCCGCATCGTCGTGCTGGAGGATCCTGCGCGCGAATCCGGCACGGCGCTTGCCGGCACCAACCGCCGCTTCGTCTCGACCGTGTCGGTCGGCTCGGTGCGGCGCACGCGCGAGGTCGAACTCACCAGGACGGTTGCCGCGATCCATCCCGACGACCAGTTGATGACGATCCCGCAGCACACGCTGCTCTACCGCGCGCGCCGTGGCCTGGCGATTGCGCTCGCAATATCTGATGTCTTCGCCGAAGGTTCCGACCTCGAAAGCCTGCAGGCGAAAAACGTGCGCGCGCCGCTGGAAGGCGACGAGGCGGCCACCTTCAAGAAGCTTCTGTCGGCCTCGGCTTACGTTTCGGCCTTCAGCTTCGCCTCCTATCTGTTCCAGCTGATCGACAGCGACGGCGAGGCGCCGAACGATATTCCCGAGCCCGACTTTCTGTTCGACACGCCGCAGGACGCGGTGAAGTCGATCGTCGCAGGTCTCGACAAGGCGATAGCCGGCTCGAAGGATGACGCCGACCTGGCGACGCGCGCTCGCGCCTTCGCCCGCGTCGCCATCGACGGGTTGCTTGCGCGCAAAGGTCGCTTCGACGGCATTGGCCCGTTCGAAAATGCGCATATCCGTATCGACGTCGACGATTTCACTCTCGATGGTTTCGACGTCGCGCCCGGCAAGCGCACCAAGCCGCTGGTGATGACCTTCAAGAAACCGGAAGAGGTCATCGGCAACCACATCGCCAAATTCCAGTCGGTCAGGCTGGCCAAGATGCTCATGGCCTACGACTTCGAGCGCGAGCTGAACCCCTTCGTCGAGCTCGGCGGGTTCCTGTTCACCTTCATCGGCGACGGCGCGCCGGGCACCGGCAAGACGACGCTGATCCAGATGATCGCCGGCCTCGTCAACGGCTACTGCCAGGTCGCCGGCTATCCCTTCGCCTATGAGAATTTCGGCGTCGACCAGATCTCGTCCTACCAGGGCAAGTCGGGCCAGAACTGCCGACAGTTCATCAACAACGTGCTCAATCCGCGCGTCATCGGCTTCGGCACCATCGACGACATCGACCAGGTGGCGGCGCGCCGTTCCGACGACCGTGCTTCCGCCGGTCAGCAGGAGATCACCGGCGTCCTGATGGACGCCTTCGCCGGCGCCTCGACGGTGGTGCGCGGCAATTGCTCCTTCGGCATGTTCTCCAACTATCCGGAAAATGTCGACGATGCGCTGCGCCAGCGCGCCGGCGCGCGATGGCTGGTCGACGGCCCGCAGACCCGCGATGATTATATCGACATCTTCGTGCTGCTTGCCGGCAAGAACCACGAGATCCCGCTTGGCAAGCACGAGCTCTATGCCGCGCAGGAAATCCAGCGCGCCGTGGCCGAGGCCTATGAAGAGCACGAAAAGCCGCGGGAAGACGGGCTGATGAAGGTCTATGAGCGCTACATGAAGGAAAACGGCGCGCCGAAGACCATGGCTGATGTCGGCACCTATCTGCACATGATCAAGGACGCCGAGCCGCGCTTCACCGGTCGCGCCATCAAGAACGTCACCGACGCCATCAAGATGCGCGCCATGGACATCGAGCTGCCGGACGACTGGTTCGAGAAGCCGGAAGCCTTCATGCACAAGAGCTACGACGACAAGAAGGCGATGATCGAAGAACTGCGCGGACCGTTCTCGATGGACATGGTCATGCAGGAGATCAACCGCTACGCCGATTCCGAGTTCCGCTATTCCGACAAATCCGACGACGCCGCCGTGGAGAAGCTCCTGCGCGACGCCAGGCTGCGCGAGCGCGCAGCGCGCGAAATGGAGGAGTTGAAGAAGAAGGGGCTGTGGAATGCGTGAGTTGCGCCGACCTCGCCTTCTCCCCTTGTGGGAGAAGGTGTCGCCGAAGGCGACGGATGAGGGGTGCTCCAGGGAACGCCAGCGTCTCACTCCGCTGGAACACCCCTCATCCGTCTCGGCGCTATCGCGCCGATCCACCTTCTCCCACAAGGGGAGAAGGGAAGAGTGCGCTGCCCCTCATCCGCCCTTCGGGCACCTTCTCCCCGTGAACGGGGAGAAGGGAAGATGACCGCAATTAAAAAACCCGACCTTCTGCGCGACAACGAGCTGATCTACGGCCGCTTGCTCGCCATCGACGAGCCGCACCTCATCCAGCGTTACAACAAGGCGCTTGCCGCCTTCGGCCTCGAGCCGACCAAGCTTGCGAGCTTCCAGATCGACCGCACCGGCTTCTCGCCCGAAATCGCCGAGGAATGCGGCGACTACAACTATCTCGATCCCAATGAGGTCAACCGCCGTTTCATCATCCTGACGCCGTCGCAGATCGACCTGCCGGTGGTCCACACCGCCTTCTCCAACACCTCGCAGCTGATGTTCGAGTTCATGTCGAAGAACCAGCGCGCGATCGACGCGCTGACCATCAAGGACGTCATCTACGGCGAGATCGAGGACTCTGTTCCCAAGGTCAACGATATCGAGGACCTGCTGTCGATCAACCAGGTCGAGTTCAAGGTGTTGTCAGCCGAGGACGTGCTCGGCAAGGCGGCTGAGCTCGGCAAGCTCGTCGACCGGCTGAGGCAGGAGCCTGACGCCTGGCGCGACGACGCCATGCTTGAGCGCATGGTCGACCTTGCCAAGGTCTGCGGCGACATCCGCGAGAACGCGCTGGTGCCCGACCAGGTTATCTTCCGCCACAACGCCTACTGGACCAGCCATTTCGGCGGGCTCTACGTCTTCGTCGACCCCGATATGACGACGGTGATCAGCGATCCGGCCGCTCCCGGCTTCCGCCGCTCGCGGCCCTGGCAGGTGAGCTATCTGTCGATCAACGACGCCGACAAGGTGTTCGGCTTCCTGGCCGCCACCGGCCGTCTCGATCTGCCTCGCGCCTCCTGGATCGAGACTTCCGGTTATCTCGAACACCGCGCCGAAATGGTCGTGCGGGCGCTGATCCGCGACGCCGAGCCCAACCGCAATCTGACCGATGTCGACAAGGTCTGGCTGCAGACCTGGATCCTTGGCCACGCCGACCTGATCGCCAGCGACGGCAATTTCCCGTTCCTCAACGCCGCCAAGCGCGAGATCGCCCAGCTCGGCCATCTCAAGATCGAGGATGTGTCGCCGCGCCAGCGTTTCCTGGTCGTGCGCGCCAAGCCCGATCATCCCGATGCTTGGCTGACCAACCAGCTGATCTCGGATTTCGTGCCGCAGGACTTCGTGTCGCGCTACGTCTTCAACAAGCCCGGCTTCTACAAGGATTATGACGGCTTCAGCGACGCCTGGCGAAGCCATGTTGTGGACGTTTTGAAAACCACATATCTGAAGGACAAGGCGGCGTTCCGCGCGCGCCTTTACGGTTTGACTGACTAGAGCATGATTCCGAAAAGTGGGAACCGGTTTTCGGGGAAATCATGCTCCAACAAAGAGTTAGATCAGGATGACGTTTCAACGAAACGTTATTCTGATCTAGAGCAATTCCAGGAAAAGTGTGGGCGGTTTTCCGCCCGGAATTGCGGCAAAACAAAGGGTTAGGGCAGATCGCCGTTTCCCTTGAAACGGTGAAATGCTCTGAGGGGTACCACAGCCATGCTCGACCCGATCGTGAACTTCTTCACCCGGATTTTTCAATGGATCGGCCGCGGCATCGGCTTCGTCATCGGCCTCATCCTGTGGCCGTTCATGTGGGTTGGCCGCTGGTACGGCCAGCGCGGCTGGATTCTGAAGGCGGTGGTCGGCCTTGCCGTTCTGGTATTGATCGGCCTCTATGCCAATTTCTTCTACGCCACGCAGTGGTGGAACAATTTCGACCCGAACTATCCCGACACCTACACGTTCGAGAAGCGGAACGTGTCGGCGGGCGAGCAGGTTTCAGCCGGCAGCGGCACCGATACGGCCAAGACATGCGGCAACTCGGCGATCGCCCAGGTTGCCGCCGATTTGACGGACTTCAACGTCAACCAGAATGCCTGGATCTCCTCGATGATCCTCTACAAGCTCGGCTTGTTCGGCATCGATTGGGACCACACGCCCTGGATGGACAACAAGGCCTCCTTCCAGCGCGGCATCAACCAGGCGGTGCGGCGCACCGCGACCGAGCTTGCCGACAATCTCGGCCGCGTGCGTACGACATCGCAGATCGACGCCGACCTGCAGGATGCGCGCGGCAATCTACAGTTCGATGAATACACCTGGTATTTCGGCCTGAACCCGTTCGGCCCCAAGACGCCGACGCCGAGCTATTATCGCGACGCGGTGCGCAAGCTGCGAAACTTCAACGCCCGGCTGGCCACCTGCCAGGCGACGTTCGACGCCCGTGCCGACAATCTGAAGCAATATATCGACCGCATCTCCTCAGACATCGGATCGACCTCGGCCATCCTCAAGGAGCGCGCGGAAAACCACAATGATGGCTGGTTCGATACCCGCGCCGACGACCGCTTCTGGTTCGCCTATGGTCAGCTCTATGCATATTACGGCCTGATGAAGGGTGCCCAGGCTGACTTCGACGACGTGATCAAGGAAAAGCACCTGCAGAGCCTTTGGGACACGATGGATTCGCAGTTCGTCTCGGCGCTGCGCATCCAGCCCTTCATCATCGCCAACGGCCGCGAAGACGGTTGGCTCCTGCCGACGCATCTGACGACGATGGGCTTCTACATCCTGCGCGTGCGCTCCAACATGGTCGAGATCAGCAACGTGCTCACGCAATAGCGCCTTTCGAGGCGACACGGCGATGGTGGATTTGCGCCGTCGCCTCTGTCGCTTTTCGCGTATTCAGCGGCTGTTTTGAGACGGCGGAACGGTCTTGGCTCTGGCTTCTATACGCCGCAAGCGACCGGGGCCGAAGACCCGAACAGGTTCGGACCGGGAACAGCAGTTTTTCTTTGCAGGAAACTTAGTTGCATGGAAGTTGACGCCGCGGCCGCGACAGGGTTAGAACTTGCCCTTGCGCCCGCGCGGCGTTTCGAACATGCACAAATGATCAAAACCGTCCCTTCCACCGCCCAATCCAGAGGAAAGCCGTCATGGCCGAAGTGAAGTCCGACATCGAGATCGCGCGCGCCGCCAGGAAGAAACCGATCCAGGAGATCGGCGCCAAGATCGGCATCCCGAACGAGCATCTCTTACCCTATGGCCACGACAAGGCGAAGGTCTCGGCCGAGTTCATCAAGTCGGTGAAGGACAGGAAGGACGGCAAGCTGATCCTGGTCACCGCCATCAACCCGACGCCGGCCGGCGAAGGCAAGACCACCACCACGGTCGGCCTTGGCGATGGCCTCAATCGCATCGGCAAGAAGGCGATCGTCTGCATCCGCGAGGCCTCGCTCGGACCGAATTTCGGCGTCAAGGGCGGCGCCGCCGGCGGCGGCCTCGCCCAGGTGGTGCCGATGGAGGACATGAACCTTCACTTCACCGGCGACTTCCACGCCATCACCACCGCGCATAATTTGCTGTCCGCGCTGATCGACAACCACATCTACTGGGGCAACGAGCTCGGCATCGATACTCGCCGCGTCGCCTGGCGCCGCGTTATGGACATGAACGATCGGGCGCTGCGCGAGATCATCTGCTCGCTCGGCGGCGTCGCCAACGGTTATCCGCGCGAAGCCGGCTTCGACATCACCGTGGCTTCCGAAGTCATGGCGATCCTGTGCCTCTCCACCGACCTCAAGGACCTCGAGAAGCGCCTCGGCGACATCATCGTCGCCTATCGCCGCGACAAGTCGCCGGTCTATGCCCGCGACCTCAAGGCCGACGGCGCCATGGCGGTGCTGCTCAAGGACGCCATGCAGCCCAACCTCGTGCAGACGCTGGAGAACAACCCCGCCTTCGTGCATGGCGGCCCGTTCGCCAACATCGCGCATGGCTGCAACTCGGTCGTCGCCACCACGACAGCGCTGAAGCTTGCCGACTATGTCGTTACCGAAGCCGGCTTCGGCGCCGACCTCGGCGCGGAAAAGTTCTTCGACATCAAGTGTCGCAAGGCGGGGCTGAAGCCGTCGGCGGCGGTCATCGTCGCCACGGTGCGCGCCATGAAGATGAATGGCGGCGTCAAGAAGGAAGACCTCGGCAAGGAAAACATCGAGGCGGTCAAGAAAGGCTGCCTGAATCTCGGCCGCCATATCGAGAATGTGAAGCAGTTCGGCGTGCCTGCCGTCGTTGCGATCAACCACTTCACCACCGACACCGAAACCGAGATCCAGGCGATGAAGGACTTCGTCAAGGCGCAGGGCGCCGAGGCCATCCTGTGCAAGCACTGGGCGCAGGGCTCGGCAGGCATCGAGGACCTCGCCAGGAAGGTGGTCGAGATCGCAGAATCCGGCGCCTCGCAGTTCTCGCCGCTCTATCCGGACGAGATGCCGCTGTTTGAGAAGGTCAACACCATCGTCAAGCGCATCTATCGCGGCGACGAGGCCATCGCCGACAAGTCGATCCGCGACCAGCTGCATGCCTGGGAGCAGGCCGGCTACGGCAACCTGCCGGTCTGCATGGCCAAGACTCAGTACTCGTTCTCGACCGACCCGAACCTGCGCGGCGCGCCGACCGGCCATACCGTGCCGGTGCGCGAGGTCAGGCTCTCGGCCGGCGCCGGCTTCGTCGTCATCATCTGCGGCGAGGTCATGACCATGCCGGGCCTGCCCAAGGCGCCGTCCTCGGAGAAGATCTTCTTGAACGAGACCGGCCAGATCGAGGGCCTGTTCTAGACGCTGCTCGAGCTGAAAGACCAAGGGCGCCGCCTCACCGCGGCGCCTTTTTTCTTCGCCGGCTTTCACGCCACCGTGGGCGAGCCGAACTTCTTGATGCCGGCGACCGACATCGAGACGAACTGGTCGAGGATGGCGAAGAAGATATCGAGGCTGAAGCCGAACAGGAAAGCGAAGGTGAACAGGCTGAAGCCTATGCCGGTCACCTCGCCGCCGAGCTTGGTTCCCGGCGCCATGAACCAGGCGAGGATCATGCCGGCAAGCCCGCCCAGCGCGATGCGATGAATGAGCCGCGACAGCGGCGGATTGGGTAAGAGCGGGTTCAGGATCATGCGCATGTGGAACATGATGCCGCCAAGCGCGCCGTAAAGCGCGGGCAGGATCCACAGCGCATAGGGGCTGAGGACTTCGCTGAGCGTCTTGGCCTGCAGTGTCAGCGTCGAAATCGAATTCGGCGTGATGGTAATGACGCCTTCGCATTGCAGGTCGCGTGTCGCCTCGTCGAAATCCGCGCTCACGTCTTCGACCATGCCGGTAGAACTGACGACTTGCATGCCGCCTTGAGTGTTGCCGTTGTTCCTGCAATCGAAGTCCGACTGCTTGAGCGGCTGGCTGCTCCCGGCCCCGCTCTGCTGTTGCGCCAGCGCGATTTGCTGGCCGCAGAACTGGTCTATGGCCATCTGCCTGGGGTTCGAGAAATCGAGCGGCGCGCCCGCTTTCCCTGGCGAAGCTGAGAGCTTGCAATAGGCCCATTGCATGCCCCAGAGCGGAAACGGCGCCTCCTGCGTCATGAACCCCTGCGCCCGCACCAGCAACGAGGAAAAACGCTGGTCGAGCGAATGCAGGTTGTCGACGGAATTGTAATAGGCGTCCTTCAGAAGCGTCAGATCGGTCGCCGACGCTGCTGGGCGGCGGCCGAGCTCAATTGTTTCTTGGTCGCCCAGACCTGCCTGATCGACTGCCCGAACCGAGCGCTGAAATCGTTGTTGTCGATCTCCTGCAGCTCCGCGTTGATCGAGACGCCCCTGTTGTAGACATAGGTCAGCTTGCCGATGACGATCATCATCGTCACCGACAGGGCGATGAGGAAATAGGTCGCGAGCGCGGCCCGGCGCGACATGTCGCCCGGCGACCAGCCGGTGCGCAGCGCAGCCAGGGTTGAAAACGGCACGGTGCTGGAGCAGTCGTTGAGCACCGTTTGAAGTTTGACGACCTCGGGGTGGCTTGCGCTCGCGTCACTGAGCTTTTCCGCGTCGCCGATCGCGGCGAAGAGCGCACTGTCCTTGAACACGCCGTAGCGGCCGTAGCCGGCAACCAGCTTGGCGTCGGCAAGCAACCCGGAGACAAGAGGATCGTGAAATGTCGTCATCACGCCCCCAACGACTAGCCCAGATAACCCTGCACGAAGCCATATTGCGACGGGCATCCGCAGGGATAGCCGGCCGGCCCGGGCGGTTGCGCCCAGCACCAGAAGAATTGGGTGAAGCAGATCGTGCCTGGCGCATGCGGCGGTACTTGCGCGAAGGCGGGCCACGGCAGCAGCGCCGCGCCGACAGCGAGGGTCAGGACGACCAAGGTTCGTGCAACGCGCGCCTTCAATCCAGCCCCCGAGCCATCCGCGCTTATTCACATGCGCGGCGACTTTCTGAAAATACCGGAACGGCGTCCGTGAAATGGCTCACGCTCTTGCTGGATATTTGGCGCGAAAAAAAGGCGCCGCATCTGGCGGCGCCCTTGTTTTGAAGGCTTCGGGTTACGCTGCGTTCCGCTGCAGGGCCCGCTGGTTGGACGCATAGATCGTGTCGCGCTCGGGCAACTTCGCGGTCTTCAGGCAATCGATCCACTCGGCGGTCTTGAGCACCGCAGCGAAGCGCGACTGCAGGACGACGCTCACCACCCGGTGTATGTCCTCGGCCGACGCGTAGCCGGCGCTGTTGGCATAGGGCACCGAGCCGCTGGCATCCGAGAGGAACTCGACGGCAAAGCCCATATGCACCGCGTGGATGATGGTCGACAGATCGCAGTTGTGGGTCATGTAGCCGACAACCGCGATCGTATCGATGGCGTTGGCGCGCAGCCAGGCTTCGAGATCCGTGCCGGTGAAGGCCGAAGGCAGTGCCTTTTCGACATAGTGGTCGCGGCCGCGCCTGGCGATCTCGGGATGCAACTCGCCGCCATGACTGCCCTTGGCGAAGATCGGCGAGGTCTCGGGCGCCATCTGCTTGACGACGACGATTTTGATGCCGGCCGCCGCGGCGGCATCCATGGCGCGCGCCACATTGGCGACGGTCTCGTTGAAAGGCGGATGCTGGATGGCGAGGTTGCCGCCATTGTAGTCGTTCTGGACATCGACGACGACAAGCGCGCGGCGCGGCTGGGTGGCTGGTGCTGACATGGCGGTTTTCCTTTCGACCGGGTTGATGGGCGCTAAGCTAGGCCGACGGTTCGAGTCGAGAAAGTGTCCCGATTGACATCATTCGAAAAAATTGGGACATTCAACTTTCGACGAAACGATGCTTGCCATGAAGAACCCGATCATCGCCGCCGTCGCCTTCGACGGCATCAGCCCGTTCCACCTCTCCGTGCCGTGCCTGGTGTTCGGCACCGATCGAACCAGCCTTGGCCTGCCGCGCTTCGACTTCCGTGTCTGTGCGATGGACGAGAGACCCATTCATACCGATGCGGGGCTGAGCATTGTCGTGCCGCATGGGCTTTCCGCGCTCGAGGAGGCCGACATCGTCATCATCCCGAGCTGGAAGGATCTCGAGGATCCGCTGGCCGCGCCGTTCAAGGATGCTCTGCAACGCGCGCATCGGCGTGGCGCTTTGATCGTGGGCTTGTGCCTCGGCACCTTCGCAATTGCCGGCGCCGGATTGCTTGCCGGGCGCAAGGCGACGACCCACTGGGCCTATACCGATCGATTGCAGAAGCTTCATCCTGACATCGCGATCGACGCTGACGTGCTCTATGTCGACGAGGGCGACATAATAACCTCGGCCGGCGTCGCCGCCGGGCTCGACTGCTGCCTGCACATCGTGCGCGCTCGCTACGGCGCGGAGGCCGCCCTTCGGCTTGCCCGCCATGTCGTGCTCTCGCCACATCGGCAGGGCGGCCAGGCGCAGTTCATCGAGCGCCCGCTTGCGCCGACGCCGAATGCCGACCGGTTCTCGCGCGCTCTCGACCAGGTGCGGGCGACGCTCGGCGAACCGCACAGCCTCGACAGCGTCGCCGATGCGGCCGGCCTCACCCGCCGCACCTTCACACGCCGCTTCCAGAAGTCGATAGGCACCAGTTTCGGCGACTGGCTCGCCGACCAACGCGTAGCACTTGCGCAAAGGCTGCTGGAGCATACGGACAAATCGATGGACATCGTGGCCTTCGAAGCCGGCTTCGGCAGCGCCACCTCGCTGCGCCAGCATTTCGCCGCGCGGCTCAGGACCTCGCCGAGGCAGTACCGGCGCGAGTTTTCCAGAAGCACCAAGGCGTCAGACGGACTCAGCCTTTTGTAACGGCCCGTGCCGGGTTGCCGACGACGGTCGCGTTGGCCGTTACGTCGCGGGTCACCACCGCGCCCGCGCCGACGATGGCGCCCTCGCCTATGCTGGCGCCAGCGAGGATCACCGCGCTGCCACCGATCCAGGCATTGTCGCCGATCGTTACGGCTTTTGCGATCTCCAGCCCGGCCAGCCGGCCAGCAGCTTCGCGATGATGCTCCGCGCAGTAGATCTGCACATTGGGCCCCAGCATCGTCCCCCTGCCGATGCGCACCGGCGCGGTGTCGAGGATGGTGCAGCCGGCATTGAGGAAGACGCCGTCGCCGAGGAACAGGTTGAAGCCATAGGCGCAGTGGAACGGCGCCTCGATGCGCGCCCCCTCGCCCGCGCCGCCGAGCAGCGCCTGCAGGGCCGGGGCGATATCACCGCGCTGCCGGGGCGGCAGGCTGTTGTGCTCGAACACCGCATCGCGCGCGGTGATGCGCAACGCCTCGAGCTCATCGTCGATGCAGGTGTACCATTCGCCCGCCGCCATCTTTATGCGTTCGCTTGTCGTCATGGTGGCCCTCCAGGTTTTCGTCTGCTGCCAAAGCATAATCGATCGTCTGACAAAAGCCCCGTAGCCAAACGCCTGGCTTGTGCTAGCCTGCCGTTGCGAGGCCGACGGTCTCGGTTTGAGGGGGTCGATCATGCTTTACATTCTTGCATTGCTGATAGGCGTCATTGCCGGCCTGCGCGCCATGACCGCGCCCGCCGCCGTCGCCTGGGGTTCCTATCTCGGCTGGCTGCCGGTAACAGGCACCTGGGCGAGCTTCATGGGCCACTGGATCGCCGTCGGCATCTTCACCATCCTGGCCATCGTCGAGCTGATCGCCGACCAGCTGCCGTCGACGCCGAGCCGCAAGGTGCCGCCGCAGTTCGGCACCCGCATCGTCGTCGGCGCCTTCTGTGGCGCGGTCATCGGCGTGACCGCCGGCGCCACCATCGGCGGCCTGGTCGCCGGCGCGATCGGCGCGGTGATCGGCACGCTGGGCGGCGCCGAGGTCCGCGGCCGGCTGGCCGCCGCATTCGGCAAGGATCAGCCCGCCGCCTTCATCGAGGATGCGGTGGCCATCATCGGCGGGCTGCTCATCGTGGCGGCGGTCGCATGAGCGCAAAGAGCTTCGACGCCATCGTCATCGGCGCAGGCCAGGCCGGACCGCCACTGGTCGGCCGGCTTGAGGCCGCCGGCATGAAGATTGCGCTGATTGAGCGCAAGTTCATCGGCGGCACCTGCGTCAACACCGGCTGCATGCCGACCAAGGCGATGGTGGCGAGCGCCTATGCCGCGCATCTCGCCCGCCGCGCCGCCGACTACGGTGTCGCTCTCTCAGGCCCCGTCGGCGTGGACTACAAACGCATCAAGGCGCGCAAGGACAAGGTCACCAACGACGCCCGCGGCAATCTCGAAAAATGGATCGCCGAAATGAAGGGCTGCACGCTTTATCGCGGCCATGCCCGTTTCGTCACCGCCGACACGGTGCGCGTCGGCGATGAGCTGCTCACCGCGCCAAAGATCTTCCTCAATACCGGCGGCCGCGCCTCGGTGCCCAATCTGCCCGGCGTCAACGACATACCCTATCTCACCAATTCCTCGATGATGGATCTCGATGTGCTGCCCAGCCATCTGATCGTCGTCGGCGGCAGCTATATCTCGCTCGAATTCGCGCAGATGTTCCGCCGCTTCGGCTCAGAAGTCACGGTGATCGAGAAGGCGCCGCGGCTGACCGGCCGCGAGGATGAGGACACCTCCGCCGCCATCCAATCGATACTCGAAAACGAAGGCATCGCCGTCCATGTCGGCGCGGACGACATCGCCTTTGCCAGGCAAGGCAATGGGATCGCCGTCACCTTCGCCGCCGGCAAGCCGCCGGCGGTCGGCTCGCATGTGCTGCTGGCGCTGGGGCGCAAGCCCAACACCGACGATCTCGGCCTCGACAAGGCCGGCGTCGCGGTCGACCAGCGCGGCTATATCGTCGTCGACGACCAGTTGCGCACCAATGTGCCGGGCATCTGGGCGATGGGCGACTGCAACGGCAAGGGCGCCTTCACCCACACCTCCTACAACGACTTCGAGATCGTCGCCGCCAACCTGCTCGACAACGATCCGCGCAAGGTGAGCGACCGCATCGAAGCCTATGCGCTCTATATCGATCCGCCGCTCGGGCGCTGCGGCATGACGGAAGCCGCCGTGAAGAAATCAGGCCGCCGCGCGCTGGTCGGACAGCGGCCGATGACGCGTGTCGGCCGCGCGGTCGAGAAGGGCGAGACGCAAGGCTTCATGAAGATCCTGGCCGATGCCGACACCGGTGAAATCCTCGGCTGCTCCGTGCTCGGCCCGGGCGGCGACGAGGCGATCCACTGCGTGCTCGACCTCATGTACGCCAAGGCGCCGATCTCGACGCTGGCGCGCGCCATGCACATCCACCCCAATGTCTCGGAGCTGCTGCCGACCATCGCCCAGGAGCTGAAGCCGCTGGAGTAGAGCAATTCCGGAAAAGGCGCAGCGGTTAGGCTCGGCGTCTTCGCCGTAGCCGCCCTGCCCCGATAGCCCGGCGAGGCTGGACCACTCGACAGCCCGATCGCAACAATGCATGGCTGAAACCTCCTCACGCGGAGATATCCCATGCAGAAGACGATCGAACGCATCGCCGGCGACAGCGAGGGTGTCACCTACGAATTTCCGGTCTTGCGCTTCGAGGGCAAGGACAAGGCGGCTCCCTCCGCCTATCTGCAGGCGGCACTGCATGCCGGCGAGCTGCCGGGCGTCGTCGCCATCGACGCGGTGATGCCGATGCTGGCCAAGGCGGAGGCCGAGGGCCGCATCAAGGGTCCGATCACCATCGTACCCTGGGCCAACCCGATCGGCCGCGCGCAATATCATTTCGGCGAGCACCAGGGCCGCTTCAATCTCGGCACCCGCACCAACTTCAATCGCTCCTTTCCGCTGCTTGCCGCGCCCGACGCCAGGCTTCTGCCGGATGTCAGCCTCGGCGGCGCCGATCGCCGGCTGAAGAACCGGCTCGTCCAGCTCTCGCTCGGCAACGACATCGTGCTTGACCTCCACTGCGACGACGAAGGGCTGGCCTATCTCTACATCCACACCAGCCTGTGGCCGCATATGGCCGATTGCGCGGCGGCCATGGGCGCCGAAGCCGTCCTGCTGTGGAGCGAGGACGATGCCGGCACCTTCGAAGGCGCCTCGATCATGCCCTACCAGAACGTGCCGGCGAGCGTCGCGCGCTTCGATCGCCGCGCCGTCACCACGGTCGAATATCGCGGCATGCTCAATGTCGACGCCGCCTTCGCCGCGGCCGATGCCGCGGGACTTTACCGACTGCTTGTGACGCGCGGCGTCGTCCAGGACTCATCAGTGCCGAAATTCGAGAAATTTTCCGGACCGGTCGTACCGCTGGAAAACATCGACATGATGCCTTCGCCCAGGGCCGGCGCGATCCTTTACGAGGTCAAACCCGGCGACCGCGTCAAGAAAGGCGAAAGGCTGGCGACGATCGTCCACGCGCCCGGCGAGGCCGGCGGCCGCACGGAAGTGTTCGCCCCTCAGTCGGGCTTCATCCTGACCCGCCGCGCGCGCCGCATCATCCGCGCCGGCGAGGATCTTCTGAAGCTCGCCGGCGACGCCAGGAGCACCGATGCACGCTCCGGCACGCTGGAAGACTGAGGCGTAGCGGCTTTCACCATCGCCGTGAAATCCAGTTGCATGGACCTCCATTCGCCGCTATGGGAGTCGCCATGAACATGCGTTCGAACAAGACCATTTGGTGGTGGGCTCGCTGACAGCGGCCTGTTCGTGCGTGTGCGCGTGAAAAAGAGGGTGGCCGCAGCGGAATATCCGGGCGGCCATTTGTTTTTTAACGCCATTCCCGGGTCCGTTGCCCAAGACGCTGATGGAGACGGCAATGACGACTAAAGTTCTGGACAACGGGGCCGAGCGCTTCATCACCGCGGGCGGCGTGACGATCACCCGCGAGCGGCACGAGCGGCCCTATGAAGGCGCGATCGATGCCTATGTCGACGGCCTGAATTCGCGCCGCGGCGCGGTGTTTTCCTCCAACTACGAATATCCGGGCCGCTACACGCGCTGGGATACCGCCATCATCGATCCGCCGCTGGTGATTTCCGCGCGGGGACGCACCATGCGCATCGAAGCACTCAACAAACGCGGCGAAGTGTTGCTGCCGGTGATCGGCAAGGCGCTTGGCGAGCTCAGTGAAGTGATGATCGTCGAGACCTCGAAGACGCTCATCCGCCTCGATGTGGCAAAGCCCGGCCGTGTCTTCACCGAGGAGGAGCGCAGCCGCGTACCGTCCGTGTTCACGGTGCTGCGCGCCATCACCGCGCTGTTCAAGACCGCCGAGGACGCCAATCTCGGCCTTTACGGCGCCTTCGGCTACGACCTAGCTTTCCAGTTCGATCCTGTCGACTACAAGCTCGAGCGCAAGGAGAGCCAGCGCGACCTGGTGCTGTTCCTGCCCGACGAGATCCTCGTCGTCGACCATTATTCGACCAAGGCCTGGACCGACCGCTACGACTATTCCGGCGACGGTTTTTCGACCGAGGGCTTGGCCCGCGATGCCCATGCCGAGCCGTTCAAGACCGCCGACCGCATCCCGCCGCGCGGCGACCATGAGCCGGGCGAATACGCCAACCTGGTGCGCCGGGCGATGGAGAGCTTCAAGCGCGGCGACCTGTTCGAGGTCGTGCCTGGACAGATGTTTTACGAGCGCTGCGAGACCCAGCCTTCCGACATCTCGCGCAAGCTGAAATCGATCAACCCCTCGCCCTATTCCTTCTTCATCAATCTCGGCGAGAACGAATATCTGATCGGTGCCTCGCCGGAGATGTTCGTGCGCGTCAACGGCCGCCGCGTCGAGACCTGCCCGATCTCCGGCACCATCAAACGCGGCGACGACGCCATTTCCGACAGCGAGCAGATCCTGAAGCTGCTCAACTCGAAGAAGGACGAGTCCGAGCTCACCATGTGCTCGGATGTCGACCGCAACGACAAGTCGCGCGTCTGCGAGCCGGGCTCCGTGCGCGTCATCGGCCGTCGCCAGATCGAGATGTATTCGCGCCTGATCCACACCGTCGACCATATCGAGGGGCGGCTGCGCGAAGGCATGGACGCCTTCGACGCGTTTCTCTCGCATGCCTGGGCGGTCACCGTCACCGGCGCGCCGAAACTGTGGGCCATGCGCTTCATCGAGCAGAACGAGAAGAGCCCGCGCGCCTGGTATGGCGGGGCGGTCGGCATGGTCAATTTCAACGGCGACATGAACACCGGGCTGACCTTGCGCACCATCCGCATCAAGGACGGCATCGCCGAGGTCCGCGCCGGCGCCACACTGCTTTTCGACAGCATTCCCGAGGAAGAAGAAGCCGAAACCGAACTGAAGGCATCCGCCATGCTCTCCGCCATCCGCGACGCCAAGACCGGCAACGCCACCGGAACCGAGCGCACCACCGCGCGCGTCGGCGACGGCGTCAACATCCTGCTGGTCGACCATGAGGACAGTTTCGTCCACACCTTGGCCAACTACTTCCGCCAGACCGGCGCCAACGTTTCCACGGTTCGCTCGCCGGTGCCGGAGGAGGTCTTCGAGCGGTTGAAGCCGGACCTCGTCGTGCTGTCGCCCGGACCGGGAACGCCGAAGGATTTCGACTGCGCCGCCACCATCAGACGAGCGCGCAGCCGCGACCTGCCGATCTTCGGCGTCTGTCTCGGCCTGCAGGCATTGGCCGAGGCCTATGGCGGCGAGCTCAGGCAGTTGCACATCCCCATGCATGGCAAGCCATCGCGCATCCGCGTTTCGAAGCCCGGCATCATCTTCTCAGGCCTGCCCAAGGAAGTGACCGTCGGCCGCTATCACTCGATTTTCGCCGACCCGGTGCGCCTGCCCGACGGTTTCGTGGTGACCGCCGAGACCGAGGACGGCATCATCATGGCTTTCGAGCACCGCAAGGAGCCGATCGCGGCGGTGCAGTTCCATCCGGAATCGATCATGACGCTCGGTCACAATGCCGGCATGCGCATCATCGAAAACATTGTCGCGCATCTGCCGCGCAAGGCCAAGGAAAAGGCCGCGTAGGACCTATGGCTGCGACGCAGGACACGGTGGCGGCCGCGGCGAAAGCCGCGACCCGCGAGAAGATTGCCAGGCTTGCCTTCTGGTCGATCCTGGTCGCCTTCGTCGTGCTCGTCTTGAAGCTTGCCGCCTGGTACATCACCGGTTCCGTGGCGCTCTATTCCGACGCGCTGGAATCGATCGTCAACGTGATCGCATCGGCCGCCGCCTTCTGGGCGATCCAGGTCAGCTACAAGCCCGCCGACCAGGACCATCCCTTCGGCCATCATAAAGCCGAATATTTTTCCGCCGTCCTCGAAGGCGTGCTGATCGTCGTCGCGGCGCTGCTGATCCTCAACGAGGTCTGGCAGTCCTGGCAACATCCGGCCCCGCTGGAACAGCCTTGGGAAGGACTTGCCGTTAACGGCCTCGCGACGGTCATCAATGCGATCTGGGCCTGGACGCTGATCCGCGCCGGCCGGAATGCGAAGTCGCCTGCGCTTGTCGCCGACGGCCAGCACATCATGACCGACGTGGTAACATCCGTCGGCGTGTTCGGCGGTCTTGTCGGTGCCGTGCTCACCGGCTGGCAGGTCCTCGACCCGGCGCTGGCAGTGATCGTCGCGCTCAACATCCTGTGGCAGGGCTGGCATGTCATCGGCTCGTCGATGAGCGGGCTGATGGACCGCGCCGTCGACAACCATGAGCACATGCAGATCCGCAACATCATATCGGCCAATTCGAAGGGCGCGCTCGAGGTGCATGATCTCAAGACGCGCATTGCCGGGCGCGCCACCTTCATCGAGTTCCATCTCGTGGTCGACGCCGACATGACCGTCGGCGCCAGCCATGTCATCTGCGACCGCATCGAGGACGCGCTGAAGGCCGAGATCCCCTCGGTGCGCGTCACCATCCATGTCGAGCCGGACGACGAGGCGAAGCTGCCGAAAGGCACCGCGGCCGTGCCTTTCGCTTAGCAGAGCGCGAAGGTCCGTCGAGATTCAGGTCAGGCCGAGTCGAGAACGATGGCTTCCGAGAACCGGAGCGGAGCGTACTTGAAAGTACGTGAGCACCGGAAGCGTAGGAAGCCGCCGTTCGCAGGCCGGCCTCACCTGAATATCGGCAGACCTCACGGAGCACATGCCGACTGCGGCATCGGCTGCAGCCGATAGACCTTGTCGTCGGACCTGGTCTTGCCGCTCGCCGCCTTCGAGCAGAGATCGAGGACCGCCACCGCATTGTTGGGGTTCGCAACCATCATCGTGCCGTTGACGCCGCGCTTGAGGAAGATCTCCTTCTGCGAGACGTCGCAGGAAAAATCGCTCATCTTGGAACTGGCCGAGCAGCGCCACTGATCGGCCTCGCCCTGGCAGGAATAGGTCTGCGTGACCTTTTTCCCTTTCTGCCTCGTCGTCACCGAAACGGCGACATCCGCCCCATCCGGCCAGTTCGCGGCATCGCCGCCGGCTGAGAAGGAGGCGAGCTCGACGGGTCCGCGGAACACGCGGATCGATTGCGTCAGCTGGTTGGGATGCGACTTCAGATGCGCATCGTCGTAGTCACGCCCGAAGCAGAAGGGCTGATCGGGCTTGAGTCGCACGCGCAGCGGGTCGCCCAGCGCAGGGTCGACCGGGTCGATGCGCGCGAACTCCGCCTTGCAGGTCTCGGCCGGCATCGGGTCCAGCTTGAAATTGTCGTCCTCGCTGCCCAGCGCGTGCCTGTTGTACTCGGCCTTGCCGAGTTGCTCTTCCGAATCCGGGTCGAGATAGACGTCTGGCGACAAGCCGGACAGAAGAAGCTTTCCCTTGTCGTCGACTTTCAGCGAAGCCAGCGTCCGGTCGCAGTCCATGCCGCAACGGATGCCGCTCGCCTTGTCGCTTGGATCCTCCTTGTTGCACCAGCTGCTCGCCCATTCCGGCTTCTTGGCGCCGCGCACCGTTGTGGTGAGAAAGCCGTTATAGGACGTATCCTGGTTGGCGGCGGGTTCTTCGTTCGTCCGGCTGACCGGGTCATGGCCGTAGAAGAAGAAGATGCGCGCCACCTTCTGGCGCGGATGCGCCTTGAGATGGGCGGCGTCGTAGACACGGCCGAAGCAGGCGTCGGCGCCAGTCGGGCTGAGCTCGGGAAGCTTAAGCGGCTGTTCGGCGCGCACCGCGCCGAACGAAGCGGCAAAGGCGGCGCAAAGCACCACCGCCATGGTCCTCGCCACCATGGTCCTCGATGTCATGTGATCCTCCTCCCACCGACAGGACTTGGATATGCTAGTCTAGGAGTGCCGCCTGGACCATGCAAAATCGCGAGCGCGCGGCGAATGGAGGATACGATGCTGCGCCGTGACATTTTTCGTGCCGGCCTCGCAGGCGCCGCGGGCCTGTTCGGCCTGAGCCGGGCAAATGCGGCAACGCCTGAGGGGCGGCTGAAAGTCGCCTATCACCTCAGCGACGCCGACAAGGTCAACTTCGTCCTCGGCAACATCAAGAACCACTATGAAGGCACCGGCGGCAATGTCGACATCGTGCTCGTGGTGCACGGTCCGGCTCTGGCCGCCTTCAAAGTCAAGGGCGCTTCCGGCGCTGTTTCCAGCCGCTTTGCCGGCCTTGTCCAGCAGGGACTTGTGCCGCAAGCCTGCGGCAACACCTTGCACGGTATGGATATCACGCTGACCGACCTGCTGGCGGGCTTCGAGCTTGCCGACAAGGGCGGCGTCGTGAAGCTCGCCGAACTGCAGCATCAGGGCTATGTCTATCTCAGGCCCTGAATGCGCCCGCACTGAACGCCAACACTTGAAGGCCGGGCCGGCAATGGCCTACGAAGGATGGCAACCCGGAGACCAGCCGACATGACGATACTTGCCATCCCCGATCTTGCCGGCAAGGCGGTGCTGGTCACCGGCGCTTCGACCGGGATCGGCGCAGCACTTGCCCGTGCCTATGCGGCGCAGAAATGCCGCGTCGCGCTGCATTTCAATGCAAGCCGCGCTCCCGCCGAAACCGTGGCCGGATCCATCCGCGACGATGGCGGCGAGGTGTTCCTGGTCCAGGGCGACTTCTCGAAACCTGCCGACGTCGAGCGTGTCGTCGAAGAGAGCGCAAACCATTTCGGCCGGCTCGACGGCCTGGTCAACAATGCCGGCGGCATGCTTGGCCGCGTCGCCTATGCCGACCAGGACGAGGCGCATTACGACGCCGTGATGGACCTCAATGCGCGCTCTGTCCTGACCGCTTCGCGCAAGGCGATCCCCTGGCTGAAGCGCCAGGGTGGCTTCATCATCAACACCACCTCGATCGCCGCCCGCAACGGCGCCGGCGCCGGACTTTACGGGTCGTCCAAGGCCTTCGTTTCCAACGTGACGCGCGGCATGGCCAAGGAGCTGATCGGCTTCGGCATCCGCGTCAACGCTGTGGCGCCCGGCACGATCTTGACGCCCTTCCACGAACGCTATTCGAACGCCGAGCAGATCAAGGCCATGGTCGCCACCATTCCGCAAGGGCGCGCCGGAACGCCGGAGGATTGCGTCGGCACTTATCTGTTCCTGTCGTCCGATCTGTTGAGCGGTTACATCATCGGCCAGGTGATCGAGGTCAATGGTGGCCAGTTGATGCCGTGAGCGGTCGACTGCATACTCGATGCAGCGCACAACCTGGAGGAGATCAAGGGCATGTACGGACTGATCGGCAAGATGCGGGCGGCGCGCGGCCAGCGCGATGCGGTCATGGACGTGCTGCGCGAAAGCACCGGCGCTCTCCCCGGCTGCCTGAGCTACATCATCGCCACCGATCCAGCCGACGCCGACGCCATCTGGGTCACCGAAGTGTGGACCGACCAGGCGAGCCATAAGGCATCGCTGCAGCTGCCGGAAGTCCAGGCGGCGATCGCCAGGGCGCGTCCCTTCATCGCCGGCTTCGAATTCCAGATCGAGACCCATCCCGTTGGCGGCTTCGGCCTTCCTGCGCCAGAAAAGGCTGGGTGACATCGCCGCCGCGGCGCAGAACGTCGACATCTCTTTCTTCATGACCTTGCAGACGGCGCGCTTCCTGGTCGTGCTGCTGATTGTGCCAAGCGTAGCCAGGCTGGTGGCGCGAAACGTCGGGGCTTGATCCGGGGTATCCAATGCCAAAGGAATTCCAGGAAAAGTGCTCGGCGGTTTTCCGTTCGGAATTGCGTAAAATCAGAAAGTTGGAGCAAGTCAGCAATCCATCAGGATGCTGAATTGCTCGACGAGCAAGGGAATTGCCAATGAACCGCCGTTTGAATGTCGTCGATCTTTCCGGCCGCATCGCCGTGGTGACGGGCGGCGCGCAAGGCATCGGCTTTGCGGTCGCCCGGCGCCTGTTGTCGTCGGGCGCCGGCGTTGCCATCTGGGACGTCGACCAGGCCGCAATGACCCGGGCTGTCGCCGAGCTCGCTTCGCTCGGCCGCGTTGAAGCCATTCTCTGCGACCAGTCCCAGATCGAGGCCGTCGATCGCGCGGCCGCCGCGACTGAGCGCACGCTTGGCCCCGTCGATCTCCTGGTCAACAATGCCGGCATTGCCGGGCCGGCGGCGACCGTGGTGGACTACGACCCCGCCGCCTGGCGTCAGATCGTCGATATCGACCTCAACGGCGTCTTCTACTGCTGCCGGCGCCTGGTGCCCGGCATGGTCGCGCGCAATTACGGCCGCATCGTCAACATCTCCTCGGTGGCCGGCAAGGAAGGCAATCCGAATGCCGCCGCCTATTCGGCCGCCAAGGCCGGCGTGCTGGCGCTGACCAAGTCGCTCGGCAAGGAGCTCGCGGGACACGACATCGCCGTCAACGCGCTGACCCCCTCGCCCGCCCGTACCAGAATTCTCGAGCAGCTCTCGGAAGCGCAGGTCGCCTATATGCTCGGCAAAGTGCCACGCGGCCGCTTCGTCGAGGTGGAAGAGGCCGCCGCGATGATCGTCTTCATGCTGTCGGACGAGAACTCTTTCACCACCGGCGCGACTTTCGATCTCTCCGGCGGCCGCGCGACCTACTGACCAGCCCCGCGGAGCTTCGTTTGGATTGCCGGGGCCTATCGTCCCGCCGCAAGCCTTTCGGGGAGGAAATCGACGAAGACCCGGACCTTCGGCGAAAGATGGCGATTGGACGGCCACAGCATGCGGAACTGGCCGCGGCCGTCGACATGGTCGTCGAGCACGGTGCGCAGCCTGCCGTCATGCAGCGCCTCCCGAACCAGGAAGTCGGGCATGCAGGCAATGCCGAGACCGGCAATCGTCGCGCCCTTCAATGCCTCCATGTTGTTGCAGGTCAGCATCGAACGGATCTGCGGCTCGGCGCTCCCGGTGATGAACGGCCAGTTGAGCAGCCTGCCGCTGTTGAGAAAGCGGAAGTGTATCCCGAAATGTGCCGCTAGATCCGCCGGCGTGCCGGGCGTGCCATGGCGATCGAGATAGGAGGCGGCCGCGCACAAGATCATGCGAAAGGGCGCGACCGGCCTCGACACCAATCGCGAATCGGGCAGCTCGCCGCTGCGGATCGCGACATCGATACCCTCGTCGATGACGTCGACAATGCGATCGTTGAAATCGATGTCGAGCTCGATCTCAGGATAGCGGGCCATGAATTCCGACAGCACCGGCAAAAGCAGATGATAGGTGACGATCGGCGTTGAGATGCGCAGCCGGCCATGCGGCGTTTCGCGTGTACGCGACAGCATCGCCTCCGCGTCTTCTATGTCGTCGAGGATGCGGCGCACCCGCTCGTTGAAAAGCTTGCCCTCCTCGGTCAGACCTATGCGCCGCGTGCTGCGCTGCAGGAGACGCACGCCGAGTTCCTGCTCGAGCCGGGCGACGCTCTTGCCGACGGCGGAGGCGGAAATGCCGAGCGCTTGTCCGGCGGCGACGAAACTGCCGAGCTCGGCGGTGCGGGCGAAAGCCAGAAGGCCGTTGAGACGATCCATGGTGAACCTATTCAAGCGTTTTGTTCCGAGATGAACGGAGATTTAATACTATTTTGCCGGAAACGTCGCCGCCCTATCTTGTCGTTGCGATCGGCTGTGCCAGTCAGGACATGCCGGCAAATCCCGCCTCGGATAGGAAAATCCATGACTTTGATGACCAGAACCGGCCCGGCCGGCAGATGGCTCGTGCTGCTGTCGGTTTGCCTCGCAGCCATGACGATGCCGTTGAGCTTCACCGGTCCCGCCGTGGCGCTGTCCCGCATTGCCGCCGATCTCGGCGGCAGTCCGATCGAGCTCAATTGGGTGACCAATGCCTTCATGCTGACCTTCGGCGCCGGCCTGATGGCGGCCGGAGCGCTGGCCGACACCCATGGCCGCAAGCGGATCTTCCTCGCCGGCCTCGCCGCCTATGTGCTTGCCGCGCTGGGCTGCATGCTGGCGCCAGACATCGTCTGGTTCGACCTGTTCAGGGCCCTGCAAGGCATAGGCGGCGCTGCCGCCTTCGCCGGCGGCGCCTCCGCGCTTGCCCAGGAATTCGACGGGCAATCGCGTTTGCGCGCCTTCAGCTTCCTCGGCACCAGCTTCGGCATCGGCCTTGCCTTCGGCCCTGTTGCCTCCGGCCTGCTCATCGACGCGTTCGGCTGGCGCGCGATCTTTCTTCTGGTAGCGGTGCTTGGCGTTGCCGCCGCCGCGCTCGGCCTGCGCACCGTCGCCGAATCGCGCGACCCGGACGCAACCGGGCTCGACTGGGCGGGAGCCGCCACCTTCACCATCGCGCTTGCCGCGCTGACCTGCGGCGTGCTGCAGGCGCCCCAGAGCGGTTGGGCCAATCCCCTCGTTATCGCCCTCCTCGGCGTTGCAGCCATCTTCTTTGCCGCCTTCGTCATTGTCGAGCGGCGGGTGCGCCGGCCGATGCTGGACCTGACGCTGTTTCGCTTCCCGCGTTTCGTCGGCGTGCAGTTCCTGGCCGCCGCACCTGCCTATGCCTTCGTCGTCTTGCTCGTGCTCCTGCCGATCCGCTTCATCGGCATTGAGGGGATGAGCGAGATCAAGGCTGGGCAATTGATGATCTGCCTGTCCGGGCCGCTGCTGATCTTGCCGCTGCTGGCCGGCCAGGCGGCACGCCGGATCGCCCCGGCCACCATCTGCGGTGTGGGCCTCCTCGCTGCCGCGGCCGGCCTGGTCTGGCTCAGTTGCGTGCCCGTGGCGGACAACGCGCTGCTGCTCCCGCTAGTCTTGATCGGCATCGGCATCGCCTTGCCCTGGGGACTGATGGACGGACTTGCGGTCAGCGTCGTGCCAAAGGAGCGCGCCGGCATGGCGGTCGGCATATTCAACACCACCCGCGTCGCCAGCGAGGGCGTGGCCCTGGCTATCGTCATGGCGGCCTTGTCCGGTTTCACGGCCACGCAGCTTGGCGCTCAAGGATTGGCCTCGCCTGCCGAAGCGGCCGCGGCGGCACAGCTACTGGCAACCGGCAATATCAGCGAAACGGTGCAACATCTGCACTTGGCCGACGCCAGTGCCCTGGTCCAAGCCTATGAGACGGCTTTCGACCGGCTGCTCATCGTGCTGGCGACGATCACCGTGTTCACCGCCGTCGTCGTCTTCTTCGGCTTGCGTCGCGGATCGCCGTCGCAACAAGACGTCGCGCCTGTCCCGGCCTGCCTGGAAGGCTGACGCCATGTGACGCCGTCAAGTCCGGCGAGGTATCAAAAAAATACTTGACTCTCTTACTCATATTTGAGAGCGCGGAGGCGCAACCAAACTTGAGGATTGGAGACAAGTTAATGACGAAGCGGTCGAGGACGTGGCGCCGGGGATTATCATTGCTGGCGGGCAGCGCCATCCTCGGCCATGCCTGGCCGACAATTGCCCAGGAAGGCGGCGACGCCACCGTTCTCGACAGGATCGAGGTGACCGCCGAGAGCAACGAGATCCTGAAGCAGGACGGCTACGTCGCGAAGAAGGACCGCATAGGCACCAAGACCGACACGCCGATCGCCAGGATCCCGCAGGCGGTCTCGGTCGTCACGCAGAAGCAGATCGAGGACCAGAAGCCGCGTACACTGAACGACGCGCTGGGCTACACGGCCAGCGCCAATCCAAACAGCTTCGGTTTCGACACGCGCTACGACGCGTTCTTCCTGCGAGGCTTCCAGGCCTTCTACAACGGCATGTTCCGCGACGGGCTGCGCCAGTACAACGGCCCTTCCGCCTGGTTCAAGACAGAACCTTACGGCATCGAGGGCGTCACCATCCTGAAGGGACCGGCCTCCTCGCTTTACGGCGTCAGCGGTCCGGGCGGCATCGTCAATGTCGTCACCAAACGCCCCAAGGACGAGCCGTTCCATGAGATCGAGTTGCTGGCCGGCGAGCACAACCGCTTCCAGGCGGCGCTCGATGCTTCCGGGCCGGTCAATCACGACGACAGCATCCTCTACCGCTTCACCAGCCTCGGCCGTCTGAGCGGGACCGGCCTGCCCGACTATCCCGACGATAAACTCTATCTGGCGCCGGCCGTCACTTTCAAGCCGGACGAGGACACCAAGCTCACCATCCTCGGCGAATATTCGAAGTCCGTCACCGGCGGCACCGCGGCCTTCTACAACTCCGCCTATGGCGTGCTGTCGAACGTCTATGAAGGCGATCCGTCCTGGAATGATTTCACCCAGGATCAGGGGCGCATCGGCTACGAGTTCGAGCACCGCTTCAACGACTGGCTGACCGTGCGCCAGAATCTGCGCTACAACGCCGTTGACTCGGATATTGAATATAGCGGCCATTACTCGATCGGCGCCGATCAGCCGCTTGAGCGCTACTGGGGCCACTACACCGAGACGATGAAGAACTTCGTCGTCGACAACATGGCGCAGCTCGAATTCGACACGGGTCCGGCGCGGCACACCGTGATTGCCGGCATCGACTATGCCTGGTCGGATTATGACGCCGGCAGCGGGCTCTCCTATGTCTCGGTCGAGGATATCAAGGCTGCCCCCGTCCCCCATTCCGGCGGGCAGGAGATGAACCAGCTCGGCGTCTACCTGCACGACCAGATGGAGTGGAACGATTTCACCCTGTTCACCAGCGGCCGCTACGACTGGGTCGACACCACCTCCACCGCGGCGGATTTCAGTCAGTCGAAGCAGAAGGACAGCGCCTTCTCCGGCCGCGTTGGCCTGTCCTACCGGACCGAATGGGGCATCATCCCCTACGTCAACTATTCGACCTCGTTCTCTCCCAACATCGGCTTCGTCTATGACGACGTCTCGATTTCCGTCAGCCGCGTCGCCCGCCCGACCATCGCCACGCAGAAGGAGATCGGCGTCAAATACGAGATCCCCGATCACAACGCGACCGTCAGCGCCGCGCTGTTCGACATCGACCAGAAGGACGGCGTCGTCTTCGACGCGTCCACCGGCATCAACAAGCAGCGCCAGCTCGACCTCAACTCGCGCGGCGTCGAGCTGGAAGCCGATGCCTCGCTCGATGATGGCTTCAGCCTCATCGCCTCCTACACCTATCTGCGCGTGAAGATCGAACGCGGCGCCGAAGGCACCGACGGCAAGGAACTGTCGGCGACGCCGAACCACATCCTGTCGCTCTGGGGCCATTACCAGTTCGAGAACGGCACGCTTGAAGGGCTTGGGCTCGGCGCTGGCGTGCGTTTCGCCGGCGCGAGCTACGGCGACGACACCAATACTTTCAAGAACGACGCGCGCGCCTTCGTCGATGCCTCGCTGTCCTATGATTTCGGCTATCGCAACCCGAGGCTCGAAGGCGTGAAGCTGCAGATCAACGCCAAGAACCTGTTCGACAACCAGCAGGCAATTTGCTCGGCCGGCTATTGCTACCGCGACGAGGGCCGCTCGCTGTTCGGCAGCCTGCGCTATCGCTTCTGATGTCGGTCTCCGTCTCGAACCGGGCCGCCTCGTCGCCGGCGGCCATCGTCGCTGCGATCGGCGGCCTCTATGTGGCGCAGAGCGTGATCGGCGGCATCACCTGGACGGGTCTCCCGGCCGTGATGCGCGACCAGGGCCTGCCGCTCGACCGCATCGGCCTGCTCACCCTGATCGCCCTGCCATGGGCGCTGAAGTTCCTGTGGTCGCCGGCGGTGGAGCGCTACCGGCTTCCGCCAGCGGGCAGGAATCGCACCGGCGCGATCGTCCTCATCGGCGGCCTCATCTCCATCGCCGGACTGCTGGCCATCGCCCAGTTCGGTCCCGCCGCCTTCTGGCCGGTCGTCGCCTGCCTGACGGTGGTCGCCTTTGCCGCCTCGACGGTCGACATCGCCTGCGATGGCTTTGCGGTGCAGAACCTTGCCGGCAAAAATCTCGGCTGGGGCAATGCCGCCCAGGTCGGCGGCGCCTATTTCGGCTCGGCGATCGGCGCCGGTCTTTTCCTCTATCTGGTCGAAATCCACGGCTGGCGCGCGGCGGTGTCGGCGATGGCCTCGCTGCTGGTGCTGCTCGGCCTGCCCTTCCTGCTCGGCATCGCCGGCCGATCGCGCGAGGAAGTGCGCCAACACGTGCCCGCGCTCGGCACGGCGCTGCGGCGCCCGCAGATACGCCGCGGTCTGGCGGCGTCGGCGATCTACGTTCTGGCGCAGAAGGCGGCGCTGACCATGCTCGGCCCGTTTCTGGTCGATGCCGGGCTCAGCCTTTCCACGATTGGCCTGGTCAACGGTGTCGGCAGCATGGTTCTCGGCGGCGCGGCCGCCCTTGCCGGCGGCGCTCTTGTCCGATGGCTGGGCACGCGCAGCGTGCTTGTGCTCGCGCTTATGCTGCAGGCCGGATCGCTGTTCATCCTCGCGGCCTTCGCGCTTTCCGGCGTTTTCCCGGCAGGCCCGCTGGCGGCCGTCGCGACGCTGAGTTCCTCCGGCATCATGGCGCTCGGCTTCGTGGCGCTCTATGCGCAGTTCATGCGCTGGTCGGATCCGAGGCAGGCAGGGGTCGATTTCACGCTTTTCCAGTGCATGGATGCCTTGGTCAGCATGGCGGGCGGCATCCTGGCCGGCTATGCGGCGCAGCATCTGGGCTATGGCGCACTGTTCGGCGGCGCGGGCGTCGTCGCGCTGCTGGCGGTGCCGGCCATCGCCATGGTCAGCGATCGCAACTAAAAGATTGAACTATTCCTCGCCGGCACCGTCTCCGCCCGACGCGCCGCGGCGCCAATAGGCGGTGACAAGATGCCGGTTGCGCGACAGGGCCCATTCCTTGCGCACGGTCCGGCGGATGTCGCGGAAGTCGGCGAACTCGCATCCGGCCCAGACAAAGAGATCGTCGGCCCCGCGGCCGCGCTCGCGCAGCGCTTCCGGCAGCAGGCCGGCCCGGCCTGCTTCGCGGCCATGCCGATAAAGCCAATGAACAGCGATGTTCTCGCCCGCCGCCAGCGTCACCCGGTCTTGCGGACCGTCAACCTCGATGAAGGCCTCGGCACGGACGGACGGCGCAAGCTCTTCCAGCATCCGGCCGATCGCCGGAAGCGCGGTATCGTCGCCCAGAAGAAGCAGGTTTGATGCCTCGGGCACATCGCCGCCGCCGGGGCCAATCATGCCGATGATGTCCCCGGCCCTCGCATTCTGCGCGAAACTCGCAGCCGGCGTCTCGGCGCCGGGATGCAGCACGAAGTCGATGTCGAGCCAACCCTCGGCCACGTCCAGCGCGCGGATCGTATAGACGCGGATGGTGAGCGCATCCTCGCCCGACGGCCAGACGATCAGGCCGTCCGCGCCCATGGTCGGCCAAACCGCCTGCCGTCCGGCCGGCGGCAGCAGAAGCCGAACATGAAATCCGCCATGGGCGAAGCGTCCGAGGTCGCGGCCGCAGAAGCGCACGCGTTGCATATGCGGCGACAACCGCCTCGAGGACAGGACCGATATCTCGCGGAAGAATATCGGCGTGCCGGCATCCTTGCCGTCTCCTTGCCAGCGCAAGCCTTCGGTGGTGCTGAGATGCGCGGCGATGTGGCCGGCGAAGATCATCTTCATGTAGGAGAGGCAGGTCTCGTCCTCCGCCGCGACACGGACCAGCACGCCGCGGTCGTCGAATGAGGCATTCAACGTGCCGTAATGCATACGGAATTCCCATTGGCCGGCAACGCCGGTGTCGTTTTCATAGTCGCCGTGCTCGGCGCGCAGCCTGTCCATCACCGCGCGGATGTCATCGTTTTGGATACGGGTTTGCGCGCTCAAGAGCTTCATCGACGGGCCTTCCGATATCGACGAGATCGGCCGAAGCCCGATATCGCCAAGCGCCGGCATGCCACAGCGCCGGCGGCATTGCCACAAAAACATGATTACAATGGTCATATTTTTGGACGATGCCGCAAGAAGGTCGCCACGCATCCGTTCTTCAGCTGATGACCAGGCTCGCGATCCGGTCGCCGTTGAGCGTGAAGGCCATGTCGCCCTCGCCGTTGAAGCCGGTGCCGGTCACGGCGACGCGGGCATGGTAGACGCCGTCGCGCTCCGCGATGCGAACGATGCGAAGGTTGGACTGCACGCCGATATTGTCCGACTGGTTCCACCGCGCGACGCCATCAGAAAGGCTTCGGTATCGGCGGCGTTGGTCGCTTCGACAAAGCGACGGATCGGATCGGGTGTGGTCATTGGTCTGTACACTTTGAGGTGTGTTGAGATTCAGGTCAGGCCGAGACGAAAATGGTGGCTTCCGAGAACCGGAGCGGAGCGTACTTCATATACGTGAGCACCGGAAGCGCAGGAAACCGCCATTTGCAGGCCGGCCTCACCTGAATATCAACGCACCTCAGTCCAACCTGTGCATGAGGTCGTCATCCAGCCAACGGCCGAAGAAATAGACGAGCTGCTTATGCCACCACGGCCAGTCATGGCTGACGTCGCCACCCCAATAGTCGACCCAGGCCGGGATCGATTTGTCGCGCAGCACCTGTTCCAGCTCGCGCGTTTCGACCAGCATGCGCTCTTCCCAGGCGCCCTGGCCGCAGCAGAAGATCAGCCTGAGCGCCCTGAGCCGCCCGAGCAGCTTCTGGTCGACGATTCCGGGCAGATAGTCGAGCGGCGAATTGAAATAGATGTTGCCTTCAAGCACCCGGCCGAAGAAATCGCGGGCCGAATAGACGCCGGACAGCGAGATCACCCCGCTCGCCAGCTCCGGGAAGCGGAACACGAAATTGGATGAGTGGTAGCCGCCCATCGAGCAGCCGCAAAACAGCGGCTTCAAAACGCGGCCACCGTTGGACTTGGCGGCAACCGCCTGCAATTCCGGCAGCGCTTCTTCGCGCACATAGCGGAAATAGGCTTCGTGGCGGGCGATGCGTTGCGCCGGGTCGGCATGCTTGTCGAAGAAGGATTCCGAATCTACGCCGTCGAGCGTGAAGAGCTGGATGCGGCCGGTGTCGATGAAGTCGGCAAGCGCGCCGACCCCGCCCGAATCCTCGAGCTGGTAGAACCGCCCTTGCGAGGTCGGGAACACCACCACCGGCCGCCCGGCATGGCCGTAGCGCTTGTATTCCATGTCCCGGCCGAGATTGCGGGCATGGCCCTTGTGATAGGAGACGTCCATCGGCTCAGGCCTTTTCCGCGTGGATGTAGTCGACCGCCTGGCGCAGCGCCTTCGGATCCTTCGAACGCATCTGGTAGGCGTAATTGCCCATGGCGCGGCTGAAGACCTCTTCGATGGCCTGATGATGGACGATCTTGTCGCCGTGGGCGGCTAGCACGTCCGCATGGCTGTGCAAATAGTCGATGTGGTGTTTGCGGCTGGCATAGGCGGTGAAATACTTGCCCTTGTAAGGGCCGCCGGCCGCGTCCCTGACCACCATGTCGGCCCAGGCGGCATAGACGTCGATGTCGAATGTGTAGTTGATGGCGTCCGTCATCCAGGCGCCGGGCGGCCGCATGTTGACCTCGAGCGCGATGACGCGCTTGTCACTGGTTTCGAACAGCTCGATATGGAAGAAGCGCTCGCGTACGTCGAACGCCTTGAGGATCTTGCGGCCCGCCTCCTCGACTTCCGGGCTGATCTCGGGAAAGCAGGTGTAGCTCATATGGCGATCCTTGTTGACCGCCTCCATGATGCTCTGATCGTAACGGTGGCTGGCCGCCAGCACCACCTCGCCGTCGCGGTTGACGAGCCCGTCGAAGGTCACCACCAGCCCCTCGATGAACTGCTCCATGACGAAGGTGACACCCTCCGGCTTGTCCTCGAAGAACTGGTCGAGCTCCTTGGCGTTGGAGATCTTGAAGGTGTTCGAGGCGCCGGAGCCCGAATCCGGCTTGACCACCACCGGAAAGCCGACGCGGCGGATGAAGGTCATGGCGCCGGCGCGGTCGGAGCATTTGCGCTGCGGGATGGTCTCCACGCCGCTCTTGCGGAAGAAAGCGCGCATACGGCTTTTCCGCTTCAAATTCTTCACGAAGTCGAGCTTGGTGCCGAAGATGTTGAAATCGGTGCGGATGTTGGCCTCGAGTTCGAGCCAATGCTCGTTGAGCGACTCGAAGCGATCGATGCGGCCCCATTTGTGGATGAAGTGCCCCATCGCCCGCAAAACGGCGTCGTAATCTTCCATGTCGGCGATGCGGTAGTATTCCGAAAGCGCCGCCTTGAGCTTGGCGTTCAAGGTTTCGTAAGGCGCATCGCCGATGCCGAGCACGGTGGCGCCCGCCTTTTTCAGCCGGTCGCAAAAATCGGTGCCGTTGGCCGGGAAGTGCGGCGAGAAGAACACGAAATTCATGGACGAACTCCTCCCCGGAGCTTCGCTCGGTGCCAAGCCTTCGAAACCAAGTCTGGCGCATTTGCGAGGCGCGGGGAAGACTGTCCGCACCGGCGGCGATATTAGGCAAGGGCGTTCATTCATGCGTCCCGCTTGCCTCCGACGGGCCGCTCCTGTAAGAGAGCCGGCATGACCACGCGCGTCCGCTCCGTCGCCTCCTCTCGCACCGGCTTTGCCGGCGAGACCGCGCGCGCGCTCGCCTCGACCCTGCTTCTTCTCGGCCTTATCGGCGATCGCCGGGTTCGCTGAAGGAGCGCCCGGCGGTCGAAACCGCCGCTCAAGGCGCATGCTCCTTGGCCAGACTTTGGCAAAGTCACATCAAGCGAACGAATTTTTGGTAGAGGCGACGCTCGCCACCCATCCGCCTGAAGGGGGCATGCGGGCCGCCGGGAGAAACGACGATGAACGCACGAGAAGAAATCCGCGCCGGCGAGGCTGAAAGCCGGAAGCGCGCGGCCGGCCACATGCCGGATGCAGCACGCAAATACCAATCCTACCCGACCGTCGGCCTGACCGACCGCACCTGGCCGAACAAGACCATCAACAAGGCGCCGATCTGGTGCTCGGTCGACCTGCGCGACGGCAACCAGGCGCTGATCGACCCGATGGGTCATGAGCGCAAGGCGCGCATGTTCGCGCTGCTCCTCGACATGGGCTTCAAGGAAATCGAGATCGGCTTCCCTTCGGCCTCGCAGACCGATTTCGACTTTGCCCGCTGGTGCATCGAGGAAGGCGGCGTGCCGCATGATGTATCGCTCCAGGTGCTGGTGCAGTGCCGGCCCGAGCTGATCACGCGGACCTTCGAGGCGCTGAAGGGCGCGCACCGCCCGATCGTGCATTTCTACAATTCGACCAGCGAGCTGCAGCGCCGGGTCGTGTTCGAGAAGGATGTCGCCGGCATCAAGCGCATCGCCACCGACGCCGCCAAGATGATCACCGACATGGCCGCCAAGGCCGGCGGCGGCTACCGCTTCGAGTATTCGCCGGAGAGCTTCACCGGCACCGAGCTCGAAGTCGCGCTGGAGATCTGCAACGCCGTCACCGAGATCGTGAAGCCGACGGCCGACAACAAGCTGATCATCAACCTGCCGTCGACGGTCGAGATGTCGACGCCCAACGTCTATGCCGACCGCATCGAATGGATGTGCCGCAACCTCGATGCCAGAGAGAACCTGATCGTCTCGCTGCATCCGCACAACGACCGCGGCACCGGCATCGCCACCACCGAGCTCGGCCTGATGGCTGGCGCCGACCGCGTCGAAGGCACGCTGTTCGGCAATGGCGAACGCACCGGCAATGTCGATATCGTCACGCTGGCGCTCAACATGTTCACCCAGGGCGTCGATCCGGAGCTCGACTGCTCCGACATAAACCGGATGAAGGACGTCTACGAGTATTCGAACCAGCTGAAGATCCCGGAACGTCACCCTTATGTCGGCGAGCTGGTCTACACGGCTTTCTCCGGCTCGCACCAGGACGCCATCAACAAGGGCATGAAAGCTCTGAAGAAGGCCAACACCCCAATCTGGGAAGTGCCCTATCTGCCGATTGATCCGGCCGATGTCGGCCGCACCTACGAGGCGATCATCCGCATCAACTCGCAGTCCGGCAAAGGCGGCATCGCATACGTGCTGCAGGCAGATTACGGCCTCAACTTGCCGCGCAATCTGCAGATCGAGTTCAGCCAAGCGATCCAGGCGATCACCGATGCGGAAGGCAAGGAAGTGCCGGCCAGGCGCATCCATGAACGCTTCCTCGAAACCTATGTCGACCAGCCCGGCGCGCGGCTGAAGTTCCTCGACCATCGCACTTATCCCGATACCGAGGTGAAGGGCCGGCGCATGGTCGAAGCGGATATTCTCGACAACGGCAAGGAAGTGACCATCACCGGCTCGGGCACCGGCCCGATCGACGGCTTTGTCGACGCGCTCTCGCGCCATGTCGGCGTCGACATGTCGGTGCTCGACTATTCCGAGCATTCCTTGCAGCGCGGCTCCAACGCTTCGGCGATCTCCTATGTCGAGATGGAGTATCCGGGCGGCAAGCTTTTCGGCGCCGGCATCAACACCAACATTGTCGCCGCCTCGCTGGAGGCCGTCGTTTCGGCCGCCAACCGGATCATCGGCGGCTAGAGCAAATTCCAGGAAAAGTGTGAGGCGGTTAGGCTCGGCGGTTTCGCCGTAGCCTTCCGTCCGGAATTGCGGTCAAACAAAAAATTGAGCGGTTCACCGTTCCGTGAAACGGTGAACCGCTAGCCGGATGATCTGATTCAGCGATGGAGCCGGCGCATTCCAGCTTGCGCCACGCTGCAGACGCGGACGCGAATCTGCCATTCGTTAACCGCCGGAGGAATTTCCGGTGGCTTACGCGATCACATAATAGAAGCATCCTTGTGCGCCGGCGCGAGCGCTATATTATCGCTCCCTAACCTGTGCCGACTTCGAAAGGTTCGACACTTGGAGCATGCCCCGCCTGCCGCCCCCGCAGTGCGCGAGACATTGGAGCGACTGCTTGCCAGCGAAACGTTCGGACGATCCGAGCGTGCCCGCAGGCTATTACGCTATCTGGTTGAACGCGAGCAGGCCGGCGAGGCGGACAGGCTGAAAGGCGTTTCCATCGCCATGGACGTCTTCGGCAAGGACGGCGATTTCGACGCCTCCACCGATGCCGTGGTCAGGGTCCAGGCCGGTCGTCTGCGCGAGCTCCTGGAGCAGTATTTCGCCAATGAAGGCGTCGCCGAGCCGGTGCGCATCGCAATCCCGCGCGGCGGTTATGTCCCGTCCTACGAGCTGAATGCGATCCGCCTGCCCGGCGACGCCAGGTCCGCCTCCAAAACCGTCGCGCAGCGGTCCGACGCTTTGGCCGAAGCCGCTCCGGCCGCAACCGAACATCTCGACGCCTCTGCCGCGGGCGAACCTGCAGCGCTGATGGCGCCGGCAGCACCCGCCCAGTCGCTCACGCGGCAATTGCGGTTCTTCTGGGCTGCCATGGCTCTGGTCATTGTCATGCTCGGCGTGCTCATCGTGCGTCAAGGCAATGCCTTCCTCAACGGCGGCGACACGGCCGCGACAGCCGAAACGGCGCGTCTGGCCGGCACCGCCCAGTCCCGATTCGACTCCCTGCCGCTGATCTACATCGCCGTCAAAGCCGATGGAGCGGAGGCGGCTCGCGTCGCGTCGTCGCTGCGCGCCGGGCTTGCGGGTTTTGACACCATCGATTTCATCGGCCGCGATGCGGATTCGACGCGTGATCGGTCCGCCGATCCGATCAGTTTCGTTTTCGAAATCGTTCCCGGGCCTGCTGCCGGCGACGTCACGGTGGAGTTGCAGAGCGTCGCGACCGGGCGGGTTCTCCTGTCGCGCAACCTGACATCGGCCGAGAGCGCCCCTGGCGCGGTTGAAGGCAACGTCGCCAGCCTTCTCACCTCGACCGTTCCCGCTTCGGGCGCGATCTACAGCTACATCGACCAGAGCGACATCCGGACCAGCCAGATCGGGTGCCTGGTGCTCGACGACCGCTATTATCTCGACATGAGCGCCCAGACGCACGAAATTGCGTATCGCTGCCTGGAGAAGCTGGTCGGCGAAGGCACCAAATCGTCGCTTATCTATGCGGAGCTGGCCGCGCTTCATGTGGAAGCCGTCACCGCGCACTATGCCTACCCACCGGAAGCGACGCTCGAAAAGGCCATGTCGCTTGCCCACCGCGCCGTCCAGATGGGGCCGATGAGCCCGCACGCGCATCGCGCCTTTGGCTACCTCAACTCGCGTCTCGGCAACACGGACGAAGCGACCCGATTGATGCGAAAGGCCTACGAACTCAACCCGTACGACCTCGGCATGGCCGCCGCCTATGGCTACGGGCTGATCTTCGCCGGTAAATATGATGAGGGAACGCCGATCCTGGACCACGCGGTCGAAGCCTTCAGCGGCCATCCGACCTGGTGGGATTACGGCCTTTTCGTCGGAGCCTTCATGCAGGGCGATATGAAAAAGGCCGCGCTCGCCAGCGAATCGCTGCGCACGACGGCATCCAAGTCGCATTACCTGGCCGCGCGCCTGATCGGCGCCAGGATTTCGGGCCGCGACAAGCTGGCGGGCGAGCTTGCCAACGAGCTCATCGCACAATTCCCGAAGTTCGCCGCCAACCCGCGCGCGACATTCGTCGATCGCAAATACCCCCCGGATCTCACCGATCGGCTGGTTCAATCCTTGCGAGCCGCCGGGATCGGCAACCCAAGCTAATCCAGCTCTCCACACTCATTTGGGCCACACGAATGCCGGAGCACCAAAGTATGACGCTGTGATCCGCCACATATTAGGACATTCTTGCGCATCGAGCGCCTGACGGGGCGCTGCGGTCGCGAAAATTTTACTGGCCATCAATCCGGTTCGGGAGCAATTCAGCCATAATTTAAAGCCCCTGCCTTGTTCACCGCCCATTTTTTCATGCGTCCATTCCCTTATGCGGTCGAAAGCGGCGCCCGTCCGAGGACGATCGTGCTTCTGCACGGCTTCGGAGCCTGTGGTGAGATCTGGCGTGACGTCGCGGCCTCACTGGCGGCGCGGGCGAGAGTGTTGGCCTATGATCTACCGGGCCATGGACAGTCCCTGGAAAGCGAAGGCCTGGGCGGCGCCAAGCCAGCCGCGCGAGCCATCCTCGCCGATCTGGCCGCCCGCCGGTTGGGCAAGGTCCATCTCGTCGGTCACTCCATGGGCGGCGCGATCGTGACATCGATGGCGCTTGCCGACCCCGACAGGGTGGCCTCGCTTACGCTGTTGGCGCCCGGCGGTTTTGGCCCGGAAATCAACGCAGCCTTGCTGCACCGCTACGCCGCCGCGGCCGGCAGGAACCAGGTCCGCGCCAGCCTTGCCGCCATGTCGGGTCCGCGCAGCGTGCCGCCTGATCACGTGGTGGATGCACTCTGCCGGATGCGCACCCGACCGGGCCAGTTGCAGACCCTGATCGATATGGCGGCCGCGATGACGAGGGATGACCGGCAAGGGATCATCCCCCGCGCGCAGTTGGATACGCTTGACATGCCGGTCATGGTCGTTTGGGGAGCGAAGGATCCGCTGCTGCGGGTTGAGCAGGCCGAGGCGCTGCCGTCGCATTTCCATCTGCATCATGTCCTTGACGCAGGTCACATGCTGGTCGAGGAAGCTCCTGACCTGATCGCCGAAATCGTGCGTCGCAACGTGCGGCGGCGCGGCAGACGGTTGCGTCCACCGCTGGACGCTTCGGCGGGTTGATCTCTCCGGACCGATCTCGAAACGTCCCTTACCCGCTTTCGCCGGACCGCGGCAGTCGCGCGGTTCGTCGTCGGCAGTGCATTTTGCCGGCGACTGTGGTAACTCGCTGTTAACCAACAGTGAGGCAGCCGCCATGACGGATGCAGGCGACAAAATCACCCCGATCGAACCGTCGCGAAAGCTCGCCGATGCCGTACGCGACGTCAAGAACGCCTTTGCCGACCGCGATGACGTGGTCGTCGACATGCGCGAGGCGCACCGCATGCGGCTCGATCTTCTGGCGAGCGAGCTTGCCCCGGTCTTTGCCGATGTCCCGGCCGACATGGACAGCTTCGACTTCGCCGTCTCGTCCGGCCTGCAGCCGCGGCTATGGATCGATGCGGTGAGCCATGTCGCCATGGGACGCGACCGCCGCACCTATCGCTTCCTCAGGGATACGCGCGTCGGCCGCGTGGTGCTGGCCGAATCGACCGAGATGAAAGCCGTTGCCGATGCGGTGATGCGCTACGTGGCCGAGCGTGTCGTCGAGCGGCAGCGCATGATGGAAGGGAGCGTGGAGAGCGCCGTTCGCGGCCTGCATCGCCCCGTGGTCCAGGAAGCGGAGCCGCCCATCCGATCCGAAAGCGGCCGCAATGGCTGGACGACCTTCTTCGCCGGCCTCGGCCTGATCGCCGCAGGCGCCCTTGTCGGCCTGGCGGTTTCGCTGGCGTTGTTTTGGGACCGCATCATGCAGATGAAGATCAGCTTCTGACGAGCTGGGGCGCCGTGCCGGCAGGCACATCGAGGTCCATGGCCTGCAGGTCGGCAGGCGGCAGGGCTGGCCCCGTCAGGCCGCGCCGGATCAGGCGAAGACGCCAGCCGCCCTCTTCACCGTCGATTTCGAAGATGTTGTATTGCGCCGGCGGGTGTTTGCCGCCGGGCGCCTGGCCCGCGGCGGCAACCCCGACCACGGGCACCTTGGCGCCCCGTGCGCCGATGGTGAACAGTGACGGCAGATGCGAATGCCCGTGCAGGACGAGTTCCGCGCCTTGCCGGCGAATGACCTTGTGAAAGCGGGTGATGCCGAACAGCCGCTTATGCTGCGGGACGGCACCGCGCACCGGAGGGTGGTGGATCATGATGGCGCGGAACAGCCCTTGCTCTGCGGCATCGTCGAGGATCTTGGCGAGCCGCTCGGCCTGCCCTTCCATAAAGAAGCCGTTGGCCATGAAGGGCGCGGTGGCGCGCGCCGTGGTGACGCCGATCAGCGCGACATTGCCGCGCACACGCAGATACGGAAAGGAATTGCGGTCGACCGGGCTATTGACGCCGTCGCCCGTCATCCAGGGAGCCCACGACCGGCAGACCTTGTCGAAGGCGCCCGGCACATAGGCGTCGTGATTGCCGGGGACCACGGAAACGTCATGCGGCGATCCAAGCGTCTCCAGCCAGTGCTTGGCCATCTCGATCTCGCCATCGAGCGCCAGGTTGACGAGGTCGCCCGTGACGGCCAGGTGATCGGGCGCGCCGGCCTTGATGTCGGCGACGATGGTGTCGATCACCGAGTCATGCATATGGCGGCGGCGATTGCGCTGCCAGTTGACGTAGCCCAACACGCGCTTGGAGGCGAGGTCGCGATAGGTTACATCGGGCAGCGGTCCCAGATGAGCATCGGAAATATGCGCGAGCCTGAACATGGCCCCTTCTTAAGCGACGCCGACGAGGCTTTCCACTCACCGTTTGCTGTTCGCCCAAGCAAGTTCCGCAAAAGTGTCCCACGGTTTTGCGGCCAGAGCCCGCGAACAACAGGGAAAGCCAAGCAGATGTTCGTGGGGCAACCCATCTGCTTGGGGATCGTTGAATGAACCGCCCGGCCGATCCTGACGCGGCATTCCGCCAGACCGGCTGGCCGGGGTTGCGGGCAAGGCTGTTCCATTTCTACTTCCTGCTGCGCCGCCCGATGACGCTTGGCGTGCGCGGGCTGGTCTATGACCGTGCCTCCAACTCAGTCTTCCTGATCCGCCACACCTATGTTCCCGGTTGGCAATTGCCGGGCGGCGGCGTCGAGGTGGGCGAGACCCTTGAGGAAGCGCTGGCGCGCGAACTGGCCGAGGAAGGCAACATCGCTCTGACTGCGCCGCCGGTGCTGAAGTCGATGCATTTCAACCATCGCCCCAGCAAGCGCGACCATGTCGGCCTTTATCTGATCGAAGCCTTCTACCAGACGGCGCCGAAACTGCCTGACCACGAGATCGCCGAAGCGGGTTTCTTTCCGCTCGACCGCCTGCCGGAGGGCACGACGCCGGCGACGCTGCAGCGGATAGCGGAGATTTTTGGCGGCGAGCGTATGTCGGCTTACTGGTAATCACGCCGCCTTCCTGAACCTGTTCCGGTCATGCGGCGCGGCATAATCAAGCTCCGGCCCTGCCGGAACGATTCCCGTCGGGTTGATCGATTTGTGGCTGCCGTAATAATGCGCCTTGATGTGATGCAGGCTGACCGTGCCCGGGACCCCGGGCAGCTGATAAAGATCGCGTAGATAGTTCGACAGGTTCGGATAGTCGGCGATGCGGCGCAAATTGCATTTGAAGTGGCCGACATAGACCGGATCGAAACGAACCAGCGTTGTGAACAGCCGCCAGTCGGCCTCGGTGATGCGTTCGCCGGTCAGAAAGCGCTGCTGGGAAAGCCGCTCTTCGATCGTATCAAGCGCCGAGAACAATTCGCCGAACGCTTCCTCATAGGCTTTCTGCGTGGTGGCGAAGCCGACGCGATAGACGCCGTTGTTGATCGCCGGATAGACCAGCGCATTGATCCTGTCGATCTCCCCGCGTAGCGCCGCCGGATAGAAGTCGAGACCGGCGTCGCCCCATTCGTCGAAGGCGGAATTGAGCATGCGGATGATCTCGGAGGACTCATTGTTGACGATGGTCTCTTGCCTTTTGTCCCACAGCACCGGCACCGTCACGCGGCCTGAATATGCCGGATCGGCCTTGGCATAGACCTGGTGCAGAAAATCGAGGCCGTAGAGCGTGTCGCCCGTGGCGCCGTCCTCAGCTTTGAAGGTCCAGCCGTTCTCCCCCATGAAATGGTGCACCACGGAGACGGAGATGATGCCCTCCAGCTTCTTCAGGACGCGAAAGATCAGTGTGCGATGCGCCCATGGGCAGGCGAGCGACACATAGAGGTGATAACGGCCGGGTTCCGCCTTGAAGCCGCGCGTGCGCCCTTGCGCCGGAACGCCGTCGCGCGTGATCCAGTCGCGCCATTGCGATTCCGTTCGCACGAACCGGCCGCCGCTGTCGGTGTTGGGCGCGCGATCCTGCCATCTGCCTTCAATCAGCAATCCCATGCGAAAAATCTCCCTGCGGCTCGATATTATCTAGGTTCATGACCGGGCTGGCGAAGCCCTCAGCGGATGAACAGTTCGTCAAACGACGAACCAGTTCGTCAAATGACCAACCGCTCCGGGGACGGATAAGTTCGTCATGGACGCAAAGAAAGCCTGAAAGCACCGATTGCAGCAGCCCAAAATTGATGCTAGCGGAGGCGCCCATGTTCGACTTTGCCTCGATCCGGTTCGACCGACGACGAAAGGGCGCCCGCGCTTAAGAAGCGTTGACTGGCGAACGCTGCCGCTTTGCAGCAGACCTTCCTCGATACCGGAACGCAAAGACCATGAGCCTTGCCGACGTGAAATACCTGCCGGAGACTCCGGCGCATGACCCTGAAATCGAAGCCATCAACGACGAGGCCTTCGGTCCGGGTCGTTTCGTGCTTGCCGCCTACAAGATCCGCGAGTCGGGAGGACATGACCGCTCGATGTCCTTCGTCGCCGTCAAGGACGGCACGGTCATCGCTTCGGTGCGCATGACGCGCGTGGCAGCGGGCGCCGGACGCGCCATGATGCTCGGCCCGCTTGCGGTGCGCCCCGCCTACAAGAATCTCGGCATCGGCCGCAAGCTGGTCGCGATCGCGCTGGAGGCGGCCAGGAAGGCCGGTGCGCCTGCCGTCATTCTGGTTGGTGACGAACCATATTATGGACCGCTTGGCTTCAAGCGCTTCCCGCGCGGACAGATCACCATGCCGCGCCCGGTCGATCTCGACCGGCTGCTGTATCACGAGATCAAGCCGGGGGCGGTCGCCCGCTTTGCCGGCGATGTCTGTCACGCCAACACGGCAAAGGTTGCGGAATTTGCCCCGGCCGTGTCGCGTTCGACCGCGAGTGTGCAGCCTTCAATCGACCCGCCTATTGCGGTTGCGCCTCCTTTGCGCGCTTCGTAGCATAATCGGGAATCCTGGGAGGCCTGCATGAACCCGAACGGCCAGATCGCGATCGTCACCGGCGGCGGGTCGGGCCTTGGCGAGGCAACGGCGCGCGCCTTGGCGGCCAAGGGCGCCCGCGTCGCCATCCTCGACGTGGGCATCGAGCGCGCGGCGGAAGTTGCGGCCGAGATCGGCGGCGTTGCCGTCCAATGCGATGTCGGCAGCGGCGACCGCGCTACGGCCGCGATCGCCGAAGTGGCTGAAAAGCTCGGGCAGCCGCGCATCCTGATCAATTGCGCCGGCATTGCCATCGGCATGAAGACGATCGGCAAGGACGGACCGCATCCGCTCGACCAGTACCGCAAGGTGATCGAGATCAACCTCATCGGCACCTTCAACATGATCCGCCTCGTTGCCGACCGGGCGGCGAAACTCGAACCGCTTGCCGGCGGCGAGCGCGGCGTCATCGTCAACACCGCATCCGTCGCCGCCTATGACGGCCAGATCGGCCAGGCCGCCTACGCGGCGTCCAAGGGCGGCGTCGTCGGCATGACGCTGCCTGTGGCCCGCGATCTGGCGCGATCCGGCATTCGCGTCTGCACCATCGCGCCCGGCATCTTCAAGACGCCGATGATGGCCGGCATGCCGCAGGAAGTGCAGGATTCGCTCGGCGCTTCCGTGCCCTTCCCGCCGCGGCTCGGCGAGCCGTCCGAATATGCGTCGCTTGCGCTCCACATCGTCGAGAACCAGATGCTGAACGGCGAGACCATCCGCCTCGACGGCGCTATCCGCATGGCGCCGAAATAAGCGGGGATGTCTGGCTCGCCGACAGGCGCCGGTGCTTCCACCGGAAAGACCGGGCCGCTCGCCGGCCTGAAAGTGATCGAGATGGCCGGGCTTGGCCCGGTGCCGCTTGCCGCCCTGATGCTGTCCGAAATGGGCGCCGAGGTGCTGCGCGTCGAACGTGCCGATGCCGGTCAGCCGCTTCTGAGCCTGCCCGAACAATACGATCTCGACCGCCACGGCCGTTCCATTCTCAAGCTCGACCTGAAGAGCCAGGCGGGCGCTGCCCTGCTGCTGCGCCTTGCGGCAGGGGCCGACTTGCTTGTCGAAGGCTTTCGCACCGGCGTGATGGAACGGCTCGGCCTCGGGCCGGATGCCGTTCTGCAGCGCAATCCGGCGCTGATCTATGGCCGCTTGACCGGATTCGGACAGGACGGGCCGCTGTCCGGGCGAGCAGGACACGACATCACCTATCTCGCCTATGCGGGCCTCTTGCATGCAATCGGCAGGCACGACGCGCCGCCGGTGCCACCGCTCAACCTCGTCGCAGATCAAGGCGGCGGCGCCATGATGCTGATCGCCGGCGTGCTCGCCGCTCTTTTCCAGCGCTCGCGCAGCGGAAAGGGCCAGGTGGTCGATGCCTCGATGATCGAGGGAGCCTCGATGCTCGCCGCACCGATCCACGCCTACATGGCGGCGGGTCTCTGGAGCGACAGGCGCGGCGAGAACCTGCTCGATTCCGGCGCGCCTTTCTACGAAACATATGAGACGGCTGACGCAAGGCACATTGCCGTCGGCTGCCTCGAGCCGCGCTTCTTCGCCGAATTCGCCAGGCTGCTGCCGCTCGACGAGCATTTTGTCGGCAGCCAGTTCGACAAATCGTCGTGGCCCGCGATGCGCGCCGCCATTTCCGGCCGGATCAAGGAGAAGACGCGCGACGAATGGGCCACGCTTTTCGCCATGACTGACGCTTGCGTGGCGCCCGTGCTGTCCCTGGTCGAAGCCAGGAACCATCCGCACAGCCGCGCCAGGAAAAGCTTTGTGAAGTCCGGCGAGCTCGACCGCCCGGCACCGGCGCCGCGTTTCTCGCAAAACCCGCAGACGCTTGCCGCGGCGCCGGACGTCGCCGATCGCGAGCCTGCGGACACATTGAGCCGTTTTGGGTTGAACGAAGACGAAATCGCAGCCCTTGCAAAGGCGGGTGTACTCGGCCGATAACCGGAGAACAGAAATCAACTTATCTCGGGTGAACCTGTGACCGAACCGAAAAAGGACGTCATCCGCAAGACCGACGCCGAGGCGATCAGGCTCGCGAAAACCCTGATCCGCGCGTCACGTTTCGGCGCGCTCGCGGCGATCGAGCCCGGCACCGGCGCGCCGCTGGCAAGCAGGGTTGGCGTCGCCACCGACATAGACGGCGCGCCGCTGATCCTGATCTCGATGCTGTCCGCCCACACCGGTGCGTTGCTCGCGGATCCGCGCTGTTCGCTGTTGCTTGGCGAACCCGGCAAGGGCGATCCGCTGGCGCATCCGCGCATCAGCCTGGCATGCCGGGCCCTGCGGCTGGAGCAGGGATCTGCCGATCAGATCCGAGCCGAACGCCGCTATCTCAACCGCAATCCGAAAGCGAAGCTCTATGCCGGGCTCGGCGACTTCTCGTTCTTCCGGCTCGAGCCCGAGCGCGCCAGCCTGAATGGCGGCTTCGGCAAGGCCTTTCTTCTCGACCGCGATGATTTCATCACCGATCCCGCCCTTATCGAGGAGTTCGCCGGCAGCGAGCAGGCCGCACTCGATCACATGAATACCGACCATCGCGACGCGCTTGCCCTTTACGCCCGTCATTTCGGCCGCGCCGAAGACGACGGCTGGATCGTCACCGGTTTCGACCCCGATGGCATGGATCTCGCGGCCCCCGATGCGACCTGCAGGATTTTCTTTCCCCGGCCTTTGCAAAGCGCGCGCGAATTGCATTCGGTGCTCGTCGAGATGGCCAGGGCGGGACGCGCGGCCGAGCAAGAGCGATAGTTGATCGCGCGCCGGCAAAAGCAACGCTTGAGATTTAGATGAAATGATCTACCTTTGTAGTGGCGCTGATTCAGCAGCGCCTAGCGACATCTGAACATCGTGGAATCAGGCGCCATTGCCCCCTGGCGTCTGGATGAGCCAGGACCCTTGGGGGATCTATGATCTCAAATAAGCTAATCGCCAATGCAGAATCGGCGGCCGCCTTTCTCACGCTCATGGGCAACGAAAAGCGCTTGCTGATCATGGCTCACCTGATCGACGATGAAATGTCGGTCGGCGCCATCGCCGAGAAGGTGCAACTCAGCCAGTCCGCGCTGTCGCAGCATCTCGCCAAGCTGAGGGCGCTCGATCTCGTCGAGACCCGGCGCGACCGCCAGATGATTTACTATTCCTGCAAATCCGAGGCGGTGCGCGAATTGCTGCGCATGCTGGAAGGCATTTTCGGCGACGGCGACCTTTCACAGATGGCCTATCGGTTGCGCCGCGCCGGGGCTTGACCCGCGCCATCCAAAGCCCCTTACCTCGCTGGCAATTTTTGCCGACGAGATTTGCATGAACCTTATCCCCATCGACGATCCTCGGGACCCGCGCGTCGCCGCCTATCTCGACATCCGCGAGCGCGACCTCGTCGGCCGGCATGGCCGCTTCGTCGCCGAAGGCAAGGTCGTGCTGGACCTTCTTCTGTCGAGCGGACGCTTCGCCGCCGAGTCTGCTCTCATCCTCGAAAACAGGCTGGCTGGCGTGCAGGACATCTTGCGCAAGGCGCCCCCGGGGTTTCCGGTCCATGTCGCCGCCAGCGAGGTCATGGACCGGATCGCCGGCTTCCACATGCACCGCGGCATCCTGGCGATCGGCTTGCGCGGCGATCCGGCGCCCGCCGAGATTCTGGTGGAAACCTTGCCCCGGCGTGCCTTGGCCGTCGTCCTGGTCGGCATATCCAATCACGATAATATGGGCGCGATCTTCCGCAATGCGGCGGCCTTCGGCGCGGACGCGGTGCTGCTCGACCAGACGTGCTGCGATCCGCTCTACCGCAAGGCAATCCGTGTTTCCGTCGGTGCGGCGCTGAAGGTTCCCTTCGCGTCATTCGGCGACACCGGAACGTTCACCGCGACCCTCGATCGGCTTGGCTTCGCCCAGTTCGCACTATCGCCACGCGGAAACGTCGACATCCGCGCCGCGGAGCGATCGGCGCGCCTGGCGCTTTACCTCGGCACCGAAGGCGAAGGCCTGCCGCGGGATCTGCTTGCCCGGTTGCATACGGTGAAGATCGCCATGGCGGAAGGTTTCGACAGCCTGAACGTCGCCGCCGCGTCGGCCATCGCCCTGCATCACTTTTCAAACCGCTAGACTAGCGGTCTCGACCTGGAGAGCCCGAACAGCTGCAACGCTTTGAGGTGTGTTGAGATTCAGGTCAGGCCGAGTCGAAATGGTGGCTTCCGAGAACCGGAGCGGAGCGTACTTAAAGTACGTGAGCACCGCCGGCCTCACCTGAATACCAACACACCTCAGTTGGACGGGCCGGCCTTCTGCAACGCCCTCACGCGATCGGCAAGGCTGACGCCGCGCCCGTTCTGCTGCCCCTCGCCCGCCAGGGCCTTGGCGATAGGCGAGTCCGGCCCATCGAGCTTCATCGTCAGATTGACCACCTCGGCTGCCAGCTCGTTCATTTGTTCGCGGAGGCCGGCACCGGGGCGTGCGTCGCCCGCCGATTCGGGCATTGCCGCCCCCGTGGCGGCGGCAAGATCGGTCTTCAGCCGCTTGTTCTCACGCGCCAGCGCCGTCAGCCTCGCCTCCAGCCGTTCCCGATCGCCCTCGAGCCTGGCGATTGCCTTATCGACATCGTCGCCTTTCGCGTCCGTTCCGGCAGCCAGCCGCGCAACGCCGTTTGCAGCGCTCTCCTTCGAACGTTCGCGCATTCGGGCGAGATCCTTCTCGCGGCGGTCGAGCTTTTCCTCACGGTCGGCAAGCGTCGCGAGCAGCCGCTCGACCTTCTTGTCGAGCTCGGCCGTTTTCTTCTTCTCCGCCTTCAGCGCTTCTCGGGCGGCCTTGCTCTCCGACGCGACCTCCTGATTGCGTCGGTCCGCCTCCCTGCGCTGGCCTTTGAGCAACGCGATGTCACTGGCCAGCTTTTCCAGCTCCGATTCGCGGGCAACCAGCTCGATCTGCCGGTTCGAGGACGAGAAGCTAGCGTCGTCATACATCTGCTCGAGCTTCTGCAGCTCCAGCGCGCGCTTCTCCAACGCCCGCTCCGTCTGCGCGTGCTTCTCCGCCAAGCGGTGCAACTCTTCCTCGCGCTGCCTGAGCTCCGCATTCTTGGCCTGCAGGTCGGAAAGCGCCTGATTCTTTTCCTTTCTTTCAACCGCGAGCCCCTTCAAAGCCTCGTTCGCGCGGCCGATCTCCACCAGTTGCTCAGCGACCTTTTCCTGAAGGTTCTTGACGGTTATCTCCAGCCGGCGCGTCGTCATGGCATATTCCGCCCGCACCCGGTCCTTGTCCGCCTGGATTTCGGCCGGCGTCAGCGGCAGCGAAGCCTCGAGGCGCCTGCGCGTCAGGACAACGGCCCGCCGCCAGACCGCCGGCGCGACCAGCGACGCCAGAAAAACGGCGCAAAGGAAACCGAGTACGAAGAACAGAACCGACTGGACCAAGGCGTGCTATCCACTTTACGGCGCGGCAATCGCTGGATCGTGCCAGCTTGGCATGGCGGAAATTCAACGCGGCGGCAAGAGCTTGCCGCGGCGCGATCAGCACTGTCCGAGCGATCGTAGCGAGCGCAATCCGATCAGAACGGGTTCCAGGTCGGCCTTTCGGTGAGCTTCAGATAGCCGAGATTGACTCCCAGACGCGCACCGACGCCGGTGCGGATCGGCACGAGCAGCACCCGGTTGCTCTGCAGCACGTTGAAGCCGACGCCGGCGATGACATAGGCGGAGCCGGCGACGCCGCCAAAGCGGTTATAAAGGCTGCTGATGTCGTCGAGGTTATAGACCAGCATCATCACCCGGGACCCCTCGCCGCCGAAATCCCAGCCGAGCGAAGGACCTTGCCAGAACACCTTATGGTCGCCGGCGTTCTTGGTGTAGAGTGTCCCCTCGCCATAGGTCAGGCCGCCGATCAGGGCGCCGGATCCTTCCTCGCCGAGCAGGTAGCCATTGGGCAGGCCGTAGGAGGCGAAGATCTTCTCGACGACGGTGGCCAGGCCGCCGGATGTCTCGCCGAAGAATTTATGACCGGAATCGACGATTTCCTGAGCGGTGTACTGCTGAGCCCGCGACGCCGAGGTCGAAAGGACCAAAGCCGCCAGGAGTGTGATGGTCATGGTGAGGACGCGGACGAACGTCCGGTCGTAGTATCGGGAAAACATGCTTCCAATCTCCGTCAGGGAGCACTTTCGCCGACGCCTCGCACCCCTGCGGCTCTTGCCGGCCGTTCGGGGTGGCTATCACGGGCAAATTATGCCGTAATCCTTTTTCAACCATTAAGCTCCCACACGAAGATGGCGGTTCGAAGGCTGTGCTTTTGCCGCTGCGGCGGGTTTCCCCCGCGAAACACACCATTTTCGCCGTCGATGATTTTGGATTTGTTGATGCGCGCTCGGGCCCTGTGTATTCAGAAAGCCTTGGAAAAGAGCGTGATTCGTGTGGGCAAGCGCGAAACCGTCGCTCGGCCATGAACAAATGACTTAAGCAGGGATTTCGCCGATGGCCGAGCTTTTCACCCTTTCCGCGCCAGATCTCGCCGCGCTGCTTTGCAGCCGTGTCTGCCACGACATCATTTCGCCGGTCGGCGCAATCAACAACGGCCTCGAGCTGCTCGACGAAGGCGGCGCCGACGAAGACGCCATGAAACTTATTCGCCAGAGCGCCAAGAACGCTTCGGCGCGATTGCAGTTTGCCCGCATCGCCTTCGGCGCCGCGGGTTCCGCCGGCATGATGATCGACACGGGCGATGCCGAGGCCGTGGCCATCGCTTTCTTGAAGAACGAAAAGCCGGAACTGCTGTGGAACGGCCCCCGTGCGCTGCTTCCTAAGAACAAGGTCAAGCTGCTGCTCAACCTCATTCTCGTCGCCAACGCGGCCATACCGCGCGGCGGCAAGCTGGTGGTCACGCTGGAAAGTCTCGAAACCGAGCCGCGTTTTTCGCTGTCGGCCAGTGGCCCGATGCTGCGCGTGCCGCCGAAATTCCTCGAGCTGCATTCCGGCCACAAGCCGGAGGAGCCGATCGACGCCCATTCGGTCCAGCCCTATTATACGCTGCTTCTGGCGCGCGAGGCCAATATGACGATCTCGATCCACGCGACCGCCGAGGAGATCGTGCTGACGGCTGCTTAAGAAAAACCGAAGTATCTCTTGTTGCTGATATTTTTGCCGGCGGCGCAGATTGAGCAATGCCAGCCGCGATCCAGGTAATCGCGCTGCGGGGCCAAGGCCGCGCGATACCGTGTTTGGAAAAACTTTACCTAGCGGCTTTTCGGCTTCTTTACCAGATTGGCCTATGGTGGTTTGCGGCCACCCCGAGATTGCGGTTCGGCAGATGGCAAAGAGGACCCGGACATGAAGCGCTGCCTGTTCGTCGATGATTCGAGCGTCATCAGGAAGGTCGCAAAACGCATTCTTGGCGGCTCGGACATGATTGTCGTCGAGGCCTCGACCGGAGTCGAGGCGACCGACATTTGCGCCGGCGACATGCCCGATGTCATCGTCATCGACGGTGGTCTTGCCGACGTCCCGGCCGTGGACCTTATTCGCCGCATCCGTGCTATCGAAGCGCCCATCAAGCCGCAGATCCTGGTCTCGCTGGTCGAGGTCGACGTCGCGGCGATCATGCGCGCCAAGCGCGCCGGCGCCCAAGGCTATCTGCTGAAGCCCTTCAACCGTGCGCAACTGCTCGAAAGCTTTCGCGTCCTGAAGATAGCCGCCTGATTCGCCGGAACCGTTTTCAAGCAAAAACCCGGCCTGAGCCGGGTTTTTCGTTCGAATCACCTGGATCGCTTATGCGCTCAAGCAAAAACCCGGCCTGAGCCGGGTTTTTCGTTCGAATCGCTGGGATGGCTTATGCGCTGACGCGAATATCTTCCGGCTCGCGCAGCACATAGCCGCGGCCCCACACCGTTTCGATGTAGTTCTGACCGCCGGACGCCGCGTCGAGTTTCTTGCGCAGCTTGCAGATGAAGACGTCGATGATCTTCAGCTCCGGCTCGTCCATACCGCCATAGAGATGGTTGAGGAACATTTCCTTGGTGAGCGTCGTGCCCTTGCGCAGCGAGAGCAGCTCCAGCATCTGATATTCCTTGCCGGTCAGGTGCACGCGCTGACCGCCGACCTCGACCGTCTTGGCGTCGAGATTGACCACAAGGTCGCCGGTGGTGATGACCGACTGGGCATGCCCTTTGGAGCGGCGCACGATCGCGTGGATGCGCGCCACCAGCTCGTCCTTATGGAAGGGCTTGGTCATATAGTCGTCGGCGCCGAAGCCCAGGCCGCGCACCTTGTCCTCGATGCCGGCCATGCCGGAGAGGATCAGGATTGGCGTCTTGACCTTGGAAAGGCGCAACGTGCGCAGGACTTCATAGCCCGACATATCGGGGAGATTGAGATCCAGAAGGATGATGTCGTAGTCGTAGAGCTTGCCGAGATCGACACCTTCTTCGCCGAGATCGGTCGTATAGACGTTGAAGCTCTCCGACTTCAGCATCAGTTCGATGCTCTGTGCGGTTGCACTGTCATCTTCAATCAGCAGAACACGCATTTCATTCCCCTTTTCTGCTGCCGGACCGTGTCACGACCCGTCCGGGACCCGAAGCAGTGATTGCCTGAACAGAAGGTGCCACCGACTGGTTAACAAATCCTAATTTCGTGCCATCCACGATACCAGATTTTTTAACCCCTTTCTACACCCACTTGAATCTAATAACGAATCACAGACCAAAACCGCTAATGCACCACATTAAAAAGTCAGCCTAAGTGACTCCAGGGACTCGCTGGCCCGGGCTTCCCGCCGCCGCCGGAATTTTTACCCGGCCTTAAGTCCTCGCCCGTATGATTAACAATGCCCGTAAACGAATGGTTACCGCCGGCGAAAATCTTTAGGGCTTTGTTTCCTATAGCCCAGGGAAAGCCGGGGGAAACGGGCAGCGCTTAGGTCTTTCCGGGCGGACTGGACGGTATTGCAGGTGTGCGTTTGCGGAGTATCGAGTCATGAAGTCACGTGAAAACCTCGTTCGACTGAAGCAGTTTCAGGTGAATGAGAAGCGGCGGCAGCTCTTGCAGCTGGACATGATGATCGCCGAGTTCGAGCGCATGGCCGTCGAGCTGGAGGCGCAGATCATCGCCGAAGAGAAAAAGGCCGGCATCACCGACATCAACCATTTCGCCTATCCGACCTTCGCCAAGGCGGCCCGCTTGCGCCGCGACAACCTCAGGAATTCACAAAGTGACCTCGCCCAGCAGCGAAGCACCGCCGAATCATTACTCGGCGAAGCTGAAGCGGAGCTGTCCAAGGCAGAGATGCTGGAATCGCGCGACACCAAGATCCGCGAGGCAGAAACGGGCGGCCGCAGCGCCATGATCGGCTGATCGCCGGGCATAATCGCGGCCATGCCGGAGACCTGCCGGCATCCTCAGAGCTGGCAATCGCCAAAAATCGTCCTCGCCGTCTTCACGGCATAGCGGCCTTCTCGCCGTGATCGGCCGATGCCCGGGTTCGGGCATCCTTGATTTCGGATGCATGCTCTTCCGCCCAGGAGCGTATCTGGCTGAGCAATCCCGCAAGGTTCCGCCCAAGCTCCGTCAGTTCGTACTCCACGCGCGGCGGGATCACCGCGAACACCTCGCGCCGCACGAGGCCGTCGCGCTCCAGCACGCGCAGCGTCTGAGTCAGCATTTTGGGCGTGATGCCCTCCAGCTTGCGCGCCAGCTCGCCATTGCGCAGCCGGCCGCGCCGCAGCGCGCAGACGGTGAGATAGACCCATTTGCTGGCCAGCATCTCGAGCACCGTATGCGACGGGCAGGTGCGCCGGAACGCGTCGTAGCCGCAGGGGGATCTGTCTTCGCTATCCATGAGGTGCCTATATATACAAAAGGTACATACTCGACAATCGAATATTACTATCCAAATGATAGCGGGCACATCCACTCGAACAGGAGGCGTTCATGCGTGCCGTTATCCAGACTTCCGTCGGCGGACCCGAGGTCCTTTTCGCGGCCGAGCAGCCCGACCCCGAGCCCGGCCCCGGTGCAGTGCTCGTCCGCGTCAAGGCGGCGGGCCTCAACCCGGTCGACGGCGCCGTGCGCGGCGGGTTCTACCCGCTGCTCGGCGAACCGCCTTTCATCCTTGGCTGGGACATTTCCGGGACCGTCGCGGCGCTCGGAGGCGGCGTGACCGCCTTCAAGGTCGGCGACGAGGTGTTCGGCATGCCGCGCTTTCCCAAGCAGGCCGGCGCCTATGCCGAGCTCGCCGCGGCGCCGGTGGACGAGATCGTCGCGAAACCTGCCGCCATCGACCATGCCCATGCGGCTGCATTGCCGCTGGCCGGGCTGACGGCCTGGCAAGGCCTCGTCCGCCATGGCGGCCTGCAGGCAGCACAACGCGTGCTGGTTCACGCCGGCGCCGGCGGCGTCGGCCATCTGGCGGTGCAGATCGCCAAGGCGCGCGGCGCCTGGGTGGCATCGACCGCCAGTCCGGACAAAACCGACTATGTCCGCTCGATCGGCGCCGACGAGGTGATCGACTACACCAGGGACGATTTCACCGAGAAGGTCGGCAATGTCGATCTGGTGCTGGACCCGATCGGCGGCGACCACGCCGATAAGTCGCTGGAAGTGCTGCGTGACGGCGGCGTTCTGGTGTCGCTGCTCGACGTACACGACGCCACCAGGGCGAAGGCCAAGGAGCGGAACATCCGCGTTGAACGCATGTCTGTGGTGCCTGATCGCGAGGGCCTCGCCGAACTCGCCAGGCTGGTCGAGGCCAAAAAGCTGATGCCGCATGTGGCCAAAGCTTTCCCGCTCGACCAGGCGGCGGCCGCCCATGCCTTCCTCGCGACCCGACCCATCGGAAAGGTCGTGCTGACAGTTTGAATGGAAGGCCGCTGCAAAAGCGAAGGGCGCGGAGTCCCGCGCCCTTGCTCGTTTTCGGCCGGCAGCTTAATGCCGGTATTGCTGGATTCGCGTGGTGCGCAGCCCGGCAAGGCCGTATTCGTCGATCGATGCCTGCCAGGAGAGAAATTCTTCGGTGGTGAGCTTGTAGCGTTGGCAGGCTTCCTCAAGGCTGAGCAGGCCGCCGCGTACAGCGGCGACCACTTCCGCCTTGCGCCGGATAACCCAGCGCCGCGTGTTTGTCGGCGGCAGATCGGCGATCGTAAGAGGGCTGCCGTCGGGCCCAATAACATACTTGACTCTAGGTCTAACCAGATCGGTCATCGTACTCTCTACTAAAAACTCAAAGACCCAATCCCCGCCACAGTACCGTCACAGCTTTAAAAATTGCCTAAGCGAACCCTAATGACTAAGTAAGGATCGTGAACGCCCGGTTAGGATTTCGTTTAGAATTTGAAACACCGGCCTCCGGGCCTTGATTTTTGCCGGTGAACTCGTCTTGGCCGCAAGCTGGCGCATGCGTGGCGCTTGACCTATATTCCGGCCATTGGCATTGAGCGCCGCACAGTGAAAGCATCATGAACAGCCTCGATCTCCCTCGCCGCCCCGAAGAAACCCGCGTCGTCGTCGCGATGTCGGGTGGTGTCGATTCCTCGGTGGTTGCCGGCATCCTCAAGCGCGAAGGCTATGATGTCGTCGGTGTGACGCTGCAGCTTTACGACCACGGCGCGGCCACCCATCGTGCCGGCTCCTGCTGTGCCGGACAGGATATTGATGACGCGCGTCGCGTCTCGGAGACGCTCGGCATCCCGCATTACGTGCTCGACTACGAGGAACGTTTCCGCAAGGCGGTCATCGATCCCTTCGCCGAAAGCTATGTCGCCGGCGAGACCCCCATCCCTTGCGTGTCCTGCAACCAGACTGTGAAGTTTGCCGATCTTTTGGCGACCGCTCAGGATCTCGGCGCCGACGCCTTGGCCACCGGCCATTACATCCGTTCGCGCGCCAATGGCGCGCACCGTGCGCTTTACCGGCCGGTCGACGCCGATCGCGACCAGAGCTATTTCCTGTTTGCCACCACGCAGGCGCAGATCGATTATCTGCGCTTTCCGCTCGGCGGCCTGTCGAAGCCGCAGGTCCGCGCCATTGCCGAGGAAATGGGCCTGACCGTCGCCGCCAAGCAGGACAGCCAGGACATCTGCTTCGTGCCCCAAGGCAAGTATTCCGACATCATCGCCAGGCTGAAGCCGGCCGCCGCCAATCCTGGCGACATCGTCCATATCGACGGCCGCGTGCTCGGCCGCCATGAAGGCATCCTGCGCTACACGATCGGCCAGCGCCGCGGCATCGGCATCGCCTCTGGCGAGCCGCTCTATGTTGTCCATCTTGACGCCGACCGCGCGCGCGTCATCGTCGGCCCGCGCGAAGCGCTGGAGACGCACAAGATCTATCTGCGCAACATGAACTGGCTGGGCGACGGACTGTTGTCCGATGTTCCGGCCGGCGGGATCGAGCTCTTCGCCAAGGTCCGCTCGACCAGGCCGCCGCGTCCGGCCGTGCTGCATCATCGCGACGGCGTGACCTCCGTCGAACTGGCCGACGGGGAGTCGGGCATCGCGCCGGGGCAGGCCTGCGTGCTCTATTCCGACGACGGCAATGAGGCGCGCGTCTTCGGCGGCGGCTTCATCGAGCGCTCCGAGCGCGGCGCCGAGGCCGAGGCCATGCTGTCCCGGCTGGCGGCCAGGCCGGCGCAGATTCCCGCTGAGTAAATTCTCGATCTGATTGCTTTATGCAGACGAGCCGGTGTGGATCACTGTGCCGGCGGTCAGGATGCGCAGCACCCTTATCGCTTCCTCGCCGTCGGTGCGCGGTTCGGCGCGCGTCTCGATGCATTGCATGAAATGGGCAAGCTCGCGCGTCAGCGGCATGCCCTCGCCGACGGCCACATAGGCAGGTTCGTTGGCGGTGAAGGCCCACTGGCCGCTGTCCTGCCATACTGCGTGGCGGTAGACGGCAAGCTTGCGCTCCCAGGGCTCGACGTCGTCGAACACCGCCATCGCCTTGGTGCCGACGACCGTCAGCCGCCGCTCGCGATAGGGATTGAGTCGCGAGGCGAAGAGATGGCTGCGCAATCCGTTCGGGAAGCGCATATGCAGATGCGCGAAGTCGCTGAGATTGTCGAGAAGTGCTGCCCCCTCGCCCCTCACTTCGATCGGCTCGGTGCCGGTGATGGCGAGGATCATCGACAAATCGTGCGGCGCAAGGTCCCAGAGAGCGTCGTTCTCGGTATGAAACTTGCCGAGGCCGAGCCGGTGCGAATGGATGTAGCGCACCTCGCCGAGCTCGCCATTGTCGATCAGCGCCTTGAGCGTCTCGAATGCGGGATGAAAGCGCAACACATGGCCGACCATGAAGATGCGGCCATTGTCCTTTGCCGCCTTCACCGCGCGCTCGGCATCGGCGACCGTCAGCGCGATTGGCTTTTCCACCAGCACGTCCTTGCCGCTTTCGACGGCCCGCACCGCGGTGTCGGCATGGAATTGCGGCGGCAGCGCCATGACGATGGCGTCGATGTCGTTGCGCTCGAACAGCCTGTCCGGCTCGATTGCCAGGCAATCCTGCTCGCTGGCGAAACCTTCGGCGCGGGCGCGGTTGGCGTCGGAAACGGCATGGAGCGCGCCAAGCGCCTTGAGGGTGCGGATATGGTTGCTGCCCCAGTATCCGCAACCGAGGACGGCGATGCGCGGCTTCATTCGCTCAACTCTAGAATTTCTTGGCCGAGACATAACGACGTGCCCCGCCGAACTCAACCCCGGGGCAGGCCCTGAGTGTCTGTCCGGCAAAGCTTTTCTGGGATGAGATCATGAGGGCCGGATTATGCCCGCATGTCGGCCGCTTCGAAGCTTGACAGGCCCACCCTCCCAACCTTATATCCGCGCGACCTTGGCGAACGCCTTGAAACAACCCATCCGTCCAGGACGGTTTTTCGGGCCATTTGCCACCCTGGCGGGGTAGCTCAGTTGGTTAGAGCACGGGAATCATAATCCTGGGGTCGGGGGTTCAAGTCCCTCTCCCGCTACCACTTCACACCCACTATCGTCTCCGACGGCCGCACCGTAGCCGGCGCCCAATGGGGCGGGCTTGCCAGTGTACCGCGCGGTAGGGAACGGGGCTCCGCCAATCAGGGCGGCGAGCTTGCCCTTGACCTCGATCTCGAAGCCTTTGCGTGCAGGTTTTGGGTGCACCGTAACGCTGTGAACAAGCTCCCGGAAGTTTTGGATGAGTGGGCCACGGTCATCTGCAGCAGTCGCGTGGTCCGCCAACGCCTTTGAAAGGCAATCGACGGTTTTGGTATACCGCTGCAGGGTGGCTGGGTGGAGTGCCACGGTTGATGGTGGCTCATCGAGACTGCAGAGTTGTGCCTCCATCAGAGAAAGCTGTGCCTTGAGTTCTGCGATCCGCTGCTTGGCATCCTCTTCAGCAATCACGCTCCTGATCACAAGATCGATGGTGCGCTGCCGTTCGCCTTCTATCCGATCGCGCTTGCCTTGCAGCGCTGCGCGTATCGAGTTCGCCTGTGCCGCCAATTCTCGGCGCTCTTGGTTGTATTTTCGTATGTATGCCTGGATCAGGTCGGGCGCGTTCAACTGCTGGCGCATGCCGTCGAGGACAGCCTTCTCGATCTCGGGTAGGTAAATAATGCGCCGGTTGGAACAGCTCCCGCTTTCACGAACTGCGGAGCACCTGATACGCGTTTTGCCCGTCTTATCACGATCGTGGACAGACATGCCCGCCCCGCAGATGCCGCAACGAAGCAGACCGGATAACAGATGTGCCGGGCGGCGCTTGATATGAGAGGATGCATTCACCCTCGCGGCCTTGAGTGCCTGTGCCTTCCGCCAAACTTTTTCATCGACAATGCGCAAATGCGCAACTTCTTTCGTCTGCCATTGATCCCTTGGATTTGGCCTGGAGACGCGCTTGCCTGTATCTGGGTTCTTCACCATTCGTACTTTGTTCCAGACGATCTGACCAACGTAGAGTTCGTTAAAAAGCAGTCCCACCCCGCGTTGCGCATTTCCGTTGATCGTGGAACCGTTCCAGCGTGTTCCCCGCGGCGGCGGTATCCCCTCCCCGTTAAGCTCACCAGCTAGGTCTCGTGGGGTTCGACCGGCTGAATATCCGTCAAATATACGCCGGACGACTTCTGCCTCCGCTTCGACGACCTCAAGTTCACCAGGGCGACCCAAGACGGGTCGATAGCCGTAGGCTCTGCCTCCGGCATGACGGCCGTCACGGACGACGCCGGCCATACCCCTCCGAACCTTCTTGGCGCCATCCTCCCTCTGCATTTGGCCGACTAATCCACGAATACCAATGAGGACCGCATCGGCGATGCCATCATGAACAGCCTGGATTTCGATACCGAGAAAGGAGAGCCGTTTGTGAAGACCCGAGAGATCCGCCATATCGCGCGACAGGCGGTCAAGCGCTTCCACGACTATCGTATCAAAGGTTTTTTGGCCTGCCGCCTCCATCAAGGTCAGGAGCCCGTCGCGACCGAATAGCGACGCTCCTGAGCGCGCCTTGTCCTCATAGACGGCAACGACGTTTAGACCGTTGCGAACGGCATAAGCGCGGCAAAGGGCAATTTGGTCTTCGGTGGACTTTTCGTTTTGGAGCTCGGTCGAGAAACGAGCGTAGATAGCGGCTCGCATCATATCTTGGGAGCCTTCTGGGCATGATCTGAACCAATCTCGGAATTTCCGCCAATCGAAGAGTCGATAGCGACGAGATGATCACGCCTGGCATCAGCGATGGCAAGCGCTTCGACGAATTCAAGCATGGCTTTGCGAAGCTCTTCCGGCGCTACCGCAGCGGCGGTTTCGATGAGGGAAGAACCATTGCCTGTGTCCGGTGCCGGCTTCACGAGAGCTAGCATCACGATGACCAGCGACGAGCAAAGAGACCCGTTCCATCAATCGCGCAATTGGCATGCCCCAGCGTAGAAATCGGTCAGGGGTCAACTTAACGAGCCTAGATGGCGATGCGATTTCCCCAGTGGGTATGTCACGAAGCTCGTTGCGGGGCGTCGCCGAACTTTCCAACCTGCTCCAGTCTGCACCATTCCCCACGATAGAGGTGCCCATTGGCTGCGAGCTCGCGCCTACGGCGGCTAGAAATTCACAAGAGAGACGCATTCCGCTGGGAATCCTCCGAAAGCGCCGTCACGAGCTTGCCGGCTTCGTTCCAATGCCGCGCCACGTCAGCTCGGGTAGTGGTGCGGTCCGGTCGATAGACTGGCAGATCGCCCGCAAGTGCCTTGAGGTCGCGCAATACGGACGCAATGTGCGGCCATGGGAAATCCGTAGGATCGCCGATGTCCCGATCGGCACCGACAATCATGTCCAGCTTTGCAATGATCCCAGCGAGTGACAGAGCAGCAACGCTGGGGATAGCATCCTGAAATTTGAGCGCCTTGGTCATGGCAAATACCTCTGCCTCGCGAGCCACCGCATATTCGGCGCTCGCCTCCGACGCGGCCACCGATATCTGCCAAGATGCGGATTCGCCTGAGGTCAATGCCGGAATTCCGGTATTGGCCATCACTCGTGCTTCCAAACGTTGCTGCAACCGACACAATAGCAACGAGGCATATCGAGCTTGTTGCCACCCGCTCCACAGGCCTAAAGCCGGGTCTATTGCCTGCCGTTCGGGACCGTTCTGCTTGTCGCCTTGCCAACCGATGACGAAAGGCAAAGTCGTGGTATTGTCGGAATCAGCCATGATCCGAGCTCCAGACAGCTTTGGCGTGGTCAGGCTAGGCATGGTGCGTCAACACCGCGTCTAGCCGCCCCCCGACAACAGGCCAAGGGTATCCACTGATACCTTTGGATCATAGCGCAATGATCTAAAGGGATCAACAGAAATTGGTGACAGCAGCACAAATGCGGGCGGCCCGAGCCTTGATCGGCCTATCACAATCGGAGCTTGCCAAACGGGCCGGCGTTTCTATTCCTACAGTAAAACGCTGTGAGAGCGACAGCGAGCGCGTCGCTGCGGTATCTGCTGAAACCCAGGACAAAATCCGTTCCGTTCTAGAGGCCGAAGGTGTGGAATTCACGAACGGCAATCATCCGGGCGTCCAATTGCGGCGACCCTGACCAACGAGAGATCAAAGAACTAGATTGCTACATCGGATTGACTAAGTTGCTCGAACTCTGGATGTTGGCGCCCTCCAGAGGGGTAGCAAAATGACAGTTGAAGAAGTTGGCGTTGGCGACGACGACGAGTTGAAAACCGAAGATGAAGGGGACGAAACGCCTTTTGTCGAATTCGACATTTCGGTTTCCCCGGCTGATCCTACCTTGGAACTCTTGGCGAATAAGGTGCAACAGGGGGACATTATCGTCCCATTTTATCAGCGCAAATACGTCTGGAAAATCGAACAAGCATCTCGCCTTATCGAATCATTCTTGATGGGCCTCCCAGTTCCTCAAGTCTTTCTTTACGTCAATGACGACGATCGGCTTGAGATAATTGACGGCCAACAACGTATAATGTCCGTGAAATATTTCTTCGAGGGATATTTTGGCGAGCCTGATGCACAAAATCGGAGGCATGTCTTTAAATTGAAGGGACTGTCCGAGCGGTCTGAATATAACGGTAAGACATTCGCTGAGCTATCCACGCGCGATCAGCGACGCATCAGAAACACGTCGCTTCGGGCTATTCACATCAAGCAGCTGAAACCTAGTCTTCGAAATGACAGCGTATTTCACATTTTTCAGCGCCTGAACACCGGCGGCACCCAGCTAAAGCCGCAAGAAATCAGAAATGCCGTATATCGCGGGAAGATCGTCGACGAGCTTAAAGCGCTGAACGATAATCCTAAATGGCGCAAAATCCTCGGTATACCGTATGCTGACAAAAATCAGAAAGATGTTGAGATAATCCTACGGCTTTTTACATTGTTTGAGATCTGGCCGACATATGAGAAACCAATGTTGAAATATCTAAATAACCAAATGGACGCTAATAAGGATTTTGCTAGTGAAAGGGCGGCGCGGTTCAAAAGTCGCTTTCCGCAAGCAGTCGCCGTGGTCGCGGATAACCTTGCTCGCCCGTTTAGGCCGCGTGGTGTTATCAATGCGGCAATGCTGGAAGGGGTTATGGTCGCGCTCTTGGAAAATCCGGCAATCACCGCAGCCGACCTCAAGGCACGGTACGCAGAGCTCGCCGCTAACGCAGATTTTGAAAGATACTTGCGGGGAGCAACAACCGATACGTTGACCGTAAGGGAGAGGATCAAGCGGGCCAAGGGCCTCCTCAAAAATGTCCCGGTCTGACCTCGACGTTCATTTCTCAAAGATCGATGATCTTATCAGCGAAATAAACGGGTTGGTGCCGGTAGATTCGGCATATCGCACTGTGCGATTTCGTGCTGATTTAGCAGGGCTTTTGGTCGTTGCGATGGCAGCGACGTATGAAACGTGCGTGAAAGAAATCTTGTACGAATTTGCCAATAGGCACCACACGGCGTTTGGGGGCTACGCCCGGCGAAGCTACAATAAAATAAACAGCCGGGTGGCCGTGAAGGATCTAAAGAAATACTGCGACATATTTGATCCGGATATAAGAACGCGGTTCAATTCGAGGCTGTCGCTTAAGAAGCAGGCCATTTTGGCGCGGACAGGCAAAAACATAGAAGCTTCTTATGAGCAGATCCTCGACTGGCGACATGAATTTGCTCACGCTGGCAATCGAAATACAACCATAGAGGAGGCCACCAAGACCCACCGATTAGCCAAGCGAGTTATGTATGTTTTTGATGATGCCTTCCACCGGCCTTGAAGCTGTTGGGTATGATTCGGCCTCGGGGAAGATGCAATGGACTGTGGCCCCCTTCGACCCCCAGCCACTCGGACGCGGCGATTGCTCACAATAGCAAGGCTATGAGCCAGTCGGCGTGTCCCTTGGGTAATTTACCAGGGTCGTAGTGCATTGCGTCATCGGGGACGCATCCGTGGCCAGGCTCATCGTGATCGCCTGCGGACACCCATCTCCGCGAATACCTTGGGGCATCACCTCAATCACCACAAGGCTACGGGCCCCCTTCGAGCGGGCTTCAAATAATGCCGCGATTGTGATTCAGCATCGGCATGAGCCGATATGACCTGACCGATTTCGAGTGGCGCGTGATCGAGCCACCGTTGCCCAACAAGCCACGAGGTATTCCGCGCGTCGATGATCGCCGCGTGCTTGACGGCATCTTTCTGAGTGCTTCGATCCGGTGCGCCGTGGCGGGATTTACCGGAACGCGATGAGCCACGCACCACCTGCTGCAACCGCTTCGTGAGTTGGCGGAAAGCAGGTATCTGGGATCGGACGATGGACGCCATCACCGCCGCCCATGGCGGCGACATCCAATCGATCGACAGCATGCTCATCAACAGGCCGCGACGGCAAAGGGGGGATGGATCATTGTCTCGGTCGCTTCCGAGGCGGGCTCACGACCAAGATCTACGCCGTCGCCGTTGCGCAAGCGCCCCCGATCTGGCTAGGCCCGGCCGCCGGGCAGGCACACGACGGACAGATCGCCGACACGCTGCTCGACCATCTCGGCCCGCGCTTTGAAGCCGTTGGCATAGAATTCGTTCCAGAATGGCGGCGGCCCTGGCGTTCGTCTGTCTCGCAATCAGAATTGACGCTCTCTTCGCCATGCAACTGGATCGCCGACCCATCGATTGACGTCGGATTCACGCCAACCGGCGCCATTGACGCTTATCTTGATCTGAGCCGGGAACGTGCCTTCGGCGATCTTGCGATAGATGGTTGAGCGGGACAGGCCGGTCCGGGCAAGGACGGTTTTGAGGCGTATGATACGATCCGGCTCGGACATAACTGCCTGCACCTCGCTGGTTCTTGTTGATTTCTGCTGGACAGACAGGACGAACCCATGCCGGAGGCAAATCAGGTTTGTCGTCTCGGCGACCTACGGAGCGGAAACGGCGGCAAATCGGCATGCCTTAGATCCCAATGCCCCGCCCTTTACCGACGCCATGGCTGAAGGCGAGTTCCGCGCCCAGGCGGCCACCCGACTCCACGTTGATGCCAAGCTCGCGTTTGCGATTTGCCAGCAGGGATTCGAGTTGAGGATCGCGTTCGAGGCTCTTGGCCATATCGGACATGGCCGAGCGCGTTGATTTGTAACCGGACATGTCGCCGGCCTGATATTGCTCCTGTCCCGTATGGTGGAGCTTCTGCCAACGTTCCACGAAACGGTCGGCGCGGCGGCCGGGATCGAGGTCCATCCCGGTGCGGATTTCCGTTTCAAGCTGGAGAGCAAGCACGATGCGGCTGACGCGACCGGCCCCCGCCTCGCGGACAAGTTCGGGATTTTTCACATAAGCCGCTTCGGCATCGCGCCAGCCATGAGGCCGAACCTTCTCGAAAGCGTTACGGGCATCCCTCAATTCGCGCAGCTGGTCGGGACTGCCCTGCCCGTCCGCATTTGCGTTGTGCGACATCGCGTCGAGCGCGCGCGCGTGACGAACAAGCGCCTTGGTGCGAGCGCTGCGCAACGCCGCCTCCGAATCCACCGAAGCATTCCCCTCGCGCTGCGCAGCCCTGGCGGCCGCTTCTCTTCCAGGTGCGGCGCCGACATCGCCGCGCTGCGTTCCACCGCACCCCCTTTCCGGCCCTTGCCCACGCTCTTGTCCGGGCTCCGCCTCTGAAGGTGGGCGCAACCCGTCGAGCAGCCCGCCGATCCTGTCGCGCAGCTTCTCCGGAACGATCCGGCGCACGATCTCGCCCACGCGCTCGCGAAATGTGATGCCGCGCCGCTCGGCATAGTGTCGCGCCGGGTCGACCTGGTCGTAGTCCGACGCCATGTCTTTCGCGCGGTCGCGCGACAGCGTGCGGACGAGCCGGTCTCGTGTCGCGAAGTCGTCGCTGCCGTAATGCAGTTCCATTCCGTCGCGGTGCCGCGACAGGGCAACGTAGCTGCCATGGGCATCCATGCTCGGCGTTGCCAGCACATGGGTCCGGTCGACGGTCATGCCCTGCGCCTTGTGGATGGTTGCGGCATAGCCGTGGTCGATGTGGGCATAGTCTTTCAGGTCGAAGCGCACCGACCTGCCGTCGTCGGTGCGAGCCGTCATGCTCTGAGTGCTGACTTCTTCCACGATGCCGAGAGTTCCATTCTTGACGCCGAGCCCACGCTCGTTGCGCAGGAACACGATGCGGTCGCCGCGTGCGAAGTTTCTTGCGCCGCGCTCGACCTCCATCTGAACATCGTCGCCGAGATCTCCCGCAGCGCGCATGCGCTCGCGCGCTACCTGGTTGAGTGCGCGCACTTCATCGTTTGTGTGGGTGAGGATGATCCGGCTTGCCTCAGGTTCTGCCTGCCTGTCGCGATCCCAGCACTCGACCAGATCGCTACGCGCCTCGTCCCGCGTTGCGGCCTGATGCACCATGCCTCTGTCGTCATAGGCGCCGATCGCAGCGCCGATTCTGCCGGTTGCCAGATCGCGCGTGGCCTCGCGCTGCCAGTCTTCGCGCTGCCGGCGCACCTGGCCGATTTCGACGCCGCCCTGACGCTCATGGATCGAGCGGAATGCGGCGCCGGCTTCGATCGCCTGCAACTGCCGGGGATCGCCAACGAGGACGACCTTTGCGCCAGCGTCCGCCGCATGGGAGAGCACGCGCTCCAACTGGCGCGTGCCGACCATGCCGGCTTCATCGATCACCAGGACATCACGGGCGGTGAGCAGATCGCGACCCTGCCCCCAACCATGTTCCAGGCTGGCGATTGTGCGCGAGGGAATTCCCGATCCGCCCTCGAGATTCTCAGCCGCGACGCCAGAGAGTGCCGCCCCTTTAACCTCATAGCCGGCTGCCGCCCAAGCCTGGCGTGCAACGCCCAGCATGGCGCTCTTGCCTGTACCGGCAAAGCCGACGACGACACCAAGACCGCGGCCATCGGTGATGTGGTCGAGCGCATCGGCCTGCTCATCTGACAGGACCAGGCCGCGCTGCTTTGCGCGCGCCAATGCCGCCTCTCGAACAACATCACTCACCGCATGACGCTCCTCCCGTACCATGCGCTCTGCCGCGCGATGCAGGCGCTGTTCGGTCTCGATCATCTGCCGGGTGGTGAAGCGATCTTCACCGCGTCCGTCCTTGCCGAGTTCGACTAGATCGGGCGCATTACCGATCGCGCCCATGACCTCATTGAACTGCTCCATCCCGTCGCTGTGACGATGCGAGAACTTCGCAATGTCTTTTCGGGTGAAGGTCGATTGCTGATGCGTGATCGCGTCTAGCGCCAGGTTAGGATCCGCAATAATCCGCGCGCCATTGTTGTGCGCGATCTCGCGGTGCAGTTCGGCGCGATCCGCTTCAATGCCGGCACCCTCGAGGCCACCGCCCTCGATGCGATGCGCCGGCGCACCGATCTGGGTCTGCGGCTCCAGGGCAATGCCCTGCGCTTCCAGACTGCGATGATCGATGCGGGCATCGATGTCGAGTTCGGCAAGCCGCTCATTGGCAAGCTCCGCCCATCGCTCGCGCCAGTGCTCGACCAATTCAGTCTGGTTCCAGTCTCGCACCTTTGCGCCAAAGCCGTTTTCATCCACGGACCGCATGGTGAGCATGACATGAGCATGCGGCTTGGGACTACCATCCTCTGCCCTGTCCCAATGCACATTGAGATCGGCAACCATGCCTCGGCTGACAAACTCGGCTTGCACGAAGTCGCGCGCCAGTTCGATGCCTTGCGGCTGGCTGAGTTCACGCGGCAGGGCAAACTCCACCTCTCGGGCAAGCTGCGCATCCTTCCTCACCTCAAAGGCTTCGACGTCGTTCCACAGCCGTTTGCGGTCACTCCAGGCCTCGGGCGCATTCTCCGGCAGCAAGACCTCGGAATGGATGACGCCGCGCTTGGCCGAGAAGTCATGCGTTCGCTCGATCCGCTCGTCACGCAACCGCGAGGCCGAGCGATATGCGGCCGACGCCACGGCACTGCTCCCTGCCTTGCGGCCAATGACTTTGACATGAAGATGATAGATCGCCATAGCGACCAGATCATTTGCACGTCAAAGCGTACGTCGGCACGACGTATAAGCGCGCCCTCCCTCGAAAAAATCTCGGGATGGACCAGCCCGTCCCGGGCTGTCTCGGCAACCCTGAAGCCTTCCGGCAGGCGCTCCCCTATCATCGCGGCATCGACATCAGATGGAGACAGCCATGCGTAAACCACGGGATTTCGACGCGGAACTGAAGGCGCTGGAAGACAAGGCGCGCGAACTCAAAACGCGCAAGGTTCAGCAACTCGGTGAACTGGTGATTGCCACCGGGGCCGATGCACTGAGTACCGACGAACTGGCTGGCGCGTTGGTCGCAATCGCCGAAACGAAAGACACCTCAAAGCGTGAGGCATGGGCCAAGCGTGGGGCGATGTTTTTCGAGAGCAGGTCCCGGCGAATTGCTCCGGCATCTCAGCGCAACCTTCGCAGCACTCCAGCACAACCGGGCAGCCCACAATCGACAGCAAGCGTCACAGGCTCGCAATGACATGAGGACGTGGCAGGTCGAGCGCCGCAAGCGCACCCGACATCTGATTGAACTCGGTGGCCTCGTCGTCAAGGCGGGCGTTGTCGAGCTCACCAATGACGATCGCGCTATCATCTACGGCGCGCTGCTTTGGATCGGCGCCGAGCTGCAGAACCGTGAGGGCGAGCATGCGCGGGACCTATGGGCCGCGAGGGGAAAGCACGCATTCGATGCGGAACGGCACGAAGACTGCAAGAACAGGCGAACATAGCGGTGGTCGGCGAGCAGCGGCGATGCAAAGGCGTCCATTTGGTCACACCCGGCCACAGCCGCGTTAGGACGAAATGGGTATTTTACCCTGCGGCAAACTTATACATGTCATCAACCGCCGACGAGAAATCGACGCTGGTTTCCGACCGTGGCGGCTGGATAAGATCGGGCAAGGTCGCCCCAGGCATGGAGTCAGGCGGGACAGAGTGGCCAACGGCAAGAAACGTCAATTGAACCGTAACCGGATTGGAAATGGCCAGCTGGGCGTACCGCGCAAAACCCGCGCCTGGTTCAAGCTCACCCACCGCGACATGGGGTTGGCCATTTCCCAACGTCGCCGTAGAAAATAGCGTGCAAAATAGGGGCCAGTGGCAAACTTAATTTGGATCATGCACCATGTCGATGTTAAGTGGTGCAAACTGATGCACAGCGCTGGGGTGTCATGTCCGCGACCGCACGCAATGAAAACGTTGAGAAACTACCCCACCGGCTCTCTGTCACACTAACGGATGAGCAGCATCGCGAGGTCACTGAGATAGCGCGCAAAAATAGGGTCTCCGCAGCTTGGGTGGTTCGCCAAGCCGTTGAGCGATTCTTGAAGGATCAGATGCCACTTTTACATGTAGGGAAAGAATGACCATAGCACGGGGCAAAACCCGCGCATCGACCGGTGCGGCTCGCACCAAAGCGAGCGCGGCACAGACGGGGCGGTTCGTAGGACTTGATAAAGACAAGCTTCGCGGTGGCTATTACACCTCACCGGAGGTGGCGAAATGGCTGTGCGAATGGGCTATTCGGAAACGGTCGGATGATGTGCTGGAGCCGAGTTGCGGTGACGGTTCTTTCCTGACGGCGGCCGTCGCAAGGTTCGAGGATCTCGGCGCAAGCGGCCCGGCTGTTGCCGATTGTCTGACTGGGATTGAGATCGTACCGTCAGAAGCAGCACGCGCGACAGCTCGCCTTCGCCCCTCGTTGGGCCTCCGCGCCGGCGACGTAGTAAAGAAATCGGATTTCTTTGAGTGGTGGGAGAAGACCGAACAGCCGAATTTTAATGTCGTCATCGGCAACCCCCCGTTCATTCGCTATCAGTCCTTCCCCGAACCGCACCGTACTCGGGCTATGACCATGATGGGCGGACAAGGCCTGTCTCCCAACCGGCTGACCAATATCTGGGTGCCTTTCGTTGTTGCCGCGACCGCTTGTCTGAGGCCCGGCGGGAGGATGGCCCTCGTGCTCCCAGCCGAACTACTCCAGGTTACGTATGCAGCCCAGTTGCGTTCGTTTCTGACCGACCATTTTGCTCGCATTGATATTGTCGCATGCAACGAGCTGTTTTTTGAGAAGGCGGAGCAGGAAGTCGTCCTGCTGCTCGCTGACGGAGCTTTGGGCGCCGCTTCTGAGACAAACCTGTGCCGTGTCACGATGACCGAAGCTGCCACCGTCGCCGAGATTACAAAGCGGAAGCCCAGTGCGGTTCTAAAAGCGGCCCAGCCGAAGACCATTCAGCACGACAACGAGAAGTGGCTGAAATACTTCCTCACCGCCCGCGAGATAGCATTTATGCGCGAGTTGCGCAGTGCTGACAACACGACTGTGATGGCGACGCATGCTGGTGTGGATGTCGGCGTGGTCACCGGGAAGAACGAGTTTTTTGTTTTGTCCGGCGAGCAAGTCGCGTCGCTCGGACTCGACGGGTACACGACCCCTCTTGTTTCGCGTTCTGTGCAGCTCAAAGGTACCAGGCTTGGCAAGAGCGACTGGAACTCCCTTTCCGCCGCTGGTGACCGCGTGCACCTGCTCAACATTCTGCCAGCTCAGCTAAACAATATTAGCAGTGAGCTTCGTCGTTACATCGATGACGGGGAAGAGAAGGAATACCACAAGGGTTACAAATGTTCGATCCGAAAACCTTGGTATACGGTTCCCTCGGTGTGGGTGCCAGACGGTTTCATGTTTCGGCAGATTTATGACTTTCCGCGTATCGTTCTCAACTCATCTGGCGCGACCTCGACCGATACAATCCATCGTCTCAGCTGCAAAAGCGAAAAGCCGGAACGTGTGATCGCTAACACCTATACGTGGCTGACGGCAGCTTCCGCGGAGATCGAGGGGCGGAGCTACGGTGGTGGCGTACTGGAGCTAGAGCCTACCGAGGCTGAACGCCTCATGATGCCCGCCAAACTTAATGGCGCAATGCCACTGATCGAAGCAGACCGGTTGATACGGGCCGGCCAGTTGGGGGCTGTTCTTGAAGAAAACGCTCGCATCGTTCTTAGGGGCCATATGGGCCTTTCGGCGGGTGATTGCGCAATCCTTGAGGCTATTTGGACGAAAATGCGCGATCGACGCATGGCACGCCGACGCGGTGGTCGACCACGGATCGTTCATGATTGATGACCCGCTGAAAACCGCTGCGCGAGCGCGCGTTGGCATTCTCGTTCAGAATTTTCGACGGCAAGAGGCTGACTATCTTCGATCTATTTACAACGAAACGCAGGCGCGCACGGATTTCATCACGCCTCTGCTGGAGGCCTTTGGCTGGGATGTTCATAACGCAGCCGGGCATCCTCTAGGACTTCGCGAGGTCATCGAAGAAGCCACTGTCGAGGTGGGCGAGGAGCGACTTGGCAAAAGGCCTGACTATGAGTTGCGTTTGGCGCGCCAGCGTAAGCTATTCGTGGAGGCTAAGAAGCCGAGCGTTCGCATAGATCGAAATCGCGACGCCGCCTTTCAGACACGACGCTACGGCTATTCGGCCAGCTTGCCGATCGCCGTGCTGACCAATTTTCACCAGATGGCCGTTTATGACTGTGTGCCAAAAGCATCCGTTGCCGACGAGGCCCATGTCGCACGGCTTCTGCTAATCCGATACGACGAATTCGAAGCCCGCTTCGACGAGCTGTGGCCGCTTCTCTCGCGTCAGGCCGTCTACTCAGGCGATTTCGACCGCCGCTTTGCTATTGATGTGACACGGCATGGTGCCGAACAGTTCGATGACTTCTTCCTTCGGCAGGTAAAGTCATGGCGCGCGCGTCTCGCGGTCGATATTCATGCCCATACGCCAGGCCTCAGCCCAGCCGAATTGACATACGCCGTCCAGCTTTTTCTTTCCCGGATCGTGTTCCTCCGCATATGCGAGGACCGGGACCTTGAACGCTACGAGACCCTGAAGGACCTCGATTCCGCTAGTACCTTTGAAGCGCTGATGACCGAGCTGCGCCGAGCCGATGCCTTCTATGATTCAGGCTTGTTCCGCTTGCTGGACGACGCTCGGTTAGGCATCCGGATCAGTGATCCTGTCCTTCATGGGATCATCAGCGAACTCTACTATCCGCAAAGCCCGTACACCTTTGCCGTGGTGGAGACCGAGGTGCTTGGTGAGATTTACGAGCAGTTTCTGGGCGATGTAATCACCATCAGCCCGACCGGCGCCGTAGAAATTGTCAGTAAGCCGGAGGTGAGGGAAAGCGGCGGTGTATTTCCGACGCCGCGCTATATCGTGGACGCCATTGTAGCCCGCGCGCTGGGTCCAGTCCTTGTTGGCAAGAGCCCGACCGAGCTGGGAAACTTCACGGTCGCTGATATCTGTTGCGGATCAGGGATTTTCCTTCTTTCCGTGCTGGAGATTTTGTTTGATCACCATCTGACCTGGTATCTTGCGAACGACCGGGCGGGCCATATCGGGCGTACCATCTACGAAGTGGTGGCGGACCAGTGGCGACTAACGTTCCCGGAGAAGCGGCGCATTCTGCTTGCTCATGTGCGCGGCGTTGATATCGACGCCAATGCGATCGAGGTTGCCAGGTTTAGCTTGTTGCTGAAACTTATCGAAGACGAGAGCGCTGGGAGTTTGCGTGATTTCGTAGCGACCAGCCGCACGCCTGCCCTCCCCGAACTCAATACTACGATCCGCACCGGAAACAGTTTGGTGAGCCAGGCCGAATGGACGGCAGCGCGTGGTGCTCTCCCAGCGCACCTGCTTGAGAAGGTTAATCCCTTCACTTGGGCAACGGAGTTCCCGGCCGAGATTGGCGGCGGCGGCTTCAACGTTATTGTTGGCAATCCGCCTTACATCCGCATCCAGAACATGACGGCCTACTCACCCGAAGAAGCCGCATTTTACCAAAGCCCGGCTTCGCCTTACACCACGGCGCGGCAAGACAATTTCGACAAGTATGCTTTGTTCGTCGAACGCGCTTTGACGCTGCTCCGGCCAGATGGACGGCTGGGCGTGATCGTTCCGCACAAATTCATGACGACGCAGGCAGGCCGCGCGCTTCGCGAGTTGATCGCGGGCGGACGGCTGCTTGAGCAGGTCGTTCATTTCGGCGTGCAACAGGTTTTCGGTCGGCAAGCCACCAACTACACATGTCTTCTCATTTTGGACCGGCAAGGGCGGGATTCCATCGATCTTGAGCGCGTCGATGCTCTTGAGGGCTGGCGCTATGGAACTCCTGGCCAGCGGATGGATATCCCCGCAACTGAATTGGGAGGAGATACGTGGCAGTTTGCCGACGAGGATACACGCATTCTTTTTGGTCGCGTGCGCGCCGCTTTTCCCAACCAACTCAGCCAAGTCGCCGAAATTTTTGTTGGCGTGCAGACTAGCGCCGATCCGATCTACATATTCAGAGCAGCGCACGAGACTGCGGCAACGGTTTCGCTAAATTGGAATGGTCGGCTTTGGCCGATCGAACGTGGCATCTTGCGGCCGTGTTTGCACGACGCCCAGCTTTTCCCTTACGCGCTGGCTCAAGCAAATGCCTGGATGATATTCCCTTATGAGATTGTCGCAGGAGCAAAACGAACCGAAGCTCGACTGATCCAGCCTGCTGAGATGGCGCGGCAATTCCCTGAATGCTGGGCTTATCTAACGGCGAGACAAGCTGAGCTGGAAAAGCGGGGTATCACCGGCGGTGCGGTCGCAGATAAGCAGTTCTATCAATTTGGCCGCTCTCAAAGCCTGACGAAATTCGACAGTCCAAAAATAATCTTGCCAATTTTGTCGCGAGAGGCCCGTTACGCATATGATGATGCTAACGTCATGATGACGGGCGGAGGAAACGGGCCGTACTACGTGGTGCGGCCGCGTCCGGACTCCGATGTCAGCAATTTCTATCTTCTCGCGGTTTTGCATCACCCGCTGAGCGAGGCGATGATCCGCACGAATACGAGCTCTTTCCGGGGAGGCTATTATTCGCACGGCAAGCAATTCATCGAACATTTACCCGTGCCTATCCCGCCTGCCAGCGCGCGAGTTGAAATCGAAAGGCTGGTTGCAGAGACGATCACCGCGAATGACGCAGCGGTCGCTGCCCGTACGCCGCATCAGCGCAGTGTGCACGAGCGAAACGCCACTGTCCTTCGACAAGAGATTGAGGCCCGCGTTACGGACCTTTTTGTGTTGACTCCCGCCGAAATCGCAGTCGCTCGCGCAGTTCCGATCCCGTAGCGGTATCGGGTTAATCGTGAACGAGGACGATCAGCACGACTTGTTTTCAGCCGCGTCCGACATGCAACTGGCGAAGCTGCTACTCGCTGACTTGCATGACGGGTTGACCGAACGCATTGCCCGCTACCGCTACCTAAACGACATTAGCGCGTCGTTAGGGGAAGGCGGTACAATAGTTTTTGGCGGCACAGCGGCGTACGCATCGTTGAACGAAGCGCGATCCTCGTTCGTGCATGGAAATTTCGTAGCATCCATCTTGCTCTGCCAGGCGCTCGCCGAAAATATCTTGGCCGGCTATCTCCATGTCCGCATGGAAGAATTGCCCCCAAAAGTATCCTTCAACGAAACTCTGAAGCGCTGCCAGGCGCAAGGCATCCTGTCGCAAGAAGATGCTGACAATCTAAAAAAGCTGGCGGGCCTGCGAAATCCGCTTTCGCATTTTCGAAACATCGATGATCCGGATAATCTCATGCGTCGATCAATGACGGCGGGCACCGCAGCTGACGACCTCTTAAGCACGGATGCGCATTTTGCCATCGCGACAGCCATTCGGCTTCTGGCTTCTTCGCATTTCCGCGTAGGTGCTTAAACCACGATTTGCGGAAAGCCGGTGCCGTATCTGCTTGAGTGCGCGCCTAGGCGACAACTTGGCGGAAACAAAAAAGGGCACACCCTCGAGAGCGCCCTTTGGATCCAAACTTGAGCGGTCGTTATTCGGCCACACCGCACGGGTCCGGACTTCGGGAGAGGTCGCGGCCACTCCGCATACCCATTCAAATCGTCTGGCATGCGCCGTTGGCGAGAGCGAGGTTCGACGTTTTCCTGACGAGATTCTGCACGAGTTGTTGGACGTTCTCGCGCCAGAAGCGCCCGCTGGACGACCCAGATCTAGGCTGCGCAAAGAACCCCGGTCCACCCTGGATCCCGGGCTAGCCCGCCGGGCCGGCTGGTCTTCTCGCCCGTCTCGTGGCATCTATCCCAGATCGAGCCCGGAGAGACATTGAATGTGCATCGCCGCCGATATTGCCAGCGCGAACCCATCAGAGCCTTCGATGGCTCTCATCCATACAACCACCGTCAGCCTATTCCGACAGGTCTGTTGCGGTACGACTTCCCTCATTCCCCAACTATGCCCCGTTATGCTGAAGCCCTTGACCTACTTCTTCTACGGTCGCCCTGCCTACCGCCCCGGCCCAATGTCCCCCACGAACCGTGATTGTGATAGCCGCCCTGTCTGTCTACTTTTTCGTCGAGAGGCGGTCCAGTCAATCACCGGAATATATCCCTGCGACACAGGGGCTCATGATCGAGGGTTTTACTCTCCCTTTCTTGATGGGATCGCATTTGCCGACCTTGATTGTGTCGGTGTCGTGGACGCAGATAAGCGCATCGTCTCTAGGTTCTTCGGCGCCAATGACTCGTATTTCTATGGCGAGGAATTCGCCACGCTCACCCCTCCCGCAACAAATGCCATTGCGCGCAAATTTCACGATCTCATCTCTTCGCCACGCATCACAGAATGTGATGACCGGTCTCAGACGATCGAGTTAACGCAGGACCATTTTCAAGAATTGGATAATGCGCTGGAGAGTATTGTAGTTCCCGACTTTCTACTTGCTGAGCCTCTCGTGGCATCGGCGATTCGTCGGTGGGAGGCAGCGGGTACAACTGTAAGTTCTTATCGGCCGCAGAGGCGAACAAGCGCGGGCCGGACAGTTGAACAATTGTTTCCAGTAGTTGGCTCTCTGCAAGGCCTTCCATCATGAACAGAAAAAGATACAAACTGTCAGGCGCGATAAATCCTCGCGGTACGGGGCCGTCGGTCTGTGTCCCTGCCTTTAGCTCGACTTCCGACAATTACACCTACGTTCAATACGTAGGTATCGATGACACCGTAATCTTGTTCGAGCTTGCTGAACTGAGCGAGTGGGAGCCTGTAAGAGGGAGTCCAAAAGCAAAACTTGTCGACCCGGGTCATCCCGCGATACACTGGGTGACTTGGAGCGATGATTTACAAAGCTCCGTCGTAGATACCGTCGAGGTCGTGAGGGCCGACGTCATCGCCAAGCGCTGGCTTGTTGACGGGCTGGACAATCCATTTGAACGGCTCGACTTTGCGCAGCTTTCTGGCGTGTATACCTGGTTTGCTGAAGAAGCCGAGCGATGTGAGACATCTCTGTCTGAAGTCGAGAGAAAATCATGGCTCGGCGATACCCTACTCTTAAGCCGAGCAAGGTTTGCCGTGGATTCTGTCCTTTTAGCACAGTCTGCGCCAGCAGCTATCCGGCGTCAGCTTGCTCTTCGGTTGCGGGCGGCCAATGCGGTGTCTTTAATTAAAAGTGTAGAGGATTTGTGTAAACGATACGCACCTAACTACATCACCGACGACAAACTTAAGGCCATCAAGGATTTCCTGTCGAATGACGTAGCATACAAGTACGCTAATTTGCGCCTGTACGGGCATTCTCGCCAGACGGCTAGCCGTTTAACTGCGAAAAGGTGGTACAAAAAGCTGACGATATCTGACGCGCAACGCAAACGCAGCGGTAACCAGCGAGGCGGAATTACTCTCGTTGCCGCTGGATTTCCCATTGACACACAGACCTATTTCCGCAGAGAATTCTTTGGCGATGTAGACTGGGTAAAAGGAAAAACTCGGACAGGTAAAGAGCTTGAGACTGCATCGGTTCGAATGAAAACCACTGTCCTCAATAATGATATGGGCGTTTTGAGCTTCAACGTCACATACGCCCCTAATAGGCAAGCGCAACAGGCGAATTACACGTCGATTCTTCACCTTGGCCCGCTCGCTCATTCCTTCTCCTCGCGGAATATGGCAAACAAGTGGCTCCTCTTGGAGCGGTCAAGTGATGGCTCTTTTTCATTATCGATTAGCGCCAAGGAGCCGGAATAGTCCGTATTAACTCGGACTTGGAATGGCACGTCGAGCGCGGGTCACGCGCATGCGGACGGTGGAAGAATCACAGCTCTTACGACTGGGCAGCTTTGATGCCGACAACACGCTGGAAATTGCGTCGTCGCTACCAAATCAAGATTATGGAACTTAAGCCTGAGTGCACAGTGCCGCACTCGCCCACCGCGCCTTTGGGTTCGTGCAGCTCAGAGACCAGCCTGATTGCCCCGGTCAGGGATTCTATGGGCCACCATTTGCATTGCCTGGCATCACAAACCTCGACCAAACCTCAACGGCAGATTGGTTACCACGAACGGCGATTTCTAGCAACTCTCGCAGCCTCTCGTATTCTACGCTCGGCGCGACCTCTTCTTTGTAGTCGGAGAAGCCTACGTCTTGTATTTTCTCCAAAACGACTGGGAACAGAACAGGGTAGAGCGATCGTTCATGGCTATCGGTGTAATCCATCGCCACACAAACGCCCGTCATGATTTTTGTGTCGTTGCCCCCGATCCGGCACCGCCCCAGCTTATCCAGGACATAGAGGCTGCTCCATCCTGCGACCGCGCCCCGTAGGAAAAGGAAGTTTCCCGTGGGCTTGTACACGATAAACTGGACTTTAGAGCGGCCATAGTTTTGCATGACTACTTTGGCCACCTTAAGTGAATCATCCCACTCAAACTCAGCTCTGAAGACCTCTATCCGTTTAGCGTCGACAGAATTTGGTCGATACATATTGTAGAAACCGTAGTGGTCATCTAACTCTCTCTTTGAGTATTTCCCCGTATCCGGTTTCGAATAGACTAGCGAATGCCTTGAAAGGAACCTTACAATTTTATTGAACTCGACATCAGAAATAGGAAAGCCTTGGCCGGCGCGTCGCCAAGTCCTATATGGGATACCAGCATCTCTTAGGATTGATTCAATTTCACCTCGATGCTCTTTTGAAAATTCGTCGATTAGAGCCTTTACCTGCTGCCTGGCTTCTTCCCTCTCTTCTTCTGAAGCCATTTCTGCAAGCATGGTCGTTCGTTTCCTTCCGGCCATCTGACACACTCTGTCATGTCCCTGACAGCCACGGGAATGGGCAGAGCCGTTGGCAGCGGCGATGATCCGGGCAGCTCATAAGAGCACACCGCCCGGCCCGGTCAAGGCCGTGATCTAGGGAGCCTTAGGGTTTCGCCATGTTCAAACTTCCTCTCGTATTCGCCCCCGCTTTGGCCGGCCTGGTCATGGTCAGCCACGCGGGTTCCGCCGAAGAACAGTCGCCGCCGCCGAAGGTGACCTGCCCCGTTGACACGATGACTGACAATGGGGGTGTCAAGATTTGCCACGACGACAAGGGCTCCGCCGGCGTCACGATCCCGGTCGACCCCAACGTCCTCAAATATCCAATCGGCCGGAGCGACAAATCCGTCGCCAAACAGGTTGGCAACGCTGTCCATCACTTCTTTAGCCACCTGTAAGGGCACGCTACTGGCTCGCAGTTAGCGCGAGCCAGTAGCAATCCGATCCTCTTTTAACGCTCGGGAGAACACAAATGCGCACTTTCATGCTCGCCGTCGGCCTCATCGTGGGGTTCCCCGTCATTCCCGTCATGGCGCAGAACTACACCGACAATCCGCCGACACATGGGCCCTACATTTCGCCCTGCCAGGACAGCAACAGCTGCAACACCGTGCAAGTTGACACGCTTGGCGGCAAACCGGGCCTGAATCCGGTGTCCGGCGGCTACCCCGGCGTCCCTTCGACCGCAGCCCCGCCGCCTCCGCCTAAGCAGCATTGATTATAGCTGCAACTCGCGGCCCTGCCGCGCGATCGCGGCAGGGCCAAAAACATATGTAGAAAATCAGAAGGCGATACCTCTCTGCAGCGCCCTGCCCCCCGTGTTGCCACACCTATTTCAGTTCTGGCCCAAATGGCCGATCGAGCGGGACACTTTGCGGAGAAGGACGATGGCGACCCCACTGCTGATCGACTTCGATCCCGGGATCGATCCCGTCGTCAGTTTGTTTTATGCCGCGCGGCACTTTGATCTTGTCCAGGTCACAACGACCCATGGCAATGCCTCCTTGACTACAACGACGCGCAACGCCCTACGTCTCGTGGGTTTGGGGGGGATTGACGCGCCGGTGGCTGCGGGCAGCCCTCGTTCTTAGGGCCTCAATAAGTTTAAACATCACGGCGTTATAGCATTAAGCTTTTAGCTTATTGCTATTGCGCTTTAAGCTGCTAGCCTCGGAGCCTACGTATGGGACCTGATCATGACGCCTGCCGAAGCCCTGAGGAAGATCAAGGTTGCGATCGAAACCTCGCCGCGGAACGGCTATATCGCCGAGCTTCATGTCCAAGTGATCAAGTACGCCAATATCCTCGAAGGTGTAACAGGCAGGGAGTTCTGTGATGCGGTCGGACTGACACCTGCGTTTGGAACTGAGTTTGCCAAGATGCGAAAGATCGCTGGCAGGCTCATCGACGCGGGCCTGGACGTGGACCGGATATGATGTCCGCGATCGGTGCGAGCGCCACACTGGCAGAGCGGATCAAGGGCATTCTTGCAGCCGTGAAGCCGCTGGCTGCCGAATATTATCAGGCGACGGGCAAGCCGCTTGGCGTGACCGGTGAGATAGCTGAATACGTCGCATCGACCGTCATGGGACTTGAACTGGCCCTTCCCCGCACAACCGGATATGACGCGATCCGGCATACGCCAGCCGGGCCGGAGCGAATCCAGATCAAAGGCCGCGCCTATGACCCGGCCGGGAACCGCAGCCAGCGCATAGGCCAGATGAAATCGTCAGGCCCCTGCGATACCGTGATGCTGGTGTTGCTGCATAACGGCACCTTGGACCCTGTCGAGATCTGGGAGGCCCCCTTCCCCGCAGTGGTCGCGCGTTTGGCGGAGCCAGGCTCCATCTCCCGCAACGAACGTGGCGCACTGGCCGTGTCCGATTTCAAGCGGCTGGGGCGAAGGGTGTGGCCAGCGCACGAAACATTCCTCTATTTCGCCTATGGCTCAAACATGGACATTCAGCAAATGAAGGAGCGCTGCCCGGACGCCGAAATCGTTGGTTCAGGTCATCTGCCGGACTATGCACTGTGCTTTCCCAGAATGTCAGTGAAACGCAAATGCGGAGTGTCATCGGTGGAGCCCTTTGCTGGAGGGGAAGTCTGGGGTGTGGTATATCGTTTGACGGCCGCCGACCTGCCTCTACTCGACCGGAACGAAGGTTATCAGTCCGGCCGCGATCGGCATCTCAACAGCTACACACGTCTCCCGGTGACGGTTACGATGAACGGCGTGGCAACTGAAATGCAGACATACTTTGCCGAACCGCAATCCGGAAAATTCTTGCCGAGTGCGGCCTACCTGCAGCATCTTCGCGACGGCGCCAGGCACCATCGGCTGCCGGATAGCTATTTGGCTTTGCTCGACGGGTTAGAGGCTATTGCGTGAAAGTCCGATGATGAAACGGATCGGATTCTAATCGCGCCATGCCGGCAGCCATTCCGCCAGCCACTGTTAAAGAACTTCGGCATCGTGTCTGTATGCTGATTTCCAATGTTTCAGCCTATCAGGTGCCCCGCTATTGCCAACGCCTGGGCCTGGCGCCCGGCGAAGGTGACGAAGCGATGAAGAGCAAATATAAGTACGCCGAGCGGCGACTTGATACGCTAGGGGTCGGTCGAGTGCTTGAGGTCGCTCGAGCGATCTTGGAAGAAGATGAAAATTTTGCGCTCACCGAACTCGTTGCCAAGATTGATGAGCGCGATGAACCCCCTATCACGGAAATAACCCGCCGCAGGCTGTTGACCCTATTCCAGGCAAGGCCGTTGACCACCCAACTTCCCGAGATTGAATTCATTCGACGGGTCTGGCCGATCGCCGAAATGGACTCGATATACGACCCCTCTGAGGGTCCCCTGGAAGACGACATCTTCCAGCACACGGTCCGCAACAACGACTGGGATACAGCCGAACTGCTTACGGCTCTGGGGCTCCTGACCTGTTCGAAGGCTCGTCTGTTCAATTTCCTTACGGAGGTCGTGGGTCCAGTCTCACAGACGCCGGACGTCCAGGCAGAGCTCGCGGCCGCACTAAATGGGGTCTTGCAGCATGACGGTTATCGGCTTGCAGTAACCGGAAAGGTGTCGGGGACTCCCGTGTATGCAGTACAGACGGCCCGGCTCGGCAGCCCGGGCGACGACGGCATCTCTGCCGCCCTGGTCGCATTCAATCCCGACGATGTACATGCTCGCTGGACAGCCGCCGTCGATCGCCGCCAGGACGACCCGCAAGGGGCGCTTACCCTGGCCCGGACGCTCCTCGAGGATGTCTGCAAATGGATTATCGATGAGGCCGGCGAAACCTACCAGGATAAGGACGATCTGCCGGTTCTCTACCGCAAACTTGCGAAGATGCTGAAGCTTGCGCCCGACGACTATACCGAGCAGACATTCCGGCAGCTGCTCGGCAGCTGTCAGCAGATCGTGGAGCTGCTGGGCTCGCTGCGCAGCAAGTTGGGTGACGCTCATAGTCCGGGACCAAAGCGGTCACGCCCCCTGCCCCGTCATGCCGAGCTGGCGGTGAATCTTTCGGGAACCATGGCCACATTCCTCGTCTCGACATGGCAGACACGCCAAGCTGAGAGGCCGAAGGAGGCTACATAAGCCCGGCACAGCGCACCATTTTCTCGCCGGACGGCCGGTTTCACGATAAAAAAGGCCTAGAAACAGGTATTTTGGGCCGACCCGGAGAGACTTCTGGACCTCCCTCGCTAGGCCAAACCGTCTCCGCCCCTGCGACGTTCGTGCCTGGGAGCTCGGAGGCTAGGGCGCCCTGCAAAGCAGGATGCGACGGTCGCGTGTCCAGAAAACGACCGATTTCCGTACATCGCCGTAAGTGCTGCCCGGACAGCGATCCGAGGATAGTTTCACGTACGGAAACCATGTGCAGAATTCTATTGTGCGGATAACATCCCACCAGCCAATCGGACAGACCTCATATGACCGTTTAAGTCCACGTCAGGAATTCGCACGTGGACCTTCTTGGCCGATGCCGACAATTCCAAGCCGCGATGGGTTGTCAAAATTACCTAAAGCAAGCGCGCGTAGTTCGGACTGGAAATGACCCAAACGTTCGAAAACTATCAGGAACCCAGGCGAACTTGACGCTGCTGCCGACAATCACGCGGCGTGTCGGCGATAGGAAAAATACGCCCCCTCAATAGTGGGTCTGGCGATGTAGCGGTCTCCCGCTACCATTGCTCCCCCTGTACGGCCGAAATGCTTAGAGGAATGCTGATCGCGGTGGCGACCCTCGCAGCCGATCCGGCCGACAGGTGTGGCGAGGTCGCCATCTGCATTCGCGAGGACCGTAAGCATCGCGGCGTCGGCTGGGAATTTCTCGGCTATATCGCGCACTATGCCGACGACCATGGCATCGAGACGCTCGAGTCGATCGAAAGCCGCGAGAACCGTCTGCGATCGAGCTTGAGCGCGAGATGGGCTTCACTGTCGCGATGGTTCCCGACGATCCGACGCTTGTCCTGGTCCAGCGGAAGCTCGGCGCCACGTTGGCGAATTAAGATCATTTCCAGCCGTGTAGAGCTCGCTACCAAGGTCGTGGAGATCGGCAGCGGGCGCAAATGGCTGCCCGAGGGATCGGCCATCCACCTCAATCGACAGCTCAGGCATGCGAGGGGCGTTCCGCCAATAAGCGGGAGACTGTTGCGCTCAAGCCGTTTCGACGCCGAGCAGTTCTGTCGCCACCGCGCGTTCTTCGTCGGCCGGAATGACAAGCACATCGACACGGGAATTCGCGGCACTCACAAGGTCTTCGCCGCTGCTACCGTCATCCATGGCGACGCCCAACCATGCAGCAGCCTCGCATATCCGCCGCCGGATCGCCGGCGCATGCTCGCCTATGCCGGCGGTAAACACCAGCGTGTCTAGCCCGCCCAGCGCAGCAGCCAGCGAGCCGATTTCGCGCCCGACCCGATAGACGAACAGATCGACAGCCCGCATTGCCGCCGGATCCTTCGACGCCAGCAGCGTCTGCATGTTTCCTGAGATGCCAGATATGCCGAGAAGCCCGGACTTCTCGTAAAGCAAGTCGGTCAGCTCGTCGGAGGACAGCTTTCTGTCTTGCAGAAGGTGCAGGAGGACGCCCGGATCGATCGCGCCGCAACGCGTGCTCATGACCAGGCCGTCGAGCGTCGAGAAACCCATGGTGGTGGCCTGGCTTACCCCTGCCTTCATCGCGCAAAGGCTTGCGCCGCTGCCAAGATGGGCTACGACGGCGCGGCCACCCGCGCCGGCGCCGTAACGCCTGCGGAGCTCGTTGGCGATATGGCTGTAGGAGAGCCCGTGGAACCCATAGGACACGATGTCCTGCTCCGACATCTCGTGCGGCAGGCCATAAAGTCTTGCGATCTGAGGCTGCGTTGCGTGAAAGGCGGTATCGAAGCAGCCGACCTGCATGGCGCCGGGCAGAAGACGGTGGGCCAGATCGACGAGCTCCAGGTTGATCGCCTGATGAATTGGAGCGAGCGGCTCGAGCTTGCGCAAGGCATCGAGCGTGGCCTGGTCAAGCAGCGTTGCGCGGGCAAACTCCCGACCGCCATGGACGATGCGATGCCCGACCCTGCTCACGCGGCGCAACAGGCCGCGGTCCGTCAGATAGGACGCAACGGCTTCGAATGCCTCGCCGACGGAGATCGCTCGTTCGCCGAGGCTCCTGTCGAACGGCGGCGTCGTTGCAGTCGGCGCGACATGGAGTCTGGGCCGCTCGCCGATTGAGGAAACGCTGCCACGCATCAGCAGATGAAGCTCGCGGCGTCCTTGAAAAGCGGCGAACTTCAGGCTGGATGAGCCGCCATTGAGGACAAGAATGACATCAGTCATGTCCGACCGTTCCAGCCACTTTTGCGGGTCGGATCCTGTCGGCCTGGCGCTTCGGCATCGGCTACTGCTCCCATTTCCAGCCGAGGATCTCCGGCATGTCCTGCCCGTGCTCGCGGATATAGGCCCGGTGCTCGATCAGCTTGCCTTCCATGGCCTGCCTCAGCTGGATATGCGCACCGGCCGGCTCGGGAATGCGGTCGAGCACGCCGAGCACCAGATGATAGCGGTCGAGCCCATTAAGCACGGTCATGTCGAAGGGCGTCGTCGTCGTCCCCTCCTCATTATAGCCACGCACGTGGATGTTGTCGTGATTGGTCCGCCGGTAGGTCAGGCGATGGATGGTCCAGGGATAGCCGTGATAGGCGAAGATGACGGGCTTGTCCCTGGTGAACAAAGCATCGAATTCGCGATCCGACAGCCCGTGCGGATGGTGTTCCCTTGGCTGCAGGGTCATCAGGTCGACGATGTTGACCACACGCACCTTGAGGCCGGGAATGTGGCGCCTCAGGATTTGAACGGCGGCCAGCGTCTCGAGCGTCGGCACGTCTCCGGCGCAGGCCATCACCACATCCGGCTCGGCCCCGCCGTCGGTCGACGCCCAACCCCATATGCCGATGCCGGCGTTGCAATGGACTTTCGCCTCGTCGATGGACAGCCACTGCCAGGAATTGGCTTTGCCGGCGACGATGATGTTGATGCGGTTCCATGTCCGCAGCACATGATCGGTCACGCAGAGCAGGCTGTTGGCATCCGCCGGCAGATAGACGCGCACGACATCCGCCTTCTTGTTCAACGCCACGTCGATGAAGCCCGGATCCTGGTGGCTGAAGCCGTTGTGCTCCTGCTGCCAGACATGGCTGGACAACAGATAGTTCAGCGAGGCGATCGGCCGCCGCCAGGCAAGCTTGCGGCAGGCATCGAGCCATTTCGCATGCTGGTTGAACATGGAATCGACGATATGCATGAAAGCCTCATAACAGGAGAAGAAGCCGTGGCGCCCAGTGAGCAGGTAACCCTCCAGCCAGCCCTGGCAGGTATGCTCGGATAGAATTTCCAGAACCCTGCCTTCTCGACCGAGATGCACGTCCTCGGGCAGGATCTCTTCCATCCAGACACGCTCCGTCACCTCGAAGACATCCTGCAGCCGGTTCGATGCCGTTTCATCGGGCCCGACGATGCGGAAGTTCCTGGTGCCTTGATTCAATGCCATGACGTCACGCAGGAAACGGCCCATCACACGGGTCGACTCCGCCTTGACGCCGCCGGGCCGCTCGACCGGGACGGCGTGCTCTTGCAAGGCGGGCAGTTCCAGAGACCGGCGCAGCAGGCCGCCATTGGCATGCGGGTTGGCGCTCATGCGCCTTTCACCTTTTGGCGCAGTAGCACGGACCGCAGCCACCGGCGCGCCGGCGGCATCGAAAAGCTCTTCGGGCCGGTAGCTTCTCATCCATTCCTCGAGCATCCTCAGATGCGCGGGGTTATCGGCGAGGCCGGAAAGCGGGACTTGGTGGGCGCGCCAGAATCCTTCGGTCTTCAGCCCGTCGACCTCCTTGGGACCGGTCCAGCCCTTCGGGCTTCGCAGCACGATCATCGGCCAGTTCGGCCGCGGCCGCGCGGTCTTCGCGCCGTTGCGAGCCGTGTCCTGAATCGCCTTGATGCGGTCGAGCGCATCGTCGAGCACGAGCGCCATTCGCTCATGCATCCATGCCGGATCGTCGCCCTCGACGAACAACGGCTCGTAACCATAGCCGACGAACAAGGCACGCAGCTCTTCTTCGGGAATGCGGGCGAGAATGGTGGGATTGGCGATCTTGTAGCCGTTGAGATGGAGGATCGGCAGCACCGCGCCGTCAAGCGCCGGGTTGAGGAACTTGTTGGAATGCCAGGAGGTGGCGAGTGGTCCGGTTTCCGCCTCGCCGTCGCCAACCACGCAGGCGACGACAAGGTCCGGGTTGTCGAAAGCCGCGCCATAGGCATGCGAGAGCGCGTAGCCAAGCTCGCCGCCTTCATGGATCGAGCCGGGCACGTCGGGAGCGGCATGGCTTGGGATGCCGCCCGGAAAGGAGAATTGCCGGAAGAGCTTCTTCATTCCAGCCTCGCCCGGCGCGACGTCCGGATTGATCTCGCTGTAGGTGCCTTCGAGGTAGCTATTGGCAACCATCGCGGGTCCGCCATGACCCGGACCGCAGACATAGATGACATTGGCGTCGCGTTCCCGGATCACCCGGTTCAAATGCGCATAGATGAAACTGAGGCCCGGCGACGTGCCCCAATGGCCGAGCAGCCGCGGCTTGACGTGCTCCAGCCGAAGCGGCTCGCGAAGCAGCGGATTGTCGAGTAGATAAATCTGCCCGATGGTCAGATAATTGGCGGCACGCCAGTAGGCATCGATGTCGTGCAGTTCCTGTGCGGACAAGCGATTGGTGCTGGGACGCTCGGTCATTTTCCGACTCCTTCGCTGGTGCCAGACCCACCCGGCTGAAGCTGAACGCTTGAAGGCCGCCACCGGTTCATCACTGGTCGGTGTCAACAACGGGCGAGCTTTGATCCATCGCAGATGCCGGTCGTGTGCGACCCGAATTCCAAAGCCCGGTTGTGTGGCAAGACAGCGCCGTCTTGGTTTCAGAGCCGCTGGCGGGCGATTTCGCGTTCGTGCTTTTTGCCGCCGGCATACTGGGAGTAGGATTGATCGGCGTGCCCGTCCTGGCGGGCTCGGCGGCTTACGCACTGGCGGAGGCCATGGGCTGGCAGGAGGGGCTTGAGCGCAAGGCGGGCGATGCGCGTGGCTTCTATGGCGTCATTGCGGTAAGCATCCTGGCGGCGCTGGCCATCCAATATCTGCCCATCAGCCCGATGAAGGCGCTGTTCTGGAGCGCCGTCATAAACGGCGTCGTCGCGGTGCCGCTCATGATAGTGGTCATATTGCTGGCCTCAAGCCGATCGGTTGCGCGGACAACCCGTTCAGGACAGCGTGGAGAGCGGCCCTATTTTGCGGGTCCCTCTGGTTACCGGCCAGTTCCTCGTGTTTCTGGGTCCCCATTTCATCCTGTTATGAGCTGAGTATCGAGGCGTCCTGTATTTTGACTTTCGCGCCCGCGCTCACCCCTTGCGTTCCTGCAGGATGTTGCCGCCGTCCACGACGAGAACTGCGCCGTTGACATAACTGGCTCCATCGGACGCCAGGAACAGCACGGCCGCCGCGACTTCCTCGGGGCTGCCGGCACGGCCAAGCGGTGTGTTGCGGGCAGCGGTCATTTCCTCAGGCGTCGAGGCGCCCGTCGCGATCCATCCCGGCGCCACGGCATTGACCGTGACGCCGCTGCGGCCGACCTCCAGGGCAAGCGCATGCGTCAGCCCGATCATGCCGGCCTTGGCCGCGGAGTAGGCGGCCTCGCCTTCATTGGATACGTAAGGCCCCGTCACCGATGCCATGTTGACGACGCGTCCATGGCCGCGCTGCACCATGCCGGCCAGAAAGCCGCGCGTGCTCAAAAAGGCGGTCTTCAGGCTGACATCGATGCCGCGGTCCCAGTCGCTTTCGCTGAGGTCAAGAAATCGCCGCTGCAGCGCCGGCTGGGCGATGGTGCCCATCCCGGCATTGTTGACGAGGACGTCGATCTCGCCAGCCTCGGAGCGTAAACGATCGACGTCGCCCGAGAGCGTCAGGTCGGCCGCGAAAGCGCGGACATCGAGTCCCTCGCCCCGCAGTTCCGCGGCTCGTTGCTCGATGCGTGCGGATGAAGCGGTGATGGTGACCGAAACACCGGCCTCGGCCAACGCACGCGCGATCGCCACGCCGATGCCGTCGGCGGCGCCCGCGCCGGTCACCAGTGCCTTGCGGGATTTGCGGAACACGACCATTTGCCCTCCAGAATGCAGGCGCCGACATGCCGGCGCGGCCAATCACAGCCGCGACGACCCGAACCGGCTCAATAGCCGGCGCTGACGCCGAAATCGATCGAAAGCGCGGCCCCGGTGATCGGCGCCGCGCCCCGCTGGCACAGATAGTGGATGAAGGAAGCAATCTCCTCCACCTGGATGAACCTTGCTTTGTCCCCTTGCGGATAGTGCCCCAGGAGCCGGCGCTTGTAGCCGTCGGGGTCGTCCGCGCCATAGGTTTTGGCCTGGTATTCGATCATCGGCGTTGCCGTGTCGCCAGGACAGACGGCGTTGACCCTGATGCCTTGCGGGGCGAGCTCCAGCGCGAGAGCCTTGGTCAAGAGCACCAGCCCGCCCTTCGAGGCGCAATAGACGGAAGCCCCGTTGTTGCCGACGATGCCGGCGTCGGACGCAATGTTGACGATCACGCCCTGCGCCGTCGACAGATGCGGTATGGCTGCCGAGATCAGGAAGAAGGCTCCCTTGAGATTGACGTCCAGCACCAGGTCCCACTGATCTTCCTCGACCTCGCGTGCCGGTCCCTCGAGCCAGACCCCGGCGGCGTTGACGAGAATGTCGATCGCACCGCCCCACTCCCTGGCCTTGCCCACCACGTCGCGGCAGGCAGCGACGGAGCGGATATCGAGCGGCAAGCCCATCGCGTCCGCCCCGGCCGCGGCAATCTTGGCCACGGCGCCGTCGAGCTTGGAGCCGGGAAGATCCGCGAGCACGATCCGCTCGCCGTCGGCGGCGAAACGCAGTCCGGTCGCCAGACCCATTCCGCCGGCGCCGCCGGCGATCAGAACAGTCCTTCCAGCCATTCGATAATCTCCGAAACGCAGCTCGGCAAAGGCAACCACGTCATGAAGCCATGTCGCATGGACCAGCCAGGCAAAACAATGATCTCAGCACGCGATCATCCCAGCTCGAGCGTCGTGACGCCGAAAACCGTCGACTGGTCGTTGCCGGGCTTGCCGCCCTTGTACATGCGTGTCGTCGTGAAGCCCGGAACCATGCCGGCGGCCTGCAGCATGGCGGTGTATTGAACCTGGCCGGCCGGCACGTCGATATGCAATTCCTCGCCGGCAGTTGCGTCCGACAGGTCCGCCAGCATTGCCAGGGCCAGGTCCGTCCGATCTGCGAACAGCGGCCCGACCTTGAAACCCTGCCTGCAGCGGCGCGCCACGCCGTAGCCGGTAATGCCGTCCGATCCGGCTGAGAGCAGCGCAATCCGCGGCGGCCACAGCCACTCGCCAAGGAAGGTTTCGCGCGGTGCTGGAAAGCACTTGCGATCGTAGGCGAAGATCTCAGCCGTGTCGCCGGCCGTCACGGGTCTTGTCTTGCCGCCCTCGGGCAAGCCGGCGGGGCGGCCGCTGTGGCGGACGGTCTCATAGGCAGGCACGAAGCCCATACGCCGGTAGTTCGCCTGCTGCTCGGCCACCCCGTCGAGACCGATGATGCGGTTGCCCAGACGCGCCATGCCGGCGTCCCAGACCGCCTTGCCGTGACCTTCGCCACGCCGGTCGGGCCGGCAGATGTAGAGGCCGATGAAGCCAAAGCCCGAGCCGTATGCGACGGCCGAAATGCCGGCCACCATCTCGCCGCCGACAAAGGCGCCGATGAACCCTTGTGGATCCGCCGCCCGAAACGCCGCGGCATCGCCGGTGCCCGGATTCCAGCCCTCCTCCGCTGCCCAGCCAACAAGCGTTTCCACCTCGCTGGCGGTCAGCGTCCTGATTGTTCTCGGCATCGTTTCACTCAGGGTTGGCCATCACCGACCAGGATAGGTCGCCCTCCGCAGGCTGCAAAGGGCTGCGCGGATTCCTCGTCACCCATACGTTATAGATCGGCGCCGACCGGCGCGGCCGACGCCAGGGCGCATGTATTGGAGACCGTCGCGCTGGCCCGACAGAATGCGGCATCCTCGAAGCGGGGATCCTGCAGGATTGTCTGCGAATCGGCACCAGGGACGGAGCCCATCCCGGGAAGCGCTCCCGCAGCCCCGATGGCGCGGAACCTATGCTCGCCTGGCGGAACTCGTCAATTAAACGCAGGAGCTGCGGGCCGACGACTTTCCCGAACCGACGCAAAGAGTTAGCAACGCATTCACCGCCCGGTCGTTCGTTGTTCCAATGGGCAACTGGACACGACCGGCGAAGACTGGGAATCTTCATTTGTCGTTGCTTGGAATCGCATGGAGTGCCGTAGGAAATGCCGCTGAGTGCCGCAGAGATCGCCCGTCATCCGGCAGCGCTTCACGGTGTCCAGGAACAGTCCAAGGCGCTCATCCATATTTATCAAACGAGCCCGCGGCTGGCTGCCGTGTTTGCCACCCAGCAGCGCTGGCTGCTCGCTCATGTCGGCTTGGCTCTGCATTTCCGGCGCGATCCCAACGACCGCCGCACCGACATGACGATGGCGCGTTTCATCGAGGTCGTGCGCCGCAATTCCGTGGCCAGCCGCAACACCGCCGAGGCTTTCGTCAAGGAGATGCTGCACTACAACATCGCCGAATATATTTCGGCCAGCGGTGATGGCCGCGCCCATCCGTTGCGGGTCACGGCGGGCACGATAGAGACCTTCACCGGCTGGATTTACGCGCATCTGCGAACGCTCGACCGCATAGATGGCGCGAACCGGCTGGAAAACTTCCTCGAGCGACCCGAGATGCTGCCCATCCTGCAGCCTCTGATCGCCGATGGATTGCTGGCCAGCGGCGCAGTGCGGGAGCCTGGGCAGACCTTTTCATTGTTCATCTGGCTAAACAACGGCGGCATCGTCATGGACTGGCTGATGTCCGGTATCGATCCTGAGGATGTCCATCTCGACAGGATACCGACCGGCGTCATCTCGGTCAGGGAATTCGCCCACTGGCTGAAGCTCTCACGCACCCATCTGGCGCGCAAACTGTATGATGCCGAGGCGCTCGGCAGCATCGGCTGGATCGGCCAGCGCGGCCATTCCGTGATGTGGGTTTCGAGGGCTTTCTTCGACGAATACATGGCCGTCCAGGCAGCCAAGCTCGCCGTCGTCGACGAGGCCTTCGAAGCCTGTATCTCGGCTCTGAAGAATCGCTGACCGTCAAGACTCCGCCCGGCGCCGCCCAAGACCGGTACCCGCGCTGGCGGGCGCCGCGCAGGCGGTCAAGCTCGCCATCATCGACGCGGCTTTCGCCGCAAGCATGACGCAGGCGACGGGCCGACCGCTTCTATCCGGCCTTCAGGATCGCGGAAAAGCGCGGATCGAAGGCCCGGCTGATCGGCTCTGCCGCGGCGCCGACCGCGATCGCCCAGGGATCGGTGGTGCCCAGTTGCAGCCGTGGCAGGCGCCGGACCGGGCGATCCGCGATCGACGGCAGCAGCGGATGCATGGCCCGAAGCAGGAGCCGGGCGAGCGCCTCCGGCGCGCTGGAGGTGAGGATGACGGTTTGCGGATCGAAGATCGTTTCGATCAGATGCACGCTCCAGCGCAGGTCGGACGCGGCTCTTTCGACCCAGCCCATGACCCGCGGATCTTGCGCAAGCGCCAGTGCGCCAAGCGTCTCGTAAAGCCCCCTCTCGGTAGGGTCGAGGCCGAGATGCTGATAGAGCGAGGCCAGCGATGCACGGTGTTCGAGCGGCGTGGAACCGGGGCCGGCCGGCGAAAGCAGCGCCATGCCGACCTCGCCCGCATTGCCGTTGCCGCCGCTGTAGAGTTCGCCATTGAGGATCAGCCCGGCGGCTATGCCGTAACCGACATAAAGGCAGACGGCGTGGTCGACGCCATGCGCCGCGCCGACGATCCGCTCCGCCGTCGCGCAGGCGGCCGCATCGTTCTGCAGGCCGACATCGAGCCCGGTGCCGGCCGAAAGCGCCTCCACCAGCGGATATTGCTGCCAGGCGGGCATCATCCATTTGTTGTCGGGGTTCTTCAGCCCGAACGGTCCCGGCATGGCGACGCCCAGTCCGACCAGCCGCCGCTCGGACTGGACAAACAAGGAAGCCAGCTCGCGCCTGACGCGGTCGACCAGGCCGAGGATGATCCTGACGCCCGCCGAAGGCTCGTCGAACGGCAGTCCCGCCTCGGCGCGCGCGATCACCTTGCCGACGAGGTCGACCACCACCACGCGCGTCAGATGCCGGTCGATCTGCAGCCCGATGGCGAAGGCCCCTTCGGGAACCAGCCGGTAGGGCGTGAAAGGTTGCCCCCTGCCCTTGCGCACCGCATCCAGCGCCACGACCAGGCCATCGCGCTCGAGATCCTCGACGATATTGGAGACCGCCTGCTTGGTAAGCTGCGTCGCCCGTGCCAGGTCGGCGCGCGAAAGCGCGCCGTTGAGCCGCAGCGCCTCTATCATGACGCGCCGGTTATGGGCGCTCGTTCCCTCTTGGTTGGTGCCGCTTTTGGCGCGGATTGGGCTGATGTCGTCCACCGTCGTTTCCCCTCTTGACTCCATTAAAGGATTGATCGACTAGTTAAGTCAAGCGAATTGACTTAATGGGTGAGACCTCAGCGGTTTTAAAAAAGACGGCAAAAGCTTTCGAGCTCCGCCGCACGCCGTTGGGATGGATCCGGTCAGACGCGATGCGAATTCGAGAAAGCGGCACAGCCTTGGCCGCCCACTCGCAGCCGTCGAAAATGGGAGAAAGACAAATGCTGAAATCGATCGGTAAGACACTTCTGGGCGCGGTGTTCGTTGGCGGGCTGCTCGTCCCCCACGCCTTTGCTGAAACCACCTTGAACGCGCTCTTCATGGCGCAGGCCGCCTATAGCGAGGCCGACGTGCGCTCGATGACGGAGGCCTTCACCAAGGCCAATCCGGACATCAAGGTCAATCTCGAATTCGTTCCCTATGAAGGCCTGCACGACAAGACCGTGCTCGCCCAAGGATCGGGCGGCGGCTATGACGTGGTGCTGTTCGACGTCATCTGGCCGGCCGAATATGCGACCAACAAGGTGCTGGTCGATGTCTCGTCGAAGATCACCGATGACATGAAGAAGGGCGTTCTGCCCGGAGCCTGGACCACCGTCCAGTATGACGGCAAGTACTATGGCATGCCGTGGATTCTCGACACCAAATACCTGTTCTACAACAAGGAGATCCTGGAAAAGGCAGGTATCAAGGCGCCGCCGAAGACCTGGGAAGAACTCGGCCAGCAGGCCAAGATCATTCAGGACAAGGGCTTGCTGAAGACGCCGATCGCCTGGAGCTGGTCGCAGGCCGAAGCCGCCATCTGCGACTACACCACGCTGGTCAGTGCCTATGGCGGCGACTTCCTCAAGGACGGCAAGCCCGACTTCCAGAACGGCGGCGGCCTCTCGGCGCTGAAATACATGGTCGACAGCTACAAGTCGGGCCTGACCAATCCGAACTCCAAGGAATTCCTGGAAGAGGATGTGCGCAAGGTATTCGAGAACGGCGACGCCGCTTTCGCGCTGAACTGGACCTACATGTACAACATGGCCAACGATCCGAAGGACTCCAAGGTCGCGGGCAAGGTCGGCGTCGTGCCGGCGCCGGGCGTTGCCGGCACCAGCGAGGTCTCGGCCGTCAACGGCTCGATGGGGCTTGGCGTCACGGCGGTGTCGAAGCACCCGGACGAAGCCTGGAAATATATCGAGTTCATGACCTCGCAGGCGACGCAGAACCAGTATGCCAAGCTCTCGCTGCCGATCTGGGCCTCGTCCTATGACGATCCGGCCGTCACCAAGGGCCAGGAAGAACTGATCGCCGCCGCCAAGCTCGGTCTTGCCGCGATGTATCCGCGCCCGACCACGCCGAAATACCAGCAGCTGTCGACGGCGCTGCAGCAGGCGATCCAGGAATCGCTGCTCGGCCAGGCGACGCCGGAAGAGGCGCTCAAGACCGCTGCCGAAAACAGCGGCCTCTGATCTGGCGTTCCTCCACGCGGGCGGCCTCATCCACGAGCGCCGCCCGTGCTATTTCTAGAGCAATTTCCAGGAAAAGTGTGAAGCGGTTTTCCGTCCGGAATTGCGTCAAAACAAAGAGATTGAGCGGTTCGCCGTTTCCGTGAAACGGTGAACCGCTCTGACCGGATGACAGGAGAGAGGCGCTCTGATGTCGGGCACCTGGATGACGACGCGCGCGTGGCTGTTGATGCTGCCGCTTCTGATGATCATGGTGGCCGTCATCGGCTGGCCGTTGGTCGATACCGTCAGGCTTTCCTTCACCGACGCCCAGCTGGTCGGCACGGCGGGCAACTACGTCGGCTTCGACAACTATACCAAGATGCTGACCAGCTCGAACTTCACCCGCACGCTCTCGACCACCACCTGGTTCGCGGTTATCTCGGTCGCCGCCGAGATGGTGATCGGCGTGCTTGCGGCCCTTCTGCTCAATCAGGAATTCCGCGGCCGCGCCGTCTTGCGCGGGCTGATGATCCTGCCTTGGGCGCTGCCCACCGTCGTCAACGCAACGCTCTGGCGGCTGATCTACAATCCCGAATATGGCGCGCTGAACGCGGCGCTGACGCAGCTCCGTATCATAGACGATTACCGCTCCTGGCTAGGCGAGCCGGGAACGGCTCTGGCGGCGCTGATCGTCGCCGACTGCTGGAAGAATTTCCCGCTGGTCGCGCTGATTGCGCTCGCCGCCCTGCAGGCGGTGCCGCGCGACATCACCGCTGCGGCGCTTGTCGACGGCGCCGGCCCGTTCAACCGCTTCCGATTCGTCATCCTGCCCTATCTTGCAGGCCCGCTGATGGTGGCGCTGGTGCTGCGCACCATCGAGGCCTTCAAGGTCTTCGACATCATCTGGGTCATGACGCGCGGCGGCCCGGCCAACAGCACGCGCTCGCTGTCGATCCTGGTCTACCAGGAAGCCTTCTCCTTCCAGCGCGCAGGCTCCGGCGCCTCGCTGGCGCTGATCGTCACCCTGCTCGTCACCGTGCTCGCCGTCGCGTATGCGACGCTGGTCAAGAAGACCGCGGGGAGCGCGGCCTGATGGAACGCAAGAGCCCTGTCTTCACCGCTTTCGTCTATGCCTGCGCCATCCTGCTCGCCGTGGTGGTCCTGGCGCCGCTCGCCTGGCTCTTCGTCATGAGCATATCGCCGGCCGCCGACCTCGCCGCCAAGCCGCTGCGCTGGTGGCCGCAGGCCGCCGACTTCTCCCGTTACACGCAGCTTCTATCGAGGGCCGAGAACAGTGCCGGCGCCGCCTTTACCGCATCGCTGCGCAACAGCCTAGAGGTCGCCGGCATGGCGACGCTGGCAGCGATTGTCCTTGCCGTGCCGGCCGGCTGGGCCGTCTCGCGCACGCCTTCGGTCGGCTGGTCGCTTTCGATGGTGATCGCCACCTACATGCTGCCGCCGGTGGCGCTCTCCGTGCCGCTTTACATGGGCCTGTCCCATCTCGGCCTGCTCAACAACGTCTTCGGCCTGGCGCTGATCTATCTGACGATCCTCGCGCCCTTCACCACCTGGCTGATGAAATCGGGGTTCGATTCCATCCCGCACGAGATCGAGGCCGCGGCGATGATCGACGGGGCGGGACTGTTCCAGACCTGGCGCATCATCACCTTGCCGCTGGCGGCGCCCGTGGTGGCGACATCGGCGCTGTTTGCCGTGCTGCTTGCCTGGGACGAGTTCTTCTACGCCCTGCTCTTCACCTCGGACCAGCGGGCAAAAACGCTGACGGTCGCCATCGCCGATCTGGCCGGCGGCCGCGTCTCCGACTACGGACTGATCGCCACCGCCGGCGTGCTTGCGGCCTTGCCGCCGGTGCTGATCGGCCTCGTCATGCAACGCGCGCTGATCTCGGGCCTCACCAGCGGCGGTGTGAAAGGATAATCATGACCGCAGACAAACAACGGCCGACAGGCCTCCTCGCCATCGACCGCGAGATGGCGCGCCAGCATGAGGATGCGCTTGCCTCGTTCGCCAGCAATCGAGAAGTAGCCGCCGAGATCGCTGCCTCGATCAACAAGAACGGCAGGCTCCTCCTGCTCGGCATGGGCGCCTCGCATGCCGTCGCCCGCGCAGTCGAGCCGCTCTATCGCGCGCACGGCATCGACGCCATCGCGCTGCCGCTGTCGGAGCAGCTCGGCCAGCCGCTTCCGCTGGCCGGCAAGACGGTGATCGTCACCTCTCAATCCGGCGAAAGCGCCGAGGTCTTGCGCTGGTTTGCCGAGACCGGCGACCGCACGGAGACCTTCGGTCTGACGCTCGAGGCCGGCTCGTTTCTTGGCCGTACGGTGCCTTGCCTCGTCGGCGCCGGCGGTAGCGAGCTCGCCTTTGCCGCGACCCGCAGCCTGACCGTGACCTTCGCCCTGCATCTCGCCATCCTGACTGCGCTAGGCGACGATCCCGCCGGCGCGCTCGCCGGGCTCAAGGCGCCCCAGACGGTCGAGATCGATGCCGCGCTCGCGGCGCTCAGGATGGTCACGACCATCGTCACTTCTGGCCGCAAGCTTCAAGGCGTGGCTGAAGCCCTTGCGCTCGGCTTCACCGAACTGTCGCGCCTGCCTTGTTTCTCGCTCGAAGGCGGTCAGTTGCGCCACGGGCCGATGGAGATGCTGGGCCCAAGCATTGGCGTCGTGCTCTTCCGCGGCAACGACCCGACCGCCGACCTCGTCACCGCCATGGCCACTTCAGTGGTCGAGACCGGGGCCTCGCTGATCGTCTTCGACGCTTCGGGCAAACCGCCGGTCGCAGGCGCCGTCACATTGAGGTTCAAGCCCGCGTCCGGACTGGCGGCGATCTTTGCCATGCTGCCGGTGGCGCAAAGCCTGATGATCGCCTTCGCCGATTCCCGCGTCGAGAATGCCGGAACGCCGGTGCGCACCACCAAGATCACCAGGAGCGAGTGATGCGGCCGCTCGCGGTGATCGGCAACGTCAACGTCGACCTGATCGTCGGGCCGGTCGCGCCATGGCCGAAGGCGGGCACGGAGACCGTCGTCGACCACGACGACCTGCGTGTCGGCGGCCAGGCCGGTAACACGGCGCTTGCCTGGCAGGCGCTGGGTATCGATTTCGAGATTGCCGCCAATCTTGGCGACGACCAGTTCGGGCGCTGGCTGCGCGAGGCATTCGGGGGCCGCGCCGCGAGATGGCCGGTCCACACGGAGGGCACGACGCTGTCGGTCGGCATGACCCATCCGGACGGCGAACGCACCTTCTTCACCACCCGCGGTCACCTGCCGCGCTTCAATCTCGACGACGTGCTTTCGGTTCTGGACGGCAAGCGGCTTTCGGGCGGCTACGCGCTGCTTTGCGGCTCCTTCCTGACCGACGACCTCACGCGCCAGTACGAGGCTTTTTTCGATTGGGCGGAGGCACACCGCATCGCCGTCGCGCTCGACACCGGCTGGCCGATGGATGGCTGGACGGCGCAGAATTGTGCCGCGGCGCGCGCCTGGCTGTCGCGTTGCGAGCTTGCGCTCTTCAACGAGGTCGAGACGACGACGCTGGCGGGGTTGAAGAATCCCACGGACGCGGCACGCAAGATCCGCGACGGCATGAAAAAAGCCGCGACCGTGGTCGTCAAGCGCGGACCCGAGGGCGCGATCGCTATCGGCCCGGACGGCCAGATCATCGATGCGACTGCGCCACGCGTCAACGTCGTCGACACTATCGGCGCCGGCGATGTCTTCAACGGCGCCTTTCTGGCGGCGCTTGCTCGGGAGCACGCTCTGGCACGTTGCCTTGCAGCGGCTGTTCAGGTCGCATCGCGGGCCATTTCCACCCTGCCCCGCGATTATGGCGGGCCGATTTTCTTCGAGGAAGCCATCCATGAGCGCGCTTGAAATCCGCGATATCCGCAAGAATTACGGCAGCGTCGAAACGCTGAAAGGCATCGACATCGCGCTCGAGAACGGCGAGTTCCTGGTGCTGCTGGGTTCCTCCGGCTGTGGCAAGTCGACCTTGCTCAACATCATCGCTGGTCTTGCCGAGGCGACCAGCGGCGACGTGTTGATCGGCGGCCGGTCCGTGCTTGGCGTGCATCCGAAGAACCGCGACATCGCCATGGTCTTCCAGTCCTACGCGCTCTATCCGAACCTGACGGTGAGCCGCAACATCGGCTTCGGGCTGGAGATGCGCAAGGTTCCCGTCGCCGAGCGCGACAAGGCGGTGCGCGAGGCGGCGAAGCTTTTGCAAATCGAGAACCTGCTCGACCGCAAGCCCGGGCAGCTCTCCGGCGGCCAGCGCCAGCGCGTCGCCATCGGCCGGGCGTTGGTGCGCAAGCCGCAGGTCTTCCTGTTCGACGAGCCGCTCTCCAATCTCGACGCCAAGCTGCGGCTCGAGATGCGCACCGAGTTGAAGCGCCTGCATGAGATGCTGCGCACCACGGTCGTCTACGTCACCCACGACCAGATCGAGGCGATGACGCTGGCGACCCGCATCGCCGTCATGCGCGACGGCCGCATCGAACAGCTCGGCACGCCGGAGGAAATCTACAACCATCCGGCGACACTCTATGTGGCAGGCTTCGTCGGCGCGCCTGCGATGAACATGCTGGAAGCTTTTGTCGAAGACGGCAAGCTCGCCATTGCCGGCACGGATGCGCGGCTGGCGCTGCCGGCGCGCTACGCCAAAGCAGGCCGCGACGGTGCTCAGGTCATTGCCGGAGTGAGGCCGGAAGCGCTCCGGCTGGGGCCGGGCAGCGGCGCCGATCTGTCGCTGCCGGTCGAGATCGACGTCGTCGAACTGACCGGTCCCGAACAGGTCACCACAGCCCGGATCGGCGCGCAGAACTTGACGGCGACCTTGCCGCCGCGCGCCCGCGTCGCCAAGGGTCAGCCATGCGCGTTCGTCTTCGATGCGGACGCGCTCCGCCTCTTCGATCCGGCTACCGGCAAGGCTTTCTGAGCAATCGACCGCCTTCCGCCCGCATGGCCCGATCGATAGTCGAGCCGGGTCAGCTCGCGGGTGAGGGCTGACCCGTCGCTTCGTCCTCAATCGATGTCGAACGACACGCCCTGCGCCAACGGCAGCGCCTTGGAATAGTTCACCGTGTTGGTGGCGCGGCGCATATAGGCCTTCCAGGCGTCCGAGCCGCTCTCGCGGCCGCCGCCCGTCTCCTTCTCGCCGCCGAAGGCGCCGCCGATCTCCGCGCCCGAAGTGCCGATATTGACGTTGGCGATGCCGCAATCCGAACCGTCGACGCCAAGGAAACGCTCCGATTCCTGCAGGTCGCGCGTGAAGATCGATGACGACAGGCCGGCGCCCACCGCATTGTGCTGCTCCAGCGCCTCGTCGAAATCGGAGTATTTCATCACATAGAGGATCGGCGCGAAGGTCTCTTCCGTCACCGGCGAGACCTGGGCAGGCATCTCGACCAGTGCCGGATGCACGTAATAGGCGTCCGGATGGCCGTTCTCGACGCGCGTGCCGCCGGTCACCTTGCCGCCATGCTCTTGCGCTTCCTTCAGCGCCTTCTGCATGTTGTCGAAGGCCGTCTTGTCGATCAGCGGACCGACCAGCGCCTTGCCCTCCAGCGGATTGCCGACCGAGACGGTTTCATAAGCCTTCTTCAGCCGCGGCAAGAGCGCATCATAGACGCTGTCATGCACGAACAGGCGCCTCAGCGTGGTACAACGCTGGCCGGCCGTGCCCATAGCGCCGAAGGCAATCGCCCGCAGCGCCATGTCGAGATCGGCGGTGGGCGTGACGATGCCGGCATTGTTGCCGCCGAGCTCAAGCACGGCGCGCGCAAAACGCCTGGCGAGCCTGGGGCCGACCTCGCGGCCCATGCGGGTCGAGCCGGTGGCCGAGACCAGCGGCACCTTCGGATGATCCACCAGCACCTCGCCGGCGGCACGGTCGCCGATCAACACCTGCAGCAGCCCTGCCGGCGCATCAGTGCCGAAACGCTTGGCGGCGCGCTTGAAGATCGCCTCGCAGGCAAGCGCCGTCAGCGGCGTCTTTTCCGACGGTTTCCACACCACCGCGTCGCCGCAGACGAAGGCCAGCGCCGAGTTCCAAGACCAAACGGCAACCGGGAAATTGAAGGCCGAGATCACCCCGACGACGCCGAGCGGATGCCAGGTCTCCATCATGCGGTGTCCGGGGCGCTCGGTGGCGATGGTGAGGCCATAGAGTTGCCGGGAAAGGCCGACGGCGAAATCGCAGATGTCGATCATCTCCTGGACTTCGCCCAGCCCCTCGGACGGGATCTTGCCGACCTCGATCGACACCAGCCGGCCAAGCTCGTCCTTATGCGCGCGCAGCTCCTCGCCGAGCAGGCGCACCAGCTCGCCGCGCTTTGGCCCCGGCACCAGCCGCCAGGCCTGGAAGGCCTTGTGCGCGGCATCGATGGCCTTGCCGGCGTCGGCGGCCGAGATCGACTTCAGCGCCGCGATCTGTTCGCCCGTCACCGGGCTGCGCACGATCAGGTCGCCCCCCGAAAGCGCATCCCCGGCGACGCCCAGTTTCTCAAGAAGTGAAGCGGTTTCCTTCGCTAACGTCATTTTTGTCCCTTTCATATCCCGCCGCTCATAGGGCGGGCGTGGAAGCTATGCGCCACGTCCGTGCCGTAGGGCACAGCCGGGCGCTTTCAAGGCGTGGCATTACGCGTTTCGGGGGAAAACCGCCACCCCGGCATGGTCCAAGGCCGGATTGCGAAATTGGGCCAGACGGCGAAGCCGGATCAGCGCGCTTTTTGGAAGGAAGACTTCTCAGTGCTTTCCTTGATCAGCCGGTCGATATGCATGCGGATATGCGCCGCCTCGGCCGCGGTGTTGGCCAGGGCGATGGCGCGGTCGAAGGCGATGCGCGCCTCGTCGTTGCGCCCAAGCTGCATCAGCAGCCCGCCCCTCAGCCCGAAGAAGTGGAAATAGCCCGACAGCCGCTCTTCCAGCGGCTCGATCATGGCAAGTGCGGCTTCCGGGCCGCGCACCTTGCTGACCGCGACGGCGCGGTTGAGCGTTACCACCGGCGACGGCTGCATCTGCTCCAGCAGACCATAGAGCAGGTCGATCTCGGTCCAGTCGGTATCCTCGGCCGTCGCCGCCCGCGCATGCAGCGCCGCGATCGCCGCCTGCACCTGATAAGGGCCGGGCTTGCGGTGGCGCAGCGCCTTGTCGACCAGCGCCAAGCCCTCGTCGATCATCTTGCGGCTCCAGAGCGAGCGGTCCTGGTCCTCGAGCAGCACGATCTCGCCGTCTTCGTCGAAACGCGCCGGTGCCCGCGCATGCTGGAGAAGCAGCAGCGCCGTCAGCCCCATGATTTCAGGTTCCTGCTGGAACAGCCTGAGCAGCAGCCGGGCGAGCCGGATCGCCTCCTCGCACAGCGGCGCGCGAGCCGGCGCCTCGCCGCCATTGCTCGAATAGCCCTCGTTGAAGATCAGATAGACCATTGCGGAGACTGCGGCGAGCCGCTCCGAGCGCTCAACCGCGCCCGGCGTCTCGAACGGCACGCCGGCATCGGCAATGCGCGCCTTGGCGCGGGTGATGCGCTGTTCCATGGCGCTCTCGCCGACGAGAAAGGCGCGCGCGATCTGCTTGACGGTGAGGCCGGACACGATGCGCAGCGCCACCGCGATCTGCTGCGTCGCCGGCAAATCCGGATGGCAGCAGATGAACAGAAGCCGCAGGATATCGTCGCGATAATGCGCACCGTCCAGCCGCTCGGCCATATCGCCTTCGGCATCCTCGAGATCGGAAATCTGGTCCTCTTCCGGCATCGGCGCCTGCTTGGCGCGCTTGCGCACGGCGTCGATGCCGCTATTGCGTCCAACGAAGATCAGCCAAGCCGCGGGATCGCGTGGCGGCCCGTTCTTCGGCCAGTTGTTGAGCGCCCTCAGGCACGCGTCCTGGAAAGCCTCTTCCGCGGCGTCGAGGTCGCGGAAGTAGCGCAGCAGCGCGCCCATCGCCTGCGGGCGGGCATTGCTGATCGCGGCGTTTATCCAGGCGAGTTCCGTCATACCGCGACCTTTGTCGGATTGAAGACCGAAACCGGCCGGATCTCGTAGGAACCGCCGCTCGGATTGACTTCGGAAAGCTCGCGCGCGAATTCGACGGCTTCGTCGAGATCGTTGCATTCGAGCGTGTAGAAGCCGAGGAATTGTTCCTTGGTCTCGGCGAATGGGCCGTCGAGCACGATCGATTCCCCCTTGACCTTTCGCAGCGTCGTGGCCGCCGTCGTCGGCAACAGGCGCGCCACCGGCCCCAGCCGGCCCACCTTGGCGTATTTGTCCTGCACGTTGAGGAGCTTTGCCATGACCTCGTCGTCCTGTTCCTTGCTCCAGGAGCAGACGACGTCTTCGGAGGCGTAGCAGAGGATGGCGTAAAGCATGGCAGGTCCTTTCCGTATCAAAGGACGCGACACTAGGACCCTTCCCGACACCAGGTCGATAAAAAAATTTATCGAGGGATCACTGACTTGACGATCTCCGCAACCGCCTGTCAGGCGCCGCGCGCCTGCAGCCATCTGAGCACCAGCGTTTCTTCCTCGTCGAGGCCGGGTATGACGCGCTTGTGCTTATTGGCTTCGGCCATTTCGTCGAGCAGGCGCCCGTTGCTCCACGCCTCGAACACCAGCGGGTGGATGTAGCATTTGCGACAGACGGCACGGGTGTTGCCCAAGCGCTCGGCGACCTTGTCGACGATGCTGTTCGTCACCCGTTTCCGCAGCGCTTGGCTTTCCGGCAGTTCGGTCTGTGCAAACAGCGAAGCGGCGTGGATGGTGCCGCCCCAGGTGCGGAAATGTCTTGAGCTGAATTCGGCGCCGGAGGCCTCGCGAATATAGCGGTTAACGTCCTCCGAGCGCACCGGCCGCCGGTCGCCGTCTTCATCGAGATACTGAAACAGCTTCTGACCCGGCAGGTCCTGGGCGCCGCGCACGACCTTGGCTATCCGTCGATCGGCCAGCTTCAGCTTCCATTCCTTGCCCGACTTGCCCTTGAAGGCGAAGCGCAGGCTGGAGCCCGTGATCTCGACATGGCGGTCACGCAGCGTGGTCAGTCCGAAACTCTTGTTGTCGCGCGCATAGGCCGCGTTGCCGATGCGGATCATGGTGTTGTCGAGCAACCAAACCACAGAGGCGACGACGCGCTCCATCGGCAGCCCGTGGCGGCGCAGATCGGCATCGATCTGCCGCCTGAGAGTGGGCAGGCTTTGCGCGAAAGCAACGAGGCTGGAATATTTGACGCCGTCGCGTTCCTCGGTCCATTGCGGGTGATAACGGTACTGCTTGCGGCCCCGCTGATCCCGGCCTGTTGCCTGGATGTGGCCGTCCGGATCGGGTGATATCCATACATCCGTCCAGGCCGGCGGAATGACGATCGCCTTGATGCGGGCAAGTGTCTCCGCGCTGACCTTGCGCCCGTTCGGACCGACATAGGAAAATCCCTTGCCTTTTCTCAATCGTCGGACGCCGGGATCGGTGTCGCTGACATAGCTGAGCGACGCGCGCTCGGCCGAATCCTGCGCACCGTCTTTCCGGCTTCGGTCCTCGCCTGCCGGCCGGTCGACGCAGGATCGCGATTGTTGCAGCATGATGGCTCCACGGAAGTTCCCGTAGATAAGCCGCGTAACCGGCGGCTGGTTCCGAAACAGCTTTCAGTCCCGCCGCATGGCGGAGAGATCCGCCATCCAGAGCCCGCCGTCGTCGGCATGAGCGGGAACGTACTCTCGCCCGGCCGGCACGGCCTCGAGAACCATTCCCGACTCGTCCGCCAGATAGTCGTAGCCGATCTGCTGCAGCCGGCGATCCGGGTCGAGGCAATTGTAGAGGTCGCGACGCGCTGCGCGCCGCTTTGGCTCGATCATCTTCAAATGATAAAGATTGAGACCGCTATCCTCGAGCCTGAAGCCGATATCGTCGGGAAACCAGGCGCCGTGCAGATCTTTCGATCGATAACGGTCAGAGGGATAGGCGGCAAAAAGCCTGTGCTGCATCTTCTGGCCCCAGCGACCGTCGATCCTGTAGCTGGCCGGCGTATACAGTTCCCGACAGCGGAACCCCCAGGCGATGCGCCTGGACCCGCTGGTCAGGCGGCCGATCCGGCCGGCAACGGCTTGTTCCAGCCTTTCATCAGGATCCATGGCCAGAACCCAATCGGCGCCGGCCTCATGGGCCGCGGCGATAAGCGCACGCCGCCTCTGCGGCTCGCTGCTGAAAAGCCCCTCCGAGGCGCGGTCATCATAGGCGATCCAGCCGTCGACGACAGGCTCGAGATTGGCGATAAGGTCGGGCACGAGATGCTGATCGTAGCGGTAGCTGAAAACGGCGACGATTTTGCGCTGTGACCAAAACCATCGGCCGCGCCGCCGACGCGGCGGCTTCATCTCGATGGTGATCATCGCCGGTCCTCCGTCGTGTCGCCATGCCGGGCGCCGGCGGACGCCCCCAGCGATTTGGCGAACAATGCCAGCCACACGATCGGCAGCGACAGCCTTGCGAAGGTCCTGTCCTTGCCGGACAACCCCTCCTTGATCAGCTTGCCTACATTGCGCCAGTCGCGGAACACCTTTCGGAACGGACGCATCGGTTTTCCGGTGTCGAGGGACCGGAGATAGGCGCCATAGCGGCGCCCGCGGCGATACTGGTCGGCAAGCAAGCCGGACAAGCTCATCTCGTTGCGGTGAACGGTCAGGACCCTCGGTTCCCAGACCGGCCGCAGAGCCTCCGGCAGTCTGGCCATGAATTCGGTGTCTTCTCCGGACTTCAGCCCCTCTTCGAACGCTCCATATCGCTCGAACAGCTTCCGGTCGAACGAAACGCCGTAGCACTGCGCCTTCCCGGCCGGGAGACCGGGCAGGCGTCGCATATAGGTGACGAGATGCGCCGCGCAGGCGACTAGATTGCGCGGATGGCTGTTGAGGACGGCGCTCGCCACAGCCGCGGCGCCCTCCCGGTGACGCTGCAGCCGGATTTCGGCCCATTGCGGACAGGCCAGGCAATCATCCGCGAGAAAGGCGATGAACGGAGCCTGCGTTGCAGCGATGCCGCGATTTCGCGCGGCCCCGGCAAACAACCGCTCCTCGACATCGATGACAGTTACGCCGATGCCGCAATCGGCAAGCAGCGACATGGCGTTGCCGCCGCCGGAATTCACCACCACGATCTCGAGCGGAACATTCTGGTCGAGCACCGACCTTACCGCAGCCGCCAGTGAGGCGGGTGCCCGCAAACCAATCACCACGACCGCGAGATCCGGCCTTGCGGCCATCAGGCGCGTTGCAATTGGGCGGCCGGCGCCGAGAACCGGCGCCGCAACGCGATCTTCAGCCGATAGCGCATGCACCGCCAGACAGCCGCGCCCGTCCGTGGCGCAGCTTCGGCCACGCTGAGGAATCTTCCCGCCATATCGAAATCACCACGCGCATAATGAACGCGCGCGATCTTCAAGGCGACGAGGCCTTCCCTGGTCTTGAGCGACCGCTCCGCGATGCCGCAGGACCGGAGCCGGCGCAGCGCCAGACGCCATTCGAGAAAGCAAGCGGCGGGCCTGATCGTGAAACGGTCGTCGGAACGCTCCGCCGAGACGAAATAGATGAAGATCGGTCGTGTCAGGACCGCAAGCGAGGCTTTGGCCATCAGGCGCGCCCAAAACAGCGTGTCCTCGTCATAGGCGAGCCCGGTGGGGAACCTCGTGTCGCCGACAACCCGCCGCGACACCAGAGCGCTGCCGACTGCGATCGACCGTATCCGCCCTTCGAGATAGGCGCAGGCATTGGCCGGTCCGCTTGCCATGTAGCCGCCCGGCAGCTTGGTCGACCGCTCCTCGCCGCTGACCTGTCGGCGGTAGGCGCCGACCACCATGTCTGCTCCTCGATCCCCTACGGCCTTGGCCAGCAGTGCGCGCAGGCCGCCTTCGAGATGAATATCGTCGGCATCGATCAGATAGATCCATGGAAAGCGGGCCTGCTCCAGAGCCAGATTCCTGGAGCCGCCGGCGTCACGGCAGCTCGATTTGACGACGCGCAGCGGCAACCCGCACCGTAACGACAAATCCGAGGCGACGGCCGCGGTGGCGTCGGACGACGAATCGTCAACCAGCAGCACCTCGCCGATAACTTCTTTTTCCGAAACCAGTGAAGCGAGCGTCCGGGCAATCGTCCGAGCCGCATCATGTGCTGGTATGATGACGCTTACCGCTTCCAAATCTGTCTCCGCGCGCCATACCCACGCAGGCGCGCGCCCCCATCAATCCCGTGCCCAGGATACCGACGGCAGGCGCATTTGAGAAGCGCCCACGGGCAATCGGGTTGTCGTTACACCTTTTCGACGACGACCGGAATGACGTCGACCGCTTGCTCGCCGACCTGGCCGCCGGTGGTCTTCAACACGCCGACGATCGGCGCAACGTCGGAATAGTCGCGGCCGTAGCCAACCGTGATATGGTCGTTGCTCGCCCGCATGCCGTTGGTCGGGTCGAACTCCTGCCAGCCGGCATCGCGTCCGCACCAGGCCTTGACCCAGGCATGCATGGCATCGGCGCCCTCGAGCCGAGGCTTGCCCTTGGGCGGGATCGTGCGCAAAAAGCCGCTGACATAACCGGCGGGAATGCCAAGCCCGCGCAGGCCGGCGATCATGATATGCGAGAAATCCTGGCAGACGCCGCGTTTCAGCGCGAAGGCGTCGCTTGCCCGCGTCTGCACCGTGGTTGCCTTGCCGTCATAGGTGAAATCGCGATGGATGCGGTTGCAGAGATCGGCCGCCGTTGCCACCGCCGAGCCGGCCAGGCTTTCCCGCGCATAGGCCGTGATCGCCGCATCGATGCCGGCATGGTCGCTGGCGGCGAGGAAATGATGCGGCGCGGACGGCAATAGCGAGCGTACCAGATCGAGCTCCGACCTCAGCCCGCTTATATCGGGCGAGACATCGAGACCTGGCTCGGGCCGCGAGACAGACACGCGCGCGCTCATGCGGATGTCGAGCGTCTCATGCGCGTCGCGAAAAGCGATCGAGGTGACGTTGTTCCCGAAGAAATCGGAAAAATCGGCACGCTCGGCCGGCGACGGCTGGAACGACAGCGAGGCGGCGATCACGCGCTGCACTCCGGCGATCGTCTGCGGCATGACGCGCACCTGGTGCCGTCCGCCACCGGCGGCAGCGGCGTAGTCGTAATGCAAATGGAGTTTGATGTCGTAGAGCATTAGGGCAATTCCAGCAAAAAAGCGCAGCCGTTGGGCTCGGCGGCTTCGCCGTAGCCTTGCGTCCGGAATTGCGCAAAAACAGAGAGATAGAGCATTGAAGGCGATCCTTTTCGCTGGAAATGCTCTAACCGAAATAGGCCTTGGAGAGGCTGTTGTAGAGATCGCCGATCTGGCCGGCGAGGTCGTCGAGCGCCTTGGCGCTCATGTCCGATGGCTCCATGACGGCTATTGCCGTGTTGAGCCGCAGGATCTCCTTGGCGGCGGGTGACATGTGCCCCTCGCCGCCGATCGAAGGCAGCATGCCGATCTCGGCCTTCAGCCGCTCCAGCTGGAACAAGATCGAGCGAGGATTGAGCGGGTCGAGCGCGAGCAGGTCGATAACCGTGTGCCGCCCGGCCTGCACCGGATATTGCCGGCGATGGGTCATGACGCTGTCGCCGATCTCCAGCATCATGTCCAGCGCCCCTTCCGGCGCCTCATTCCTTGTCAGCTGGCTGAGCGTGCGCGCGATCTGGATGCCGCGTTCCAGCCTGCGGCCGATCTCCAGGAAGCGCCAGCCGGTGAAGCGGTACATGTTCTCGTGCAGCAGGCCGGAAAAGCCGGCAAGCTTGCGCAGCATCACCGTCATCGCCCGCGTCGCGTCGTCTCCGGGCGCGACCGTCTCCGCGAATTTGTGGATGGTCTTGGACAGATCCTTCAGCGCCAGCCAGCCATCGGGAGAGAAGCGGTCGCGAATCTGGCCGGCGCTGTAGACCGCGCTGTCCAAAGTGCCGATCAACCCCGGTGGTATCGCCGTTTCGACGTCGATGCCGAACGGTTCCAGATAGTCCCTGATATCGGCAAGCAGCGGCATATCCGGATCGGATGTCTCGGCAAGCCGCACGTGATAGGCGCGCAGCACGCGCACCGTGTCTTCGGAGCGCTCGATATAGCGTCCGAGCCAGGTCAGGTTCTCGGCCGCGCGGCTGGGCAGGCTGCCCGGCATGGTGCGGGTGAAGCCGTCATGCTCCTGCGGCAACAATGTCTCGCGCTCGACCGGCCTGTCGCTGACCACCCAGACATCCGCCGCCTGGCCGCCGCGCTGCATGGCAATCGCCGTCGGGTCGAGCGAAAATCCGACACGGGCGAAGCCGCCGGGCATCACCGTCCAGCCTTCCGGCGTGCGCGCCAGATAGACGCGCAGGCTGGCAGGCCGCGGCTCCAGCAAGCCGTCGACGAACACCGGCGTGGTCGACAGCGTCACGGCTTCCTGGCCGACGAAGCCGGCGCCGTCCGCCTCGATGCGCGCGATGAGCTCGGCCCGCTCGCCGGCCGAAAGGGACGATCCGAGCCGGGTCGCGCCATCGTCCTCGAAGGCAAGCCGGGTCGAGAGCGCCGGGCCGACCACCATGCGGTCGATATTGGCCAGCACATGCGCGCGCTCCGCCTCTTGCCCGCACCACCAGGTGGCGATGCTCGGCAGCTTGAGATCGTCACCTTGCAGTTCTCGCGCGATCTTGGGCAGGAACGACAGCAATGCCCGCGTCTCCATCAGGCCCGAACCCAGCGCATTGACGGCCGAAACGGAGCCGCGCCGGATTGCCTCGACCAATCCCGGTGTGCCGATCTGCGAGTCCGGCCTGAGCTCCAGCGGATCGGCGAAAGCGGCATCGAGCCTCCGCCACAGGACGCCGATCGGCATCAGGCCGGAAACGGTTCGCACCATCAGCCTGCCGCCGGAAACGGTCAGGTCCTCGCCCTCGAGCAGCATGATGCCCAGATAGCGGGCGATATAGGCGTGCTCGTAATAGGTTTCGTTGAGCGGTCCCGGCGTCAGGATGGCGACGCGGCCGCCCGACTCCCTTGCCATAGCGTTCAGCGCGTCGCGGAAGCGGCGGAAAAAGCTGGCAAGCCGATGCACATGCATCTCGCCATAGATATCCGACAGCGCACGCGTTGTGGCGACGCGGTTCTCCAGCGCGAAGCCTGCGCCCGACGGCGCCTGGGTGCGATCGCCCAGCACCCACCAGCGGCCGTCCGGGCCACGGCCGAGCTCGAAGGCGACCATATGCAGAAAATGCCCGTTGGCCGGCCGGACGCCGGCTATCGGGCGCAGATATTCCGGGCTGGCTGCAATCAGGCCGGCCGGCAGAATGCCTTTCTCGACCAACCGGTTCGGCCCGTAAATGTCGGACAGGATCGCCTCGAACAGATCGGCGCGCTGGACGAGGCCGGCGCTGATCTCGGCCCATTCCTTCTCGTCGATCAGCAGCGGGACATGCGCGAGCGGCCACTCCCGCTCATTGGCGCCAGCCTGCTCATAGACACGGTAATAGACGCCGGCATCGCGCAGATACTGGTCGGCGCGGGCAAACCGCTGCCCGAGCCGATCCGCCCCGAGATCGTCGAGCGCGTCGATAAAGGAGCGCCAGGCCGGGCGCGGGCTGCCGGCCGCGTCGACCATCTCGTCGACGACGCCTTCGATCGGTCGGTAGCGTTCCAGCAGGCTCGGCGCCCGCGGCCTGCCGCCTGCCCGTCTCTGATTCCCCTTGGCCATTGTCGATCAGAATCTCGCCGGCTGCCTGAGGTCAAGGGTCATGGGGAACTCTTCAGCAGCTTCTTCGTCACGCAGCACATAGCCGCCCGGCGTGTGGCCGCGCGGTTCGAACCGGGCAAGCCGTCGCGCCTCGGCCTCGTTGCCGTTGACTGGGAAGGTGTCGTAGTTGCGGCCGCCCGGATGCGCGACATGGTAGACGCAGCCGCCGACCGAGCGGCCCGACCAGCGGTCATAGATGTCGAAGACCAGCGGCGTGTTGACCGGCAGCGCCGGATGCAGGCCCGACGCCGGCTGCCAGGCCTTGAAGCGAACGCCGGCCACCGCGACCTCGCGATTGTCGGCGACCTTCATCGGCACGAGGCGGCCGTTGCAGACGATGGCGTGACGCTCCAGATTGAGGCCTTCGGTTCGCACCTGCAGCCGCTCGACCGAGGAATCGACGAAGCGGACCGTGCCGCCGATAGCGCCCTGCTCGCCCATCACATGCCACGGCTCCAGCGCCTGCCTCAACTCCAGCTTGACGCCGGCATGTTGGACCTCGCCGCAGAACGGGAAACGGAATTCGAGCTGGGCCGCGAACCATTCGGGGCGGAAGTCGAAGCCGTTGAGCTTCATATCCTCCAGCACGTCGAGGAAATCCGCCCAGACGTAGTGCGGCAGCATGAAACGATCGTGCAGCGAGGTGCCCCAGCGCACGAAGCGGCCGTCGAGCGGGTTTCTCCAGGCGCGGGCGATGATCGCGCGCACCAGCAATTGCTGTGCGAGGCTCATGCGCGCATTGGGCGGCATCTCGAAGCCGCGGAACTCGACCAGGCCGAGCCGGCCGGTCGGGCCATCCGGCGAGAACAGTTTGTCGATGCAGATTTCCGAACGGTGCGTGTTGCCGGTCACGTCGGTCAAGAGATTGCGGAACAGCCGGTCGACCAGCCAAGGCAAGGGCGCCTCGCCCTTGTCAGGATGCGGCACCTGCGCCAGCGCGATCTCGAGCTCATAGAGCGAATCGTGCCGCGCCTCGTCGATGCGCGGCGCCTGGCTGGTCGGGCCGATGAACAGGCCCGAAAACAGGTAGGACAGGGACGGATGCCGCTGCCATTGCAGCACCAGGCTCTTCAGAAGGTCTGGCCGGCGCAGGAACGGGCTGTCATTGGGCGTCGCGCCGCCGACCACGACATGATTGCCGCCCCCGGTGCCGGTGTGGCGGCCGTCGATCATGAACTTGTCGGTGCCGAGCCGCGATTGCCGCGCTTCCTCGTAGATAGCCGTGGTGGTGGCAACGCATTCCTGCCAGTTGGCGGCCGGATGGATGTTCACCTCGATGACGCCGGGATCGGGCGCGACGCGGATGACGTTGAGGCGCGGGTCGTGCGGCGGAGCATAGCCCTCGATATGCACCGGCAACCCGATGGCCTTGGCAGCATTTTCCGCCGCCGCCACCAGTTCGAGATAATCCTCCAGCGCCTCGACCGGCGGCATGAACACGCAGAGCCTGCCGTCGCGCGGCTCGACGGTGAGTGCGGTCCGCACCGCGCCGCCGATCTCGGTCAGTCGCTGCTCGACCCGGTCCTGCTGGGCCGTGGCGGCAGTGAAGGAGGCCTCAGCCTGCTGACGCGCCGTTTCGTCCGCGCCGCCGGCCGGAGCTTCCGGCAGGATTTCGGCGCGCGCCGGCAGCGGGCCACGCGGCACTGAGGGGTCGACGGGCACGATGTAAGGGAATTGCGCCGGCGGAACATAGGGCAACGTACCGAGCGGCAAGCGGTAGCCGACTGGAGAGTCGCCCGGCACCAGAAACAGGCGCCCGCGCCTGGTCTTCCATTTTTCCGAGCGCCAGCGCTGTCCAGCGGCCTGGCTGTTCCAGCGCTGCACCGGCAGCACATAGCCTGACGGCTTGGTCAGGCCGCGCTCGAACACGCGCGCCATGCGGCTGCGCTCTTCCGGGTCCTCCAGCTTCGAATTGGACGGATCGACATTGTCCGGCAGCTTGCCTTCCTTGAGCAGCCACTCGCCCGGATCCTCATAGGCCTCGCCGACCATCGCCTTGTCGATGCCGAGCTCGCCGGCGATCGCCGTGAGCAGGCTTTCGGCCTGTTCGGGTCCGATGGCGGCGCTGCTCGTCTCGCGCGCGATCAGCGACGGATCGCGCCAGATCGGCTCGCCATCGGTGCGCCAGTAGAGCGAAAAGGTCCAGCGTGGCAGGCTCTCGCCCGGATACCACTTGCCCTGGCCGTAATGCAGGAAGCCGCCCGGCGCAAAGCGCTCGCGCAGCCGGCGGATGAGCTGGTCCGCCTTGTCGCGTTTGGTCGGACCGACGGCCGCCGTGTTCCATTCCGCGGATTCGAAATCGTCGATCGACACGAACGTCGGCTCGCCGCCCATGGTGAGCCGCACGTCGCCGTCTTTCAGCACCGCGTCGACCTTTTCGCCCAGTCGATCGAGCGCCTCCCAACTTTCGTCCGAAAATGGCTTGGTGATGCGCGGATGCTCGGCGATGCGGTCGACCCGCATGTCGAAGTTGAAATCGACATTGGCGAAGCTCGCCATGCCTGAGATCGGCGCGGCATTGCGGAAATGCGGCGTCGCGGCAAGCGGCACATGGCTTTCGCCGGTGAGCAGGCCGGAGGTCGGGTCGAAGCCGATCCAGCCGGCGCCCGGAATATAGACCTCGCACCAGGCATGCAGGTCGGTGAAGTCGACAGCGGTTCCCGGCGGTCCGTCGAGCGAGACGAGATCCGGCTTCAACTGGATCAGATAGCCGGAGACGAAGCGCGCGGCGACGCCCAGATTGCGCAGGATCTGCACCAACAGCCAGCTCGAATCCCGGCACGAGCCCTTGCCGGCGGCCAATGTCTCCTCGGGCGAATAAACACCCGTCTCCATGCGCACGATATAGGCGATCTCGCGCTGCAGCCTTGCATTGAGGTCGACGAGGAAATTGACGGTGTTTGTCGGGCTGCGGCCGATCGTCCGAAGGAATGCCGTCAACAGCGGCCCGGCGGGCTCCGGCGCCCGGTAGATGGCGAGGTCTTCCCTGATCTCCTCCGGGTAGTCGAACGGGAAAGTCTCGGCGCTCTCCTCGACGAAGAAGTCGAACGGGTTATAGACCGTCATGTCGGCGACGAGGTCGACCTCGATCTTTAATTCCGTCACCGGCTCCGGGAAGACGAAGCGGGCGAGGAAGTTGCCGTAGGGATCCTGCTGCAGGTTGACGAAGTGGTTTGCCGGCTCGACCTTCAGCGAATGGCTGAGCACCTTGGTGCGAGAATGCGGCGCCGGCTGCAGCCTGATCACCTGGGGACCGAGCACCACCGGCCGGTCATATTTGTAATGGGTCAGGTGATGAACGGCTGCCTGAATTGCCATGGTGCCCCGGAGTTCGGCGTTTCAATTCGCCGAACCCTGACATAGATGCTGGCCATTCTCCAAGCAGAGATGTTGCGCTGCACCTAATTTAAGCAGCCTTGCCGGCTTAGAAAAACGCCTGGATCCCCGTCTGCGCCCGCCCGAGGATCAGCGCATGCACGTCATGCGTGCCCTCATAGGTGTTGACCGTCTCCAGGTTCTGCGCGTGGCGCATCACGTGATAGCCGATCTGGATGCCGTTGCCGCCATGCATGTCGCGGGCCTGGCGGGCGATGTCGAGCGCTTTGCCGCAATTGTTGCGCTTGACGATCGAGATCATCTCCGGCGCCATCTTGCCTTCGTCCATCAGCCGGCCGACGCGCAGCGAGCCCTGCAGTCCAAGCGCGATCTCGGTCTGCATGTCCGCGAGCTTCTTCTGGAACAGCTGCGTGCCGGCGAGCGGCTTGCCGAACTGTTTTCTGTCCAGGCCATACTGCCGCGCGCGATGCCAGCAATCCTCGGCCGCGCCCATCGCGCCCCAGGAAATGCCGTAGCGAGCCCGGTTGAGGCAGCCGAACGGACCGCCGAGGCCCTTGGCATTGGGCAGCAACGCGTCTTCACCGACTTCCACGCCTTCCAGCACCACCTCGCCGGTAATCGACGCCCGCAACGACAACTTGCCGCCGATCTTCGGGGCTGACAGTCCCTTCATGCCCTTTTCCAGCACAAAGCCGCGGATCTCATCCTTGCCGCTATCGCCCTTCAGCTTCGCCCAGACGACGAACACATCCGCGATCGGCGCATTCGAGATCCACATCTTGGAGCCGGAGAGTCTGTAGCCGTTCGCGGTCTTCTCGGCGCGCGTCTTCATCCCGCCCGGATCGGAGCCGGCATCCGGCTCGGTGAGTCCGAAACAGCCGATCCATTCGCCCGATGCCAGCTTCGGCAGGTATTTTTTGCGCTGCGCTTCCGAGCCATAGGCATGGATCGGATACATGACCAGCGAGGACTGCACGCTCATCATCGAGCGATAGCCGCTATCGATACGTTCAACTTCCCGCGCCACCAGCCCGTAGGTCACATATCCGGCGCCAAGCCCGCCATATTCTTCCGGAATGGTGATGCCGAGCAGGCCCGCTTCGCCCATCTCGCGGAAGATCGACGGGTCGGTCTTCTCGTCGGCATAGGCTTCCTCGATGCGCGGCGCCAGCTTGTCGGCGGCGAAGGCGGCAGCGCCGTCGCGCACCATGCGCTCGTCCTCGGAAAGCTGGTCCTCGATCAGGAAAGGATCGTTCCACACGAAGGCGTTCTTCTCGGCGGCCATGGCCTCGATCTCCCGACATATTGTTGAGGTGGCCGGCTTATCGGACTCCGCGTGCAAAAAATCAAACGAAATTGCATCACGGATCGATGAGCGTTAGTAATGGATCATGAATGTCCAGCGCCGCCTTCTACCCAACACCGCCGCCCTCGCCGCCTTCGAAGCGGTTGCGCGTCTCGGCTCCTTCACCGCCGCCGCGCGTGAGCTCGACCTGACGCAAGGGGCTGTCAGCAGGCAGATCAGCCTCTTAGAAGAGCAATTCGGTCGCCGGCTGTTCGAACGCGACAGCCGCAACGTCCGGCTGTCGCCGCCCGGCGAGATCTATGCCGAAGCGGTGCGCTCGGCGCTTGGCCAATTGCGTGATGCGGCGCTTGGATTGATGAGCAATCGGCATAGTGGCGTTCTCAACCTGGCCATCCTGCCGACCTTCGGCACACGCTGGCTGATGCCGCTGATCCCGGATTTCGTCGCCCGCCATCCCGATATCACCATCAACTTCGCCACCCGCATCGGACGCTTCAACTTCGCCCGCGAGCGGCTGGATGCCGCGATCCATCACGGCATGCCCGACTGGCCGGACGCCGATTGCACGCTCTTGATGCGCGAGACCGTGATGCCGGTGGCTTCGCCCAAATTCCTCGCCACCCGCGCCATCGTGACGCCGTCCGATATCAGCCGCCTGCCGCTGCTGCACATGGCGACCCGCCCCGGCGCCTGGAGCGAATGGTTCGAGCATCAGGGGCTTGAGGCCCCGACCGGGCCCGGCATGCAGTTCGAGCAGTTCGGCACGGTCGCGCAGGCTTGCATGGCCGGCCTCGGCGTGGCGCTGCTGCCGGAAATCCTGATTGCCGGCGAATTGCAGCGCGGCCAGCTGGTGCCGGCGCCGGGCACGCCGATGCAAAGCCACAGCGCCTATTACCTCGTCGTGCCGCACGACAAGCGCGGCCACCCGCCGGTCGCCAGCTTTCGCGACTGGCTGCTGGGCCAGATCGGCAAGGAGCCAGCAGTGCTCGCGTGGTAGCTATTTGCGCTTCATCGCCTCGGCGAGCGCCGCACCGAGCGCGCCCTGCGACGGCCGCTCCGGCTGGCGCTGCGGCGCTGGCGAGCGCGGCGCCGGCTTGCTGCCGCCGTGATCGCGCTGGCCGCCACGGGGCGCCCCGCCCTCGCCGCCATCCTTGCGCATCGACAGGCCGATGCGCTTGCGCTTGATGTCGACATCGACGACCCGCACCTTCACGACATCGCCGGCCTTCACCACTTCATGCGCGTCCTTGATGAAGCGGTCGGCCAGCTGCGAGACATGCACCAGCCCATCCTGGTGCACGCCAATATCGACGAAAGCGCCGAAGGCGGCGACATTGGTAACTGTGCCTTCGAGCAGCATGCCCGGCTTCAAATCCTTGATGTCGTCGACACCCTCGGCAAAGGTCGCCGTCTTGAAGCCGGGGCGCGGGTCGCGTCCGGGTTTTTCCAGCTCGGCGATGATGTCGCGCACAGTCGGCAGGCCGAAACGCTCGTCGACGAAGACGCGCGGGTCGAGCGCCTTCAGCGCGGCGCTGTCCCCCATCAGCGCGCGCACGTCGCGGCCGCAAGCGGCGACGATCTTCTTGGCCACACCATAGGCTTCCGGATGCACCGATGACGCGTCGAGCGGCTCTGTCCCGTTCGGTATGCGCAGAAAACCGGCGCTTTGCTCGAACGCGCGCGGCCCGAGCCGCGCCACCTTGAGCAGGTCCTTGCGGGTGGCAAACGGCCCGGCCGCGTCGCGATGCGCAACGATCGCCTCGGCGAGCGACGGCCCAAGACCCGACACGCGCGCCAAAAGCGGCGCCGAGGCCGTGTTGAGGTCGACACCGACAGCGTTCACCGCATCCTCGACCACCGCCTCCAGCGAACGGCCGAGCCGGTATTGGTCGACATCATGCTGGTACTGCCCGACGCCGATCGATTTCGGCTCGATCTTGACCAGCTCGGCCAACGGATCCTGCAGGCGCCTCGCGATCGACACCGCGCCGCGCAGCGAGACATCGAGGCCCGGGAATTCCGCCGCTGCCGTCGCCGAGGCCGAATAGACTGAGGCACCAGCCTCGCTGACGATCACCTTGAGAGGCTTCGGCCCGGCACCTGCCGGCAGGTCCGAAAGCATGTCGGCAACCAGCTTCTCGGTCTCGCGGCTGCCGGTACCGTTGCCGATCGAGATCAGCTCGACCTTGTGCTGGCGGATGAGGGCGGCGAGCTCGGCCTGCGTGCCGCGCACATCGTTCCTTGGCGGGAACGGATAGACGGTGGTGGTCGCCACCAGCTTGCCGGTGCCGTCGACCACCGCCACCTTGACGCCGGTGCGGATGCCTGGATCGAGCCCCATGGTCGGCCGCGAGCCGGCGGGCGCGGCCAGCAGCAGGTCCTTCAGGTTGCGGGCAAAGACATGGATCGCTTCTTCCTCGGCCCGCTCGCGCAGGTCGCGCATCAGGTCGAGCGTCAGATGCAGCGACAGTTTTATCCGCCAGGTCCAACCGGCTACCTCCATCAGCCATTTATCGCCGGGCAGCGTCGCGCCGATCGCATAGGCGTTGGCGATCATGCGCTCGACCGGCTTCACCGGCGATTGATCGTCGGCATCGACCTCGATGTCGAGCGACAGCACCTCTTCATTGCGGCCGCGCAGCATGGCCAGGGCACGGTGGCTGGGCACGCCTGCCCAGCGCTCGACATGGTCGAAATAGTCGGAGAATTTCGCGCCGGCCTCCTGCTTGCCGTCAACGACCCGAGCGCGCAGGAAGGCGCGTTCCTTCATATAGGCGCGCAGCTTGCCGACCAGATCCGCATTTTCGGCGAACTGCTCCGACAGGATGTCGCGTGCGCCTTCGAGCGCGGCCTTGGTGTCGGCCACCTCGTCCGTGACATAGGCGAGCGCAAGCTCGGCCGGAATTTTCGAGCGATCGGCGAGGATCGCCTCTGCGAGCGGCCCAAGCCCACGCTCCTTGGCGATTTCGGCCTTGGTGCGCCGCTTCGGCTTGTAGGGCAGATAGATGTCCTCGAGCTCCGCCTTTGTGGCGGCCGCCCCGATCTTGGCTTCCAGCTCCTCGGTAAGCTTGCCCTGCTCGCGGATGGAGCTGACGATGGTCTCGCGCCGCGCATCGAGCTCACGCAGATAGGCGAGCCGCTCGGAAAGGTCGCGCAATTGGGTGTCGTCGAGCCCGCCGGTGACTTCCTTGCGGTAACGCGCGACGAAGGGGACTGTCGCGCCTTCGTCGAGCAGCCCGATTGCCGCCGCTGCCTGTTCCGGCCGCGCGCCGATCTCGGCCGCGATGATTGCTGCGATGCGCTTGATGTCCGATGCCATGCTGGTCCCTGCGGAAAAGAGCGGCGACCATAGGACGGGAGAACCGCTGCGCCAACCGCAAGGGTTTCGTCACGCGCCGAAGGTCCACAGAAAACAGCTGTTGGAACCAGCCTCTGACCGGCTCAAACCATGCCGCTCAACGCTTCGAAGAACGCCACGATGTCCCCATCCAGCTTGTCGTCCACCGGTTCCGGCTGCGACGACATCTTGGCGATGACCACGTCCGTCTTCGGATTGACGTAAAGCCACTGGCCGTGAATGCCGATGCCGCAGAAGGCGCCGCTGTCGTGGCCGGTCTGATACCATTTGTTGCGGTAGCGTCCCTTCGGGAACAGGAACGCCATCGTGCCGCGTTGCCAGGCTTCATGGCTGCCGCCGGCCACCGTGTCGCGCACCCAGGCTTCCGGCACGATGCGGCGGCCATTGGCGATGCCGCCCTGCCGCATCATCTCGCCGATGCGGACAAGGTCGCGCGGCGTCATCGACATGCCACCGGCGGTGCGCGCCGTGCCTTCCATGTCGACGGTCACCGACATTTCGCTTCCAGCACCGAGCGGCTGCCACAGTTTCTCGCTGAGCAGGTCGCTGACACGCCTGCCGGAGGCCCGTTCGATCAGGATGCCGAGCACGTCTGAATTGGGCGAACGGTAGCGATAGGTCTGGCCATGCGGCTCGGCAAGCCGCTGGATGGTCATAAGGAACGCGGCGAGGCTTTCGGACCCGCCGCCGGGGTTCCACAGTGTCGAGCGGCGGTAGCGGGCGAAGGCGCTTTCCGGATCGAGATAGGCTTCCTCGAAATCGAGGCTGACCGTCATGTCGAGCACGTTGCGCACGCTCGCGTCGCCATAGGCTGAGCCCTTGGCTTCAGGGATGTAGTGCGTTACCGGCGCGTTGGGATCGAACAACCCCTCGCCTTCCAGTATGCCTGCGAGGATCGCCGTCACCGACTTGCTGATCGAAAAGATGATGTGGCGCGCTCCGAACGGCATGTGCGGCGCCGACCAGTCGCCGAAAGGCTTGCCGGCCTTCAGGATCGTCAGCCCGTCCGTGTTGGAACGCTTCAGGAAGCTCTCGACGGTCTCGCTGCCGCCGGCAAGCGATATCTTTTCCTCAAGCAATGCGCCGAGCGATTTCGCTTGGCTCTCGCCGGCGGGCGCCGCCGCGATATGCGCGCTCGGCACCAGCTCGCCGACATTCTGGAACGACCATCGGTTGAACGGCGAAAGCCGCCAGTTGTCGAGCCGCACATCCTTGCGGGCAAAGCCGTATCTGGCCTCGAACGCGGTCTTGCCGCTCATGATGCTCTCCCGGATCTTGTTTTGCGGTTTCAGGTCAGCGCGGCGGCGATGGCATGCACCGCCTTCTGCGTCGCCACCGAATAGGCGGAATTGACGAAATCCGGATAGCTCGAAAGCTTCACAACGACCAACCTGTGTTCCCAGCTCATGTGGATCAATTGGCCGAACACGCCGCGGCACATCAGCGAGCGTGAGCGCGAATCCTCGATCCAGAATTGGTTGCGGTAGCTGCCGTCGGGAAGGCTCGGGCTGAAATTCGGCCCGTGCTTGCCGCTGCGTGTCGCCTCGATCCAGTCGGCCGGGATCACGCCGCCGCCATTGTCGAGGATCAATTGCCCGAAGCGGCCATAGTCGCGCAGCGTCGCATTGAAGCCGCCATCGGCCAGCGCATAGCCGGCGCTATCGACGGTGAAGCAGGCGCTCTCGTCGGCGCCGAGCTTCTGCCAGAGCTCTTCCGAGACCAGCTGCGCCAGGCGCTTGCCGCTCACCCGTTCCATGATGAAGGCGAGCACGTCGGTCTCGATCGAGCGGTATTCGAACGCTTCGCCATGCGGGCGCACCTTGTCCTTCAGCCGCAGGATCAGCTCGAACAGGTGCGACGGCCACTCGAAGTCCGGGTCGCTGCCCGGCGGGATCGGCTTCCAGCCGGTCGCGACATCGACCTGGCCGATCTCGGAATAGCGGTCGGTATATTCCTCGGAAAAGCGCACGCCCGTCGTCATGTCGAGCACATGCTGCACCGTGGCGCCGGCCCAGCCGGTCTCGACAAGTTCCGGCAGATAGTCGGTGACCAGCTTGCCCGGATCGATCAGGCCGTGCCCGACCAGGATGCCGCACACCGCTCCGGTGACCGACTTCGCCATCGATTGCGACAGATGCAGCGTGCGCTCGTCCATGCCGTTGAAATAACGCTCATAGGCGATCCTGCCGTCCTTCAGCACCAGGAAGCCGTCGGCATAGGTTTCGTCGAGCAGGCTTGCGAGTGTCGTCGGCGCTCCGTTGCTGTCGACCACCGGCAGATCGTCGAGGTCCACCTCCGCGCGCTCGAGGCGATGGCGATGGCCGCTGCCGCGCCACACCTCGACGGTCGGCAGAAATTCGCGGATGTGCTGGAAGGCCCAGCGGTTCCAGGGCGGCCGGTCCCAGTCGAGCTTCGGCGGCACCAGCCTGGGTGGCGAGCCCTGCATAATCGGCGGCCGCGGATCGGAGTTGCGATAGGACGACAAGATTTCCTCCTCGATGCATGTCGCCCAAATGCGTAAGCGGTTTTTCGCAGAACGATATGCACAGAACCAGTCACAAGAAAGGGAGGCCGGAGCCTCCCCTCCTTCCATGCGCCGCGCTGTTTTATTTGCGCAGGTTGGTCCAGATCTTGTTGTAGATCTCCACCACGTCCGGCGGGCATGGCGGTACGAATTCCGGCGTCGGCGAGCCGGCCGGAGGGCTGATTTCCGGCGAGTTGGCAAACTCCGGCGGCAGGAATTTATGGCTGCCGGCGATGCCGTTGTCGTAACCGGCAAACTCGGAGATCAGCGCCGCGTTCTCAGGCGCCATGACGAAGTCCTGGAACAGCTTCGCGTTTTCGAGGTTCTTGGCGCCCTTCAGCACCGCGACATTGTCCATCCAACCTTCGATGCCTTCCTTCGGATAGGCATATTTGATCGCCGGAATCTTCTGCCGCGAACGGTAGCTGGCGCCGTTCCACTGCTCCGAGACGATGACGTCGCCGGAGGTGATCTTGGTGATGGTGTCGTAACTGAAGGTTTTCCACGACGGCTTGGCGGCCGTTAGGATGTCGTTGATTTTCTTCAAATTGGCCTTGTCGGCGCCGCACCGCGGCACGCCGGCATAGCGCTCGGCCGCATGCATGACGGTGTTGACGTCGTCCAGCATATTGATTTGGCCCTTCAGTTCATCGGGGGGATTGAACAGGATGGCCAGCGTGTTGATGTCGCCCTTGAACTTGTCCGTATTGACGGAGAACGCGGTCGTGCCGAATTGCCACGGCACGGTATAATGGCGGCCGTCGTCCCAATAAATGTTGAGGAAGCGCGGATCGATGTTCTTGCCGTTCGGCATCGCGTTGGGCTCGGTTTTTTCGAGCAGGCCTTCTTCGATCATGATCTTCACAGTGTAGTCGGACGGCACGACGATGTCGTAGCCGGAATTGCCGGCGCGCACCTTGGACAGCATGGTTTCGTTGGAATCGTAGTCGTCCAGCGTCACCTTGACGTTGTACTGCTTCTCGAATTTTTCGATCAGCTTGGGGTTGGTGTAGTCGCCCCAATTGTAGATGTGCAGTTCGCCGTCGGCGAGCGCCGGCACTGCCCATAGCAGAACGGCCGCGGACACGGCCGCCATCATCTTTCCAGACATTTTATGTTCTCCTTGCCTTCCCATTGTTGTGTTGGAGCTCGCGGATCATTTTGCTCGCCGCCGCGCGATCAGGAACGAGACCGAAACGAACAGGATCGACACCAGGAGCAAGATGGTCGAGATGGCGTTGATCTCCGGCGTCATCGGCCGCCGGATCTGGTTCCAGATGTAGAGGGGCAGCGTCGTCTGGCCGGGGCCGGCGACGAGTTGCGTGATGGTGAAATCGTCGAAGGAGACGATGAAGGCCAGCGCCGCGCCCGACATGATGCCGGGAACCAAAAGCGGCAGCGTGATGCGCTTGAAGGCGTTCCACGGCGTCGCATAGAGATCTGCTGCCGCGTATTCCAGCGTCAGGTCCATGTCCTCGAGCCGCGCCCTGATCGGCATATAGGCGAAGGGGATACAGAACACGGTGTGGGCGAGGATCAAATTGCCGATGCCGAAATTCAGCCCGAGCGTGCCGGCGATCAGCGCGAAGAACGAGAGCGTCGCCACCGCCGTGATGATCTCCGGCACCATCAACGGCAGGTTGATGACCATGAAAGCCGCGGCGAGCCCGCGCCATGGCTTCACCCGCGTCATGCCGATCGCGGCCAGCGTCGCGCAGATGGTTGAGACGATCGTCGCGGTCACCGAGATGATCAGCGTGTTCTTCGCCGCGCTATGGAATTCCTCGTTGAGCAGCGCGCTGCCGTACCAGTTGAGCGTGACGCCTTCCCAATGCGTGACCAGCGATCCGCTGTTCAGCGAGAAGATCATCAGGATCAGCACCGGTATATAAAGCACCAGCAAGCAGATGATAGCGATCGAGCGGAAGCCCGGCTGGTCCTTGATGTCCATGACGCGAGGCTCAGCCATGCTGCACCTTGCCCGACGTATTGCGGACATAGAAGTACAGCGCCACCAGCACTGCCGCCATCAGAATCAGCGCCTGCGCGCAGCCGAGCGGCCAGTTGCGGCCCGAACCGAATTGCTGCGCGATGAGATCGCCGATCATCAGGTGCACGCCGCCGCCCAGGATCAGCGGCGTCACATAAGCGCCGAGCGCCGGAATAAAGACGAGCAGGCAGCCGGCGATGATGCCGGGCTTGGACAGGGGGATGATCACCCGCCACAGCACCTGCCGGCGCGTCGCGTAAAGATCGTAGGCTGCCTCGACCAGGCGGAAGTCGAGTTTCTCCAGGCTCGAATAGAGCGGCAGCACCATGAACGGCAGGAAGGCGTAGAGCAGGCCGAGCTGGATGGCGAAATCGGTGTAGAGCATCGTGATCGGCCTATCGATCACGCCGAGCGCCAGAAGCGCATTGTTGATCAGCCCCTCGTCGCGGATGATGAACATGATCGCCAGCGTGCGGACCAGGAGGTTCGACCAGAACGGGATGGTAATCAGAAGCACCCACCAGTTGCGCTGCGCCGGCGGCCGCGTCGCCATGAAATAGGCGGTCGGAAAGCCGAGCAGCAGGCAGATGATCGTCGTCACCACCGCGAACAGGAAGGAGCGCAGATAGATGATCAGGAAGTCCGGCGTGAACTGCAGCGTGTCGTCGAAAATGTCGCGCTGGAACAGGAAGTTCAGATAGGCGTCGGTCGAGAACTGCCACTGCACGCCGCCATAAGGCGCAGCGACCAGGAATGAATAGACGCAGATGATGACCAGCGGCAGCACGCCGAAAATGCCGATGATGATCAGCGCCGGCAGTGACAAGAGCCGGTTGCGCCGCGCGCTGGTTTTCACCGCCTGGGCTTCAAACAACGCGGCCTTGGAGAGCGGGGCTGAGGAGAGAGCAGCTGTCGTCATCAGTCTTTCAGGACGCGGGCGGCGTCCTCCTCGAACTGGATGCCGACCTTGGCGCCGGTCTCGTAGGTCACCGCGCTCGAACGGCTGTTCTGGTGGCGCACGATGAAATTCTCGCCGTCCCCGTCGAGTTTTACGTGGAAATGGGTGTCGGTGCCGAAATAGACGATGTTGGAGAGCGTGCCGGTAATCGTGCCCTTGGTCGGATCGGGTACCAGATCGGCATGCTCGGGACGCACCACCAGCGTCACCTCGCCGGTCGGATTGAAGCCTTCTGGATAGCCGGCACTAATCGTGGCGCTGCTGGCGAATTTGACCGTCGCCACGCCGCCCTGCTTCGACACCACAGTGCCGGGCAGGAAGTTCGTCTCGCCGATGAAGTCGGCGACGAAGCGTTCGGCAGGCCGGTCATAGATGTCGCGCGGCGTGCCGACCTGCAGGATCTTGCCGGCCGACATCACCGCGATGCGGTCGGACATGGTCAGCGCTTCCTCCTGGTCATGGGTGACGAAGATGAAGGTGATGCCGGTCTCGTTCTGCAGCCGCTTCAGCTCGATCTGCATTTCCTTGCGCAGCTTGTAGTCCAGCGCCGAGAGCGGCTCGTCGAGCAAGAGCACTTTCGGCTGCGGCGCCAGCGCCCGGGCCAGCGCCACGCGCTGCTGCTGGCCGCCTGAAATCTGGCTGGTGCGGCGGGCCTTCAGCGCCTCCATCTTGACCAGCTTCAGCATCTGGGCGACGCGCGCCTCGATCTCGGCTTTCGGCTTGCCCAGCATCTCCAGTCCGAAGCCGATATTCTGCGCCACCGTCATATGCGGGAAGAGCGCATAACTTTGGAAGACGGTGTTGACCGGGCGTTTGTAGGGCGGCAGCGGCGCGATGTCCTGGCCGTGCAGCAGAATTTCGCCGGCGGTTGGGAAATCGAAGCCGGCAATCAATCTCAGCAGCGTCGTCTTTCCGCATCCGGAGGGGCCGAGCAGTGTGAAAAACTCGTTCTCGCGGATCGACACCGATACCGTGTCGAGGGCGGCTACCTGGTTTTCGCCGGTTCCGAAAACCTTGCGAACACCGCGAACTTCGATCGCGTTCTTACCCGGTTGTTCCGGCACGATTACCCCATTGAGAGCGCCTGCTCTTGTCGGCAGGTGTGTTCCTGTTTTGATTGTCACCACAAGCCGGTCGGCTTGGCAACTGCGCAGCAGTGACTCGATCCCGAGTCCCCATTCAATTAAGCAATTCCTATGCCATCGTTAGGCTTGGTAGGTGATCCTCCCTCCACAGATGGTGGTCACCGGATGCACGGTGTGCAGCGCCTCCGGCGCGGTCGCCTCGATATCGGCCGACAAAACGACGATATCGGCGAGATATCCGGTTTTGAGGCGGCCCTTGCGATGTTCATTGAACTCCGCATAAGCGCCCTCGAGCGTGTAGCCCTCTATTGCCTCCTGCAACGAGAAGCTCTGGTCCGGCATGCCTTCTGCCCAAGGCTTGCGCATCACTGCCGCCTGGATCGACAGGATCGGATCGACCGGCGAGACCGGCCAGTCGGAAGCGAACACCACGCGCGCGCCTGCGTTTTTCAGCGTGCGCCAGGCATAGCTCAACGGCCACTTGTCGCGGCCGATGCGCGAGATCGTCGGCTCGAGCGGGAAGTTCAGTGCGCCGGGCGGATGCGCCGGCTGCATCGACGCCAACACGCCGAGCTCGGCGAAGCGCGGCACGTCGGCGGCCGTGATCACCTCGATATGCTCGACGCGATGCCGGCTGTCGCGCCGACCGTTCTTCTTCAGCGCCGCCTGATAGCCGTCGAGCACCGCCCGCACGGCGCCGTCGCCGATCGAGTGCACGGCAATCTGCAGGCCGCGCCTGTCGGCCTCGACCGCCACCTCGGCGAAATGCTCAGGCGAAAACAGCGGCTCGCCGCGCCATCCGGGGCGGTCGGCATAGTCGTCGACCATCACCGCCGTCCAGGAATCCAGCACGCCGTCATAGAAGACCTTGACCATGCCGGACGTCAGCCATTCTGAATTATAGGTCGCGGCCATTCGCGAGGCCTTTTCCAGCATCTCCAGCTTCATGAAGTTCTTGAAGTGGAACGGGATCTTGGTGCGGCAGAGCAGCCGCCCTTCCTTTTCCAGCCCGGCCAGCAGCTCCAGCTGATAGAGATTGCCGTCCATGTTCTGGATGGAGGTGATGCCATGCTTGGCGCACCACTCGAGGCCGCGATGCATCAGGTCCCGATCGGCAGCCAGTTCCTTCGCCGAAGGATAAGGATCGGGCTCCGCGCCTTCCAGGCCAAGCCGCGTCCGGTTGGCCCCGTAATGGTCGAGGACCGGTCCGAAGGCCTCGCCTTCGCGCAGCTCGCCGGCGGCGAGCCCGTCGGCCTCCATGACGATCTCGTTGCCTTGTCCGACCTCCCTGCCATTGAGCAGCCCGGCCTCTTCCAGGGCCTTGGTGTTCGCCCACATCGTATGGTGGTCCGAAGCCGACATGGCGAAGGGACGATCGGGAATGATACGGTCGAGATCGTGGCGCGTCACCGGCTCCGGCAGGATGGCGTAGTCGACGCCGGCCCCGATCAGAAGCCTGGCGTCCGGGCGCTTCGCCGCGAAATCCTGGATCGCGTCGCGGAGCGCCTCGAAGCCGTGCACACCCGCCAAATGCAGATTGTCGAGCTCGGCCGCGCCGCCGAACAGATGCATATGCGCCTCGATGAAGCCCGGCAGCACCGAGCCGCCCTGGGCGTCGACGACCTTGGTGGCCGGTCTCTTGATGTCTTCTATAGAAGCGCGGCTACCGATGGCGATGATGGCGCCGTCCTTGACGGCAACGGCCTCGGCAGCGGGATTGTCATTGTCCATGGTCAGCACGCGGCCGTTGACGACCACAAGATCCGCACCACCATCCGCAACCGACATCGCGACTCCACATTTTGCTGAGGGATCGGCAACGCCAGACCCAACGAGCCGCCGCTCCATATGGACAACGCCGTGGGACAAATCGATGCCGATGCGCCGTCTTCGAAATTCCCCTTGTTATCGTGGAAGACAGCGTGGATAAAGAATGCGACTGATTATTCGCGTTTGTCAACATGCCGGATTTAGAATGTACTGTGGACTGCACCGCACGCCGATGGCGAGGCCGAGCGGGGAACGGGGGCAACAAGCAGTGAAGCGCAGTCTCGACCGCAAGACCAGAATAGCGCTCGAACCGCGCAAGCAGCCGCGGCAACAACGGTCAAGCAAGGTGGTCGACAGGATTCTCGATGCGGCCCTGATCCTGACGCGAGAGCAAGGAACCAGAACGCCGACGACGCTCGCCATCGCGCAGCGCGCGGGCCTGTCGGTCGGTTCCGTCTATCAGTACTTTCCCAACAAGGAAGCCATTCTTCTGGACCTGGCCCGGCGCTGGCTGTCGTCTTTTCCCGAGGTGATCCGGAAACGCATCAACGTCCCCCGGCCGACCAACCGTGACGAGTTTCGGCGCGAGGTGCGCAAGCTCTTCGCCGACACATCGAGGCTCTATCTCGAAAACGCCACGCTGATGCCGGTGATCGAGGCGATATCCGGCAACGCCGACCTGAGGCCTATCCAGGACGAATACGACAAAGAGATCGTCGCCCTTTACGCCGCGTGGCTGCGGCATGTGAATCCGGCGCTTGAGGACAAGATCGCCAGTCGGCTCGGCGTGCTGATGATGGAAGTCGGCCATGTCTGCCGGCTTGTCGGGCTGAAGAGAGACCGCAGGACCTACGACCTCATCGAGGACGATGTGGAAACCATGTGGCTCGCCCTGGTCAGCCCCCATCTCAATCTCGAGTGATTTCGCACTTCCAACCGATTCCGCACTTCCAGGGAGTTTCCATGAAAACTGTCTATTCGCCACTTCATGCCGGCCATTCAGGCCAGATGGAACTGGTCACGTCGGCGATCGTGCCGGGTTTCGAGAAGCCGTCTCGGGCGGAATTCATCAAGGCGCGGGTTGAGAGCGAGAAGCTCGGGCCGATCATCGGACCGGCCGAGCACGACCTAGCCGCCGCCAAGCGTGTGCATGAGGCTCACTACATCGATTTCCTGCCGACGGTGTGGCCGCAATGGGTCGCCGCCGGCTTCACGGGATCGGCGATGGGGTTCACCTGGCCGACGCGCGGCCTGCGCGGCGATGTGCCGCCGAAGCGCGTCGATGCCTTGCTCGGCTATTATTCCTTCGACGCCGGGGCCACCTTCGTCGAAGGCACCTGGGCGGCGATCAAGTCGTCCTATGATGTGGCACTGACCGCCGCCGCTTTGGTCAAGGACGGCGAGCGCAGCGCCTTCGCGCTTTGCCGCCCGCCCGGCCATCATGCCGGCGCTGCCTTCATGGGCGGCTACTGTTTCATCAACAACGCCGCCGTCGTCGCGCAGTGGTTCCGCGACCACGGCGCCAAGCGCGTTTCAATCCTCGATGTCGATTACCATCACGGCAACGGCACGCAGGAAATCTTCTATCGCCGCGGCGACGTCCAGGTGCTCAACCTGCATGGCGATCCGATGGTCGAGTATCCCTTCTTCCTCGGCCATGCCGACGAGCGCGGCGAAGGCGACGGCGAAGGTTTCAACGTCAATTACCCGATGCCTTTCGGCACCGATTGGGACGGCTGGAGCGCGTCGCTGGAGGACGCCTGCGCCAGGCTCGCGGCCTACGCCCCTGATGTCGTCATCGTCTCGCTCGGCGTCGATACTTTCGAGAAGGACCCGATCAGCCAGTTCAAGCTGAAGAGCGAGGATTATCCCAAGATCGGTCGCCGTATCGCCAAGCTCGGCCTGCCGACGTTGTTCGTCATGGAAGGCGGCTACGCCGTGGAAGAGATCGGCATCAACGCCGTCGGCGTGCTGACCGGCTTCGAGGATCGCTAAGCCCCTGTTCAAGGCCATGCGCTCCCGGATGCAACCGGGGGCGTATTTTTTTACGACCTCGCCTCGAAATCATCGACTCAATTCAGCTTTGAACTACCGCCAAATAACGCGAAGACCGGCTGCTGAGTCGCAATGCGAGTCCATCGGATTCGATTTTGTCAAATCGCGTTTGATGTCAGATTCATCTGCGGGTAGATTAGACCCGAATCAGCCGGTCCACGGGGGCGCGGCGACCACCCAAAGTCTCGAGTCCGGCGCCAGGCCGGCACCAGACGCGGACGGTTTCGCGTTCCCTAGAAGGATTCGGCGCGGTTGGGCGCCGTTCGCGCCCGTGAGTGTGTCTTCGTAAACGTGACGCGTTTCGGGTCCGGCCGTTGGCTTCGCCAGCACCGGGCACAAGGATCGATTCCGGCAAGAATCCAAGAATTAAAATGAGCAGTCCCGCCGCGCTTCTCCAACCCGACGCTTCAGGCTCGCGCCTGACGTCGCGCGGCGATCTCACCAGCTTCTTCATGCAGCTTGCCGCCGATATCGGCGCCGACAGCTACATGCTGGTCGCCATCGTGCATGACCAGGACCGTAACGATGCGCGCATCGTCTCCTCCAACTGGATCTTCGACGCCATCGAGCTGATCGGCAAAAGGCTGATCGCCAATTTGGCGCTAGGCCCCTTGACCGTGGCGCCGGGCGTACGCCCGAAGCCGTTGGTGGCGGCGCACGCGCCCGACGCCGGTGCGTTGCTGAACGGCGAGGAAGCCCGCCTGCTCGACGTGCTCGGTCACGCCGAAATCTATTCGCTGCGGCTCAATGTCGGCCGGCAGCGCCTGTTCGTGCTGTTCTCGGCTGCCGAGGCAGGCAGGATCGACTTGGCCGCCCTGATGAAGGCGCAGATCAAATGCTGTTATGCGCTTTCCAGCATTCCGCAGCTGATCGCGGCGGCATCCATGCAGGACCCGCTGTCGGACCGCGAGCGCGAATGTCTGTTCTGGGTTTCGGAAGGCAAGACCACCGATGAGGTTGCCGTCATCCTCGGTGTCTCGTCGAACACCGTCAACAGCTACATCACGCACGCCATCCAGAAGTTCGCGGCCAGCAACCGCGCGATGGCGATCGCGACCGCGATCAGGAGCGGCATCATTTGAAGCACGCACAGGTCAAAGAGGCGGCCGCCGCCCTTTTCAACGATCAGCGCAATCCGTTCGGCGCCTTCTCGCTCGGCTCGGAGACCCATCAAGCGGTCACCATTCCGGATGCCGTGCGTCGCTGCCGCTGGATCGCCGTCGATATCAATGCCTCGGCCTTCGGTCTCTATTTCGTCAGCCCCTCGCCCGAGCGCGCGCGTCTCGTGGCGTGTTTCGATTCCGACTATCCCGGCACCGCTGTCGCGACCAAATTCATCTCCGGCGCCAATGGCGAGGACATGGTGCGCCACAGCCGGCTCTCGACGGCGCCGCGCTGGTGGGCCGACGACGGCAGCGCCGGATCGCGGCAGGTCTTCCACTCGCTCGCCTGGGCCGAGCCGACCACGCCGCTGGCGCCCGGCACCAACGGCATCGCCTTTCCGGTGCATGCCGATCGCGGCCAATGCGGGCTGGTCGTCTTTCTCGGCTCGGAGATCGCGCTGTCCGACGAAACGCTGTGCGAGATCCACGCCCGCTCCTTCGCGCTTTTCGCGGCGGTCGCCCGCATCCGCCCCGGCGACACCGGCAGGGCGCGTTCAATCTCCAAGCGCGAGCTGGAATGCCTGAAGCTGACCGCCAACGGCAACACCAGCGAGGAGATCGCAAAGCTCCTCAAGCTCTCGGTGCATACCGCCAACCAGTACCTCACCCAGTCGACGCAGAAGCTCAACGCGGTCAACCGCAACCAGGCGGTCGCCAAGGCGTTGCGGCTCGGCTTGATCGAGTGACGTCACGCCTGCGGGGGCGCTGAACGGGCCGCGGCTAAAGCATGTCTCCCGAAAGTGGGAACCGGTTTCGGGGCAAAGACATGCGCAAAATCAAAAGCCTAAAGCGCAGGGAGCGAATCCAAAAGATTGCGATGCGCTTTAGGTCGGCTCGCCTGCTATCAATCACAGGGGAATGCCAGCGGCTCGGTCCTGCGGATGCGAGCCTCTTCGATCGCGTCCTCGAGCAAGGCCGTGTTGTGCTCGGGCGTCTCGCCAGGCTTCTCGAACGACACGTAGTTGACCGTCACGGCTGCCTCGCGCTCGATCAGCGTAAGCTGGAAATAGACCGTCACGCCGCGCGGCCGAAGCTCGAGGTCGAGCACGATGCGCGGGCTGCCGCTCCAGTCGACATGCGCCTCGCCGCCATGGCCGAGCCGCAGCATGCCCGGCCGGAAGTAGAGCTCGGCCGCCGAATCCACCAGGTCCGAGAGGCAGGCGAAATGCTCAAGCCGGATGAAGGCGATATAGTCGGCAACGTCGATGAGCCTCAATTCGCCCACCACGGGCTCGATGGCGCTGGCGACGATCAGCTCGCGGGAATTGGCGTGTGGTTGCCGGTCCATGGGTTAGCGGCGTCCGTTCATTGGGTTGCTTTTCGCGCTGCCTTCTTCGAGTAGACGATCCGCACCAACTCGGCGACCGCCTGGTAGAATTGCGACGGGATCACGCTATCAACCGAAACTTGCTTGTACATGGAGCGCGCGAGCGCCACGTCCTCGAAGATCGGGATGTTGTTCTCCCTGGCGATCTCACGGATCTTGAGCGCCACCAGGTCCTGTCCCTTGGCCAGCACGATTGGCGCGGAATCCTCCTCGCGCACATATTTCAGCGCGATCGAATAGTGCGTCGGATTGGCGATCACCAGCGTCGCGCGCGGCACGGCCGTCATCATGCGTTTGCGCGCCCGGTCGCGCGCCAGCGAGCGCAGCCGCGACTTGACGATCGGATCGCCTTCCGACTGCTTCAGCTCGTCCTTGACTTCCTGCTTGGTCATGCGCAGGTCGCGCCGCCAGTGGAAACGCGACCAGACGATGTCGACCACCGCGATCAGCCCCATGACGAAGACGATCGCCACCAATATGTCGACGAAGATGCCGCGTATGACCAGGCCGAACGAGACCGGATTGGTGATCATGCCGGCGAGCAGCTTGCGATGGTCTTCCGAGAGCGTGAAGGTCAATACCGCGATAGCGAAGCCGAGCTTGGCCAGCGACTTCAGGAACTCGACCCAGCCCTGCACGCCGAACATCCGGCTCCAGCCCTTGGCGATCGAGATGCGCGACAGCTGCGGCCTGATCCGCTCGCCGACGATTTGCGGCATGTTCTGGAACACCGAGGCGCCGATGCCGGCAACCGTCAGCAGCACCAGCAGGCTGACGACGGCGCCGCCGATCTCGACCAAGACCTGCTTGTAGAGCGAGATGACGTCGGTCTCGGTGTCCATCGGCCAGGCTTCCGGCTTTTCCAGGAACGTCGACAGGAACATGCCGAGATCGACGATCGCGTCCTTGGCGTAGAAGACGGCGAAAACCAGTATGGCGAGGAAGGAGGCAAAGATCGCGGTCTCACGCGAATGGGGCAGCTTGCCCTGTTCGATCGTGTCGCGGATCTTCTTTTCTGTGGCTTCCTCTGTTTTGGAATCCTTGTCGACCGCTTCAGCCATGGCGTCCTGACCGGGCTATGATCGTCAGGCGGCTTCGGCGGTGGCGGTCTGCGTCGAGGGCAGCTCGAAAGCCCCTTCGCGCGACAGCCGGATGGCGGCGACCGATATGCTCTTGCGCGCCGCCATGATGTCGGCAAGGGCAATGCCTTCCGATCCTTGTCCGAGCTCGGATTCGATCATGCGGCGGGAGCGTGCGCCGATCGCCGAGAGCACCGATTCGGCGAGTTCCGGCGGCGCGCCGCGCAGCGCCAGCGTGACCAGTTCTGTCGATAGCCCGTCGAACAGCAGAACCCGGGCTTTTTGCGGCAGCAGCGGCAGATCGTCGAAGGCGAACAGCCGCGACCTGACGCCGGCGAGATCTGGCGTGCCGGCTTCCTCCAGGTCCTGCATAAGGTCGTCCAGTTCCGGCTTCGCCATTTCATTGAGCATGCTGGCGACGCGCTCCTGGCCGGCAGTGGTGTCCCGGCTGGCTTTCTGCGACAGCACGCTCACGCGCAACTGGTTCTCGACGATCCGCGATGCCGCGTCCGGGATGTTGGCCATTGTCACCATGCGCTTGATGATCTGGCTGCGCATTGGTTTTTCCATGGTGAGCAGCACGTTGGCGGCTGTCTGCGGCGCAAGCTTCGACAGCACCATGGCCGATGTCTGCGGATGCTCGCCCGCAAGGAAGGAGCCGAGACGCGCCGGCTCGAGCTTCTCGAGGTCCGGCCAAATCGGCGCGGGTCCTTCCGGGACCGGCTCGAACTTCTTGTCGCCCATGATGGCGCTCATCTCCTCGGGCGACAGCGATTCGTTGAGGATCGTATCCATCCGGTCGGCTGAATCGAGCAGGCCGGCGCCCTCGGTGAACTCGGCTTCGAACTCGGCGACGATCCGTTCCAGATCAGCCTGCGGAATGGTGCGTAGGAGACGCGCGCCCTCGATCAGCGCCTTCAGCTCGTCTTGTTTGAAGAATTTGAGCAGGCGGCTGGCCGCGGGCTTGCCCATGGCCACCAATATGGCCGCCGCCTTTTGCGGACGTGTGAGCGCCAATGCCGTCGTCATGCGTGTTGTCCTCGCTGCCGATTGGTCCGCCCGCCGGCCATTCTCAGGCGCTCTTCGTCGCGGCGATGATTTCGGTGAGCCGGATACCGAAACGCGTCGGATCGCTTTCCAGCACCGTGATCTCGCCGCGCGCTATTCTGCGGCCGTTGACCACGACGTCGACCGGCTCGCCGATGCGGCGGTTGAGCGCGACGGTGGAACCCTTTTGCAGCGCCATCAGCTCCGACACGGGCATCTCCGTGCTGCCGAGGATGATCTGCACGTCGACCGGAATGGTCATGATGATCGAGGAATTGGCACCCGAATACAGCGCCCCATCCGGGCGCTTTTCCTCTTCCCGCAGCACGCCGCGCAGTTCCTCGATGGCGCGGTCGAGCTGTTCGTCGGGCTGATCGGGTTCGGCTTCCACCTTGGTTTTTGCCATCTGTCGTCTCCATGAATCCCGTGCCTGGCGTCAGCCCGGCATCAGTCCGTCGATGAAATCCTGCCCGGCATCATGCGGATGGCTGATGCGGACGGTGTAGTTCTGCCCCAGCTTGCCGAACTCGCAGACAAACAGGGTCTTGTCGCGGGCGCTGAGCCTGGCGTTGAGCTGGGCGTTCTCCTCCAATTCGATCACCTGGCCGGGCTCGAACGCGGCGAGGTCGCCGAGCGTCAGCCGGGCGAGCGGCATCGTCGCTTCGAGCCGGACGGTCGAGCGCATCACCTCTTCGGAGAAGCGGGCCCGCCAGTCGAATTCACTGGCTTCGCCTTCTTCGGTTCTGGCGGTGGCTCCGCGCGTAGACAGAAGGACGCGTTGCGGAACCATCACGGTGATGGTTCCGGTATCAGTCGGCGTGGAGACACCGAACACGATGCGGACCGCGGCGCCGTCGCGCAGCACGCGCCGCCTCGCTTCGCCGCCCGACGTCGCCTTTGGCACCGGCAGGCGCAGCTCGAGCGAGCGCTTGCCGGATCCGTTGAGCGCCGCCGCGACCTCCTGGAACACCATGGTCGCGACATCGGCCTCGATCTGCGACAGGTCGCGCTCGATCGGCGCCACCGGCTGGTCAGGATCGCCGCCGAACAGCGCGCTCACCATGACGGCCACCGCATGCGCATCCATCACCAGCGTCATGGCGTCGGCCGAGGCCGGCGAGGACACGATGGTCAGCGCGAAGGCATCGCCGGCGCGCGAACGCGCCTCTGGAACGCGGCCGACCTCTACCACTTGCAGATCGACGGTCACCGCCGCGCCGAGTTCTGCGACAAGCGCCTTCTGCAGCAACGGCAGCGCCCGCTCGGCCATGCCGCGGCCGACGCCGATCACCTGCGCCGCCTCGCCGCTGTCGCCGACGAGCCGCTCGATGATCAAGGCCCGCGTTTCTGACGGACTGGCCGGACTGGTCATGACGGCAGGCGGCCCTGTCTGCGCTGCTGCATGCTCAGGCCGCCTTCTTCTCGGCGCTGCCGGTGTTCATTGTGCTCTGCTCGACGGCATCGATGGTCGGACGCTCGTAGGAGGATATGGTCTTGCGGCCGAATTCGATCGCCACCTGCGGCAGGGCGCCGTTCATATACGCAAGCAGCGTCTGTTTGACGATGATGTAGAGGCGGTTCTTCTTTTCGCGCACCGTCTTGATCTTGGTGGCCACCGGACCGACCACAGCATAGGACAGGAAGATGCCGAGGAAGGTTCCGACGAGTGCCGCGCCGATCAGGCCGCCGAGGATTTCCGGCGACTGGTCCAGCGCACCCATCGCCTTCACCACGCCGAGCACGGCCGCGACGATGCCCAGCGCCGGCAGGCCGTCGCCGACCGCGACCATCGCGTGGTAGGCCTTCAGCTTGTCGGTACGGATCGTCTGGATCTCCTCGTCCATCAGCGCCTCGATCTCATGCGAGCGGGCGTTGCCGATGATGATGATGCGGCAGTAGTCGCAGATGAAATGGGTCAGGTCGTGGTTCTTCAGCACGGTCGGAAAGGCCTGGAAGATGGCCGACTCCTCCGGATTGTCGATATGCGCCTCGACCTCGCTGCGCGACTTCGAGCGCAGCTCGCGCATCAGGCTGTGCAGGACGCCCAGCGTCTCGAGGTAGTCGCGCTCCTTCGGCACCGCCTGCTTGAAGGCTTCGAGAATGCCCTTGCCGGTATCCTTGACCGTCTTCATCGGATTGGCGACGAGGAAGGTGCCGAGCGCGGCGCCGCAGATCACCACCGCTTCCCACGGCTGCAGCAGCACATGCAGGTGGCCGCCCATGGCCATGAAGCCGCCGAGAACGCAGCCGAGCGTCACCACAAGTCCGATCAGAATGCCCACGACAGGTCCTTCCGCATGTCACATCGTGGATCAGGGATAGTCCTCGTGCCTTGTGTGAGGCTTGAATCGCAGGCATCGGAAGCGATTCAGCTTCGCGCAAGGAAGTGACACTATTGTGCGGGGATAGCTTCGGCCGGAGGCACGCCCTTTGCTTAGTACCTACCTCAGCTACCAGTTGATCGCCAAAGACATCCCTAAGTCAATCGCCCGCATCGAGCAGCAGCCGACGGTCGATCGCGATACTCAATACTATCTGGCCAACATCACCAAGGTGAAATCGATCGACGATTTCGTCAACAACGACCGCCTGTTCAAATACGCCATGAAGGCCTACGGGCTGGAGAACATGGACTATGCCAAGGCCTTTATGGTCAAGGCGTTGAAGGAAGGCGTCTCGAATCCCGACAGCTTCGCCAACAAGCTGACCGACAAGCGCTACGCGCAGTTTGTCGCCGCATTCAACTTCGCGGCGGATGGCGCCGATGCGACGGTCTACAATCCGGCGCAGCAGCTGGTCACGAAGAACTACGCAATGCAGGCTGAGATCGCCGGTCTCGACCCGGATTCGGACTATGTGAAGGGCGAGACGACATATTATCTCGCCAACATCACCAAGGTGAAATCGGTCGACGACCTGATGTCGAACGACCGGCTCTACACCTACGCGCTGGCCGCATTCGGTCTCGACTCCGCCACCGAAGACAAGGACCTGATCAGGCAGGTCCTTGAGGGCGGTGTGCGCGATCCGGACAGCGTTGCCAACAAGCAGACCAACAAGGCCTATGCCGGGCTGGCCTCGGCCATCAACTTCGAGCAGTACGGCGCAAATGCCACCACCTATGTTCCAGCGCAGCAGCCGACCGTCGACAAATACCTGCGCCAGACCTTGGAAGAGGACGCCGGCCAGACCAACGAGGGCGTGCGGCTGGCGCTCTATTTCCAACGCAAGGCGCCGGACATCACCAGCTGGTACGACGTGCTGGCCGACACCGCTTTGGCCAGCGTGGCGCGTACCGCGCTCGGCCTGCCCGATTCCTTCGCTACCGCCGACATCGACAAGCAGGCGCAGCTGTTCGAGCAGAAGCTCGACATCAAAGACTTCACCGACCCCGAGAAGCTCAGCAAATTCCTGACCCGCTTCACCAGCATGTACGAGATCAACCACCCCACCTCGACAGCGGTGACGTCGGTCAGCGTGCTCTTCGCGCAGCCGACCAGTGTCGGCATATCCACCGACCTGATGATGGCCATGCAGCAGTTGAAGTTCTGAGAAGATCATGCAGGATAGCCTTTACGTCGCCCTTTCCTCGCAGATCGCGCTCGAGCGCCGTCTCGACACCATCGCCGACAACGTCGCCAACGCCTCGACCATTGGCTTTCGCGCCACCGGCGTGAAGTTCGAGGACGTGGTTTCGGGAACCGGGCCGAAGTCCGTTTCCTTCGCCTCCTCCGGCAAGACCTATCTTTCCGGCGCGCATGGCGCGCTGACCGAAACCGGCAACCCGTTCGACTTCGCCGTCCAGGGCGATGCCTGGTTCGCCATCGAGACGCCCGCCGGCACGGTGATGACGCGCGACGGCCGCTTCTCCATGAACGAGAACGGCGAATTGATGTCGATCGAAGGCTACCCCGTCCTGGACGGCGGCGGCGCCCCGATCCAGCTCGATCCGCGCAACGGCCCGCCCAAGGCGGGCGCCGACGGCTCGCTCAGGCAGAACGATCAACTGGTCGGCGCGATCGGCCTCTATAATTTCGACCCCGGCGAGAATTTCGTCCGCTATGGCAATTCGGGTGTCGTTCCGGCGCGCACGCCCGAACCCGTCACCGACCGCTCGGACGTCGGTATCGCCCAAGGGTTTCTGGAAGAGTCGAACGTCAACCCGGTGCTGGAAATGACTCGGCTGATCCAGGTGCAGCGCGCTTTCGAGAACACGGCGGCGCTGATGCGGCAGGCCGATTCCTCCACCGACGACGCGATCAAGACGCTCGGCTCGAAGTGACGGCATGGCGACCGGCTCGTCCCTGTTGCGCGCTTCCGACAGCCCGGCGGCCACTGAACGGACCGACAGGCTGGCCGCGCTCGAACGCGTCTGGCGGCGGTTCGACGATCCGCAGGCGCTGCTTTCACGCGGCGGCCGCGTCGCCGAGATATCGCCGACGCATTACAAGGTCCGCGGCCTGTCCGGGATTGCCAGGCTCGGCGACATCGTCGAGCAGCGCGGCAAGGCCGGCGCACGCCGCGGCGAGATCGTCAAGATCGGCAGCGACGAGGTGGTGGTCGCGCCTTTCGAACGCAGCGCCGACGCCGGCATCGGCGACGTCGTTTTCCGCCGCGGCCCGCTCGCGGTCGCACCGCATGTCTCCTGGCGCGGGCGCGCCATCGATGCCTTGACGCGGGTCATAGACGGCGGACCGCCGCTGATCAGGCCGAATGCCGCAGGTGCTGCGGACGGGGCGACACCCGGCGCCTTGGCACGTCAGCGCGTCGGCACCGGCTTCCTCACCGGCGTCAGGGTCATAGACATCTTCACGCCGCTCTGCTTCGGCCAGCGGCTCGGCATCTTCGCCGGCTCCGGCGTCGGCAAGTCGACGCTGCTTGCGATGCTGGCCGGCGCCGAGGCCTTCGATACGGTGGTCGTGGCGCTGATCGGCGAGCGCGGCCGCGAGGTGCGCGAATTCCTCGAGGATACGATCGGCGCCCAGAGCATGGCCAAGACCGTCGCCGTCGTCGCCACCAGCGATGAAAGCGCCATGATGCGCCGGCGCGCGCCTGACACCGCCATGTGCGTGGCCGAGCATTTCCGCGACCAGGGCCATCGCGTGCTGCTGGTGCTGGATTCCATCACCCGCTTCGCCCATGCGCTGCGTGAGGTGGCGACCGGAACCGGCGAGCCGCCGGTCGCGCGCGGCTATCCGGCTTCGGTGTTCACCGACCTGCCGAAGCTGCTCGAGCGAGCCGGGCCGGGGGCCGAAGGCAAGGGTTCGATCACCGCCATCATTTCCGTGCTGGTCGACGGCGACGACCACAACGATCCAGTCGCCGATTCGGTGCGCGGCATCCTCGACGGCCACGTCGTGCTCGACCGCGCGCTTGCCGAGCAGGGTCGTTATCCGCCGGTCAATCCGCTGTCGTCGATCTCGCGCCTCGCCGACAAGGCTTGGAGCGCGGAGCAGCGCATGCTGGTGACAAAGCTGAAATCGATGATCGCGCGCTTCGAGGACACGCGCGACATCCGTCTGCTGGGCGCTTACCAGAGCGGCGCCGATGCCGAGCTCGACATCGCGGTGCGCCAGGTGCCGCTGATCTATGAGGCGCTCACGCAATCGCCGAGAGACCGCGCATCGGCCGATCCGTTCGCCGACCTCGCCCGCCACCTCAAGGGGAAGCTCAATGGCGATCAAGGAGACTGAGCTCCAATACACCGAGCGCATGTTGCGCGACATGCTTGCCGAGGCCGAGGCGGCGGAGAAAGCCGCTGCCGATGAAGCAAGAATTGCCAGGAACAGAGCCGCGCGCGCCGGGACGGAGAAGGCGACGGCTCTTCTAAACAGAGCCAACAGGCCGCATCCGCCGAGGGCGACCGCCGATATGGCACAGGCCAGCCGCGATTCGTTGCTCGACGGGCTTTTTCCTCACACCGAGTGGCCTGAGCCGCCGAAAGCCCAGTTCCCGCGCCTCGCCGACAAGAGCGCGGATCGCCGCAGCGATTTCGTCATCGCCGCGCTCGGCATCACGCTCGGGCTGATCTGCGCCTTGTTTCCCTGGTACATTTTCTTCAACCAGGAGCAGTTCGGCGTTCAGGCCATCAAGTTCGGCGGCAGCGGCAGCAATTCCGGACGCGAGGGTGGCGGCGTTGTGGCCGAACGCAGCGGGCCGCTGACGGTCAACGACATTCCAAATGCCGATATCGACCTGTTTGCCACCGGAACGGTGCAGGACGACCCCGCGCCGGCGCCTGGCGAACAGCCCTTCCCGGCCGCCGCTTCGGAATTCAAGATGGTGCATGCCGCCAACGGCCGCGCGATGATCGAGGACGATACCGGTCTGTGGATCGTGCAGCGCGGCTCCGTCCTGCCGGATTCCAGCCGCGTCGCCTCGATCGAGCAGCGCGGCGGCAAATGGGTGATCGTCACCAGCGCCGATAAGGTGATCCAGCTCTCGAAGTAGCCGCTAGATCATGATGCCGAAAAGTGTGAAGCGGTTTTCGGACGACGTCGTGCTCTATTCCTTGATTTAGAAGAGGATTCAGATTTCAGGTCCATAGACCTGAAATCATCCGGCTCCAGGGCGCAAGCCCACCCCGCGCAAGGTCCACGCAAGACTGGCCGCCTAGTCTTGCGCGTACTTGCCCGGGAGATTCCCATGGAACCCGTAAATCTTTTCGATCTCGCCACGCGGCAGTCGCAATGGCTGGCCGTGCGCCAGTCGGCGATTGCCTCCAACATCGCCAATGCCAACACGCCCGGCTACACCGCCAATGACGTCGAGCCCTTCGAAAAGGTCCTCGACCGGACCGCGGTGACGCTTGCCGCCACGCAGACTGGCCACCTTGGCGCCGAAAGGGCCAATGCCGGCTTCAACGTCAAGCCCGAGGACCCTGACGGCGCGATCATGCCGTCGAAGAACACCGTGGTTCTCGAACAGGAGTTGATGAAAGCCGGCGAGGTCCGCCGCTCCTTCGAGCTCAACACGGCGATCGTCAAGGCCTTCCACTCGATGATGACGATGGTGGTGAAGAGCTGATCATGGATGCGCTGACTGCAGCCCTCAAAGTCGCGGCATCCGGCCTTGGCGCCCAGTCCGAGCGGCTGCGCGTGGTCTCGGAGAACCTTGCCAACGCCCAGTCGACCGGCAGCACGCCCGGCGCCGATCCCTATCGCCGCAAGACCATCACCTTCCAGTCCGAGGTCGACCGCGCAACCGGCGGCTCGCTGGTGGAAGTCAACGCGATCTCCCGCGATCCTTCGGACTTCCCGATCGAATTCCAGCCCGGCAACGAAGCCGCCGACGCCAAAGGGTACGTCAAGATGCCCAATGTCAACACATTGGTCGAAATGGCCGACATGAGCGAGGCGAACCGCTCCTATGAAGCCAACCTGCAGGTCATCAAGCAGGCTCGCGATCTGATTTCCATGACCATCGACCTGATGAGGAACCAGTAATGATCGGCGGTATCGGGGCAATACAATTCAAGACGGCGGTTGACGGGGCGGAGCAGGCGTCACCGAACCTGCTGCAGGGCGGCGTCGGAACGCAGACCGGCGAAAGCGTCGGCAGCAGCTTCGCCGAGGTGCTCAGCCAAGCGGCGACGAAGACCGTCAACACCCTACAGGGCGCCGAGCAGATGTCGATACAGGCCCTGAAGGGCGACGCCGATACGCGCCAGGTCGTCGATGCGGTGCTGAGCGCCCAGCAGGCGCTGCAGACCACCATCGCGATCCGCGACAAGGTCGTCTCGGCCTATCTCGAAATCAGCCGCATGAGTATCTAGCGTCATGAAAGCCCTTGCCATCGCCGCCACCGGCATGAACGCCCAGCAGACCAACCTGGAAGTCATCGCCAACAACATCGCCAACATCAACACCACCGGCTACAAGCGGGCGCGGGCCGAATTCTCCGACCTGCTCTACCAGGTCGACCGCACCCAAGGGGTGCCCAACCGTTCCAACACCTCGCTGGTGCCGGAAGGCGTCTCGATCGGTCTTGGCGTCAAGACGACGGCGGTGCGCAACGTCCACACGCAAGGCGAGCTGACCAGCACCGGCAACAGCTTCGACCTGGCGTTGACCGGCAGGGGCTGGTTCCAGATCGAGGGCGCCGATGGAGCCACGCTCTACAGCCGCGCCGGCGCCTTCAACACCAACGCCACCGGGCAGCTCGTGACGGTCGACGGCGCGAATGTCATTCCGGCCATCTCTGTGCCGACCGACGCGGTCGAGGTGATCGTCAACAAGACAGGCCAGGTCTTCGCCCGCGTCCAGGGCCAGACGGACCTCCAGCTGCTCGGCCAGCTTCAGATCGCCAACTTCGCCAACGAGGCGGGCCTGGCGCCGCTCGGCGACAACCTCTTCCAGGAAACGGCCGCCTCAGGCCCGGCCAATGTGGGCGTCCCCGGCGATCCGGGCTTCGCCACGATCCAGCAGGGCTATCTCGAATCCTCCAACGTCGATCCGGTGAAGGAAATCACCGAGCTGATTTCGGCGCAGCGCGCCTACGAAATGAATTCCAAGGTCATCCAGGCCGCCGACGACATGGCCTCGGTTGTCTCCAAGAACATCAGGTAACGGATGATGGCCGGGCCGATCTCCTCCGCACTCCGTCGCGCCGTGCTGGCCACCGCCCTGGTGGCCGCCGGCACGCCGGCTTTGGCGCAGGACCCGACCGGCGAGTCGGCAAACCAGATCGCCGCCGGCCAGGTCGTCGGCGAGGCCGTGCTGATCCCCAACCGGGTCATCTATCCCGGCGAGACCATCGAGCCCGCCTCGCTCAAGCAGGTGACGCTCATCCCGGGCAAGCACAAGCCGGACGGCATGGCGACGCGCTCCGAGGAGCTTCAGGGTAAGGTTGCCAAGCGCACGCTGCTGCCCGGCCGCTACATCCCGGTGACCGCCATCCGCGACGCCTGGCTGGTCGAGCAGGGCGCTTCCGTGCAGGTCTATTTCACCGCCGGCGCGCTCACCATTTCGGCCGCAGGCGTCACGCTGCAACCAGGTGCTGCCGGTGACCAGATCAAGATCCGCAACACCGACAGCGGCAAGATCATCTCCGGCACGGTGATGGCCGACGGCACCATCAAGGTCGGCGCTTCGTGATGCGCGCCTTTGTTCTTCTGCTGAGCGCCGCCATCGGCCTGCAGCCGGCATTCGCGGATGGGCTGACGCCCAAGGCCAAGCGGGAGCTCGCGCAGAAAAACGGCGGTGTCTACGACGATCCGGAATACGATCCGGCCACCACCCAGCGCATGTTCCGGGTCTCGACCGGCTCAAGCACGCTGCCGCCCGGCCAGGTCGCGGCGCGCATCAAGGACATCGCCCAGTTGCAGAGCGCGCGCGACAACCAGCTCGTCGGCTATGGCCTGGTCATCGGCCTCGCCGGAACCGGCGACAGCCTGCGCAACTCGCCGTTCACCGAACAGTCGATCCGCGCCATGCTGGAGAATCTCGGCATTGCCACTGAAGACGGCCGCGCGCGCGCCAAGAACGTGGCGGCCGTCATCGTCACCGCCAACATGCCGCCCTTCGTCCAGTCGGGCAGCCGTATCGACATCGACGTCTCCTCGATGGGCGACGCCACCTCGCTCGCCGGCGGCACGCTGGTGATGACGCCGCTGAAGGCGGCCGACGGCGAAATCTATGCCGTCGGGCAGGGCTCGGTGATCGTCGGCGGTTTCACCGCCCAGGGCCAGGCCGAGCAGTTGACGCAAGGCGTGCCGACCGCCGGCCGCGTGCCGAACGGCGCTATCGTCGAGCGCTCGGTGCCGGCCGAGTTCGATGATCAGGGCGTGTTGACGCTGCAATTGCGCAATCCCGATTTCTCGACCGCCATCCGCATCGCCGACGCCATCAACGACTACACCTCGCAGCGCTTCGGCATGCGGGTCGCCGCCGAACGCGATGCCCGCACGGTGCAGATCAGGCGGCCGAGGAATGTCTCGGCCGCGCGTTTTTATGCCGAGATCGAAAATCTCGTCGTCGAATCCGACGCCCCTGCCCGCGTCGTCATCGACGAGCGCACCGGCACCATCGTCATCGGCAGCAATGTCAGGATCTCGCGCGTGGCGATCAGCCACGGCACCCTCACCGTGCGCATCACCGAAGCGCCGAAGGTGGTTCAGCCGGAACCCTTCTCCAGGGGTCACACCGCCGTCGAGCCCTTCACCGCCATCGAGGCGAGCCGGCCCGACGCCCGCGTTGCCGTGCTCGACGGTCCCGACCTCGAAACGCTGGTCTCGGGCCTCAATCGCCTCGGCGTGAAGCCCGACGGCATCATAGCCATCCTGCAAGGCATCAAATCGGCCGGCGCCTTGCAGGCCGATCTGGTTCTCCAATAGGCATGCCGATGATCGCGCTTTCCTCCCTAACACCCCGCCGCCACCTGAGCTTCCGGGCCATCGCAGCAATGGTTGCTCTGCTTGGCGGCACCGCTGCCCATGCGGACGAGGTACGACAGGTGTTGCCGGGCGGTCAGGCGCCGGTTCAGCCGGCACAGCTCACACATGAAAACGCGCCGCTTCAGCCGGCTGCGCTCGCAGGCGGCAAGGCGCCGGACGAAAGCGAGATCCAGCGCTTCTGTTCCAACATCGCGGACGCCGCGCGCGACCGCCGCTACGCTCTCCAGGCCGAGGAATTGAAGCAGCTGCAGGCCGGCATCGACGAGCGCATGAAAGCGCTGGAGGCAAAGCGGGCCGAATACGAGGAATGGCTGAAGCGCCGCGAGGTGTTCCTGGCGCGTGCCGAGGACGGCGTCGTCAAGATCTATGCCGGCATGAAGCCCGATGCCGCCGCCGAACGTCTGGCGATGGTCAACGCCGAGCTCGCGGCGGCCATCCTGATGAAGCTCGATTCGCGCAAGGCCGGCGTTATCCTGAACGAAATGGACCAGAAGGCGGCGGCGACGCTCACCGGCATCATGGCCAGCGCGGCGCGAAGGGTTGATCCGTCATGAAGTTGAAATTGCTGGCCCTGATCGCCCTCGCCACCCTGGCCGGCTGCGGTACCGATCTCAGGGAGGTCGGCAGGGAGCCCGCTTTGTCGCCGGTCGGCTCCGGCATCGGCGAAGGTGGTTCCGGCCCTTACAGCTACCCCGAGCCGCCTGTCTCCCGGCCGAAGAAATTCTCGCTGTGGGACGATCGCCAGAGCCGGCTGTTTACCGACCCGCGCGCGCTGCGCGCCGGCGACATCCTGACCGTCAACATCAGGCTCAACGACAAGGCCAATTTCAAGAACCAGAACGACCGCAGCCGCACCGCCGCGCGCAAGCTTGGCTATGACATCAATCTCGGATGGGAAAAGGCAAGCACCAGCGGCAAGGGCGACGCCGGCCTGAGCTCCAGCACCGAGACCAATGCCGATGGGGAGATCAAACGTTCGGAAAATCTCGAGCTCAATGTCGCCGCTGTCGTGACAGACGTGCTGCCCAACGGCAATCTGATGATCAGGGGCTCGCAGGAGGTCCGCGTCAATTACGAGCTTCGGGTGCTGACAATCGCCGGCATGGTCCGTCCGTCCGACATCGGCGCGGAAAACACCATCCCCTACGAGCGCATCGCCGAGGCGCGCATTTCTTATGGCGGCCGTGGCCGTGTGAGCGAGGTCCAGCAGCCTGCCTATGGCCAGCAGATCCTCGACCAGGTTCTTCCTTTCTAGGGCCGGGAGAGCGCTGCCGTGGCAAACGTCGAGCAAATCCAGCCCAAGAAGGGACCTTCCCTGGCGATCCAGCTCGCCATGCTGTTGGCCATGACCGGCGCGGCCGTCGGCATGGGTTGGCTTTCCGGCGGCTATCTCAAGCAAGGCGAAACGCCGGCAGCGGTGCCCGCAGCTCCGGAAAACGCCGGTGCCGCGGAAAAACCCGCCGAAGGCGGCAAGGTGGGCGCCGGGCCAGCGCTGGTGCAGCTGGCGCCGATCACCACCAATCTCGCCTCGCCGTCGGAAGTCTGGATCCGGCTGGAGGCGTCGCTGCTCTACGATGCCCCGCAGCCGCAGGAGATGACCGAGCAGATCCACCAGGACCTGCTCGCCTATGTGCGCACGCTCAAGCTGCATCAGATAGAAGGCGCCAGCGGCTACCAGCATCTCAAGGCCGATCTCGAGGAGCGCGCGGCGCTGCGCAGCGGCGGCCACGTCAAACAGGTTCTCGTCAGGACGATGCTGCTCGAATGAGAAAGTTCCTCATAGCCACGGCGCTCATCGTCGTCACCACCTCCGTCGCCGCGGCTCAGCAGCTCGATCTTGGCGGCATCGGCAAGGCCGACGGCACGACCGTCGGCTATCTGATTCAGATGTTCGGCCTGCTCACCGTGCTCTCGGTGGCCCCGGGCCTTTTGATCATGGTGACGAGCTTCACCCGCTTCGTCATCGCCTTCTCGATTCTGCGCGCCGGCATCGGTCTGCAATCGACGCCGGCCAACCTGATCCTGATCTCGCTGTCGCTGTTCATGACGTTCTATGTCATGGCGCCGACCTTCGACCAGGCCTGGAACACCGGCGTCAAGCCGCTGATGGACAACCAGATCACGCAGGGCGAGGCGTTCGAGAAGATTTCCGGCCCGTTCCGCGACTTCATGCTGCACAATGTGCGCGACAAGGATTTCGACCTCTTCGCCGACCTCGCTCGCGAGCGCGGCCAGACCGTCTCGCGCGAGACTGTCGACCTGCGCATCCTGGTGCCGGCCTTCATGATCTCGGAGATCCGCCGCGGCTTCGAGATTGGCTTCCTCATCGTCCTGCCGTTCCTCGTCATCGACCTGATCGTTGCCACCGTCACCATGGCCATGGGCATGATGATGCTGCCGCCGACGGTGGTATCGCTGCCGTTCAAGATCCTGTTTTTCGTGCTGATCGACGGCTGGAACCTTCTGGTCGGCAGCCTGGTACGATCCTTCACCTGATCGTTCCCGCCGGACCGCACAAGCATGCCGCGCCACGCCTCGACAGCTTGAGCAAGCTGCGCGCAAATCTTCCAACATTATTTTCGATTAACCGTCCGATTTAGGTCTTTGGTAGCAACTTGCCGCCATAGTCGCCTGCAGATGGCGGGTGACCCAATTGAGCGGTCATTGGCATGATGCCGCACCGTCATACCGGACATGCCGGTATGTCAAAAAATCCGTGTAAAAATAAGGTACGAGTACCATGGCCAGTATCATGACCAATGCCTCGGCGCTGACCGCGCTGCAGAGCTTGAACGCCACCCAGAAGAACCTCGACACCACCCAGTCCCGCATCTCGACGGGTTATCGCGTTTCCCAGGCTTCCGACAACGCCGCTTACTGGTCGATTGCCACCACGATGCGCTCCGACAACCAGGCCATGTCCACCGTTTCGGACGCGCTCGGCCTCGGCGCCTCGAAGGTCGACACCGCCTACACCGGCATGGACAGCGCGATCACGACCATCAACCAGATCCAGCAGAAGCTGACCGCTTCCTACGGCCAGACGGATGCTTCGAAGGAAAAGACCCAGGTCGAAATCGCCGCTCTTCAGAAGCAGCTGAAGGCCTATGCCGACGGCGCCACCTTCTCCGGCACCAACATGCTGTCCGTCTCGACGGCTTCAGGCACGGCGGCGGACGTCAAGATCGTCTCGGCCTTCAACCGCAGCGCCGCTGGCGCGGTTTCGATCTCGACGATCGACGTCAATGTGGAAAGCATCAAGCTCTATGACTCGGGCGCTGCCCCGACCTCGAAGGGTATCCTCGATGCGGCTCGCCTCGGCACCACCGGCGCGACGACCGCCACGGCTCAGAACCCGACCTTGGGTGCAGCTCCCGCAGCCGGCGATACCTATTCGGTTGCCAGCCTGGCCATCTTCTCGGGCACCACCGCTGCCAGCGACGCTCAGATCCAGCAGATGATGAACGTCGTCGACGCCGCGCTCAAGGACATGACCAACGCCGCCACCAAGCTCGGCGCCGCCAAGAGCTCGATCAACCTGCAGAAGACCTTCACCTCGAGCCTGATGGACTCCATCGATCGCGGCGTCGGCCAGCTCGTCGATGCCGACATGAATAAGGAATCGACCCGCCTCCAGGCGCTGCAGGTTCAGCAGCAGCTTGGCGTCCAGGCGCTGTCGATCGCCAACGGCTCGTCGCAGTCGATCCTGTCGCTCTTCCGCGGCTGATCGCTTCATACTGACCGGACCAAAGCATCGGGCCGCGCCAAAAGCGCGGCCCGATTTGCGTTTGCTCAAGGCTCGCGCAACCCTCGTTCCCTAACCTCTCGGAAGCCTACTTTTAACAGGCCATTAACCATATCGCGCTAGGTATGGTTAACCAATCACTTAGGTTGTCGAATCGGCCCGACCGGCACGATTCGCAACCCATGGACAGGTCGAGACCCGGCCTGCGTGGCATGCCGGCTTTTGAGAAGGAGCGAGTTTCTTGGCGAGCATCATGACGAACGCTGCGGCGTTGACTGCACTTCAAAGCCTCAACGCCACCAACAAATCGCTCGAGCAGACGCAGGCCCGGATCTCGACCGGCTACCGGGTCTCCGAGGCCTCCGACAACGCCGCCTACTGGTCGATCGCCACCACCATGCGCTCCGACAATTCGGCGCTGTCGACTGTGCAGGATGCGCTCGGTCTCGGCGCCTCGAAGGTCGACACCGCCTATACCGGCATGAACAACGTCCTTTCGACGATCGGCCAGATCAAGACAAAGCTTTTGTCGGCTGTCGGCCAATCGGGTGCCAACAAGGCCAAGACGCAGACCGAAATCACCACGCTGCAGGCGCAGATGAAATCCTTCGCCGATGCCGCCACCTTCTCCGGTTCGAATTACCTTTCGGTCACGTCAACCCAAGTCGCGGCCGCCAATGACGGCGTCCAGCCCGACGCCCAGATCGTCTCCTCGTTCAACCGCTCCTCGTCCGGCGCCATCTCGCTCGGAACCATCGACATCAATGTCGAGAGCACCAAGCTGTTCGATTCCGGCCTCGCAACGGCTGTCAAGAACCAGGGCATTCTCGATCGCAAGACTTCGATCTATTCCACCGCTGCGGACCAGTCGGCATATGATGCCGCTTACGCGGCCTCGATCGCCGGCGGCGCTACCGACATCGCCGCCAACACCGCGGGCCAGGCCGCTGTGTCGGGCTCGCCCGTCAAGATCGACAACGTCTCCGCCTTCAATCTCGACATCACGGCGACGGGCGTGACCGACGACATCATCACGCAGATGGTCACCAAGATCGACAACGTCATGAGTCAGCTTACCGACGCCGCCACCGTGCTCGGCGCCGCCAAGAGCTCGATCGACCTGCAGAAGACCTTCACCCAGAGCCTGATGGACTCCATCGACCGCGGCGTCGGCCAGCTCGTCGATGCCGATATGAACAAGGAATCGACCCGCCTTCAGGCGCTGCAGGTGCAGCAGCAGCTCGGCATCCAGTCGTTGTCGATCGCCAACAGCTCCTCGCAGTCGATCCTGGCGCTGTTCAAGAACGGCTAATCGGCAGAAATATTCCGACCGGCGAAAGGCCGCGCCACGGGCGCGGCCTTTTTCATTTTTCGATAAGAGCCGGGTCGACGCTTTGCTGGAACCTTCGGCGGCACGCCTATCATCCTCGCACAAGCTTCGCGGTCTAGTCTTCCGGCGGACAGTCATGCTGGGAGCGGTTGAATCGTGCCGGAACAGATCCAGAGCGTCATCGCGAATTTGAAGAGCTTCGGCGTGAGGCGTCTGGCGCTCATGGGCGGCATCGCGGCCCTGGTCATGGCCGTCATCGGCATCGCGTCGGTCTATCTCAACCGCCCGGCCTATGAGACGCTCTATGTCGGCCTCGAGCGTTCCGACGTCAATCAGATCGGACTGGTGCTGGCCGACGCCGGCATCGGCTTCGATGTCGGCTCCGACGGCACATCCGTGATGGTGCCGGCCGGCACCACCGCGCAGGCGCGCATGCTGCTTGCCGAGAAAGGCCTGCCGACCAGCGCCAACGCCGGCTATGAGCTGTTCGACAATGTCGGCTCGCTCGGCCTCACCTCCTTCATGCAGCAGATCACCCGCGTGCGCGCCCTGGAAGGCGAGATCGCGCGCACCATCCAGTCGATCTCCGGCGTCAAGGCGGCTCGAGTCCACATCGTCATGTCCGAGCGTGCCAATTTCCGTCGCGACGAGCAGCAGCCCTCCGCCTCGGTGGTCATCCGCTATGCGGGCAGCGATGCCGAGAAGAGCGCCATGTCGATCCGCCACCTCGTCGCCGCGGCCGTTCCCGGCCTCTCGGCCGACAAGGTCACCGTGCTCGATTCCAACGGCAATCTTTTGGCCGCCGGCGACGACCCGTCGAACACGAGCGCCGCGCGCACGCTGGGCGTCGAGCAGACGGTCGAGGCGCAGATCGGCGACAACATCCGCCGTGCGCTCACCCCTTATCTCGGCCCGGACAATTTCCGCGCCAGCGTCAAGGCCGACGTCAATACCGACACGCGCCAGACCGAGGAGACGATCTTCGATCCGAACTCGCGCGTCGAGCGTTCGGTGCAGTCAGTGAAGACCAACGAGGCCAGCAACCAGAAGCAGGCTTCGACCCCGACCAGCGTCGAGCAGAACCTGCCCGAGACGCAGACCACCACCACCGAGGGCCCGCAATCCACCTCGCAGAACGACCGCAAGGAAGAGATCACGAACTACGAGATCAATTCCAAGAAGATCGCCACCGTCTCCAACGGTTACACGGTCAACAAGATGTCGATCGCGGTCGTCGTCAACCAGGACCGCCTGAAGACCATCCTCGGCAAGGACGCCACGCCGGAGCAGATCGCCAAGCGAGTCGCCGATATCCAGAAGATGGTCGCCTCGGCGACCGGCTTCGACGACAAGCGCGGCGACATCATCGACGTCTCGGCGGTCGAATTCATCAACGGCCTCGACGGCGAGCCGATAGATCAGCCTGGCATTCTCGCCTCGATCGGCACCTATACCGGCACGCTGATCAATGCCGGCGCCTTCATCGTCGTCGTCTTCCTGGTGGCGTTCTTCGGCCTCAAGCCGATGGCCGCCGCGCTGACGGCGTCGGCAAGGCCTGCGGCCATTGCCGGCCCGAGCTTCGACGACGTGCAGCGTTCCTTGCCGACCCCCGATGCGCCGGTCGCCGCGATCACCGCCGAGACCCCGGGCGGCGCCATGCCCGGCGCGCGCGCCGGTGCAACCCCGCTCGATGACCTGCGCCAGAAAATCCGGCCGGCGCCGCAGGACCGGCTTGCCCGCATGGTCGACCTCAACGAGGAGCGCACCGCGCAGATTCTGCGCAAATGGGCAGCCGTCCCGGAAGCCGTAGGTTAGGCTATGGCCTCGGCAGCCCTCTTCGATCTCCTGCCCGATTTTGGTTCGCGCACGCCGCGTGCCAATCAGGCGCCGACCGCGCGCGACGCCGAGCATCTGCCGGCCGCGCCGGAGCCGCAGGCCGATATCGGCACGCTGATCGCCGAGGCCGTGGCCGACGCGGAGGCAGCGCTCGAGGCGCGCCTCGCGCTGGCCCATCAGGCAGCGCTCGACGCCGAGCGCCAGGCCAGCGACCAGGCCGCGCAAACTTTCCTTGAGAGCTTCGGCGGCGATCTCGGCGCCGCCGTCGCCACGCGCATCGAGGCCATGGAGCAGCGCGTTGCCGAGCTTGCCGGCGCAACCGTCGCCCGTATCGTCGGCGGCCTTCTCAGCGACGACCTGCAGCAGCGTTCGCTCGCCGCCCTTTCCCGCGCCATCAGTGCGGCGGTCGCCGACAGCGAGGCCGTGCGCATCGCTGTCCGCGGCCCGTTGTCGCTGTTCGAGCCGCTTCAGGCGGCGCTCGGATCCCGCGCCGCCAATCTCGATTTCACCGAGGCGCCGGGCTTCGACCTAACCGTCACCATCGACGAAACCGTGTTCGAGACGCGTATCGCCGAGTGGTCGGCGTCCTTGTCGGAGGTCCTGTCATGAGCGCCGTCGACCATGCCGACCCCCGGCACGAGATCATCATCGTCAAGCGCAATCACGACGGTCATGACGACGGTCACCATGGTGGCGTATGGAAGATCGCCTTCGCCGACTTCATGACGGCGATGATGTGCTTCTTCCTCGTCATGTGGCTGATCAACGCCGCCAACGAGCAGACCAAGGCGGCCGTCGCCAGCTATTTCAATCCGGTCGAGCTGATCGATCGCAACTCCAGCCGAAAGGGCCTGGAAGATTTGGGCGACGGCCCGAGCAAGGTCGGATTGACCGCGGACAACCCGCAGCAGGGCGCGACCAAGGCGGGCGATGACGGCAAGGGCGGCGCCGGTTCCTCCGAACGTCGCCAGACCAAGGCCGGGGCGCAGGATGCCCAGCTGTCCGACGAAAAGCTGTTCGCCGATCCCTACGCGGTGCTGGCGGAGATCGCCGCCGATACGGGCGTGATGCAGAACATCAGCGCCAAGGGCGAAGGCGGCGCTCAGGCGGCCGGTCCGGCTACCGGCGCGTCCGGCGGCGAATCCTATCGCGATCCGTTCGCACCGGATTTCTGGTCGCAGCAGGTGGCGGCGCCCGGCGCCGAGGCCACCGCCGAACGCGCCAGGATCGAGGGCGATCCGGTCAAGCCCGGCGAGAAGGTCGCCGCCGTCGCGATGCCGAAGGTGAAGGTCGTTCCGGCCGCTCCTGCCCTGACGGCCGCGCCGCTGGAGCCGCTGGCAAGCCCGGAAAAGACCGACGCCAAGAGCGGGCCAAAAGCTGCGCAAGGCGACGCCGGGAAGCTGTCGGGCGAAGCAAACAAGACCGAGAAAGCCCAAACCGGGAAAGCTGAAGCCGACAAGCGCGAGGCTGCAGCGGCCGACAGCAAAGCCGAAACTGGGAAGGCGGAAAAGACCGAACCCGAGCAAGCCGCCGACAAAGGCGAAAAGGCGCCGAGCAAAGCCGCTCTTCAGGAAGCGGCGGATATCAAGAAGGAGCTCGCCAAGGCATTCCTGCCGGGTGAAAAGCTCGCCGACGGCGTCTCGGTCGAGGCCACCGACAAGGGCGTCGTGATTTCGATCACCGACCAACTCGATTTCGGCATGTTCGAGATCGGCTCGGCCATGCCGCGCCGCGAGCTGGTGCTGGCGATGGAAAAGATCGGCCGCATCGTCAACCAGAAGAAGGGCACCATCACCATCAGCGGCCACACCGACGCGCGGCCGTTTCGCAGCGACACTTACGACAACTGGCGGCTGTCCACCGCGCGCGCCCATTCGGCCTACTATATGCTGGTGCGCGGGGGCGTCGACGAAAGCCGCATCACCGAGGTCGCGGGCTTCGCCGACCGGAAGCCAAAGATCGCCTCCGATCCGATGGCTGCCGCGAACCGACGCATCGAAATCCTGATGGCGGCCGGCGGATGAGGGCCAGGACCGTCATCGGCCGTTCGATGAAGCGCTTCACCGTGTCAGCGAAACGGCGAACCGCTCCATCTCTTTGCCTTGGCGCAATTCCGAACGGAAAACCGCATCACGCTTTTGCTGGGATGGCGCTGGCGCTGGCGCTGTTCGTTGCCGGGCCGTCATCGGCGGCCTTCGCGCAGGACGCCCTGCAACCCTATCAGTTGGTGCGTTCGCTGCAGCTGATCCAGGATCGCATTGCCGGCGGCGACCATGCCGCGCTGCCGATGCAGGCAAAACTCCTCGAAATGATCGACGCCCGGATGCGCAATGCCGATGCCGAGGATTTCAAGGAGCCGAAGAACTTCCGCGCTCTGCTCGTCTACGGCATGAGCGGCGGCAACCCGGTGACGGTCGCGGCGGCGGCTTCGCGCGCGGTAACCGACCCGCAAAGCCTGGCCATCGCCAAAGGCGTCGTCGCCTATCTGAGCGGCCGGCCGGCCGAGGCGATCGAAATGCTGAAGCCGATCGATCCGATGGGCGTGCCCGCCGACCTCGGCGCCTTCCTGGCGCTGGTCAAGGGCTCGCTGCTTGCGACCGACGACCCTGCGGCAGCGCTGAACCTGCTCGACGAGGCGCGCCTGCTCAGCCCCGGCACGCTGGTCGAGGAGGCAGCGCTTCGCCGCTCCGTGGGCATGGCGGCCGCGCGGGGCGATGCCGCCCGTTTCGCGCTGGCCTCGACCCAGTATGTCGCGTCCTACCTCTATTCGCCTTACGCCAGCCAGTTCGCCGATGCCTTTGTTTCCGGCGTCATTACGCTGCACATGGCGATCAGCCAGGACAAGATCGCCGACATCACCTCGATGATGGATCCCGAGCGCGAGAAAGTGATCTACCTGCGCATCGCACGCCGTGCCGCGATCGACGGGATGACCGAGCTCTCGGCTTTCGCCTCGGCGAAGGCCGAGCTGGGCCGCAACGGCAACGGCAGCCGGGATGACCCGCGCACTCAGCTCTATTCGAGCCTTTCCATCATGACATCGGCCAATGTCGATGAAGTGCGCGCCAAGCTCGGCAAGATCGATCGCGGCAAGCTTTCGCAAAGCGACCGCGACCTGCTCGACGCCGCGCAGGCCGTGGCGGGCGAAGTGATGGCGCCGGTGAAAGCGCCCGCAAATTCCGAAGCCGCACCGACAATCGTTGCAAGAGGCGACAGAGGGAAATCCGCGACCGAGGCCGCAGCCGACCCGGCCAATGCCGACTTGCCTCCCGTGGAAGGAGCGGTGCCCGAACAGGCAGCGGTCGCGGTGAGCGATCCGCCGGTCGCGCCGAGCGACCAGGAGAAAGACACGCCGCCCGCCGCTTCGCCGCCCCCTGTCCCGCAGCCCGCGCAAACGTCGGCTGAAACCCCGGCGGCCGCTCCAGCTCCGACCGGCGCCGCGCCGGTGGTTAAGGCATCCGCACCGGCGACGCCCGATATGCAAGACCCGATCGATGCGGCGGTCACCAGCACGCGGCGTCAGCTCGACCAGATCGACCAACTCCTCGGAGCAGCCCCAAAATGACCAGCGTCAATCAGACCTTGCCGGGCTTTGCTTCGACCCAGTCCCAGTCCCGGCAGCACACTGCCGGCGACAAAGATGGGGATCAGAATTTCGGCAAGATGGTGCATGGGACCGAGAGCCCACAGGACAAGCACACGGCCGGACCGGTGATACCGAACGCGCATCCGGAAAGGCGCTTGCCGGCCAATGTCGGCAGGCATGAGCCGGACCAGGGGCCACACGGGAAAACCGGTTCGCAGAAGGCGACGGGAAAGTCCGCGAAGACCGACGGGCAATCCTCATCCGCGAAGCGGACCGCGGATAAGAATACCGCGGCGCAAGCCGACGATCCCGCGCCGCTGCAGGACCGCTTGCCGTTGCTGATGGCGCTGGGCGACATGAAGCATTTCGCGCAAACGTCGGGCGCGGGCGGCGGTGACGGTGAAGAAGCCACCGGCGACCACGGATCGCTGGAACTGCGGCTGCGCGCCGGCACGCGCACGGCGATCGACAGTTCCGCCGAGCCGCTGTCGCGATCCACCCGTTCGACGGCAGCGGACGATTCCGGGCCCGATTTTGGGCAAAAGCCGGTGAAGGCGCAAATGGCTTTCGATTTGCCGGGCCGGCGTGATGCCGATGCCTTGCCGGCGCAAGGGGATGATCCGGCGGCTGGTAGCCCGTTGCCGCCGCAAGGCTGGCGGCCGGCTTCCGCATCCAAGGCTCCGCTGCAATCGCAGTCGGCCGCGCAGCAGACTCCGGGCAAGCCGTCTTCTTCCGCCGGACGCATGGAAGTCGTCAGCCAGCAGAGCTTCCCGGCGCCGGCGCAAAACCCGATCGGCCAGACGGCATCGGCGCTGGTTGAAGGGCTTGCCTCCGACAATGGCGTCCAGCAAGCCTTTGCAAGCGCCTCGACGGGCTCCCAGACGACCAATTCTGTTGCCGTTCCGACACACGTGCTGAAGATCGAGCTGCACCCTTCGGAGCTCGGATCGGTTGTCGCCAGCCTGCGGCTCTCGGGGGAGCGACTTTCGATTGAGATGAAGCCCGAGACACACGAGGCATACCGCCGTCTCACCGCGGACAGCGACGCCGTCGTCAAGTCGATGCGCAGCCTCGGCTTCGACGTCGACAAGGTCACCATCCTGCAACCCTCGATAGCAGCGCATGCGGCCAGCCGCGCCGACGCAACCAGCGCCATGCCGATGTCGACAGGCCGTGACCAGCCTTCGTTCCAGCCTGGGAACTCGGGCGGCAACGGCGCGGGCGGCGGCCGGCAACCGGGAAGGAACAATGGCGATGGCGCACAGGAATTCGGTCGACCCGCTTCGCCTCTTCGCGAGCGTGCTGACGACGATATGTATATCTAGTTTCGCTGCCGGCGCGGCCAGCGCCGCAGCCAATCCCTGCGAGCCGGAGATCCTGCGCGCCGCCGATCGCTACGGGGTGCCCGCCGGAATCCTGTACGCCGTCGGCCTGACTGAGACCGGAAAGAAGGGCAGCCTTCAGCCTAATGCCTTGAATATAGAAGGAAAAGCTGTGTTTCCTCGCAGTCGCGGCGAAGCGCTCGCCGCATTCGAGAACGCGCGTCGCGAGGGCAAGACGCTGATCGATCTCGGCTGCATGCAGATCAACCATCGCTATCACGGCGCGCAGTTCCGCAGCGTCGAGGACATGCTCGACCCGCATCGCAATGTCGACTACGCGGCGCGCTTCCTGGTCAGCCTGCATGCCCGGCACATGACCTGGTCAATGGCCGTCGCCCGCTATCATGCCGGCCCCGACAACGACCCCGCGCAGAAGGTCTATGTCTGCCGCGTCATCGCCAACATGGTCGCCACCGGCTTCGGCAAATGGACGCCGAATGCCAGCACCTTCTGCAATCAGTAGTTGTTGTACGTGAGAGCCGGTCGACCTTCGCCAGCCTATCCGCCGGCGCCGATATTCGTCGGCCAACAGTTGGCGCGAATACACCAGCGCGACCGCTTTTATTACGGCTCCCAAAAAAACTCCCAAGAAAATAGCTACAAGAAATGATGGTTTTTCAGGATTCATCGAGCCGGGTACGCCTTTCCCCACGGGGCAAGTGAAATGATTCGGAGGGCGGGCCGATGATCGTGATCGTTGACGAGCGAGAGCTCGTGACAGAGGGCTACTCTTCACTTTTCGATCGCGAGGGGGTGGCCACTGCCGGCTTTGCGCCAGGCGAATTCGGCGAGTGGGTGAGTTCCGCTGCCGACACCGATCTCAGATCCGTCAGGGCCTTTCTCATCGGCGACTGCCGCGAAGGCGCGATATCGCCGCGCCAGATCCGCGACCGCACCGGCGCGCCGGTGATCGCGCTCAGCGAACATCACTCGCTCGAACACACGCTGCGGCTGTTCGAAAGCGGCGTCGACGATGTCGTCCGCAAGCCGGTGCATATCCGAGAGATTCTCGCCCGCATCACCGCCATCCGCCGCCGCGGCTCCGAAGAGGCCGCCTATACCGAGGTCGGGTCGATGCGGATCTTCATGGACGGCCGCGATCCGGAGATCAACGGCGAGCCGCTGCCGCTGCCGCGGCGCGAGCGGCGCATCCTGGAATATCTGGCCGGCAACCGCGGCCGGCGCGTGACCAAGACCCAGGTCTTCAACGCCATCTACGGCATCTTCGACGAGGAGGTCGAGGAGAACGTGGTTGAGAGTCACATCTCGAAGCTGCGCAAGAAGCTGCGCGAGAAGCTCGGTCACGATCCGATCGATTCCAAGAGGTTCCTCGGCTATCGGCTGGTGTTTTGATGGCCGCGCCAGGCCCATCCCGCGCCAGCCTCGCGCAAGACACGAGGCATAATTTTACGGCCTGCTACCCAGGCACTGCGGAGATCCATCGATGAGCCTCTACGGAATGATGCGGACCGGCGTTTCCGGCATGAACGCGCAGGCCAACCGCCTCTCCGCGGTGGCCGACAACATCGCCAACTCCGATACCACCGGCTACAAGCGCTCTTCGGCCGAGTTCTCGTCACTGATCATGCCCGGCACCGGCGGCGCCTATAATTCTGGTGGCGTGACCACCACGATCCGCTCGGCCGTCAGCACGCAAGGCGTCATGACCTACACCACCTCGGTGTCCGATCTTGCCGTCAACGGCGACGGCTTCTTCGTCGTCCAGGATGCCGGCGGCACGCCCTACCTCACTCGCGCCGGTTCCTTCGTTCCGGATGCGCAGGGCCGGCTGGTCAATGCCGCGGGCTACCAGCTCATGGCCTACGACTACGCCAATGGCGATCCGGCAGCGACCGCCAACGGCTTCGAGGGCCTAGTGCCGGTGCAGATCTCCGATCAGCAAATGACGGCGACGCCGAGCACCGAGGGCCTGTTTTCCGGCAACCTGCCCGCGGGCGCGACGCCGCCCTCCGGTCCGCTGCCGTCCAGTAACAGCGCGACCGCCGAATACACGTCGAAAACCTCGCTGGTCGCCTATGACAATCTCGGCAACAAGAAGCTGCTCGACGTCTATTTCACCAAGACCGGCACCGGAACATGGGAAGTCTCGGTCTTCGATCAGTCGAAGGCGACCCCCGGCACCTCCTTCCCCTATACCGGCGGTGCGCTGGGATCGGCCAACCTCACCTTCGACACCACTACCGGCAAGCTCACCGGCGCGACCACGGGCGTCTCCTTCACCGTTCCGGGCGGCCAGACCCTCAACCTCGATCTCTCCAAGCTGACCCAGCTCGGCACCGGCTTCACCGTCGCCGACGCCAAGGTCAACGGCAACGCCCCGAGCTCCATCCAGAAGGTTCAGATCGGCCAGGACGGCGTCATCTACGCTCAGTTCGCGGACGGCTCGACCAAGGCGCTTTACAAGATCCCGCTTGCCGATGTTCAGAGCCCCGACAACCTCACCGCGATGCCCGGCAACGTCTATGTGCAGAGCACCGACTCCGGCGCCGTCCACATCGGCTTTGCCAATGAGGGCAAGCTCGGCTCCATCGTCTCCGGGGCGCTCGAAAACTCCAACGTCGATATCGCCGAGGAACTGACCAACATGATTGCGGCGCAGCGCAGCTACACCGCCAATTCCAAGGTCTTCCAGACCGGCTCGGACCTGATGGACGTCCTCGTCAACTTGAAGAGATAAACGACGGGCGCCGCCCGTGAAAGATCAGCATGTCGCTTTCCTCCGCACTAAGCATTGCCCAATCGGCGCTCCTGGCCACGTCCAAGCAGACCAGCGTCGTATCGCGCAATGTGGCCGACGCGTCGAACCCTGACTATACCCGCCGCATCGCCGTGGTGACCAGCACGGCGCCGGGCGCCCGGGCGGTGGAAATCCAACGCGCCGCGAACGAGCTCCTGTTCCGCCAGAACCTTTCGGCGCTGTCGGCATGGAGCGGCCAGAGCGCGCTTTACAACGGCATGGATCAACTCGAACTGTCGGTCAACGGGGTCGACAACGCGTCGTCTCCCTCGACGGCCATCGCCAAGCTGCAACAATCTCTGCAGCTTTACGCCACGACGCCATCGAACCAGACCCTCGGCACCAGCGTCATCGATGCCGCCAAGCAGGTGGTGAATTCTCTCAACAGCGGCACCAAGGCGATCCAGGACTTCCGCACCCAGGCCGACAGCCAGATCGCCACCGCCGTCGACGACCTCAACTCCCTGCTCGGCCAGTTCCAGGACGCCAACAAGGCCGTCATCTCCGGCACGCGATCTGGCACCGACGTGTCCGACGCGCTCGATCAGCGCGACGCCCTCCTGAAGAAGATATCGGAATATGTCCCGGTATCGACCTTCACGCGCGGCGACAACGACATGGTCGTCACCACCAAGGACGGCACGACGCTGTTCGAGACCGTGCCGCGCTCGGTGACCTTCGCGCCATCGGCCGGCTATTCGGCCGGCACGCCCGGCAACACGGTCTACATCGACAATGTGCCGGTCTCGGCCGGCACTGGCGACAACGCGACCGCCGACGGCAAGCTTGCGGGCCTGCTGAAGCTGCGCGACGGCGTCGCCTCGACCATGCAGAGCCAGCTCGACGAGATCGCGCGCGGCCTTATCACCGCATTTGCCGAAACCGCGCCATCGCAGCCCAATGCGGCCGGCCTGTTCACATGGTCCGGCGCGCCGGCAATCCCGGCCGCCGGCACCCTGGTCGACGGCCTCGCCGGATCGATCGGCGTCAACGCCGCCTTCGATCCGAGCGCTGGCGGCAATCCCGCGCTGTTGCGCGACGGCGGCGCCAACGGCGCGGCCTATGTCGTCAACACCGGCAACGCATCCTATTCAGACCTTCTGATCAGCTATGGCAACAAGCTCGATCAGCCGATGGCCTTCGATGCCTCGGCCGGTATCGCCGTCAGCTCCGGCGTCTCCGACTACGCGGCCAATGCCATCGGCTGGTTCGAAGGCGTGCGCCAGCAGGCCTCGACGAATGCCGACAGCAAGCAGGCGCTGGCGGCGCGAACGGCCGAGGCGCTATCCAACGATACCGGGGTCAATGTCGACCAGGAGATGTCCCTGCTTCTCGACCTCGAGCACACCTATCAGGCCTCGGCGCATATGATGAAGACCGTGAGCGACATGCTGGACGCCCTGATGAGCGCGGTAGGATAATTCATGAAAGCGACAGCCGTTTCCTCAGCCGCCATCTCCAACGCCCTGCGTTATCAGCAAGCGAAAATGCAGGCCGACCTTGTGAAGGCGACGACGGAATCCACGACCGGCAAGGTCGCGGATGTCGGTCTGGCGCTGGGCGGGCGCACGACCCAGGCCGTCACCTTCCAGCGCGACCTTGACCGGCTGAACGGCATCGTCGATTCCAACGCGCTCGTCACCGCGCGACTGACATCGACCCAGGATTCGCTCGGCCAGATCGCCGGTGCCGCGCAGAGCTTCCTGTCGGCGCTGACCAGCGGCGTGTCGGGCGACTCCTCGACCAGCATCCTGCAGACCGCCGGCGCCTCGGCGCTGCAGCAGATGACGGGTATCCTCAACACCAGCGTCAACGGCGAATATCTGTTTGCCGGCACCAACACCGACGTCAAGCCGATCGACGATTTCAACGCCACGGGCTCGCCGGCCAAAGCCGCCTTCGATGCCGCCTTCTCGAGCTATTTCGGCTTTGTCCAGACCGCCCCGGCGGCGGCCAACATCACCGCTGCCCAGATGGACGACTTCATCACCACCAAGGTCGAGCCGCAATTCCTGGGCGCCGGCTGGCAGGCCAACTGGTCGAGCGCCACCGATGAGCAGATCACCAGCCGCATCTCGCTCAACGAAACCACCCAGACCTCCGTCAGCGCCAACGAACAGGGTATCCGCAAGCTCGCCATGGCGTCCGCCATGGTCAGCAGCCTGCTTACCGGCAGCATCAGCGAGGCCGCCCAGAACGCCGTCGTCAGCCGCGCGCAGGCGCTGGTCGGCGAAACCATCGGCGGCATTACGCAGGTGCGGGCCGAAACGGGCCTTGCCCAGCAGCGCGTATCCGACGCCAGCGACCGCATGAAAACCCAGGTCGACCTGTTCGAGAAGCATATCGTCGATCTCGAAGGCGTCGATCCCGCGGAAGCCGCTACCCGGGTCGCCGACCTGACGCAGCATATCGAGACCTCCTTCGCCTTGACCGCGCGTCTGCAGCAGCTCAGCCTGCTGAACTATCTGACTTGAATAAGTAAACCGGAACGCCAGAGCGCCGACGATGTATCAATTCTCCTACGCCGACATCCAGACCGACTCCGTCGCCGATGCCAAGGACCGGGAGCGGCAGCTGCTCACCCGTTCGATCGACATGCTGGCCGCGGCAGCAGCCGTTGGCACTGAGTCGATGGAAGCGGTCGAGGCGCTGCATTTCACCAACCGCATCTGGACCACATTCGTCGAGGATCTCGGCTCCAGCGACAACGCCCTGCCCAAGGAACTGCGCGCCAACCTGATCTCGATCGGCCTATGGCTGCTGCGCGAGACGGAAGACATCCGCCAGGGCCGCACCAACAATTTCGAAGGACTGATCGAGGTCTCCCAGATCATCCGAGACGGCATCCAATGACCAACACGCTGAAGATCTCGCTGAAGCCCAACGAGAAGATCTATATCAACGGCGCGGTGATCCGCGTCGACCGCAAGGTCACCATCGAGCTGATGAACGACGTGCAGTTCCTGCTCGAAAGCCACGTCCTCCAGGCCGATCAGGCCTCTACGCCGCTCAGGCAGCTTTATTTCATCGTGCAGATCATGCTGATCAACCCGCTCGGCGCCCCCGAGGCGCGCGAGATGTTCCGCCGCTCGCTGCCGATGCTGATCGCAAGCTTCGACAACCAGGACATCTGCAAGAGCCTGAAGCAGATCGACCGGATGGTCGGCGAGGATGAGATCTACGAGGCGCTGAAAGCGATCCGCGCGCTCTATCCGCTCGAGCGCAGGGTGCTCGAAGACGATGACGACATTTCCCAAACGCCGCGCGCACTGGCTGTAGGAGCATAAGATGGCCGTCGACATGACGACAACGATCCCGGTCGGCGCCAACCAGGCCAGCCAGAAGACTTCCAAGACGGCGGTTGACTACCAGTCGTTCCTGAAGCTCCTGATCGCCGAGATGAAGAACCAGGATCCGACCAAGCCGATGGATTCCACGCAATATGTCGCGCAGCTCGCCACCTTCTCCCAGGTCGAGCAGTCGGTGCAGACCAACACCAAGCTCGACCAGATCATGCAGTCCTCGGCATTGTCGCAGGCCGATGCGCTGATCGGCCGCTCGATCACCTCGGCCGACGGCAAGACAACCGGCACCGTGGCTTCGGTGACGCTCTCCAGCAGCGGCCTGATCGCCGTGCTGCAGGACGGCACCCAGGTTCCCGTCGGCGCGGGCGTGTCGATCAAGCCGGCCGCATAAGCAGGTCTCCCGAAAGTGGTTCCGGTTTCGGGCAAAGACATGCTTAAATCAAAACCAAAAACAGGTCGCGTGAACTGTTTTTCATGCGACCCGCTTTAGCGGGCTCGCGAGAGGTCAGCCATGAACGAGGCCGATGCCCTCGACATCGTCCAGTACGCCGTGTGGACGGTTCTTACCGCTTCCGCTCCCGTGGTGCTGGTGGCGATGGTGGTCGGCATCTGCATCGCGCTCATCCAGGCGCTGACCCAGATCCAGGAAATCACGCTGACCTTCGTGCCGAAGATCGTCGCCATCATGCTCGTGGTGGCGCTGACCGGCCCCTTCATCGGCGGCCAGATCTCGGCCTTCACCAACGTCATTTTCGAGCGCATCGAGCACGGCTTCTGACGCAAGGCGGCGAGCGTCGGGTGGCCTTTCGCCCCGACCCGGATGATCTCTTGCAGCGGCATCTGTAGCAGCTAGATTGTGAAGCGCGCCGGCATCGGCCGGTGCCCTTGTCCTAGGCCACTTTCAGGAAGCGATGCATCAGGCAGGAACGGCCCGCGGGCCATGTGCGCAATAGCCGGCGTCTGGCGAAAGCGCGATCCGATCGGCAGCGGCGATCGTCGCGACGTCGCGCGCATGATGCAGGCATTGGCGCATCGCGGCCCCGACGATCACGGCAACTGGAACGACGCCCGTCTGGCGCTCGGCCACCGCCGGCTGACCATCATCGACCCATCGCCCGCCGCGCGCGAGCCGATGCTGACCGCGTCCGGCGACGGTGTGCTGTGCTACAATGGCGAGGTCTATAATTTTCGCTCGTTGCGCAAGTCGCTGGAGGCGGAAGGCCTGACGTTCCGCACGGTGTCCGACACCGAGGTGGTGCTTCAGGCCCTGCATCACTGGGGCCCGCAAAAAGCGGTGCCGTTGTTCGACGGCATGTTCTCCTTCGCCTATTTCGATGCCAGCGCCGGCGCCTTGTGGCTTGCCAGGGACAGGCTGGGCATTAAACCGATGTCGGTCGCCGAGACCGGCGACCGCCTGCTGTTCGCCTCAGAGGACAAGGCGATCCTCGCCTGCCACGACTTTGCCCGCCGGATCGACACGCGCGAGCTGACTCTGCGGCTGGCCTGGCAGAGCCGCGATTCGAGCTACAGCGTCTTCGACGGCATCGAGCGGCTGCCGCCGGCCGGCCTCTGGAAGATCACGGCGGATGGCATCGAGAAGCGCCGCTTCTGGCATGTCCTCGACGTCCTGGAGACCGCGCGCATCGCCGGCGACAAGACATCCGACGCCGAACATATGGCGACGCTCCGGACACTGCTCGAGGAAAGTGTCGAGCTGCATTGCATCGCCGATACCAGCCTTGCCACTGCCTGCAGCGGCGGCGTCGATTCTGGCCTGATCACCGCGCTTGCCAAACGCTTCAGGCCTGAGATGCATGGTTACGTCGTCGACCCGAAGCTCGGCCGCAGCGAGGCCGAGGATGCCGAGCGGACCGGTCGGCATGTCGGCGCCAGCCTGCGCCGGGTGCCTTTGGACAAGGACCGGTTCCTCGAGCTCTGGCCGCGCGCGGTCTGGCACCTCGAAACCGACGGCTGGCATGCCAGCCACGCGGCGCTGCTGGCGCTTGCCGAGCAGTGCCGCGCCGACGGCGTCAAGGTGCTGCTGACCGGGGAGGGTTCCGACGAGCTTTTCGGCGGCTACAAATGGCAGGCATCGACGGTCAGGCTCTGGCGCCAGTCCTGGCTGCAGCGCCTGTTCCGGTCGAAGGCCGGGCGTGACCGCAAATTCGCTGAATTGCGCCGTGCCCCGTTCCGCAACTCGATCGGTCGCGGCTCGCAGACCGATCGCGCCATGGCGCTCAGAGCCCTGTCCCCCGAGCTGAACTTCCTGCAGACCAAGCTGTTCGACAGGTTGGACGGTGTCGCGCCGCCCGGCGATCGCGCTTTCCTGGCAAGCTGTTTTTACGACCTCTATTCGCACCTGCAGGACCTGCTGCACCGGCACGACCGGTTGAGCATGGCGGCGTCCGTCGAGCTCAGGGTGCCGTTCCTCGAGAACCGGCTGATCGACTTCGCCCTTCACCTGCCGCGCCGGCAGAAATATCGCGACGGGATCGGCAAGTGGCTGCTCAAGAAGGTCGCCGAACGCCATCTGCCGCGCGAGAACATTCGCGCCGCAAAGAACGGCTTCGAGATGGATGCCGCTTTTTCGGCTGGCACGCAGGGCCTGCTGCGCGGTGGCCTGCTGCGCGACGCGATGAAATGGTCTGCTTCCGAATTGGACGACCTGATCGACATGGCAAGCAGCCAGGAAACGTCGCGCCTGCGTCTCGTCGGCATGGAAATGCTGCTCAGGCTTTACATGAATGGCGAGACGGCAGGCGGCCTGACCGAGGCCCTGCATGCCGAGGCGAGAAACGCGACATAGCCAGAAGTTGGTCCAGACAGGCCAGATGCTTGGCTTAAAGCTTCGCCGACGCATTTTCGCCTTTGCCATCCTGTTGTTGGGTCGCACTCTTTGGCGAGTCGCCCGCCTGCGCGGGCGCGGCGAGCCTCTATAGCGGACGAAGGCGCAATCATGATCGACGACGAGCCGGAAAGCGAACGCGTCTCCGCGCTGGCGCCCTTCCGGCACGGCATCTTCCGCGCCGTCTGGTCGGCCAGCCTGGTGTCGAATTTCGGCGGCCTGATCCAGGGCGTGGGCGCCGCCTGGATGATGACCACGATCGCCACCTCGCCCTACCAGGTGGCGCTGGTCCAGGCCTCGACTACCTTGCCGATCATGCTGTTCGCGCTCGTTGCCGGCGCCATCGCCGACAGCTTCAACCGCCGCAAGGTGATGCTGGTGGCGCAGACCTTCATGCTGGTCGTCTCGGCGCTGCTGACCTTGTTCACCTGGCAAGGCTGGATGACGCCCTGGACGCTGCTTGCCTTCACCTTCCTGATCGACAGCGGCACGGCGCTGAACAGCCCGTCATGGCAGGCCTCGGTCGGCGACATGGTGCCGCGCGCCAAGGTGCCGGCGGCGGTCGCGCTCAATTCGCTGGGCTTCAACATCACCCGCAGTGTCGGCCCGGCCATCGGCGGCGTCATCGTCGCCGCCGCGGGTGCGGCGGCCGCCTTCGCCGCCAACGCCGTCAGCTATATCGGTCTGATCGTCGTGCTCGCCCGCTGGAAGCCGGCGCTGCCCGAGCAAACCCTGCCGCGCGAGTCGCTCGGCGCTGCGATGGGCGCCGGCCTGCGCTATGTCACCATGTCGCCCAACATCGCCAAGGTGCTGGTCCGAGGTTCGGCCTTCGGCTTCAGCGCCGGCGCGGTGCTGGCGCTTCTTCCCCTGGTGGCGCGCGATGTCGTCAAGGGCGATGCGCTGACCTACGGCATCATGCTCGGCGCCTTCGGCATCGGCGCGGTCGGCGGCGCGCTGATCAGCGTGCGGCTCAGGCAGCTGCTGTCCAGCGAGACGATGGTGCGCATGGCCTTTAGCGGCTTCGCGCTCTGCGCCCTCAACGCCGCCGTAAGCCACAATGCCTGGCAGACATCGGCGGGCCTGCTCATCGGCGGCGCCTGCTGGGTGATCGCGCTCTCGCATTTCAACGTCACGGTGCAGATGTCGACGCCGCGCTGGGTGGTCGGCCGCGTGCTGTCGATCTACCAGACGGCGACCTTCGGCGGCATCGCGCTGGGCAGTTGGATCTGGGGTGTCGTCGCCGACGCGCATGGCGCGGAGACCGCGTTGACCGCTGCGGCGGTCGCGATGCTCGCCGGCGGCGCCATCGGCTTCGTCCTGCCGCTGCCGCGGCAGACGGTGCTCAACCTCGATCCGCTCAACCGCTTCAAGGAACCGATGCTGGCGCTCGACCTCAAGCCGCGCAGCGGCCCGATCGCCATCATGATCGAGTACATCATCCGCGAGGAAGACGTGCCGGAATTCCTGGCGACCATGGCCGAGCGCGGCCGCATCCGCCGCCGTGACGGCGCCCGCAACTGGACCTTGGCCCGCGACCTCGAAAATCCGTCGGTGTGGATCGAGCACTACCACACGCCGACCTGGGTCGAGTATATCCGCCACAACCGGCGCGCCACCCATGCCGACGCCGTGGTCGGCGAACGCATCCGCGCGCTGCACAGCGGCGACAACCCACCGCGCGTGCGCCGCATGATCGAGCGTCCGACCACCGCTGGCACGACGCTCGTTTCACCGAAAGGCCCGATCGATCACTGATCGTACGTCGTGCGAAGCATGCTTCGGGCAAACGACATGCGCCGAAGGATCAAGGATCAGCCGGCGCTCTGGATCATGTAGAGCTTGCGCGTGGTCTCGTGGATGCGCCACTCGCCCTTCCATCCCTGCGGCAGGACGAGGAGGTCTCCCGGCCCCAGCTCACGCATCTGGCCATCGGCGCGGCTCACCGCGACGCGGCCGGAGATGATGTGGCAGATCTCCGACGAGTTCGTGCGGTCGGCGGTGAAGCGGCCAGGAGTGCATTCCCAGATGCCGATATCGACGCTCCCGTCCGGCGACTGGAAGAAGGATCGCGCGGCCTCCAGCTGACCCCCTTCGATCGAGGTCGGTTTCGGTGAAAAGGCGCCGATGTCGGCCTTGGCGAGGTCGTGGAAAGTCGAAAGATCGATCAAGCGGGTCTCCATGATCAATGACCGGTGAGGCTGTCCGCCAAGGCGGCAAGCTTCGAGGTATGCGCAAGCCCGGCGGCCTCGCGGTTATCAGCGATGCGGTAGAGCTGGTACATCGAATGGACACCCAGCCAGCGGAACGGCTCCGGCTCCCAGGGCCGTACCTTGCGGTTGACCCAGGGCAGCCGCGTCAGCTCGGTATCCTGGGCGAGCACGAGGTCGGTCAGCGTGCGCCCCGACAGGTTGGAGCTCGACACGCCGAGCCCGACATAGCCGCCGGCCCAGCCGATCCGCGTCGCGGGATCAAGGCCGACTGTGGTGCACCAGTCGCGCGGCACGCCGAGCACGCCGCACCAGGCGTGGTCGATGCGGCACCCAGCCGTCTGCGGCAGGAGCGTCGTCAGGATCGTGTGCAGCTGTTCGATCGTCGCCTGCTGCGTCTGGCCGTTGACGTCGGTGCGCGACCCGTAGCGGTAAGGCACGCCGCGGCCGCCCATGGTGATGCGCCCCTCGCGCGTGCGCTGAGCATAGCAGTAGGCATGCGCGGCATTGCCGAGCAGCTCGTGCCCCTCCCAGCCGATCTTGCGCCAGAGCTCTTCCGGCAGCGGTTCTGTGACGATCTGCGCGCTGTTGAGCGCGAGCCAAGTCCGCTCCTCGCCAGGGATGCCGGCCGTGAACCCTTCGGTGGCGCGGATGATGGTTTCCGCCCGCACCGTGCCGCGATCCGTAGTCACGACGCCCTTCGCAATGGCGGTAACCGGCGTCTTCTCGTAGATCGAAACGCCTAGACGCTCGACCGCCGCCGCGAGCCCACGCACGAGCTTGGCCGGCTGCACCCGCGCCTGGCCGTGAATGACGAAGCCGCCGAGCACATTCCGGATGTTGATGCGCGCCCGCGTCGCCTCGGCGTCGAGCAGCTCGATGCGTTCGGGATCGGCATCCCAGGAGCGGATCGTCTCGCATTCCTCGCGCACGCGCTCCAGCTGCGCCGGATTGGTGGCGACCGTCAGATTGTCGACGCGGCGGATATCGGCATCGATGCCTTCCTCCGTCGCGACCCGGATCACCTCGTCGACGCAGCCGGCCATCGCCTTCTGCATGGTGGTGACGCCTTGCCGTGTCGAGGTCTTCAGATACTTCTCGCGCGACCAGCCGAAGCCGCCCGACAGCCAGCCGCCATTGCGTCCCGAGGCGCCGAAGCCGGCAAACTCGCGTTCGATGAGCACGATGCGCAGCGATGGCTTCGCCTTCTTCAGATAGTAGGCGGTCCACAGCCCCGTATAGCCGGCGCCGACGATCGCCACATCCGCCTCGATGTCGCCGGGCAAAGGCGCGCGTGGCGCGGGGATGTGACCCAGATCCGCATACCAGAACGAAATGTCGCCGTTGCGCTTGACTTGCATGGGATGGTTTCCGCCAAAGCAATTCGAGGAAAAGTGTGAAACGGTTTCCGTCCGGAATTGCGTTTAAACAAAGATGATCAGGTAAGCGTGGTGTCGGCCGTGCTATCGTCGGGCAGGAGTTTCGCATCCGCGCCGTCGAAGCACAGCTCGACCTTCTCGCCGAGCCCGAAACTTTCGCCGGCGAGCGGCGAACGCACGATCGCGGTCGAGCCGTCGCCAAGCTTCACCTCATATTTCGACCCCGAACCGAGGTAGATCGCCTCGGCGATCGTTCCCGACAGCCGGTTCGTGCCGGCGGCATCCTGGCCCGGCCGGCGGATGGCAAGCTTTTCCGGCCGCAGCAGCATCACCGGACGGGCTTCGCCCGCGAGGCGACGCTGCGCGCTGACCGTCTCGCCGGCGATGGTCAGCGCCGTGCTTGTGCCGTCGCTCTTAACCCCACCGCGCAGCACGGTGGAATCGCCGATGAAGCGACCAACGAACAAAGTCGCCGGCTCGTCATAGAGCTGGCGGCCAGTGCCGACCTGCTCGATCCGCCCGCGGTTGAACACGGCGATCCGGTCCGACAGCACCAGCGCCTCCTCCTGGTCGTGCGTGACATAGACGAAGGTGGTGCCGAGCTCGCGATGGATGCGCTTGATCTCGAGCTGCAGCCATTCGCGCAGTTTCTTGTCGAGCGCGCCGAGCGGCTCGTCCATCAGAAGCAGCGGCGGATCGAAGACGATGGCGCGGGCCAGCGCCACGCGCTGCTGCTGCCCGCCCGACAGCTCACTCGGATAGCGATGCGCGAAGTCGCCCATCTTGACCATGTCGAGCGCTCTTGCGACGCGCTTCTTGCGCTCGTCCTGCTTGATGCCGCGCAATGTCAGCGGGTAGGCGACGTTGCGGCCGACGGTCATATGCGGGAACAGCGCATAGTGCTGGAAGACGACGCCGATATTGCGCTTGTGCGCGGGCACGCCGACGACGCTCTTTCCCCCGACCAAAAGCTTGCCGCTGGTCACGTCGGTAAAGCCGGCAATCACGTTGAGCGTCGTCGTCTTGCCCGAGCCGCTCGGTCCGAGCAGCGTCATGAACTCGCCGGGCTCGATCCTGAGCGAGACGCCGTCCAGCGCCTTGAAGGAGCCATAGGCCTTGCTGATCGTATCGAGGTCGATCGCGGCGCCGCGATTTTCCGCTCTCGGGTTCATAGGCGTCCCTTCCGCTCGCGGCCAAGGAGGAGCATGCCGCCGCCGATCAGGATCGTGGTGGCGAACAAAAGGATGGTGCCGACGGCCGCGACCGTCGGATCGGCGTCGCGCGTGATCGAGGAAAATATCTGCACCGGCAATGTCTTGAGATAGGGATTGGTGATGAACAGCGACACCACGATCTCGTCGAAGGAAGTGGCGAAGGCGAACAGCAGGCCCGACAGGATGCCGGGCAGGATCAGCGGCAGCGTCACCGTGCGGAACGTGGTCAGCGCGCCGGCGCCGAGGCTTGCCGCCGCCGTTTCCAGCCGCCGGTCGAACACTTCGAGATTGGCCGAGACCGCGATCAGCACGAAGGGCAGCGCAAGGATGGTATGCGCCAGCACGAAGCCCGTCAGCGTGCCGACGAGCTGCGCGTCGAGATAGACGGCATAGATGCCGATGGCCAGAACGACGCCCGGCACGACCATCGGCGTCAGCATCAGCATGCGCAAGAGATTGGCCGGCCGCGGCTTCATCCGGTCGAGGCCGAAGGCGGCCAGCGTGCCGAGCACCGTCGCCAGCACCGCCACCAGCGAAGCGACCTTGAGCGAGTTGAGGAAGCTGGTCGACCATTCCGGATTGGTGGCGAAGTTCTGGTACCACTGCCAGGAAAAGCCCTGCGGCGGAAAGGCAAGCGACTTGTTCTCGTTGAACGACATCGGCACGACGACCAGCGTCGGCGCCACCAGCCAGATCGCCACGAGCAGGCAGACGAGACCGAGGATGAGGCGGGTGAGCGGCTTCATCTCCATCAGCGTCGCCCCGCTTCCCGGTGCCTGGACCGCATCACCGGGGCCGCCAGCGCCAGCAAGACGAAGGTCGCGACCAGGAGCACCACGCCCATGGCGCCGCCGCGTCCCCATTGCAGAAGGCTCAGCACCTGTGTCTGCACCAGGGTCGACAGCATGGTGGAGCGCGGTCCGCCGAGCAGCGCCGGCGTGATATAGAAACCCAGCGCCAGGATGAAGACGATGATGGCGCCGGCATAGACGCCCGGCAGCGACAGCGGCAGGTAGACCGTGAAGAAGGCGCGCGACGGCCGCGCGCCCAGGCTTCGCGCCGCTTGCACCAGCCTGAGGTCGATGCCCTTCATCACCGAATAGAGCGGCAGGATCATGAAGGGCAGCAGCACCTGCGCCATGCCGATCACCACGCCGGTCTGGGTGCGGATCAGCCGGACCCCGTCGAAGCCGGCTGATCTCAGCAGCGAATTGATGACGCCGGAATCCTGCAGCAGGATCACCCAGGAGAGCGTGCGCACCACGCCGCTCACCCAGAACGGGATCAAGACGCAAAGCACCAAGACGAGCCGCACGCGCGGCCCGACCGCGGTCATCAGATAGGCGTAAGGATAAGCGCAGGCCACACAGACCACGGTCACCCAGGCCGAAATGGTAAAGGTGCGCTGGAGCACCGTCAGGTTGACGGGCGCGCCGAAGAACCAGGCGTAGTTCTGCATGCCCCATTGCGGCTCAGACAGGCTGCGTAGCACGATGGTCAGCAGCGGGTAGCCGATCACGGCCACCAACAGGAACAGCGCCGGCAGCGTGAGCGCGTAAGGCCGCCACGCCCAGCCCGCCCGTTGCGGGGCGGAGGGGGTCGTCGGTTCGAGCGCGCTCACGGAGTTCGCCTCTCTCAGCCGGTCAGTTGCCGGCCATCAGCGCGGACCACTTCTCCTGCGCCACGGCGAAGTTCGGCACCCAGAACTTGAAGTTCTGCTTGTAGCCCTGCTTCTGGCGCTCCGGCGTGTTGGTGAGGAAGGCGGCGACGGAAGCGTCGACCTTGGGCCGCGCCTCGCTGTTGATCGGCGTGTAGGAGGTCTTCTCGGTCAGGATCTCCTGGGCATTCTTGCCGAGATAGGCGTTGAGCAGCGCGTAAGCGGCATCCGTGTCCTTGACGCCGACCGGGATCGTCATCTGGTCCATCACCACCAGCCAATCCTGCCATGCGGGTGCGTATTTGGCGCCGTTCTTGACCGCGGTCATGGCGCGGCCGGTCCACATCATCAGCATGTCGGCCTCGCCGGATTCGGCGAGCTGCTGCGATTCAGCGCCCGTCTTCCAGAAGATAGTGTCGGGGCCGAGCTTGCGGACCACGTCGATGGCCTTGTCGATATCGGCCACCGTCATTGCTTTCGGATCGCCGCCGGCAACCTTGAAGGCCTGTTCGAGCAGGCCGCCGGTCGGGCTGCCGGAGCCGTCGATGCCGCGCACGCCCGGGAACTTTTCGGTGTCGAAGAAGTCGGCCCAGCTCTTGGGCGGATTATCCTTGTACTTCTCCTTGTTGTACATCAGCACGACACCGTAATTCATCGCCGGCACCGAGCATTCGCCGACCTGGCCTTCCGGGATTTTCGAGACGTCGAGCTTGGTCAGGTCGAGCTTCTGGAACAGCTTGCCGCAATAGACGTAAGGCGGCAGGTCGTCGGTATCGACGACGTCCCAGGTGACATTGCCGGATTCGACCTGCGCCTGCAGCTTGGCGATCTCGGTCGGACCGTCATTGAGCAGCTTGACGCCGGACTTGTCGACGAACTCCTTCAGCGCCGCCGTCTGGCCGTCCTGATAGATGCCGCCATAGGAGACGAAGGTCAGGGTCTTGCCTTTGAGCGAGCCTTCCTTCACCTCGCCTGCCACGGGCTTGTCCTGCGCGAAGGCCGCGCCGGTCAGAACGCCGAGCGCCAGGACGGCGCCGATGCCATATCTCGATTTCAACATAACGATGACTCTCCCATTCATGCCCGCATTTTGGTCGGTTACCTGGCGGCGGGCGGTTTCCAGGTCGTGTATTGGTCGAGCTCGGCGCGCGCCGAGGTCGGCGGCGCGATGATCCACATCACTTCGGCCCGGCCGCTGCCGATGTTCTCCGTGCGATGCGGAGTGGCCGTTGTGTATTCGACGCTGTCGCCCTCTTCGAGGACATGACGCGCCTCGCCGAGCGAGACCTCGACAATGCCGCGCAGCACGATCAGCATCTCATGTGCGTCGCCATGCGTGTATTGGTCGGGGCCGGTCGAGCCGCCGATCTCGAACTCGCCGACATAGACTTCCATGTCGCTGAGCGGCGGCCGCGACAAGAGCATCTTGCGGCAGCCGTCGCTGGGCGGCAGGCTTGGGCGCTCGCTGCGCCTGAGCACGCCGTGGTGATTTTGAGCCGCGCTTTCCGCAAACAGCAGCGCGACGCTGACTCCCAGCGCGGAAGCGATCTGATTGAGCGATGCCGTGCTGGCCCCGGTCAGGCCGCGCTCGAGCTGGCTGATGAAGCTGGCGCTGGTTCCGGTCGCCTCGGCGAGGTCGCGCAAGGAAAGGCGGCGAGCAAGGCGAAGGCTCTTGAGCCGCATGCCCAGAGCCTGATGGGCAAGCGTTGCGGCCGCACCGGCGGCGTTTGCCGCCTGCGCCCGACCGTTGCCAGATGCCTTGGGCATTCATGTTCCTCCACTGAACAACTTGTACAGTGCCACTGTACAGATGGCAAGAGGCATGGTTGCGCGGTCGGGCCGCATCCTCGCGGCTGCCGAGCCAGGGCTTCAGTTGAAAGAGAGGGCTAGCCCTCACCCGACAGATCGCGGCGCGCCTTGTCGAGCTCTTCGGCATAGCGGCGCATCAGATGGCTCTCGGTGAGCAGGCCGAGCACGATGCGCTCGTCGAAATCCTCAACCACGGCAAGTTCTTCGGCCCCGGTGCGCTGGAAAGTCTCGGCGGCGGTCTGGACATTCATCGACGGCACCAGCACCGCGTCCTTGAACTGGGCGAGCGTGCTCACCGGCATTTCGCCATCGGAGCGATCGCTGTGCAGTTCCGGCACCAGCAGCATGCCGACATATTGGTCGGCCTGCTCGACGGCGATAACCCGCTGCGCCGAGCCGAGCGGGATCTCCTTGCGGAATTCGGAGAGCGTGGTCGAGGCGGGAATGGTGCGGACGTCCTTGCGCATCATCGTGCCGACGGTGAGGCTGCGCATCCAGCCGACGTCATGGGCGCTGCGGATCGTTTCGCCGCGCAGGTGGAAACGCCAGGTCGAGAAGGAGTAGCCGAAGGTCTCGCGCACCAGGATCGCCGACATGATCGAGGCGGCCAGCACCACGCCGGTGAGCGTCAGGTCGCGGGTCGACTCCAGCGCCAGGAACGTCATGGTCAGCGGACCGCCGACAACGCCCACCGCAAGCGAGGTCATGCCGACGACGGCGGCGACCGACGGGTCGATGCCGGCCGACGGCGCGGTCAGCGCCATGACGCCGGCAAAGACCTTGCCGAGCAAAGCCCCCAGGAACAGCGAGGCGAAGAACAGGCCGCCGCGGAAGCCCGAGCCGAGCGAGATGGCTGAGGCCGCCAGCTTCATCACGAAGACGCTCGCCACCACGGGAAGGGCATAATTCATGGCGAACTCGCGATGCAGCGCGCCATGGCCGCTGGAGAGTACCTGCGGCGTGACCAGCCCGAGCAAGCCGACGAAGATGCCGCCGATGAACGGCCTGACCGACACGTCGATCGACAACCGTACAAAGAGCCGCTCGACGATGCTCACCAGATGCATGATCGCAATCGAGGCAGCCCCGCCGAGCAGCCCCAGCAGCAAGAATGGCACATACTCGCCGGCGGTCAGATTCGGCAGACCTGAGAGTTCCAGCGGGAACGGCACGCCGCCGAACATTTCCGCCGTCAGCGAAGCGGCGATCGCCGCCGCCATCACCGGCGCCACATTGGCGACGGAGTAGATGCCGATGACCAGCTCGAAACCGTAGAAGGCGCCGGTCAGCGGCGCGTCGAAGGCGGCGGCGATCGCGCCGGCCGCACCACAGCCGACCAGAATGCGCACGTCATTGCGGCGCAGCCGGAAAGCGCGGGCAAGTCGGGAAGCTACGCCGGAGCCGATCTGCGTGTAACCGGCTTCCAGCCCGACCGAGGCGCCGAAGCCGCTTGAGACCATCGTCTGCGCCACGATGATGAACGTGTCGGTGAGCGACATGCGCCCGCCATAGAGCGCGTTGGCCTCGATCGGATCGACAGGTGTGCGGAACTTGCGCTTTCTGAGCCAGATGACGGAAAGCCCGAGAAGCAGGCCGCCGATCGCCGGGAACATCGCCTGTGCCGGGTCGGCAAGCGAGAACATCGCCGAAAGCCGGCCGCCCGGCTGCACGTCGAACAGCAGGTAATGCATGCCTTGCACCAAGGCGCTCGTGCCGGTGACCAGCGCGCCCGCGATGACGCCGACCATGCCGGCCATCAGCACGATCACGATGCCGCGCGCCTCGAGCACGGGGATCGAGCTGATCAGCACCGCGCGAAGCCGGCGGGCGTAAACTTGTGGGTCGTTTCTGGCAGGCAACGAAGCGGCTCGCCGGTATGCGAAGATAAGAACTGCCGTGCCTGATAACGCGCGGCGGCTTTGCGTGGCAACCGCAATGCCGACCGCATGTGGCGCCATTTTGGCGTTGCGCCAATTAGCGTTACGAAAGACGTGTCGCCACGACCAAGGAGATAGACTTAGTCGGGCACCGGTATGGTGAAAGGGCCGGAATCGTCTTGTACGACGAAGATCGCCAGCAGCTCCGCCCGCCGGCCTCTCCGCCGAGGAGGAACGCGCCGTGCGGCGCTGACTGGTCGCCGTCGCGACCGCGGAGGCGGCACAGCCGTAAATGCCTCACACGATCAGGTCGGCGCGCCGCCGTCCGTCTCGAAAAGCGTGAGCTTGCGCTCGCCGATGCCGAGCTCGGCCCAGCTCGCGCGCCATTCGGCGATATGCGCCGACTTGAAATGCGTTTCGAGCGCGGCACGGTCGCTCCAGGCCTCCGAGACATGGATGAGCCCGGCATCCAGCACGTCCTGCGCGTAGGAATAGCCGAGGCAGCCGGGCTCGGCGCGGCTCGCCGAGATCATTCGCTGCATCGCCGGCTTTGCCTGTTCGAGCCTGTCGCGTGGCAAGCGGATCGTGCCGATGATCAGGAGCATGCGATTTCCTTCCGATAGGTGGCTCAGGCGCCGTAGCCGCTCTCCCACCTTCGCGCAAGCTTGGAGGGCTACGGTCGAGGGCCTGCCCTGTGCGTGGCTGCCCTGGATTTGAGGACGACATGGCGATCAGCGAAACACTTCCGTCCGGCCTGGCGGTCAAGAACGGCCGCGACATCTTCTTCGCGCTGGGCATCGTCTTCATCCTGGCGGTGCTGTTCCTGCCGATTCCGGCCTTCCTGATCGATATCGGCCTCGCCTTCTCGATCGCGCTTTCGGTGCTGATCCTGATGGTGGCGCTGTGGATCCAGCGGCCGCTCGACTTCTCGTCCTTCCCGACCGTGCTGCTCATCGCCACCATGCTCAGGCTATCGCTCAACATCGCCACCACGCGCATGATCCTGTCGCACGGCAACGAGGGCACGCATGCCGCCGGCTATGTCATCTCGGGCTTCTCGAAGCTGGTGATGTCGAGCGACTTCGTCATCGGCCTCATCGTCTTCATGATCCTGATCGTGGTGAACTTCATCGTCATCACCAAGGGCGCGACCCGTATCGCCGAGGTCGGCGCGCGCTTCACGCTCGACGCCATTCCCGGCAAGCAGATGTCGATCGACGCCGACCTTTCCGCCGGCATGATCGATGAGAAGACCGCGCAGCTGCGCCGCCGCGAGCTGGAGGAGGAGAGCTCCTTCTTCGGCTCGATGGACGGCGCCTCGAAATTCGTGCGCGGTGACGCCATCGCCGGCCTGATCATCACCGCCATCAATATCGTCGGCGGCATCGCCATCGGCTATCTGCGCCACGGCATGGGCCTCGGCCAGGCAGCCGACGTCTTCATCAAATTGTCGGTCGGCGACGGCCTCGTCACGCAGATCCCGGCCCTCATCGTCTCACTCGCCGCCGGCATGCTCGTCTCCAAGGGCGGCACGCGCGGCTCGGCCAACCAGGCGGTGTTCGGCCAGCTCGGCGCGCATCCGCGCGCCCTCTATGTCGCGGCCTCGCTGCTGGTCATCCTCGGTCTGATGCCCGGTTTGCCGCTGTTCCCCTTCTTCGCGCTCGCCGGCGGCATGGCCGGCCTCGGCTACATCATCCCGCTGCGCCTGAGCCGCGAGCGTGCCGCCGCCGAAGCCCTGAAGACGCAGGAAAAGGCCAACAAGGTCGAGGAGGAGAAGAACTCGGTCAAGGCCTCGCTGGTCACTGCCGAGATCGAGCTTCTGATCGGCAAGCAGCTTTCGACCAGGCTGATGGTGGCGCACCAGGAACTGGTGTTCCGCATGTCGAAGATGCGCAAGAAATTCGCCCAGCAATATGGCTTCGTGGTGCCGGAGGTGCGCGTCGCCGACGACTTCGCCATCCCGCCGAAGAGCTATCAGATCAAGGTGCACGGCACAGTGGTCGCCGAATACCAGATGCGGGTCGGCGAGATCATGGTGCTGCTCGGCACGCGCGGCGTGCCGGAAATCCCCGGCGAGGAAATCCGCGAGCCGGCCTTCGGCATGCGCGCCTATTCCGTGCTCGAAACCTTCGCCGAGGATCTGAGACGCGAGAACTTCACCTTCGCCGACAACATGTCGGTGCTGCTCACGCATCTCTCCGAGGTGATACGCAACAACCTGCCGCAGCTTCTGTCCTACAAAGACATGAAGGCGCTCCTGGAGCGGCTCGACCCGGAATACCGCAAGCTCGCCGACGAGATATGCACCTCGCACATCTCCTATCCGGGCCTGCAGGCCGTGCTGAAGCTGCTGCTCGCCGAGCGCGTCTCGATCCGCAACCTGCATTTGATCATCGAGGCGATCGCCGAGATCGCGCCGCATGTGCGCCGCACCGAGCAGATCGTCGAGCACGTGCGCATCCGCATGGCGCAGCAGATCTGCGGCGACCTCTCCGAAGGCGGCACGCTCAAGGTGCTGCGCCTGGGCAACCGCTGGGACCTGGCCTTTCATCAGAGCCTCAAACGCGACGCCAAGGGCGAGGTGCGCGAGTTCGACATCGATCCGCGTCAGCTCGAGGAATTCGGCCAGGACGCCACCAAGGCGATCCGCAAGCATCTCGAGGCCGGCGAGCGTTTTGTGCTCGTCACCGCGCCCGACGCCCGTCCCTATGTACGCATGATCATCGAGCGGCTGTTCACGACGCTTCCCGTTCTCAGCCATGTCGAGATCGCCAAGGGCGTCGAGATCAAGGTGCTCGGAACAATCTCGTGAACGCGCTCTCGCAAGGCGTCGTCATCGCCGCCTTCCTCGCCTTCTGCCGTATCGGCGCCTGCTTCATGCTGATGCCCGGCCTGTCCAGCGCCCGCGTGCCGCTGCAGATCCGGCTGTTCGTTTCGCTCGCCGCCACCGGCGGCCTGCTCGCTTTCCTGTGGGACCGCATCTACCCGTTCGTCGATCCGCGCCCGCAGATCCTGGCGCCGATGATCTTCTCGGAGCTCCTGGTCGGCGGCCTGATCGGCGCCATGACCAGGCTCTACATGGAGGCGCTGCGCTTCATGGGTTCGGCCATCGCCATGCTGATCGGCTATGGCGGCTCGGGCGGACCGGCGATCGAGGAGCCGGAACCGCAGGCGGCGCTTGCCGCCATCATCTCGTTCTCGGCGCTGCTTCTGCTCTTCGTCTTCGACTTCGACCACGAGATCGTCAAGGCGCTCGTCGCCTCCTACACGGTCGCTCCGGTCAACGTGTTCTTCAACCCGCAGGCCGCGCTGGTCGACGTCACCGACACGGTATCGGATGCCTTCTTCCTGGTCATCCGCCTCGGCAGCCCGTTCGTCGCCTATGCCATCCTGGTCAATCTGACGATCGGCTTCGTCAACAAGCTGACGCCGCAGATCCCGGTCTATTTCATCTCGCTGCCCTTCGTCATCGCCGGCGGAATGATCATCTTCTATTTCGCCGTCGGCACCTTGCTGTCGCTGTTCGTCGACGGCTTCGTCGACCTCACGCTGGCGAGATAGCCATGACTGCGCGCAAAGACCGCCTGAAGAAACTTGTCAAGGTGCAGGAGCAGTTGAAAGCGCTGCACGAGACCCGCCATGCCGGCTTCCTCGCCGCCGCCCTCAAGGCCGAAACGGAGGCCAAGGAGCTGATCGAGCGCTTCGACACCGACAGCTCGCTGGGTTCCCTCTTTCCGGAAATCTACCACCGCCGCATCACCGACGCGCTCGGCCGTCAGGAACGGAACCTCGAGAACGCCCGCCAGGAAGTATCGCTGATCGCCACTGCGACGGCGCGCACCAACATGGTCGAGCGCGCCTACAAGGACGAGCGCCGCCGCGACGAGCGCGAACGCTCCGACCGCGAGCGGCTCGATCTGATCATGCAGAAGCGAACCTCCGACGGCTGATCATCGCAAGCCTGCCACAAGCTTCTTCAGTCATTGTGCAACTAACAAAACCGACAAAGGGCGGACTTTCTTGGCCATTTCCCCACCCAGCGACATCGTCATGGACGTTGCCCGCGCAGCGGAGCCGGCCGATGTCGAGGCCGCGCGCGCGGCGCTCGCGAGAAGGGCGAATGGCACCTCGGCGCCTTTCTCTGTCGATCCATCCGCGACGGTCGATGCCGGCTCCATTCTCTCGCGCGCAACGGCCGACAAGGCGGAAGCCGCCAATCCGGCGAAGAAGTTCCAGCGCTTCGAGGCGATGGTGCTGACCACCTTCATCCAGAACATGATGCCCAAGGACACCGAGGGTGTTTACGGCAAGGGCCTGGCCGGCGACATGTGGAAGTCGCAGCTCGCCGAAAAGGTGGCCGATGTCATGGCCGCGCATGGCGGCATCGGCATCGCCAGATCCATGCTTGCCGACCATTATCTCGACGGCAAGCACAAGGTGCCGGTCGGCCCCATTGCCGGTGGAGCGCAGAAAACCGAGATCGACCGGCAGACCCGGCTTTCGACCTCGATGATCGAGGAGCTTGAGCGCAAAGCAGCACGGTCGATGACCGGCGACGAGACGATCATAAAAACAGATATCAAGATCTAGGGACCTACATGGCCGACCAAACGGAGCTTTCCAACCTTCCCGCACGCACCAGCGCAATGGAGGCGCCCGCCGCCGCGCGACCCGGCAACCTCGCCGCCATCATCGGTCGCATCGAGGAAGTCGTGGACGAGGAAACCGCCGGCATCCGCAGCGGAACGGCCTATGATCTCAAGGCCTCGAACGCGCGCAAGAGCCGGTATCTCTACGAGCTGAACCGCGCCATGAAGGGCGCCAACGAGATCGAATTCCTCGAGCAGCATCGCGAAGGCCTGCTGCGGCTGCGCCAGAAGCTGGCCAGGAACGAGGCGGCGATCCTTGCCCATCTCAACGCGGTCAACGAAGTCGCCACGCTTTTGAGGAACGCCATCCAGCGCGCCGAGACCGACGGCACCTATTCGGCCGGTGAGTTCGGAATGGCCCGAGCCTGATGAGATGATCGAGGCGCAAGGACAGACCCGGTGATAAAATTCATCGCCGCCGCGCTGTGGATCTGCGCCGTGACGCTCGGCGCGGTCTTCTATTCCTTCCAGGCGGCGGGCCAGCGCGGCGCGGCCGAGCCGCCGAAGCCGATGCTGGGCGGCCTCGACTATGTCAAGACCGACATGATCTCGGTGCCGTTGCTGCGCGACGGGACGATCGAGGGCTATTTCCTCACCAAGCTCGTCTACACGGTGGAGCCGGACCAGATAAAGAAGCTGTCGATCCCGGCGCAGGCGCTGATGACCGACCAGGTCTATTCCTATCTCTATTCCAACCCGCAGATCGATTTCACCAAGAAGGAATCGATCGATCTCGACGCTTTCCGCAAGTCGATCCGCGACACCATCAACACCCGCGTCGGCGTCGAGCTGGTGCACGACGTGCTGATCGACCAGGTCAACTTCCTGTCCAAGGACGATATCCGCGACAACGCGCTTCGGCGCCGCAAGAATGCCGGCGACACCGCGGCGGCGATGACCAAGCCTTTCCAGGCGCCGGAGCATTGACTGCCTAGCCGCGTGCGCCGGCGATAGACATGGCCCAGTTTCCCTAAGCGATATGACGCATGGTGACCGCGTTGACGTAAACGTCAACTCGAAGCTATATGCGCCTGTGGTCGCGCTGGAGCGCGGCGCGTCTACCTCGCCCAGCGGCCAAGCGCCGGTGCGCGTCAACGCAACCAACGAGGAGAACCGCCATGGGCGTTCAGGAGATTGCCGACAAGATCAAGTCGCGCGTGGCAAGCGCCGGCTTCGAGCATTCGGTCAAGTTCGACACCGGCAGCGACGGCGTCATCGTCATCGACGGCGCGACCGTCTCGACCACCGATGCGCCGACCGACTGCACCGTCAAGCTGTCGCTCGACGATCTGGATTCGCTGATTGCCGGCGACCTCAATCCGACCATGGCCTTCATGTCCGGCAAGCTGAAGGTCGAGGGCGACATGACCGTCGCCATGGCGCTCAGCCAGCTGCTCGGCTGATCCTTCGCAAAAACAGCAACGCCGCCCGATGGGCGGCGTTGCTGTTTTTGTCGAACCTAAAGCAATTCCAGGAAAAGTGCGTAGCGGGTTTCCGTCCGGAATTGCGTGAAAACAAAGGCTTCAGGCGACGAAACCCAGCGCCTGTCCTTTGATCTTGCGGCCGGCGGCCTTGATCGTGCCTTTGGCGCCGTCCAACGCGCCTTCCTGCAGTTCCAGCGCCAGAAGCCGGTGCCGCTCATAGGGGCCGGGCATGGCAAGCGCCCCCGTGCGGTCGGCTGAGAAGCCGAACCGCCCGTAATAGGGCGCATCGCCGACGAGCAGGATCGCGCCATGGCCGAGCCGCGCCGCTTCGGCGAGTGCGTGCCGCATCAGCGCCGAGCCGATGCCGCCGCTCTTCAATCCCGGCTCGACCGCGAGCGGGCCGAGCAGCAGCGCTGCCGGACCGCCCTCGCCCAACCTCACATCCCACAGCCGCACCGTGCCGACGACCGCGCCCGACGCATCGCGGGCGACAAAGGCCAGGCCTTCCGAGGGCCGGCGGCCGCGCCGCAGCTTCTCGGATGACTTCTTCTTGCGCTTCGGCCCCATGGCGCGGTCGAGCAGCGCTTCGCGCGCCGCGACGTCGCCCGCGCCTTCGCCAAGAATGACGAAGGCCGGCGCCTGGGCGGCCCCCTCGTCCGGCGCGCCGCGCGAGCCAGCCTGTGCCCGCAAGGCCAGGGAGGGCGCAAACGCATTTTCAGGCGAAGTGGAAACGGGTTCGCCGTAAGAAAATGCGCCAAGAAGCACTGCCGTCGAGCCGTTCTCCCCCGCGGAGAAAAGCTCAGCCAACGGTCCGGATGAGGGGGCAATTTCAGTGGCCGCGAAGGCCGATTTGGTCAGGTATTCCATGTCCGCGATCCTTCACGAGCGGAGATCTGTCCCACAAGCGAGCCCGGGCGGGCGACAGGCGCCCGCGCCGGTTTGATCTGAGCGGTTTCTTGCGAAATGCTCAGATCACGTAGGATCGGAGAGGTTCGAAGCCGTTGAAGGCGACCGCCGAGTAGGTGGTCGTGTAGGCCCCGGTGCCTTCGATCAGCACCTCGTCGCCGATGGTCAGCGACAAGGGCAGAGGATAAGGCGTCTTCTCATACATCACGTCGGCCGAATCGCAGGTCGGGCCGGCGAGCACGCAGGGCGCGGTCTCCGAGCCGTCATGGCGGGTGACCAGCGGATAGCGGATCGCCTCGTCCATTGTCTCGGCGAGACCGCCGAACTTGCCGATGTCGAGGAACACCCAGCGCACATTGTCGTTGTCGGCCTTCTTCGAGATCAGCACGACTTCCGACTTGATGACGCCGGCATTGCCGACCATGCCGCGTCCCGGCTCGATGATCGTCTCGGGCAGCGCGTTGCCGAAATGCTTGCGCAGGGCCGAGAAGATCGCCTGGCCGTAGGCCTGGGCCGCCGGCACGTCCTTCAGGTAACGGGTCGGGAAGCCGCCGCCCATGTTGACCATCTTCAAGACGATGCCTTCCTCGGCGAGCGTCGCGAACACCTTCCTGGCGTCGCCCAGCGCGCGATCCCAGGCCGACAGGTCGGTCTGCTGCGAGCCGACATGGAACGACACGCCATAGGCATCGAGGCCGAGGCCCTTGGCATGACGCAGCACGTCGACGGCCATCGCCGGCACGCAGCCGAACTTGCGCGACAGCGGCCATTCCGCGCCTTCGCCGTCGGTCAGCACGCGGCAGAACACGCGCGAGCCGGGAGCGGCACGCGCGATCTTCTCGACCTCTTCGACGCAGTCCACCGCGTAGAGGCGAATGCCGAGTTGGTAGGCGCGTGCGATGTCACGCTCCTTCTTGATGGTGTTGCCGAAGGAAATGCGGTCCGCCGGCGCGCCGGCATCCATCGCCATCTCGACCTCGGCAACCGATGCGGTGTCGAAGGACGAGCCCATCGCAGCAAGCAGGCGCAGGATTTCCGGCGCCGGGTTTGCTTTCACCGCATAGTAGATCTTGGAATCGGGCAACGCCTTCTCGAAGGCGCGGAAATTGTCGCGCACGACATCGAGGTCGACGACGAGGCAAGGGCCGTTCGGACGTCGGGTGGCGAGGAAATCAAGGATGCGCTGAGTGGCCATCGAGGTCTCTCCATTGGCGCCTTTCGGCGCGCACAAAGGCTGCGGAACGCGGGCGCTCAGCCTCGCGAACTCGCGGTGGACAAAGGCGGGACGGAAAATCCATGGAACCAGCCGGTGGAGACCCCGGAACCATGAATCGCCGTCTCGCGGCGGTGAACCTTGGCCTTGCCCGGCCTCGGTTCGCTTTGTCTGCCTTGGCTTGGATGGGAGACCCCGTCCGCACTGCCGGCAATGAAGGTGTGCCTCTTTAGTAACCCCGGTCTTTGGACAACCGGAAGAGAACCAGAAAGGCCCGCACCGTCGTTGCTTCAAGGTGTCCTCGGTCTTGTGGTTGGCCACTGACCGACTGGAGGGGTTGGCTCCAGTTACCTTACCGATTGCCCTCACCATTCGAGGATCGGCGGACACCCACAGGCACGTGCGACTTTGGGCAAGCGCGATATAAGAGCGAAGGGTTTCACAATCAATAAAAATCGTAAGCCCAGGTTGTAAAATTTCTGGCATCGAACAATGTTGGTCGCACCGTATCCGGAAATCGAACGATGCCAGGAACTCAAGGACCGCTGAACGCCTTCCTCGATCTGCGCCAAATGCCTGTGGCGAATGCGGAATTGGGCCCGCTCGCAGGCCTTCGCCTGGCCGTCAAGGACATCTATGACGTCGCCGGCTACCGCACCGGCTGCGGCAATCCGCAAAAATTCGAGGAGGCGCACGCTGCCTCGCGCACGGCGCAAGCGGTGCAGACGATCCTCGACGCCGGCGCGCGATTCGTCGGCAAGACCCAGACCGACGAGCTGGCCTTCTCGCTGTTCGGCCAGAACGCGCATTTCCCCTACCCGATCAATCCCGCCGCGCCCGAGCGCGTCACCGGCGGCTCCTCCTCCGGCTCGGCGGCCGCTGTTGCCGGCGGGCTGGCGAACATTGCCACCGGCTCCGACACCGGCGGCTCGATCCGCGCGCCGGCGAGCTTCTGCGGCCTGATCGGACTGCGCACCAGCCATGGCCGTATCCCGCTCGACGGCGCGATGAAGCTGGCATCGAGCTTCGACACTTTCGGCTGGTTCGCCGACGACATCGAAACCTATGAGGCGGTCGGCAAGCTGCTGCTTGGCCGCGACCCGCACCAGCATCCGCTCAACCGGCCGCTGTCGATCCGCTGGCTTGATGCCTTCGTCATCGGTCCGGCCGAAGCCGCCGAATATGCGCGCATGAAGGCGCTGGCGGCCGGCGTCATCGGGCAGCCGGTAGAGACCGAATACGCCTTCGCCTCTTTCCCGGACGAGCTTTACTGGTGCTTCCGCCGCTTGCAGGCCTTCGAGGCCTGGCGCGAGCATGGCCCCTGGATCGCGGCCGGCGGCCGGCTCAGCCCGGGCGTCGAGGAGCGTTTCGGCTTCGGCCGCACCATCGACGCTAAAACTGTCGCCAGCGAAGCCGCGCGCCGCCTGGCGTTCCGGGCCGAATTCGAGGCGCTGCTCGGCAACAACGGCTTTCTGGTGCTGCCCACGGTTCCCGGCGCGGCGCCACTCGCTTCAAGCACGCCCGAACAGTTCCAGGCCTATCGCGAAAGGGCGCTGCATCTCTTGTGCCTTTCCGGTCTCTCGGGCTTTCCGCAGATCACCTTGCCGATCGGCTCCGTCGACGGCGCGCCCTTCGGCCTTTCGCTGCTTGGCCCTTTCGGCAGCGACGTTGCCCTGATACGGCTCGGCCGCAGGATTCTCGACGCGGCACGAAAGGTCTGACCATGGATACATTGACGCGCATGCGCGCCTTCATCGACGTGGTCGAGGCGGAAGGCTTTTCGGCCGCGGCGCGCAAGATCGGCCGCTCCAAGGCGCTTTTGTCGAAATATGTGCGCGAGCTGGAGGACGAGCTCGGCGCGCTGCTGCTCAACCGCACCACGCGCCAGTTCTCGCTGACCGAAGCCGGCCACACCTATTATCAGCGCGCCTCCGAGATCGTGCGCGAGGTCGACAGCCTCGCCGAGGCTGTGCGCGAGTCTTCCGGCGACGTTCGCGGCAGGATCAAGCTGTCGGCCGCCCGCACCTTCGCCGATGCGCCGATCGGCCAGTCACTGGTCGACTTCGCCAGGCAGCACCCCGACATCGTGCTCGACATCCATCTCGACGACCGCTTCGTCGATCTTGTCGAGGAAGGCTTCGACCTTGCCGTGCGCATCTCGCGGCTGGAGAACTCCTCGCTGATCGCCAGGCGGCTGGCGCCGTTCTCGGTCAGGCTTTGCGCGTCGCCGGAGCTGATCGCCAGGCACGGCAAGCCGACACGTCCGCAGGATCTCGCCAACATGCCCTGCATCGTCGACACCAACGGCCGCTCGCTGGCCAACTGGCGCTTCAAGGGCGATGCCGAGGACTCCATCAGCGTCGCCGTTTCGGGCCCGATCGAGGTCAACAGCCCGATCGTGGCAAGAGCCGCCGCGCTCTCCGGCCTGGGCTACGCCATGCTGCCGGATTTCGTCGCCGCCCCCGACGTCGCGTCCGGCAAGCTGGTCACCGCGCTCGACGATCGTCTCCTGGCGGGCACCGGCATCTTCGCCGTCTACCCGCATCGCCGCTATCTGCCGGCCAAGGTAAGGGTCCTCGTCGATTTCCTGGTGCAGTGGTTCAAGACGCGCGACACAGCGTGATAACCCGCGTCCCAATTTCGCCCCCTTTATGTTAACTCTCGGGCCCTCACTCCCGAAGTCGATGGAATCGCGGCCCGGAATGCATCTGAAACGGCAAGCAACCATGCTGGCTTCGGCCCTCGCGGCCACGTTCGCCTCGGTCGAGCAGGCCGAGGTGCACCCGCATGTCTTCGCCGAGGCTCGCCTCGACGTGATCCTCAGCCAGGATCACCAAAGTGTGACGGCGCTGCGCCACCTTTGGCGCTTCGACGACCTTTTTTCGAGTACGGTGATGATGGAGTTCGACAAGAACTCCGATCTGAAACTTGATGACAAAGAGCTCAAGGAAGTGGCCGACACCGTCCATTCCTCGCTTGCCGAGTTCAATTACTTCCAGCTCGTCACCCAAGATGGCAAAGACGTGCCGATGGCGCCGCCGCCGCATCTGATGGCGAACTTCGACAACGACCAGCTGATCATCCTGTTCGAGTCGCAGCCGAAGACGCCGATCAAGCTCGCCGGCAAGGTCGACATCGGCGTCTACGATCCGACCTTCTATACGGCGATCGACTTCACCGACGACGCGAACCTTGCCGTCGAAGGCCTGCCATCGACCTGCACCAAAAAGGTCATCCGGCCCGATCCTGACGAGGCGATCAAGGAAAACCAGAAGACCCTGACGGAGGCGTTCTTCAACGATCCGACAGGCACCAACATGAGCAAGATCTTCGCCACCAAGCTCGAGTTGAACTGCCCGCCGGAAGGATGATTTGGTGATGAAACCGTCGCTGCGCGCAAGCAGGTTCCGCAAAAGTGTCTCACGGTTTTGCGATCGGAACCTGCGACAAACAAGGGAATCCAAACGGATATTCGTGGGGCATCCCACGAATATCCGACTGGCCCTCGGGCTCTTGGCCGCCGCCTTGATTGTGACCCATCTGCCTGTCGCGGCGCATGCGCAAAGCTCGCTGGGCATCGGCACCAATGACGGCATGGCGCCCACCACCACCGGTCCGTTCGCCCATATCCTGATGTGGATCAATCTGCGTCAGCAGGAGTTCTACCATTCGCTGGCGGCCGCCATGAAGGCGATGCGCCAGGACGGCAGCAAGCTTTGGCTGCTGATCGGCTTGTCCTTCGCCTATGGCATCTTCCACGCCGCCGGCCCCGGCCACGGCAAGGCGGTGATCTCCTCCTATATGGTCGCCAACGAAGTGGCGTTGAGACGCGGCATCATGCTCTCCTTCGTCTCGGCGATGCTGCAGGGGCTGACGGCGGTGGTCGTCATGATGCTTGCCTATTTCGTGCTGCGCGGCACCGCGATCTCGATGACCGACGCGGCCTGGTTCCTCGAAATCTCGAGCTACGTGCTGGTGACGCTGTTCGGCGCCTGGCTGTTGTGGCGCAAGCTCGGTCCGTCGATCCTGCGCCTGTTCGGCAGGACGCCTGCCTACAGCCTGTCGGCCGCTCATGCCGGCCATTCGCATGGCGGGCACGCAGGGCATTCGCACGCTCATGCGCATGCACTGCACGTGCATGACGATCATGATCATTCGCACGGGCACGATCACATTGATCACGACCACCACCACCACGGCCCAGGAGAAGTCTGCGACGCCTGCGGTCATTCGCATGCGCCGGACCCGGCGATGCTTTCGGGCGACCGCTTCGACTGGCGCACAGCCTGGTCGGCGGTGGCCGCCGTCGGCATCCGCCCCTGCTCCGGCGCGCTGATCGTGCTGAGCTTCGCGCTGCTCAACGGCCTGTGGGTCGGCGGACTGCTGTCGGTGCTGGCGATGTCGATCGGCACCGCGATCACCGTCTCGGCGCTGGCGACGCTCGCAGTGACGGCGAAGAACTGGGCCGTCTATTTCGCCGGCGACGGACGGCTCGGCAACCGCATCCATTCGATTGTCGAGATCGGCGGCGCGGCCTTCATTTTCCTGGTCGGCCTGCTGCTGTTGTCGGCCAGCCTGTCGGGCGGTGTCTGATCAAAAGCAGTGTCCGAAGCTGGGTCGAGCTTCGGTCAGGCCCGCATCACCTGGTGTCGGCAGACGTCAGGCGATCTTCCCGCCGAGCTCATCCTCGATATGCGCGCGGATGATTTCGTCGAAACTGCTTTCGGCGGCGAAACCGAGTTCCCTCGCCCGCCTGGCCTCGAACCGCGTCGGCCAGCCTTTGACGATCGCCCAGACGGTCTCGTCGGGCTGCTCGCGGATCCGTTTCGCGACCTCGGCGCCGGCGATGCGTTCCAGCGCCTCGATCTGCTCGCCGACCGTGACGGCGACGCCCGGCATTGTGAGGTTGCGGCGCGGACCAACCTTGTCGCCGTCGATCTCGGCCGCGTGGATGAGGAAATTCACCGCCGAACGCGGGCTGGCATGAGTATGCAGCACCGATCGCGGCACCGGCAGGATCGCCTCCTGGCCGGCGAGCGGCTCGCGGATGATGCCTGAGAAGAAGCTCGACGCCGCCTTGTTCGGCTTGCCGGGGCGAACGCAGATCGTCGGCAGCCGGATGCCGATGCCGTCGAAGAAACCGCGCCGCGTATAGTCGGCGAGCAGCGCTTCGCTCATCTGCTTCTGCGTGCCGTAGGAGGTGAGCGGCGTCGGATGGAATTGGTCCGGGATGACGTCCGGAAACGGCGCGCCGAACACGGCGATCGACGAGGTGAAGACGAGGCGCGGCGCGAACGCCGCCAGCCGCACGGCGTCGAACAGGGTGCGCGTGCCGTCGAGATTCACGCGGTAGCCGAGGTCGAAATTAGCCTCTGCCTCGCCCGAGACGATGCCCGCCAGATGGAATATCACATCCGGGCGCGGAGCCACGAGAGCGGACATGGCGCCGGGCGCGGAAAGATCGCCGGTGTGGATCGAGACATCGACGCCGGCGAGCGCCGGCGCCTGCGGCGCCACGATGTCATGCAGGTCGAGCGCCGTGATCTTGCGCCCGCGTAAGGCGCCCTCCTTGGCGAGCCGCGCGATAAGCTTGCGGCCGACCATGCCGGCCGCGCCCGTGATCAGAATTCTCATCTTCAGAGACCTTTCTTGCGCTGGCTGCGTCCGCGCAGCCACAGGACGACGAACAGACCGACCATGAAGATCACGGCGATGACGGCCGCGAGCACCGTCGACACCTTGCCGGCGGCCAGCATGATGGCCGGCAGGAAATAGGCGGCGAGGCCGAACACGAGCAGTATCACGGCCGCGGCCGTCGCCGCGTTGCGGGTGTCACGATCCATCAGCTGGCGTTCTTCAGTTCGAGGCTGTTCGGGTTCATCATCACGCCGCGATCAGTGATAGTGCCGGCGATCGCGCGGCGCATCATGCGCATGGTCGTGATCATGATGGTGGTCGTGCTCGTCATGGCTGTCCGCGCATTGGCCGAATTCGGGTTCGACAGTGGCATGCTCGATGCCATGCTCGGCCGCAAGCCGTTTCTTGATGGCGCTCACCGCCACATGCGCATCGACGCCGTCATTCAGGCAAGCATGCAGCGTCGCCATGTTGGAGGTCCCGTCGAGAGACCAGACATGCATATGGTGCACCTCGCGCACGCCCTTGACAGCGCCTTCGATGTCCTTGGCGATCAGGTCGCGATCGAGGCTGGCCGGCACGCCTTCGAGCAGGACGTGGGCCGCCTGGCGCATCAGCGACCATGCCGTCGAGAGAATGAGCAGCGACACCAGCACCGACAGGATCGGATCGATGGGCGTCCAGCCGGTTGCCAGGATGATGAGGGCTGCCGCGATTGCCGCGGCCGAGCCAAGCAGGTCGCCCAGCACATGCAGGATGGCGCCGCGCATGTTGAGGCTTTCCCGATCGCCGCCATGCAGCACGAAGAAGGAGGCGATGTTGACCAGAAGGCCTGCCACCGCCACCACCAGCATCGGCCCGCCGAGCACCGGCGCCGGGTTCATCAGCCGCCCCCAGGCCTCGTAGACGATCCAGAGCGCGATGACGAAGATGGCGATGCCGTTGGTGTAGGCGACGAGCGTCTTCACCCGGGCGAAGCCATAGGTGAGACGGCCGGTGGCCGGACGGCCCGTCAGGTGGAAGGCATACCAGGCAAGACCGAGCGCGATGGCGTCCGCCAGCATGTGCCCGGCATCGGCGACCAGCGCCAGCGATCCGGTCAGCCAGCCGCCCAGTGCCTCGGCGACCATGAAGCCCGCGGTCAGGCAGGTCGCGATCAGCACCCGTTTCTTGTCGGTCGAGCCATGCACATGGCCGGCACCGGCCGGGCCGTGATCGTGCGAAGCGTGGTCATGCGCCATCGCTGAACTCCTGTCACGCGCCGAAATCAGCGCGGAAATCCTCAAGCCGCCGCCTCTGGCCGCCTTCGCCATCGAAATTCGCCGGATCGAGCCAGCCCTCATAGGCTTTGCGCAAGGCCGGCCATTCCTTGTCGATGATCGAATACCACGCCGTGTCGCGGTTTTCACCCTTGACCACAAGGTGTTGCCGGAAGATGCCTTCGAACGTGAAGCCGAAGCGCTCGGCGGCGCGCTTCGAGGGCTCGTTGCGGTTGTTGCACTTCCACTCGTAACGGCGGTAGCCGAGATCGTCGAAGAGATATTTCGCAAACAGGAACTGCGCCTCGGTCGCGGCCGGCTTGCGCGAGATCAGCGGGCCCCAATAGATGTTGCCGATTTCGCCGACGCCGTTGTTGGCGTCGATGCGCATCAGCGTCTGGCGCCCGGCGATCTTGCGGCTCGCCTTGTCGATGACGGTGAAGAACAGCGGGTCCTCGCTCGCTTCGGCCTTGTCCAGCCAAGGCTGGAAGGCCGCGCGGGTCTCTGGCGGATAGTCCGGCAGCCAGGCGAAACGTCCGCCGGCATCCGAAACCGAGGAGGCCTCGTAGAGGCCGTCGCCATGCTTTGCCGCGCTCAGCGGCTCGAGCCTGACGGTGCGTCCCTCTATCGCTTTGCGCTCCGGCCGCGGGCGCGGCTGCCAATTCTTCAGATCTTCCGACACGGCCATTCCAATCCGTTTGACTTTTGCCTGCGGACGGTCACAAAAACGCTCGCTCACAGAAAGAACCACAGGATCGGGAAAAATGCTCCACACGATCGCGGCCTTCGACCGTCTCGGCGAGGAAAATGCCTTCGCGGTGCTGGCGAGGGCCACCGCGCTTGCCCATCAGGGTCGCGACATCGTCAACCTCGGCATCGGCCAGCCCGACTTCAAGACGCCGCAGCACATCGTCGAGGCGGCGATCAAGGCGCTGCGCGACGGCCACCATGGCTACACGCCGGCAAACGGCCTCTTGGCCACCCGCGAGGCCGTCGTGCGCCGCACGCTGACCACCACCGGCGTCGAGGTGTCGCCCGAGAACGTGATGATCCTGCCCGGCGGCAAGCCGACCATGTTCGCCGCGATCCTGATGTTCGGCGAGGCCGGCACCGAGATCCTCTACCCCGATCCCGGCTTTCCGATCTACCGCTCGATGATCGAGTTCACCGGCGCCACTCCGGTGCCGGTTCCGATCCGCGAGGAGAACGGCTTTGCCTTCTCGGCCGGGGAGACGCTGGCGCTGATCACGCCCAGGACCAGGCTGCTGATCCTCAACTCGCCCGCCAATCCGACCGGCGGCGTTACCCCGCGGGCCGAGATCGAGAAGCTGGTCAAGGGCCTGGAGAAGCACCCTGAGGTCGCCATCATGTCCGACGAGATCTACGACGTCATGACCTATGACGGCGAGACCCACTGCTCGCTACTCAATTTCCCCGAGATCCGCGACCGGCTGATCGTGCTCAACGGCTGGTCGAAGACCTGGGCGATGACCGGCTGGCGCATGGGCTGGTCGATCTGGCCGAACGGCGACAAGGGCGCGCATCTCTACGACAAGGTTCGCAAGCTGGCGGTGAACTGCTGGTCCTGCGTCAACGCGCCGAGCCAGTTCGCCGGCATCGCCGCGATCGACGGCCCGCAAGACGACGTCGAGAAGATGATGCGCGCCTTCGACAACCGCAGGAAGATCGTGGTCGAAGGGCTGAACGCGCTCCCGGGCATTTCCTGCATCACGCCGAAGGGCGCCTTCTATGCCTTCCCCAATGTCTCGAAGACCGGCTGGAAGGCCAAGAAGCTTGCCTCGGCGCTGTTGGAAGACGCCGGCGTGGCGCTCATCGGCGGCCCCGATTTCGGCGTGCTCGGCGAAGGCTATATCCGGCTTTCCTACGCCAATTCGGAGGAGAACATCCTGCGCGCGCTGGAGCGGATCGAGGCGTTCCTGAACAAGTGATCGATCAGGCGCTCATCCACGCCCAACGAATGGCATCTTCGTCGCCATCACCGTCATGAACAGCACATTGGCGTCGAGCGGCAGGCTGGCCATATGCAGCACCGCGTCGGCGACGCGCTGCACATCCATCACCGCCTCGGCGGCGATCGAGCCGTTGGCCTGCGGCACACCCACCGTCATCGGCTGCGCCATCTCGGTCAGCGCATTGCCGATGTCGATCTGGCCGCAGGCGATGTCGAAGGGCCGGCCGTCGAGCGCCAGCGTCTTGGTGAGCCCGGTGATCGCGTGCTTGGTCGCCGTATAGGGCGCTGAGCCTGGGCGCGGTGCATAGGCCGACACAGAGCCGTTGTTGATGATCCGGCCGCCCATCGGCTTCTGCCGCCGCATCGCACCGAAGGCTGCGCGAGCGCACAGGAACGATCCGGTGAGATTGACGCCGACGACGTCGTTCCAGACCTCGACCGGAATCTCGTCGATCAGCGTCGACTTGTAGCCCATGCCGGCATTGTTGAAGAGCAGGTCGACGCGGCCGAAGCCTTCGAGCACGGTCTCGAACATGTCGTCGACTTCCTCGGCCTTGCTGATGTCGCAGGCGATGGCCAATGCCTTGGCCTGCGTCTTCCCTGCCTCTGCGATCGCCTCATCCAGCAGCGTCTTGCGGCGGCCGCAGAACACCGTGTTCCAGCCTGCCTTGAGCAGCGCCGTCGCGACGCTCTTGCCGATGCCGGTGCCGGCGCCGGTAACGATGGCGGTCTTCTCTGCTATGGCTGTCATCGCCGTCCTCCGGTCATGGATGGAAAGACGTGGCATCGCAAATGCCTGGGGTCATGGCAAGCCGCTGTTGGCAATAAAGAAAAGGCCAACAAAAAGGGCGGCCATTGGCGACCGCCCCGATCTGAACCGTGCTTGGGAGGAAGAAAAGCCGGTCCGACTGATTAGAATGATGCGCTTGCTGGGTTAACGGAAGATTAACGACCGGCAAGGCCTCCCCGAAGGACGTTTACCACGCCGAATCACCACGGCGAATTGGGCGCCGTTCCCGCCGGCACCTTGGCCGCCGAAACCGTCGCCTCGACATGATCGACCAGGGCGTCCGGCAGTCCGAGGCGGCCGGCGAGCAGGTCGAGATAACCGCGCTCGGTGCGCGTGTCGGGATCGATGGTGAGCCGCGAGGCGGTATAAAGCTCGAGCTTCTGCGCATCGGTCTTGGCGCCGGCGATCAGCGCGTCGAGATCGAGCGGGCTTTCGAGCTCGGCAAGCAGGAACTTTTCCGCTTCGGCCCCGATGCCCGCGAGCTTGAGCTTGTCGGCGATCTTCTTGCGCTCGTCATCGTCGACATGGCCGTCTGCCTTCGCCGCCGAGATCATTGCCCTGACCAGCGTCAGCGTGAACTCGGCCTCGCCCTGCGGCGCCTGCGAGGGGTGGAAGGCGGTGTCGGCCGGCGGCGGCAGCAGCTCTGGCTCGCCGGCGGCCGGTGCCTGCGCCGGCTCCTTGCCGGCCTTGTAATTCTGATAAGCCTTGTAGGCGAGGCCTCCGATCGCAGCCAGGCCGCCGAGCTTGACGGCCGCGCCCGTCACCTGCCGGCCAGTGCCGGTGCCGAGCAGCACGGCTGCCAGCGCGCCGGCGGCGAGCGGATTGTCCTTTGCCATCTGCACCGCCTGCCCCGCCTTGTCGCGGACAGTCGAGCCGGTCCCGGGGATTTGCGAGCCGAGAAGGTCGTCGAGCAGCTTCTTGGGATCGAGCATCAATGCCTCCAGAATGGGCCCGGCGAACGCGCCCGGGCAGGGTTTCGGACCGGCAAGAGGTAGGCCCCGTGCATCGACATTACAATGACGGGGCCAGCTTTTCGCTCGCAGAACTGGCCGCTCTAATTGCCGATATGGCGCTTGCCGCCGCGCGCTTGCGCCAGCTCGACCTGGCGGTGGCGTTCGGCATAGCGCTCGCGATCCTCGTCGGACCGCACTTCAAAGCAATGCGGGCATGAGACGCCGATTGCGTATTTCGGCGACAGCCGGTCCTCGACCGTCAGCGGATGCCGGCAAGCCCGGCAGAGCTCCGCCTCCCCCTCGACCAGACCATGCGAGACGGAGACCCGCTCGTCGAACACGAAACATTCGCCTTGCCAGAGGCTCTCTTCGGCCGGCACGTCCTCCAGATATTTCAGGATGCCGCCCTTGAGATGGAAAACGTTTTTGAGGCCGAGCGACTTCACATAGGCCGTCGCCTTCTCGCAGCGAATGCCGCCGGTGCAGAACATCGCCACCTTGCGGCCTTCGAGCTCTCCACGATGCTGCTCGACCCAGGCGGGGAACTCGCGGAAGCTGGTGGTCTTGGGATCGACCGCACCCTGGAAAGTGCCGAGCGAGACCTCGTAGGCGTTGCGGGTGTCGATGACGAGCGTGTCGGTGTCCGAGATCAGCGCGTTCCAGTCGGCCGGCGCGACATAGGTTCCGGCGCTCGCCGCCGGATCGATATCCTCGACGCCCATGGTGACGATCTCGCGCTTCAGCCGCACCTTCATGCGGTGGAACGGCATTTCGGCGGCGGCGCTGTATTTGACTTCGAGACCGGCAAGGCCTTCGATGGCTTGCAGATGGTCCACAAGCGCGGCAATCGCTTCCTCGCTGCCGGCGACGGTGCCGTTGATGCCTTCACGCGCCAGAAGCAGCGTGCCCTTGATGCCGCGGCCGCAGCAGAAGGCGGCAAGCGGCGCGCGAAGGGCCTCGTATCCGTCGAGCCGCGCGAATTTGTAGAGCGCGGCGACCCGGACTGGCTGAATCTCCGTAGCAGTTGTCATGGTCATGCCACTAGACCGTGCTGAAAGCCGTTTCAAGGCGACCGATATTCAGCTGGCCACGCGGCATCACGACACGCCGGGCTTCGTGGACTTGGCATATCCCTTCTGCTAATCGGTTTAAAACGATCGAGATGGAGACCAGCACATGACCAGCAAAACCGAAAAGCTCCTGTCGCTCCTCAATGGTCAGCCGGTCATCCCGGTGCTCAAGATCGCCAACGTGGCAGATGCCGTGCCGCTCGCCCGCGCGCTTTCGCGTGGCGGTTTGCGGGCCATCGAGATCACCTTGCGCACCGCCGATGCGCTGGAAGCGATCCGCCGCGTCGCGGCCGAGGTCGAGGACGCGGTCGTCGGCGCCGGCACCATTCTCGATGCCAAGCAGTTCGAAGAAGCAGCCCGCGCCGGTTCGAAATTCATCGTCAGCCCCGGCATCACCAGTCAGCTTCTCGACGCGGCCAAGGACAGCCCCGTGCCGCTGCTGCCCGGCGCCATCACGCCCGGCGAGATCATGGCCGCGCGCGAAGCCGGCCTGCGCTTCCTCAAATTCTTCCCGGCCGAGCAGTCCGGCGGCATCGCTTCGCTGAAGGCTTTCGCCTCGCCGCTCGCCGACGTGAAATTCTGCCCGACCGGCGGCATCACGGCCAAGAACGCCGCCGACTATCTGAGCCTCCCCAACGTCATCTGTGTCGGCGGCTCCTGGGTCGCGCCCGACGATCTCATCAAGGCCGGCAAGTGGGACGAGATCGAAGCGCTGGCGCGTGAGGCGAGCAAGCTCAAGAAGTAATCGGTCCGCCCCATAAAGCAAGGCCGCGCTGGCGGGCCAACGCGGCTTTTCAGCGGCCACGCTGGCTCGCCTATTTCGTTTGGAAGCGCGCGACCGAGAGGAATTTCACCGCGTTGCCCGTGAACCGGCTTGCGTCCGGCACCCCGCCATCCGCCTGGAAGCCGGCCGTATACACTTCGCTCGGCGGCGTATGCACGATGTTATAAGCATAGCGCGGCGCTGTCGTCGGGTCGGATACCGTGGCAATGTTGACGCCGCTGCCCAACGCCCAGCGCGCGGCTTGCGGCGGCGTCGCCACCACCATGGCCTTGGGCCCGGGCTTCAGATCGTGGGCTGACGCCCTGGCTTCCTTGGCCGTCGTCTTCACGCCGGCGCCAATCGCCTGCGCCGGATCGCTCCCGGCCGGGAGCGCGGCAATGGCCTGGCGCGGCGAGGCCGCATCGACGCCCGACGGATCGTTGAATGCGGAGCGCGGCTCCGGCTCGGTCAGCGACGCAAGCTGATATTCGGCGCCGCCGACGCCATCGGCCTCGACGGTGGCATTGGCCTGTTCGAGAACGGCTTTGACCTCGTCCTGCTTGCCGGGCTGCGGCCGTGCGGTCGGCAGCACGGAGAACGCGTCGGTCGCGCTCTTGTCCTGCGAAGCCGTTTCGGCCAGCGCCAGAAGCACGCTCTTGTCCTTCGGCGCCAGATCGGCCGGCGTCGCCGAGCGGTCGGGACGCCAGGTCGGCAGCGGGATGTTGTTGACCGCTACCTGGGCCGGATCGGTGCTCGCGGCCTCGGCGGCGCTGGCCGTGGCGAACGGAACCTTGTCCGGCACCGGCGCCTGCGCAGTCGAAACCGCCTGCTCCGTCGTCGCCGAGGCATCCGCCATGGCGAACGGCACGTTCTGCGGCGTCTGCTGGCCGACATCAACCTTCGGACGCGGCGCGAAATCGGGCAGCGGGATTTCCTTGGGCGGCAGGGCGGCGATGATCGTCTCCGGCGTATCCTGCTGTTGCTCGTCGGCGCCGTCATCCGCGATCTGCGGGATGCTGGCGCGCTTGGCATCCTTCGGCGAAACAATCGCGATGCCCGGAAGATTGCTGTCGCGTGCCGTGGCAGCAGTAGCGACCTGAACCTGCTTCACGGCTTTCCGCTGGGGCGCTGGGGCACTTTCATCGGCGGCGTCGTCGGCCTCGTCGGCACCGCCGCCGAAAAGGGCCGCGAGCAGGCCGCCGGAGCGCTTGGTCGAGCCGCCGGCGCTGGCCAGTTCGATGTTCGGGGTGCCGGCCCCCTTGCGGGCCTGGTAAGCTGCCACTGCTTGCTCATAGCCGGGCAGCGGGCGTCCGTCGCTCGGCACATGCAGCGTCTTGCCGTTGGGGAACAGACTGACCAGTTCCTGGCGGCTGATGCCCGGCCAATGGCGCACGTTGCCGACATCCATATGCACGAAGGGCGACCCGGAAGTCGGGTAATAGCCGACGCCGCCGCCCTGCATCTTGAGGCCGATGTTGCGCAGTTTCTTCAACGGCACGCCGGGGATGTAGAAATCCATCGCCTTGCCCAGCATGTGCTGGCTCTTCTCGGCGACGCCGCGGCTGCGCGAGCGCAACAGCGCGTTGGTCGACGGCGAGCGATAGCCGCAGACGACCTGGATATAGTCGGTCGCGCCGCTTTCGCGATAGGCTTCCCAGACGAGGTCGAGCAGCCGCGGGTCCATCTTGGTCGGCTCGTTGCGGCGCCAGTCGCGCAGGATGATGTTGATCTTGCGCAGGCCTTCGGGATCGTAGCGGCCGTTGCGCTTGTAGACGATCTCGGCCTTCTCGTGGGTGTGCAGGTGATAGAGCTTGAGCGTACGAACCTCGGCCCGGGCGCCCGACGTCGCCGCGGACAGAAAACCGACGGCCAAAATCACGAACGTCAGCCACCTCGGCCAGACGCTCATGTTAAAATGCCGCCCGTTGTTGTGTCGTTCGACTTTGTTCAAATCAAATGGCCTTGCAGGCTGCCGTTTGTCCCCGGATTTGACCAAACGGATGCGTCGTTTTCACATCCGAATATCGATCCTAATGGTTAATCATCGTTTATTGAAGCCGAAATGCGGTAACACCGTGGCGATATCCCGTCAAAAATGACGCACAGCATTTCGTGGTAAACCGCTGGTTTATATCAAGAATCCGGTCTCGCCGAGAACACGATCTGTTACCGTTAGCCTTAATGCGTGATCCTCGGCGACGCCAACCGCTGAAAACCAAGCGTTTTCAGGTCAAAAGCGACAATTTGATTCGGATTTTAGGCAGGCAAGCTGGTTCGAGGCTTGCCCCTCATGAGGCAAGCCGGTCGACGCGACCAGCTTCGGGATCAATGCCATATTCTTTCAACTTGCGGTAGAGTGTCGAGCGGCCGATGCCCAATCGCCGGGCGACTTCGCTCATCTGGCCGTTGTAATGGTTGATCGCAAGCTTGATCATCTCGAGCTCGACGTCGGCCAGCGCCCGCACATTGCCGCGCTCATCGAGCGCACGGAGCGTTCCGAAACGCGGCTGCGGCCTGGCTGACGCTTCGCCGTCGGACAAGCCGGCTCCCATTGCATCTGCGACAGTCTCATCCCCTTGGCGAGTCGTGTCCGCAACCGTATCGGTGATGGCGGACCTCGGTTCCGCTCCGAGATTCACGGTTCCTTCCACCTGCGCCCGGATCTGCGGGAATTCCTCCTCGGTCAGCACGTCGCCCTCGGCAAGCACCGACGCCCGGAAGACCGCATTCTCCAGCTGGCGGATGTTGCCCGGCCAGTCATAGGCCTGCAGCATCGCAAGCGCCGTGGCCGATATGCCGGCAAGGCGGCGGCGCGGATCGGTCGGAGCGACCTTTTCCATGAAATGCCGGACCAGGTAGGGAATGTCGTCGCGGCGGTCGCGCAGCGGCGGCACGAAGATCGGGTAGACGTTCAGCCGGTAGAACAGGTCCTCGCGGAACTTGCCGTCCTTGACCTGCTGTAGAAGGTTGCGGTGCGTGGCCGAGATCAGCCTTATATCGACCTTGACGGTCGAGCGGCCGCCGACAGGATCGACCTCGCCTTCCTGCACGGCACGCAAAAGCTTGACCTGGACGTCGAGCGGCAGGTCGCCGATCTCGTCGAGGAATAGCGTGCCGGAATTCGCCTCGACGAATTTGCCGATGTGCTTATCGGTGGCGCCGGTGAAGGAGCCCTTCTCATGGCCGAACAGGATCGATTCGACCAGATTGTCGGGAATAGCGCCGCAATTGACCGTGACGAAGGGCTTTGAGCGGCGGTCGCCGCTGCCCTGGATGGCGCGCGCCACCAGTTCCTTGCCGACGCCGGATTCGCCCTCGATCAGGATCGGGATGTTGGAGGCCGCCGCCTTCTGCCCGAGGCGTATCACGCGGTCCATTGCCGGGCTGCGCGTGATCATGTCCTTGAAGGTGAGGTGGCCGCCGCCGCGCCGCCGCGACGCACGCTTCATCTCGTCCTCGACGGCTTCCACCTTGAGCGCGTTGGAGATCGCGGTCTGCAGCCTGTCGGGCGATGCCGGCTTGACGACGAAGTCGAAGGCGCCGTGCCGCATCGCCGAGACGACGGTTTCGATGCCGCCCTGGGCGGTCTGCACGATGACGGGAATGTTGATGGCGCGCTCGCGCATCGCCTTCAGCACGCCGATGCCGTCGAGACCGGGCATGACGAGATCGAGAATGACGACGGAGACCTCGCGCGCGTTCGGCCCGTCGAGCACGTCGAGGCCGGCGGCGCCGCTATCCGTGATGATCGCGGTGTGGCCGAACTTGGTCAACGCGGCCTCGACCAGCCTGCGCTGCACCGGATCGTCATCGACTATGAGTATGGAACCTGTCATGACTGTTTGAGTTGTCCGCCCGAGAAAATCCCATGGATCATCTTGGCACAGGGTTCTAAATAAGGTTTCAAAAAACCCGGTGAACGAATTCCTTAGGATTTGACCGGCTTCTCCTTTCCCCTTTGATTCTGGCCTTGGTTCAAAGAAGGTATTGTCGATGCGCATGATGTTTGGTCGGCGGCTTGCGGCCCCAGCGTCGGGCCAGGGCGCGGCGGAGCTTGGCGACTTGCCGGAGTGGAATCTCGCCGATCTCTATTCGAGCATGGAAGCGCCCGAGTTGAAGCGCGACATCGCCAAGGCGGCCAGCGACGCCATCGCCTTCGAGGCCCGCTGGAAGGGCACTTTGGCCACCGAGGCCGGGCGCGGCGGCGCCGGCCGGCTTGGCGAGGCGCTGAAAACCTATGAGGCGCTCGAGGAACTGATCGGCCGCATCGTCTCCTATGCCGGGCTCGTCTATGCCGGCAACACCGCCGATCCGCAGCGCGCCAAGCTCTATGGCGACGTCCAGGAAAAGATGACGGACGCCGGCGCCCATCTCTTGTTCTTCGCGCTCGAGCTGAACCTGATCGACGATGCGGCGATCGAGAACGCCTTGGCCGCCGACAAGGACTTCGGCCACTACCGGCCTTGGGTGCTCGACCTCAGGAAGGACAAGCCCTACCAGCTCGAGGATCGCGTCGAGCAGTTGTTCCACGAAAAGTCGGTCACCGGGCGGGGCGCCTGGAACCGCCTGTTCGACGAGACGATGACCGACCTGCGCTTCGACGTCGACGGCGAGGAGCTGACGCTCGAGCCGGCGCTGAACCGACTGCAGGATGCCAATGGCGAGGTTCGCCGCCGTGCCTCCGAGGCGCTCGCGGCGACCTTCCGCAAGAACCTGCGCACCTTCACCCTCATCACCAATACCTTAGCCAAGGACAAGGAAATCTCCGATCGCTGGCGCGGCTTCCAGGACATCGCCGACTCGCGCCACCTCGCCAACCGCGTCGAGCGGGACGTCGTCGACGCGCTGACCGCGGCCGTGCGCGAAGCCTATCCGCGGCTGTCGCATCGCTATTACGCGATGAAGGCGCGCTGGCTCGGCATGGAGGTGATGAACCACTGGGACCGCAACGCGCCGCTGCCGGAGACGCCGCAGGCGGTGATCCGCTGGGACGACGCCAGGGACACGGTGCTTTCCGCCTATCAGCGCTTCTCGCCCGACATGGCCGAGATCGCCCGCGGCTTTTTCGATCGCAGATGGATCGACGCGCCGGTGCGACCGGGCAAGTCGCCCGGCGCCTTCGCCCATCCGACGGTGCCGTCGGCGCATCCTTATGTGCTGCTGAACTACATGGGCAAGCCGCGCGATGTGATGACGCTGGCGCATGAGCTCGGCCATGGCGTGCACCAGGTGCTGGCCGCCGGCCAGGGCGCGCTGATGGCCTCGACGCCGCTGACGCTGGCCGAGACCGCCTCCGTCTTCGGCGAGATGCTGACCTTCCGTTCGCTGCTCGAGCAGACCGCTGACCGCCGCGAGCGCAAGGCCATGCTCGCCCAAAAGGTCGAGGACATGATCAACACCGTCGTGCGCCAGATCGCCTTCTACGAGTTCGAGCGCAAGGTGCATGCCGAGCGCAAGAACGGCGAGCTGACCTCGGACAGGCTCGGCGAATTCTGGCTGGAGGTGCAGGCCGAGAGCCTGGGGCCCGCGATCAAGCTGCGCGAGGGCTACGAGGTCTTCTGGACCTACATCCCGCACTTCATCCACTCGCCTTTCTACGTCTATGCCTATGCCTTCGGCGATTGCCTGGTGAATTCGCTCTACGCCGTTTACCAGAATGCCGAGCGCGGATTTCAGGAGAAGTATTTCGAGATGCTGCGCGCCGGCGGCACGAAGCATCATTCGGAGCTTCTGGCGCCCTTCGGCCTCGACGCCACCGATCCCGCTTTCTGGCAGATCGGCCTTGGCGTGATCGGATCGCTGATCGACGAGTTGGAAGCGCTCGAGAGGTGAACAGCAACGAAGGGCGCATCGGCAGCTATAGTTTAGCCAAGACGCATATTAGCAAGAATCTATTCTTGCCCTAAATAGCTGTTCTTGAATAACTCTCCGGCGCATTTTTCAACTGGCTTTCGACAAGCCATATGATAGCGTCCGGCCTCAAGCTCAGCCGGACGCATCGCGCAGGCCAGAGATGGCTGGTCGCGCCGCTACGGCGAATGCGATGACGGCCGTCGGCTTCGGACAAGGCCAACGCCGATGGCTCGATTGAAGCCGGCGATTGCGCCGATCACGGAACCTTTGACGATCCCTGGCGTGAGCTCGCCTTTCCGGGCCTCGGCCGACAGATCGGACTGGAGAGGGAAATGAGCACTTTTTTCTACATGCTCCTGGCGTTCGTTGTGGGTATCCTGGTCGGCTGGTTCATCTGGGGCCGTCTGCGCGGCGACCTCGACAGCGTGCGTGGCGATCTCGACCGCACGCGAAGCGAGCGCGACAGGCTGCGCTCCGACAGCGATCGGTTGAAGGGCGAGCTCGACGCCAGCGGCCGTGCCCGCGCCGATCTCGAAAGCCGGCTGCGCGACACGCCTTCCGCCAAGGCCGGCGCCGACAAGGCCGCCACGCCGGCGCCGTCGGCGCTGATGCCGACGACATCGGCGGCGGCAAAGGCCGGGCCCGCAAAGCCCGCCGCTGCAAAGAAGCCGGCCGCAACGAAGACTGCAGCGGCACCGAAGCCGGCGGCCAAAGCCGCCGCGCCGAAGAAGACGGCAGCACCCGCGGCAAAGAAGGCGGCAGCGCCGCAGGCCGCGTCCGGCAAGGCAGACAATCTGCGCCGCCTCATCGGCATCGGGCCGGTCAATGAAAGGCTGCTCAAAGGCCAGGGCGTCACCACCTACGCCCAGATCGCCGCCTGGACCGCCGCCGACGTCAAACGCATCGAGGAGGTGCTCAATTTCGACGGCCGCATCGCGCGTGAAAAGTGGATCGAGCAGGCGAAATTGCTGGCTTCGGGCAACGAGGCCGAATTCGCCCGCCAGTTCCCGACGGCCGGAACCGCAAGCAACAGCTGAACAATCCGCTTGTTGAAGCAAGGCGGCGTCCTCACGGGCGCCGTCTTTGTTTTGGCCCAGCCGCCTTTACGCCGTTCGACGCCGTTCCCTCGATTGCGCCACGCCGAACCCCCATATAGAGCGGTCGGCTGAATTGTCCGCATCCGAGGCTTATGTCCCTGCCCGCAGCCATTTTCCGCAACGACGCGACCGCTCGTCAGCTGGTCTTCGATCGGCCGGATGAGATCATCGTCGCGCACGAGGCTGAAGAGTTCGGGCCTGCGCTTGAAAGGGCCCAGGCCGCCTCCGACTCCGGCAAATGGCTGGCGGGCTATTTCTCCTACGAAGCAGGTTACCTGCTCGAGCCGAAACTGGTGCCGCTGCTGCCCGATGGCCGCCGCGCGCCGTTGGTTTGCCTCGGTGTATTCGATGCGCCGGACGAGGAGGAGGTCCCGCAGTCACGGGCGTCAGCCAGCAATAGTCCAATCTTCGATGCCCGCGCAGCCTGGTCGGCCGAGGACTATGCTGGCCGTTTCGCGCGCCTTCACAACCACATCCGCAAGGGCGATTGCTATCAGGGCAACCTCACCTTTCCGGTCCGTGCGCAGTGGTCCGGAGATCCGCTTGCGGCCTTCGACGCGCTCACCGAACGCCAGCCGGTGAAATACGGCGCGCTGGTCTCGCTCGGCGATCCGATCGTCCTGTCGCGCTCGCCCGAACTGTTCTTCGAGATCGATGCCGACGGCATGATCGAGACGCATCCGATGAAGGGCACCGCGCCGCGCGGCGCGACCAAGGCCGAAGACGCCCGGCTGAAGGCCTTCCTGCGCAACGACGAGAAGAACCAGGCCGAGAACCGAATGATCGTCGACCTTTTGCGCAACGACATCTCGCTGATCAGCCAAGTCGGCACGCTCGACGTGCCGGAACTGTTCCGCATCGAGACCTATCCGACGGTGCACCAGATGGTCAGCCACGTGCGGGCAAGGCTTTTGCCTGGTATCGGCATCCGCCAAATCTTCGCCGCGCTCTTCCCTTGCGGCTCGATCACCGGCGCGCCGAAAATCCGTGCCATGGAAATCCTGCATGAGCTGGAAGATGCGCCGCGAGACGTCTATTGCGGCGCCATCGGCTGGATCGCGCCGGGCGGCAGGATGCGTTTTTCGGTGGCGATCCGCACCATCTCGCTCTTTGCCGACGGCGAGGCCGTCTACAATGTCGGCGGCGGCGTCGTCTTCGATTCGACCGCCGAGGAGGAGTATCGGGAGTGCCTGTTGAAAGCGCGCTTCGCGACGGGAACGGTGCCGGCTTCGAGCTGATCGAGACCATGCGCTGGGAGCCTGGCTCGGGCTTCCTGCGCTTCGAGCGCCACCTTGCGAGGCTTTACGCCTCCGCCGCCGAACTCGGCTTCACCTGCGACCCTGAACGGATCGGCCAGGTGCTTTCAAACGCCGTCGGCGGGAACAAGCTTGCCTTGCGCGTGCGTCTTGCCTTGCAGCGCAATGGCGAAGCGACGGCCGCGGCTCAAGTCTATGAACCGCTGCCCGCCGACAAGGTCTGGCGGCTGCAGCTGGCGCGGATCCGTCTCGATTCGGCCAACACGCTGTTGCGCCACAAGACAAGCCTGCGCCAGGTCTACGCGCAGGCGCGCGCCGAATATCTCGCCACCCGCGCCGACGAAGTGGTTTTGGCCAACGAGCGCGGCGAGCTCTGCGAGGGCACGATCACCAATCTCTTCGCCGACTTCGGCGACGGCCCGCTTGCCACGCCGCGGCTCGACTGCGGCCTTTTGCCTGGAATATTGCGCGGCGCGCTTCTGGACGAAGGCCGCGCCGTGGAAGCGATCTACAGCTTCGACGATCTGAAGGCGGCGAAGGCGATCTTCGTCGGCAACTCGCTGCGCGGGCTGATCCCGGCGCGGCTTGGCTGACCGCGCCGGAGACATAAACTGGATAGCACCCAAACAGGCATGACCATCCGCCAGCCGACCCACACGCCCTATGACGGGTCCTCGAAACTCTTCACCATCGGGCTGAAGCCGCTCGACTTCGACCGCTGGATTGAGGTCGATGAATTGCTGCTGCCGCATCTGGCCGAGAAGCAACGGCTCTATGGGGAAATCCCGGAAAAGGTCTTTGTCGAGGAAGACGGCACAAGCGAGGCTCAGCGCGAAGTGCTGGACCTGCTCGTCGCGCATCTCGAAGCCGCGCATCCCGGCACGCATCGTCGCAACGGAGAGGATGTCGAGCCGATCGGTTTCGAGACGGCAAGCGACAGGCTGCCTCCTGCCCTGCGCGAGGCGCCGCTGGCCAAGGCTTCGCTGCTCGTCCAGGAAGATCTGATCCTGATGCGCCGCGGCGAGCACGGCTGGCGGCTCGCCGCCGGCTCGCTCTGCTTCCCTTCGTCTTGGTCGCTGCAGGAAAAATTCGGCAAGCCATTGCAGGAGATTCACAAACCGGTGCCTGGATTCGGGCCCGGCACGCGGCCGGCCGAGCTCATCAACCGCATGTTCGACGGCCTGCAGGGCCAGGCGGTCGAGCGCTTCAACTGGTCGATCCAAGCCGACGATGCGCTCTATCATCCGCTCTCCAATGTCGAACGCATCGACCGCGCCACGAACCGCCCGAGCCGCTTCGCCGACGGCGATGTCGACGCCCACGCCTTCATCCGCGTCGAACGCCAGACTCTGCGCAAGCTTCCCCTGTCGCGCGACATCCTCTTCACCATCCGCATCCATCTCGATCCGCTCAAGCTGCTCATTCGCCATCCTGAACGGGCAGCCCTCGCCGTCTCCTTCGCGGAGCAGCTCCTGGCCTTGGATCAGCAACAACTCGACTATAAGGGCCTGACCGCGGACCGCGACCGGCTGGTCGAATTCCTCAGCGGCATGGCCTGCACGCCTTAACCAAGGTGCTAGCCGGGCCTGGCCGGCGGTTGGTGCTTTTCGCTGGTTTATGACAATGATCTGTGGTTGTAGCGCTTGGCCGTCGGGCAAAAGGCCCCGGTTTTGCGCGTGTTTGAAGGAGTGTGCGAAAAAATGGCGAACGAAAACTGGCCCGTTTACGGTGAAATCACCGGTCCCGTCGTGATGATCGGCTTCGGCTCGATCGGGCGGGGAACGCTGCCGCTGATCGAGCGCCATTTCAAGTTCGACAAGTCGCGTATGACGGTCATCGACCCGCGCGACACCGACCGCAAGCTGCTCGACGAGCGCGGCATCACCTTCATGCAGGACGCGGTGACCGAGAAGAATTACAAGAAGCTGCTGACGCCGCTTCTGACCAATGGCGGCGGCCAGGGCTTTTGCGTCAACCTGTCGGTCGACACCGGCTCGGTGGACCTGATGAAATTGTGCCGCAAGCTAGGCGTGCTCTACATCGACACCGTCGTCGAGCCGTGGCTCGGCTTCTATTTCGATACCGAGGCCGATAATGCCAGCCGCACCAACTATGCGCTGCGCGAGGCGATGATCAAGGAAAAGCAAGACAAGCCGGGCGGCCCGACGGCGGTCTCCACTTGCGGCGCCAATCCCGGCATGGTCTCGTGGTTCGTCAAGAAGGCGCTGGTCAACCTCGCCACCGATCTTGGTCTCGAGTTTTCCGAGCCCGCGCAGGAAGACCGCGAGGCCTGGGCCAGGCTTATGAAGAAGGCCGGCGTCAAGGGCATCCATATCGCCGAGCGCGACACCCAGCGCACGAAGAAGCCGAAGCCGATGAACGTGTTCTGGAACACCTGGTCGGTCGAAGGCTTCATCTCGGAGGGCCTGCAGCCGGCCGAGCTCGGCTGGGGCACGCATGAAAACTGGATGCCTAAGAACGGCAAGAAGCACAAGCACGGCTCCAAAGCGGCGATCTATCTGGAACAGCCCGGCGCCAACACGCGCGTGCGCAGCTGGTGCCCGACGCCCGGCGCGCAATACGGCCTGCTGGTGACGCATAACGAGTCGATCTCGATCGCCGACTTCTTCACCGTGCGCTCGAAGAAGGGCAAGGTCCAGTATCGCCCGACCTGCCACTACGCCTACCATCCTTGCAACGACGCCATGCTGTCGCTGGACGAGATGTTCGGCGCCGCCGGCAAGTCGCAGCCCGTCCACCACGTGCTCGACGAGAACGAATTGGTCGACGGCGTCGACGAGCTCGGCGTGCTGCTCTACGGCCACGACAAGAATGCCTACTGGTATGGATCGCAGCTGTCGCTGGCCGAGGCGCGCAAGCTCGCCCCCTACCAGAACGCCACCGGCCTGCAGGTCACCTCGGCTGTGCTCGCCGGCATGGTCTGGGCGCTGGAGAACCCGACCGCCGGCATCGTCGAGGCCGACGAGATGGACTACCGGCGCTGCCTCGAAGTGCAACTTCCCTATCTCGGGCCGGTCAGGGGCTACTACACCGACTGGACGCCGCTGGATAACCGGCCGGGTCTCTTCCCCGAGGACCTGGACAAGGACGACCCGTGGCAGTTCCGCAACATTCTGGTCCGATAGCAGCCGGACCTACCGGAGCAATTCGAGGAAAAGTGTGAAACGGTTTTCCGTCCGGATTTGCGTGAAAACAAGGGGATAGAGCTGTTCGCCCGTTCCGTGAAACGGTGGAGACGCTCTCCCTCTGCGCCTTGCAATCGCCCGGAAATCGGGCGATTGAGTATCGGCGGACTGAGGAGAGGATTTTCAAAATGACCATTGCGCGCAAACTGCTTTCGGCAGGCGCCGCGGCAAGCCTTCTGGCTGCGGCCGCCTGCACCACCACCGGCCCCGCGGACCAGCCTTCGATGGCGGCGCCGAAGGGCGTCGAGGGCAACTGGATCGACGCCAAGGGCACCGGCCTGTCGACCTTCGCGGCCGGCAGCTTCACCACCGTCGCCACCGACACCGGCCAGAAGCTGTCGGAAGGCAGCTACACCATGACCGGAGCGACCTCGGTCGAGATCCACGGCACCTCGCTGATCCGCCAGACGCCGGTCAGCTTCAACTGCCTGATGGTCTCCATCAGCCAACTCAATTGCACCAGCGCCAGCGGCCAGAATTTCGTGCTGACGCGCCGAGCTTGAGCGTTCGCAAATCGTCAGCCGACAGGGCCGGCGGCGCAAGCCGCCGTCCTTTTTTGTGCCGGCAAACATCTCCCTGATTTGTGCTTGCATCGAACGGAACCCGATGTGAACATGACCGGAGCTGACTGTTATTTTCCAGTCAAGCGAGGGCGCTAAGCATATTCGAAGTCAGCTTATCCGGGAGACGAAGATGAAGAAGATTGCCGCGATCCTAGCCCTGTCGGCATCGGCGCTCGGCCTGTCGGCAGGCGCGTCTTTTGCCGACTACACGCTGAACATCCTGCATTTCAACGATTGGCACAGCCGCATCGAAGGCAACAACAAATACGAGTCGACCTGCTCCGCCGACGAGGAGACCAAGGGCGAATGCATCGGCGGCGCCGGCCGGCTGATCACGGCGATCGCTCAGGAGCGCAAGAAGCTCGAAGGCCAGAACCTGCTGCTGCTCAATGCCGGCGACAGTTTCCAGGGATCGCTGTTCTACATCACCTACAAGGGTGCGGCGGAAGAGGAATTCCTCAATCAGATCAAGCCCGACGCGGTAACGCTCGGCAACCACGAGTTCGACGACGGCGAGACCGCGCTGGTTCCCTATCTCGACAAGGCGAAATTCCCGATCGTCAGCGCCAATGTCGTGCCCAACGACAAGTCCGGCGCCAAGGACAAGATCAAGCCTTCGATCGTCGTCGAGGTCGGTGGCCAGAAGATCGGCATCGTCGGCGCCATCACCAACGACACGCCGGAACTCGCCTCGCCCGGCCCGAACATCGCCATCGCCGACGATGTCAAGTCGATCACGGCCGAGGTGGAGAAGCTCAAGGCACAAGGCATCAACAAGATCATCGCGGTCACCCATATCGGCTACAGGCGCGAGCGCGACGTCATAGCGAAAATCCCGGGTGTCGACGTGGTGGTCGGCGGCCACAGCCACACGCTTCTGTCGAACACCGACCCGAAGGCCGAGGGACCGTACCCGACGATGGTCGACAACCCCGACGGTTACAAGGTGCCGGTGGTGCAGGCGGCGTCCTATTCGAAATATCTCGGCGAGTTCAAGGTCGTGTTCGACGACAACGGCGTCGTCAAGGAGGCGAGCGGCGCGCCGATCTATCTCGACAAGTCGATCACCCCTGATCCCGCCGTTCTTGCCCGCATCAAGGAGCTCGGCGCGCCGATCGAGGCGCTGAAGAACAAGGAGGTGGCCGAGACCACCAAGGCCATCGACGGCAGCCGCGAGAATTGCCGCGCGCGCGAATGCGAGATGGGCAATCTCGTCTCCGACGCCATTCTCGACCGCACCAAGGGCCAGGGCGTCGAAATCGTCATCTCCAATGGCGGCGGCCTGCGCGCCTCGATCGACCAGGGCACAGTGACTATGGGCGAGGTGCTGACCGTGCTGCCGTTCCAGAACACGCTGGCCACTTTCAAGATCTCGGGCAAGGACCTGGTTGCGGGCCTTGAAAACGGCCTCAGCCAAATCGAGGACGGCGCCGGCCGCTTCCCGCAGGTTGCCGGCATCAAATATTCCTTCGACAGATCCGTCGCGCCCAATGCCGGCCGCGTCAAATCGGTCGAGGTGATGGAGAACGGCGCCTGGACGCCGATCAGCCCGGACAAGCTGTACCTCGTCGCCACCAACAACTACGTCCGCCAGGGCGGCGACGGCTACAAGGTTTTCGCCGACAAGGCGACCGACGCCTATGACTACGGCCCAGGCCTGGAGCAGGTGGTGGCCGACTATCTCGGCGCCCACCGTCCCTACACGCCGAAGCTCGACGGCCGCATCACCGAGCTTGCGGCAACGGCGACGGCGGCCGAGCCGGCCAAGCCTGCGGAACCGGCGAAGCCTGCCGAGACCGCCCCCGCCACCCAGGCGCCTGCGAACGGGGCAGCAAAACCAGCCGAGACGTCGCCGGCAAGCGGCGAGCCCGCCATGCCGGCTCCGCCTTCCGGTTCCAGCGACATTGCCGGCACGCCGCCGGCGGTTTCTACTGAAACCGCTCCGGCCGCGCCCACCGAGACCGCGAAGCCGGCAGAGAGCGCGCCCGCGGCGCCGGCCGCGGAACCGGCAAAGCCCGCCGAGACCGCCCCGGCAACGCCTGCTCCCGCAGCCGAGCCGGCCAAGCCGGCGCAGGCAACGCAGGCCGAAGCGAAACCGGCCGAGACCAGCCACACCGTTGCCGCCGGCGATACCTATTGGGACCTGGCCAAGAAAGCCTATGGCGACGCCACCAAGTGGAAGCTCATCTCCGAAGCCAACAAGGACTTTAAGCCGCGGCGCCTGCCGCTCGGCGCGACGCTGACCATTCCGCCTGCCGCGAAGTAACGCTCGGGCCGGGACTGATCGCACCCGTCCGGGCAACCGGGCGGGTGTTCCTTTTTGAGGTCCTGACGCGATAAGGTGCGGCCAGACGCAGCATTGAAAACCGGCAGGGCATCGCTAGGTTCCGCGGCGCTACCGGAGATTGTTGATGACCGTTGCCGACCCCACCGATGCCAAAGCCGCAAAGGCCGTCGGCCTGCCGCCGGCGCATGCCGCGCCGGTCAGGCCGGGCAAGATCGGCGTCCTGCTGGTCAATCTCGGCACGCCCGACGGCACAGACTTCCGGCCGATGTGGCGCTACCTGCGCGAATTCCTCTCCGACCCGCGCGTCATCGAGCTCAACAAGGCGATCTGGTATCCGATCCTGTATGGACTGGTGCTGACGACCCGGCCGAAAAAATCCGGCGCCAACTACGCCCGTATCTGGAACCGGGAGATGAACGAATCGCCGCTGCGCACTTTCACCCGCGCTCAAGGTCAGAAGCTGGCCGCCGCACTTACCGATCTGCCCGATGTGGTGGTCGACTGGGCGATGCGCTACGGCAATCCCTCGACGGCAAGCGTCACTCAGAAGCTGGTCGACCAGGGCTGCGACCGCATCCTCAGCTTTCCGCTCTATCCGCAATATTCGGCGACGACGACGGCGACCGCGAACGACCAGCTGTTCCGCGCGCTGATGAAGATCAGGCGCGCGCCGGCGATCCGCAGCGTGCCGCCCTATTATGACGAACCGGTCTATATCGACGCGCTTGCGCGTTCGATCGAGCAGCATCTGGCGACCCTCGACTTCGTGCCGGAGGTGGTGATCGCCTCCTATCACGGCATCCCCAAGCCCTATTCCGACAAGGGCGATCCCTACGGGGCGCATTGCCTGGAGACCACGCGGCTGCTGCGGGCAAGGCTCGGCTGGGACGAGAAGAAGCTCATCGCCACCTTCCAGTCGCGTTTCGGCGCGCAGGAATGGCTGCAGCCTTACACCGACGTCACCGTCGAGAAACTGGCCAAGGACGGCGTGAAATCGATCGCCATCGTCAATCCCGGCTTCTCCGTCGACTGCATCGAGACGCTGGACGAGATCGGCCGCGAGGCGGCCGAAACCTTCCATCACGCCGGCGGCGAGAATTTTGCGCACATCCCCTGCCTCAACGACGGCGCCGAGGGCATGGCGGTCATCGAAGCGCTGGCGCGGCGCGAGCTTTCCGGCTGGGTGTGACCTGTTTCACCGACAGGCTCGAAACCGGTGCGCAAAAGCCTTCGCTAACCAATATTCCCGATCACCTGATTGTAACGCTGCGGAAACACACTTAAGTGATTCCGTGAGGTCGCCGCCTTTTGAGGGAGAAACGAAATGGGCTTCAGCGGTTTCGATATTGCCATCATTGTTCTTGTCTTCTTGGTCATCATCCTTCTTTTCAAAGGCATCAAGACGGTGCCGCAAGGTTATAATTACACGGTGGAACGCTTCGGCCGGTACACCAAGACGCTGACGCCTGGCCTGAACATCATCAACCCCATCTTCGAGCGCGTCGGCGCCAAGATGAATATGATGGAGCAGGTGCTCGATGTGCCGACGCAGGAGATCATCACCCGCGACAACGCCATCGTCGGTGTCGACGGCATCGCCTTCTACCAGATCCTCAATGCCGCGCAGGCCGCTTATCAGGTGGCCGGGCTGCAGAACGCCATTCTCAACCTGACCATGACCAACATCCGTACCGTCATGGGCTCGATGGACCTCGACGAATTGCTGTCCAACCGTGACGCCATCAACGAGCGCCTGTTGCGCGTCGTCGATGAGGCGGCGCATCCGTGGGGCATCAAGATCACCCGCGTCGAGATCAAGGACATCAATCCGCCGGCCAATCTGATCGAATCAATGGGCCGCCAGATGACGGCCGAGCGCAACAAGCGCGCCCAGATCCTGGCCGCCGAAGGCCTCAAGCAGTCGCAGATCCTTGAGGCCGAGGGCCGCAGGGAAGCAGCCTTCCGCGACGCCGAGGCGCGCGAGCGCTCGGCCGAAGCGGAGGCCAAGGCGACGCAGGTCGTGTCGGAAGCCATCGCCAAGGGCGACGTGCAGGCGCTCAACTACTTCATCGCCCAGAAATATACCGAGGCGCTGACCAGGATCGGCTCGGCCACGAACAGCAAGGTGGTGCTGATGCCGCTTGAAGCCTCGTCGCTGATCGGAACGCTCGGCGGCATCGGCGAGATCGCCAAGGAAGTTTTCAGGAGTGAAGGTACGGCCGGCGCGCAGCGGCAGGCCGCACGCCCGCCGCTGGTTCGGCCGAACGAAACCTGAGATCATAGGAGGCTGCTCCCATGTTCGACCGTATCGTTTCCGAACTCGGCCCGTGGAACTGGATGGTTCTGGGCTTCGTGCTCCTGGTGATGGAGATCGTCGCGCCGGGCGTCTTCATGCTGTGGATCGGCATCGCCGCGCTCATCGTCGGCGCCGTGTCGCTGGCGATATGGGACGCCGCTTTCTGGACCTGGCAGGTGCAGGTGCTGGCGTTCCTGATCCTGTCGCTGATCTCGGCTTTCGTCGGCAAGAAACTGATGGCCGGGCGCCACGACGATGCCGACCAGCCGCTGCTCAACCGCCGCGGCGCGCAAATGGTGGGCAAGCTGGCGACGCTGGCCGAGCCGATCAAGGACGGCCGCGGCCGCATCAAGCTCGGCGACACGCTGTGGCGCGTTTCCGGTCCTGACCTCCCTGCCGGCACGCAAGTGCGCGTTGTCGGCGCCGCCGACACCGACCTGGAGCTGACGGTCGAGGCGGCCTGACCCGAGACAGGTATCGGACGGGCTGGGACTAAGGCAATTCCAGGAAAGGGCGTGGCTAAGCTGCGCCAATGCGCAGCAGGTCGTGGAAGTGAACCACGCCCACCGGCATTTTGTCTTTGGTCACGACCAGCGCGCCGATATTGTGCTCGTTGAGCATGGCGATCGCCGTGCCCGCCAGCGTCTGCGGATCGATCGTCTTGGGCGTGCGGGTCATGACCTCATCGACGGTCACGTCGGCCAGATTGCGATGCAGATTGCGTGCAACGTCGCCGTCGGTCACGATCCCGACCAGTTTGCCGCTCGTATCGACGATGCAGACGCACCCGACTTTCTTCTGCGACAGCGTCATCACCGCTTCCGGCATCTTGGTGCCGAGCAGGGCGAGCGGCACCTGATCGCCGGTCCGCATGATCTCCGACACCAGGGTCAGATTGGCCCCAAGCTGCCCGCCGGGGTGCAAGGTTCGGAAGTGATCCGGCGTGAAGCCCCGCGCTTCGAGCAGAGCGATGGCCAACGCGTCGCCCAGTACGAGTTGGAGAAGCGTCGATGTCGTCGGAGCCAGCCCGTGCGGACAAGCCTCGGGCACGACCGGCAGCAGCAAGACCACATCGGCCGCACGCGCCAGCGCCGAGCTCTCGCCGGAAGTAATGGCGATCAGCGGGATGGAAAAACGCCTCGAATAGGCGACGATGCCCATCAATTCCTTGCTTTCGCCCGACCACGACATGGCGATGATGGCGTCGTCCTTGGCGATCATGCCGAGATCGCCGTGATTGGCCTCGGCGGGATGGACGAAAAAGGCTGGCGTGCCGGTCGAGGCAAGCGTCGCGGCGATCTTTGCGCCGATATGGCCGCTCTTGCCGACGCCGGTGACGATGACGCGGCCCTCGATCCGCGAGATCAGGTCGATCGCGGCGGCAAAAGGCTCGGTCAGCCCGTTTGCGAGCGCGGCGGCGAGGGCCGCCACGCCGGTCTGCTCCGTCGCCACCGTTCTCAGCGCCGATTCGATCACGGCCTGCCTGTCCGGCTGCTTTCTTTCTGGGGACCCCGCATGCATGGCGCAAGCGATTAGCGCTTTGCCGCGCCCCTGTCCAACGGAATTGCCTTCAACCTGCGATTGGGGGCCCAGAGGCGGCTCTCTCAACCCTCCGTTAACCATCCGCATTTACGGTTCGGTAAGTATGGCGCAACCGCGCCGCGCAAGCAGTGGTGACGATGTCCGGGGGCCAGCCAGAAACGAAAATCGGTCGGAAGGGCCTTGCCGTTGCAGCACTGCTGCTGACGGCAAGCGCACTTGCCTTGCTGCGTCCCGCGCCGGCGTTCTCGCAGGAAACCGAGCTGCGCGGCGAGGTCTCCGAATCGGCCATACTCGCCGACCAGCAGCGCAAGGCCAGGCGGGCGCGGGGATCGCAGGGTCAGACCCCGCCCGCCGCAGTCCAGGACACGGCATCGACGACCTACCAGCCGTCAAGCCCCGGCGCCGTTCCCGATGACGATCAGACGGCGGGCGCGACGGACAGCATCTTCGATCAGCCGCAGGCAACGGACGATCCATTGGCCGTCACGAAGGCTCCGGTAAAACCCCGCCGACCTTCGACGGCAAAGCAGCGTGCTCAGGACGCCAAAGCCGGCGCCAAGACCGCCGACGAGAAAAAGGCCAAGAAGAAAACCGGCGAAGCGACGGACAGCACGACCACCGCCGCGACCGTCGGCACAGGCAACCGGACCGACGCCACCGCCACCGGCGATGAAGACGGCAGCAACCGCCGTACCGTCACCATCGATAGCGTCGACAAGCAGAAGCTGGACCCCGGTCAGGAGCGCACCGCCTCCATCGAAGGCCTGAAAGTCAAACCGGAGGAGGATCCCTTCGCCGCGCCGGGCATCAAGGTCGGCACCTTTCTCTTCCGGCCGACACTCGAGCAGGGCTTCACCGCGACCTCCAACGCCGATTCCAGCAGCACCGGCAAATCGGCGGTTCTGTCCGAGACGGCGCTGCGCTTCACCGCGACCTCCGACTGGCGGGAGAATTCGGCTTTGATTACCGGCTACGGCCAGTTCCGCAATACCGTCTCTGGCCAGAAGATTAACGACGCGCAGGGCCGTATCGAGGGCCAGCTCAATGTTGACCTCGACAACGAGCTGCGCGCTATCGCCAAGCTGGGCTACGAGGCCGCGCCAGAATCGGCCTCCTCGCCGGATGCGATCGCCGGTGTCACCCAACAGCCGCTGCGCCAGACCGTCGACGGCAGCGTCGGTCTCGAAAAGAGTGTCGGCAAGATGCGCTACGCGCTGACCGGCGCGGTCTCGCATGATTTCTACGGCGATGCCGAGCTCTCCGACGGCACCACCGTTTCACAGAAGGACCGCGACTCCACGCTCTACACGGCAACCTTGCGCACCGGTTACGAGATTTCGCCGGCGCTGACGCCGTTCACGGAAGTCGAGGCCGGGCGGCGCCTCTATGACCTGCGCGTCGACACCGACGGCTTCCAGCGATCCTCGACCAGGCTTGGTGCGCGGGCCGCGCTCGAGCTCGACATGGGCGAGAAGCTGTCCGGCGAATTTTCCGTCGGCTGGCTGCGTGAGGCGATCGACGACAACCGCCTTCCGGCGGTAGCGGGTCCGAGCATCGATGCCGACCTCAAATGGTCGCCCGAGCGCGGCACTACTATTGGCCTGACCGGCAAGACCAGGGTCGAAACAACCACAACGGCTAATGAGAGCGGCGATATCCTCTACTCCGGCCGTCTGACCGGCGAGCGCCAGATCCGCGCCAATCTGACGGCGAACTCGGCGCTCGGCCTCGACTGGCGCGATTACACCGGCTCCGACGGCCACGATTTGATCCTGAGCGCCGAGGCCGGGCTGACCTGGTGGTTGAACCGCTATGCCGGGGTCACCACCAGGGTAAGGACGGAGAAGCTGACCAGCAATCTGCCTGGCCGAGACTATACGACCAACAGTGTCTATCTCGGCCTGAAGGTCCAGCGCTGAAGGGCAGCAACCGCCAAGCCTATGCCGAGATTCAGGTCAGGCCGAGTCGAGAACGGTGGCTTCCGAGAACCGGAGCTGAGCGTACTCAAAGTACGTGAGCACCGGAAGCGCAGGAAACTGCCGTTCGCAGACCGGCCTCACCTGAATATCGGCATAGGCTAAGACGCGGCGCCGCGCCGCTCTACTGGCCGCACCTCGTCCAGCAGCGTGCGGACGACGCCCGCCATGCTTCCGCTCATGTCGCTGCGCCACAGCGCGAAGGCGACATTGGCCTCGACGAAACCTTCCGGCGAGCCGCAATCGAAGGTGCGCCCCTTGTAGTGATAGCCGTAGAAGGGCTGCTCTTTCTCCAGCTTCAGCATCGCGTCGGTCAGCTGAATCTCGTTGCCGGCGCCACGCTCCTGGCTCTCCAGGATGCCGAAGATTTCCGGCTGCAGGATGTAGCGGCCGTTGATGTAAAGATTGGAGGGCGCGGTCCCCTGTTTCGGCTTCTCCACCATGCCGGTGATGCGGAAGCCGTGATGCGCGTCCTCGCCGCGGCCGACGATGCCGTATTTATGCGCTTCCGCCGGATCGCATTCCTGCACGGCGACGATGTTGTTGCCGGTCTCGGCATAGAGTTCGACCATACTCCTCGTGCAGCTCTTTTCCGACTGCATGATCATGTCCGGCAAAAGCAAGGCGAACGGCTCCTCGCCGACCAGCTCGCGGGCGCACCAGACGGCGTGGCCAAGGCCCATCGGCACCTGCTGGCGCGTGAAGCTCGTCTGTCCCGGCGCCGGCTGCAGCCGCTGCAGGCGGGCGAGCTGATCGTCCTTGCCGCGCTGGGCAAGCGTGTCATACAGCTCGAACTGTACGTCGAAATGGTCCTCGATGACCGCCTTGTTGCGTCCGGTCACGAAAATGAAATGCTCGATGCCGGCCTCGCGTGCCTCATCGACCACATATTGGATGACCGGCCGGTCGACGACGGTGAGCATTTCCTTCGGGATGGCCTTGGTGGCCGGAAGAAACCGCGTGCCGAGGCCGGCGACCGGGAAAACTGCCTTGCGAACGCGCTTCATGCTGACACCCCCTGCGTTTCAGCCAATTATCCGCTCGGCGGCACGCTCCGCAATCCCCAAACATTTCCCGACGGAAATCATTTTCACGCCGGAATGTTGGATTAAGGGCGAGCAGTGAACGTGAGAACTAAAGCCGCGACACCTCTTTTCGTTCCCCGCGGGACCTATGGTAAACCAAATGCTAACCCGGTTCGGCGTTGAATGATCTTCCTGATTTGACGAAGGAGGAAATGATGTCCGTTCGCAACACCGCGAGGCGCCTGACGGCACTGGCGACGGCCGCCGGCCTCACGCTGGCCTTGCTGATGCCCGCCGGACCCGCTTTCGCCGATGCCGGATTCCGCCAGTGGGTCTCGGATTTCCGCGCAACCGCGGTGGCGGGCGGCGTTTCGGGGGCGGTCTACGATCAGTCCATGAGAGGCATCGAGCCCGACCCGGTCGTGCTGGAAAAGGCCCGTACCCAGCCGGAATTCACCGCGCCCGCCTGGGACTATTTCGACAACCGCGTGCACGACCAGGCAGTCGCCAACGGCCAGGCGATGGCGAAGAAATGGAGGCCGTGGCTCGATCGCATCGAGGCGCGGTTCGGTGTCGACCGCAACATCCTTTTGGCCATCTGGTCGATGGAATCGAACTATGGCGAGACGCTCAAGCGCGACGACATCATGCGCAACGTCGTCCGCTCGCTGGCGACGCTTGCCTATGGCGATCCGAAGCGGTCGAAATATGCCCGCACCCAATTGATCGCGGCCTTGAAGATCCTGCAGACCGGCGACATCGATGAAAGCCATCTGATGGGCTCCTGGGCAGGCGCGATGGGCCAGACCCAATTCATCCCGACCAGCTACCAGCGCTATGCGGTCGACATGGACGGCAATGGGAAGCGCGACATCTGGAGTTCGATCCCCGACGCGCTGGCGACCTCCGCCAATCTGCTCAAGAAGAACGGCTGGCAGGCCGGCAAGACCTGGGGCTATGAGGTCTCCATACCAGCCGGCAAATTGCCCGGCGGCGCAAAGACGATCGCCCAATGGCAGGCGCTCGGCGTCGTCAGGGCCAGCGGCAAGCCGTTCAAGAACCTGACTGACAAGGCGACGTTGAAAGTGCCGGACGGCCGAGGTGGACCCGCCTTCCTGATGATCAGGAATTTCTCCGTCATCAAGGCCTACAACAACGCCGACAAATACGCTTTGGCCGTGGGCCTTCTGGCCGACGAGATCGCCGGCGGCACCGGCCTGGTGCAGGACTGGCAGCGGCCTTTCACCAAGCTCAGCTTCGAGGAACGGCAGGAACTACAGAAGCGGCTTTCAGATCACGGCTACTATGACGGCAAGTTCGACGGCAAGATCGGCGACGGCTCGAAAGCCGCCATCATGGCCTACCAGGCCAAGGTCGGCTTGAACCAGGATGGCTATCCGAGCCTGGAAGTGCTCAAATGGCTCCGCAAGCAGTAGAGCCTGGGGAAGCGCCAGCATCCTCTCAAAGACGGCAAGGATGCTGTAGCGCTTCGGCTTGCGCATGACTTTCCCACGTCTTCCGGTCATGCGCCAAGGGATGGAGAGGTGTTTGGTTTCGGTTGCGCGTATCAGGCAGGGCATTCGCCGGGCGCCGATCCTGGTTCTCGCCCTGGCCGTGCTCGTCGTCACTGCCGTCGGCGCGTTCCACGCACCGGCATTCGCGCAGGAGGAAAGCCGCGGCTGGTCGTTGCGTGACCTTCTGTTCCCGCGCCGCAGCGAACGCGTCGAGCCACCGTTCGAAATCCAGAAATCAAGGCCGAAACCGAAGAAGAAATCCAAGCCGCGCCCGCCGGCCGAGCCGGAAACGCCGATCGTCGAGAAGACGAACGACGCCCATGTCGTGCTGGTGGTCGGCGATTTTCTGGCGGGCGGGCTGGCCGAGGGCCTGGACACCGCCTTTGCCGACAATCCCGCCGTCAGGATCGTCACCCGCGCCAACGGTTCGTCCGGTTTCGTTCGTGACGATGTCTACAATTGGCCAGCCCAGATAAAATCGCTGATCGAAACCGAGAAACCGGCAGCCGTGATCATCATGCTGGGTTCCAACGACCGCCAGCAGATGAAGGTCGGCGACGTGCGCGAGCAGCCGCGCTCGGAGAACTGGACCAAGGAATATGAGCGCCGCACCGATGCGCTCGGCAAGGCCATAGAAGACACCAAGGTGCCGTTCCTTTGGGTCGGCATGCCGGCTTTCGGTGTGTCGAAGATGAACTCCGACATGCTCGCGTTCAACGACATCTATCACTCGGCCGCCCAGAAACACGGTGGCGAATTCGTCGATGTATGGGACGGCTTCGTCGACGAGAACGGCGCTTTCGTTATCTCCGGCCCGGATATCAACGGCCAGCCGGTTCGCCTGCGTTCCGACGACGGCATCAACGTCACCAAGGCCGGCAAGCGCAAGCTCGCTTTCTACACGGAAAAGCCGCTGGCGAAGATCCTCGGCCTGGCCGCGCCGGGAAGCGTCACGACCGTGTCGGCGCCGGCCGGAGCTCCGGTTGAGGCGCCGAAGCCGGCCGCGGCGCCCGTCATCGTCGACCGCACCGCGCCGATGCTTCTCGGCGACCCGGCGCTCGACGGCGGCACCGAGCTGCTCGGCGCCGCGCAGCCGGCCAGGGCCGATCCGAACCTGCCAGGCGAAAAACTGATCGTCGAAGGCAAGGCGCCCGCCGCCTCGCCCGGCCGCGCCGACGATTTTTCGTGGCCGCCGAAGACGCAGCCGGCGACAGCAGCCGTCGAGTCGGACTCCACGCCCGCCAGCCCTTAATCGACGTCCATCGGATTCGTCGGGATGAGATCACCCTTAGATCGTCCTGCGCGAAAGCGATTTCACGCCAGGCCGAACAATGGCATTGTTCTATCCCGCTGGGATTACAGGGGGGCGAACATGTCGGCGACGGGCTATGCCTTGCTTGGCTTCGTAACTTGGACCCTCCTCCTGCTTGTATGGATGGAGATCCTGCGCACCCATCTTGTGGTGAGCGGCCGCATCCCGGCAAATGGCTTCACGCCGGATAACGCAGGTCTTTCGCCCTTTTTGCAGCGGCTTGCGCGAGCCCACGCCAATTGCATTGAGGGACTCCCGATATTCGGTGGCCTCATGGGCGTGGCCATGATGACTTCGCGGACGGGGATCACCGACCCCCTTGCATACTGGTTTGTCGCCGCGCGGCTAATCCAGTCGGCCATTCATCTGGCGTCGACAAGTCCAAACGCGGTCAAGGCTCGATTTTCCGCGTTCGCGGTCCAGATGGCCATCGGCCTCTACTGGGCGGTAAAGCTGCTGGCCGGTTAGGCGCTTCAAGAAGCTTACGGCTCAGCGAGTGCTTTGAAGCCTTACCGCGGCAGCACCGTCGATCCCATCAGCGCCTCGTCGATCGAGCGCGCCGCCTGGCGGCCCTCACGGATCGCCCACACCACCAGCGACTGGCCGCGGCGCACGTCGCCCGCCGCATAGAGCTTGTCTACGCTGGTCCTGTAGTCGCGATCGTTGGCCTCGACATTGTTCGAGCGGCGGCTGTCGGTGACGACTTTGATCTTGCCGTCGAGCTCCTTCATCAGGCTGTCGCCCGCAGGACCGGCGAAGCCGATGGCGATGAAGGCGAGATCGGCGCGGATGACGAACTCGCTGCCGGCGATCGGCTTGCGCTTGTCGTCGACCTCGCAGCAGCGAACACCGGTCAGCTGGCCTTCCTCGCCGATGAACTCGAGCGTCGCCACCTGGAATTCGCGCTCGGCGCCCTCGGCCTGCGAGGAGGACGTGCGCATTTTCGTCGCCCAGTAGGGCCAGACGGCAAGCTTGTCTTCCTTCTCCGGCGGCTGCGGGCGGATGTCGAGCTGCGTCACGCGCACCGCGCCCTGGCGGAAGGCGGTGCCGATGCAGTCGGACGCGGTGTCGCCGCCGCCGACGACCACGACATGCTGGCCACCGGCAATGATCGGGTGCGAGGGCCAGGCCACCGACTGGATCGGCTCGCCGCCGACGCGACGGTTCTGCTGCACCAGATAGGGCATGGCGTCATAGACGCCGCTGAGATCGCTGCCCGGAATGCCGGCCGGACGCGGCGTCTCCGACCCGCCACAATAGAGCACGGCGTCGAATTCCCCGAGCAGATCGGCCGCTTTCATGTCGACGCCGACATTGACGCCGCAATGGAAGGTCACCCCCTCGCCCTGCATCTGCTCGATGCGCCGGTCGATATAGTGCTTCTCGATCTTGAAGTCCGGTATGCCGTAGCGCATCAGCCCGCCGGGGCGGCTTTCGCGCTCATAGACATGCACGTCGTGCCCGGCGCGGCCGAGCTGCTGCGCCGCCGCCATGCCGGCCGGGCCGGAGCCGATGACGGCAACCCTCTTGCCGGTCTTCTTCTCCGGCGGATAGGGCCGGATGTGGCCGGTCTCATAAGCTTTGTCGGCGATCGCCTGCTCGACCGTCTTGATGGCGACCGGAATGTCCTCGAGGTTCAGCGTGCAGGCTTCCTCGCAGGGCGCGGGACAGATGCGGCCGGTGAACTCGGGGAAATTGTTGGTCGAATGCAGGTTGCGGATCGCGTTGTCCCAGTCGCCATTGTAGACGAGGTCGTTCCAGTCCGGGATCTGATTATGGATCGGGCAGCCGGTCGGCCCGTGGCAGAACGGAATGCCGCAATCCATGCAGCGCGCGGCCTGTTTCTCGACTTCCTTGTCCGACATCGGCAGCGTGAATTCGCGGAAGTGCCGGACGCGGTCCGAGGCAGGCTGGTACTTGTGCACCTGCCGGTCGATCTCGAGAAAGCCTGTTACCTTGCCCATAGTCCAGTCCCTGCTGTCCGAAGGCACGCTTTTGTCGCGCACCCGTTAACCCCATAAGGCTGCCGTGGCAACCGCACCTTGTTGGAGCATGACCTTCGCCGAAAACCCGTTCCCACTTGTCGGGATCATGCTCTGGAGGTCAGGATTGTTGGTGAGGAGGCCGGCCGGAAAGTCATCTTTCCGGCCATGCCCGAAACTATTCCGCCGCCACGCTCATGCGCATGCGTTCCATCTCGATCAGCGCGCGGCGATACTCCACCGGCATGATTTTCCGGAATTTCGGCCGGAAGTTCTGCCAATCGTCGAGGATTTCGCGGCCGCGTACCGAACCGGTGAAATGCACGTGGTTCGAGATCAACTGGTAGAGCCGTTCCTCGTCATGGCTGGTCATGTCGCCCGACACGTCGACGCGGCCCTTGTGGTCGAGGTCGCCGCCGTGATGGAGCAGCTTCTCCATCAGGTCGTCCTCTTCCGGAACCGGCTCGAGCTCGACCATCGCCATGTTGCAGCGCTCGGCGAAATCGCCCTTCTCGTCCAGCACATAGGCGACGCCGCCCGACATGCCGGCCGCGAAGTTGCGCCCGGTCTTGCCGAGCACGACGACGATGCCGCCGGTCATATATTCGCAGCCATGGTCGCCGACGCCTTCGACGACGGCGGCCACGCCGGAATTGCGCACGGCGAAACGCTCACCGGCGACGCCGGCGAAATACGCCTCCCCTTCGGTGGCGCCGTAGAGCACCGTGTTGCCGACGATGATCGAGTCCGCCGCGACGATCTTGGCCTCTTGCGGCGGCCGGATAACGATGCGGCCGCCCGACAGGCCCTTGCCGACATAGTCGTTGCCGGCGCCGACCAGCTCGAAGGAGACGCCGCGCGCCAGGAAGGCGGCGAAGGACTGGCCGGCGGTGCCGGTCAGCTTCACCTTGATCGTGTCCTCGCGCAGGCCCTTGTGCTTGAAACGCTTGGCGACTTCACCCGAAAGCATAGCGCCGACAGATCGGTCGACATTGCGGATCGGCAGCTCGATGGTGACCGGCTGCTTGGCGTCCAGCGCCGGCTTCGCCAACTCGATCAGCTTGCGGTCGAGCACGTCGTCGATCGGATGCTTCTGCCGCTCGGTCCAATGCAGCGCCTCGTGCGGCGCGTCCGGCTTGAAGAACATCTTGGAGAAATCGAGCCCGCGCGCCTTCCAGTGTTGGATGACGTCGCGCTTTTCCAGGAGATCGGTGTCGCCGATGATCTGGTCGATATGGGTGAAGCCCATGTCGGCAAGCAGCGCCCGCACCTCTTCCGCCACGTAGAAGAAGAAGTTGATGACGTGCTCCGGCGTGCCCTTGAAGCGCTTGCGCAACACCGGGTCCTGCGTCGCCACGCCGACCGGGCAGGTGTTGAGGTGGCACTTGCGCATCATGATGCAGCCGGCCGCGATCAGCGGCGCAGTCGAGAAGCCGAACTCGTCGGCGCCGAGCAGCGCGCCGATGATGACGTCGCGCCCGGTGCGCAGGCCGCCATCGACCTGCAGCGCGACGCGCGAGCGCAAGCCGTTGAGCACCAGCGTCTGATGCGTTTCGGCAAGGCCCATTTCCCACGGGCTGCCGGCATGCTTGAGCGAGGTCAGCGGCGAAGCGCCGGTGCCGCCGTCATAGCCCGAGATGGTGATGTGGTCGGCGCGCGCCTTGGCGACGCCCGCCGCGACCGTGCCGACGCCGACCTCCGACACCAGCTTGACCGAGACATCGGCCGCCGGATTGACGTTCTTCAGATCGTAGATCAGCTGCGCCAGATCCTCGATCGAATAGATGTCGTGATGCGGCGGCGGCGAGATCAGGCCGACGCCGGGCGTCGAGTGCCTGACCTTGGCGATGGTCGCGTCGACCTTGTGTCCGGGCAGCTGGCCGCCCTCGCCGGGCTTGGCACCCTGCGCCACCTTGATCTGCATGACGTCGGAATTGACCAGATATTCCGCCGTGACGCCGAAGCGGCCCGACGCGACCTGCTTGATCGCCGAGCGTTCCGGATTCTTGCCGCCGCCGGGCAGCGGCAGATAGCGGTCGGCCTCTTCGCCGCCCTCGCCGGTGTTCGACTTGCCGCCGATGGCGTTCATGGCACGCGCCAGCGTGGTGTGCGCTTCCCTGGAGATCGAGCCGAACGACATCGCCCCGGTCGAGAAGCGCTTGACGATCTCGGCCGCCGGCATGACGTCCTCGATCGCGACCTTCTTGCGGCCGGTCTCTTCCGCTGTTCTGATCTTGAACAGGCCGCGAATGGTCTGGGCGCGCGCGGTCGCGCTGTCGATCTGCGCCGAATACTCCTTGAACGTATCCCAGGAGCCCTGCCGCACGGCGTGCTGCAGGCTGGCCACCGCGTCGGGCGACCACATATGCGCTTCGCCGCGCATGCGGAACATGTATTCGCCGCCGACCTCGAGATTGTTGCGCAGCACCGGATCGCTGCCGAAGGCATCACTGTGGCGGCTGAGCGTCTCGGTGGCGATCTCGTCCAGGCCGACGCCTTCGATCAGCGTCGCTGTGCCGGTGAAATACTTATCGACGAAGTCTGACTTCAGCCCGATGGCGTCGAAGATCTGCGCGCCGCAATAGGACTGGTAGGTCGAGATGCCCATCTTGGACATCACCTTGAGGATGCCCTTGCCGATCGACTTGATGTAGCGCGAGACCACCTCGTATTCGTCGACCTCTTCCGGCAGCTCGCCACGCTTGTGCATGTCGAGCAGCGTGTCGAAGGCGAGATAGGGATTGATCGCCTCGGCGCCGTAGCCTGCCAGGCAGCAGAAATGATGCACCTCGCGCGGCTCGCCGGATTCCACCACGAGGCCGACCGCGGTGCGCAGGCCCTTGCGGATCAGGTGATGATGCACGGCCGCCGTCGCCAACAGCGACGGTATCGCGATGCGGTCCGGCCCGACCTGGCGGTCGGACAGGATGATGATGTTGTAGCCGCCGGCGACCGCCGCCTCCGCCCGCTCGCAGAGCCGGTCGATGGCGCCCTGCATGCCGGCGGCACCCTCGTTCGAACCATAGGTGATGTCGATCGTCTTGGTGTCGAAACGGTCCTCGGTGTGGCCGATGGAGCGGATCTTTTCCAGATCGCCATTCGTCAGGATCGGCTGGCGCACTTCGAGCCGCTTGCGGCGCGACGTGCCGACGAGGTCGAAGATGTTGGGCCGCGGCCCAATGAACGATACCAGGCTCATCACCAGTTCCTCGCGGATCGGGTCGATCGGCGGGTTGGTGACCTGGGCGAAGTTCTGCTTGAAATAGGTGTAGAGCAGCTTCGACTTGTCCGACATCGCCGAAATCGGCGTGTCGGTGCCCATCGAACCCACCGCTTCCTGGCCGGTGGTCGCCATCGGCGCCATCAGAAGCTTGGTGTCTTCCTGCGTGTAACCGAAGGACTGCTGGCGATCGAGCAGGCTGACATCCTTGCGCAGCGCGCGCGGCTCGACCGGCTTCAGGTCTTCGAGGATGAGCTGCGTGTTGGCGAGCCAGGTCTTGTAGGGATGCCTGGTCGCGATCTCCGACTTGATCTCCTCGTCGGAGACGATGCGGCCCTTGGCGAGGTCGATCAGCAGCATGCGGCCGGGCTGCAGCCGCCACTTCTGCACGATCTTTTCCTCCGGCACCGGCAGCGCGCCGGCCTCCGACGCCATGATGACGCGGTCGTCGTCGGTGACGATGTAGCGCGCCGGGCGCAGGCCGTTGCGGTCGAGCGTGGCGCCGATCTGGCGGCCGTCGGTGAAGACCACTGCCGCCGGTCCGTCCCACGGCTCCATCAGCGCCGCATGGTACTCGTAGAAAGCCTTGCGGTCGGCATCCATGAGCTTGTTGCCGGCCCAGGCTTCCGGAATCAGCATCATCATGGCGTGGGTGAGCGAGTAGCCGCCCTGGAACAGGAACTCGAGCGCGTTGTCGAAGCACGCCGTGTCCGACTGGCCTTCATAGGAGATCGGCCAGAGCTTCGAGATGTTGTTGCCGAACAGCTCGGAATCGACCGAGGCCTGGCGCGCCGCCATCCAGTTGTTGTTGCCGCGTACGGTGTTGATCTCGCCATTATGCGCGACCATGCGATAGGGATGCGCCAGCTTCCACGACGGGAAGGTGTTGGTCGAGAAGCGCTGGTGGACCAGGATCAGCGCCGTCTCGAAGCGCGGATCCTTGAGGTCCTTGTAATAGGCGCCGACCTGGTAGGCCAGGAACATGCCCTTGTAGACGATGGTGCGCGCCGACAGCGACACGCAATAGGCGCCGACATCCTTGTTGTCGTTCTCGGCATAGATGCGGCCCGAGATCACCTTGCGCAGCAGGTAAAGCCGCGCCTCATATTCCTCGTCGTCCGGGATGTCGGCCGTGCGGCCGATGAACACCTGCCGATGGAACGGCTCGGACGCCACGATATCCGGCGCCTTCGACAGCGACGAATTGTCGACCGGCACGTCGCGGAAGCCGATAAGCGGCAGCCCTTCCGACTGCGCGGATTCGGCGATGATCTCTTCGATATGGGCGCGCAGCGCCGCGTCCTGCGGCATGAACCAGTGGCCGACGCCGTATTGACCGGCCGGCGGCAGTTCGACGCCCACGACCGCCATTTCTTCGCGGAAGAAAGCGTCCGGGATCTGCACCAGCACGCCGGCGCCGTCGCCGACCAGCGGATCGGCGCCGACGGCGCCGCGATGGGTGAGGTTTTCCAGCATCGCCAGGCCGTCCTCGACGATCCCGTGCGATTTCACGCCCTTCATGTTGGCGATGAAGCCGACGCCGCAGGCGTCGTGCTCGTTGCGCGGATCATAGAGGCCCTGCGCGGTCATGCCGTTGGCGGTTCGCAGCCCTTTGGCCAGGACGGTATTTTTAACGGCTGCCGCTTTCGTCTGCGCGGCCTGGCCGTTGATCGCAGATGGCGTCAGTTCCGTCATCGTCCTATCCTCCGTTCTCCACCTTGGCCCCGATTGTCTCAGGACGCTGGTTTGCCTTGGGAAGCATGATGCTTCCCCTTCATGTTGCTGCACGTCTCGCGAAATCCACCGAACCAAACGGCTATACGCCCGGTTCGCATCCGGTATCGTACAGGCCAGAGCCGGGCCGTCTACCCGCCGCTCGCGACAATGGCCGGAATGGCAGCGATGATACGCCAGTCCGGCCTGTTTTGTGCGACAAAATAAGACAGCACTACTGTCCTAAATTTTTTATGGCAGAAATCAGACAGCCGCACAAGACCGATTCACAAAAAACTTGGGCGCTGCGCGACACAAAATTTCGTGACAGGCGCCGGAAACGCAAGCTTTGGTCCAGGCATTTTGGCGTCGATTGCTGGCTTCACCGCTTTGCCCACGATTGGCCCTTGCGCTTCGACTGCCGAAGCGATCAAGTCCCGCCGCTTTCGCCAATCACAATACGGACTTTTCGATGTTCTTTGCATCCGACAACTGGGCGGGCGTCCATCCCGACATTTCGGCCAACCTGTCGCGCCATGCCGCAGGCATCGCGACCGCCTATGGCGACGGCGATCTGGACCGCGCCGTCTATCGTCGCTTCAACGAGATCTTCGAGCGCGAGGTGCAGGTCTTCTTCGTCGCGACCGGCACGGCGGCCAACGCGCTTTCGATGGCTGCGTTGAACCGCATCGGCGGCATCGCGCTTTGCCATTTCGAAGCGCATATGAATGTCGACGAGTTCGGCGCGATGGGTTTCTACACCGGCGGCGCGCGCATGGCGCCGGTGGCGGGACCGCTGGGGCGCATGACCCCGGAGGCTCTCGACCGGACCATCAAGCGATATTCGCAGGACCTGGCCCCCGCCGGCCAGCCGATGGCGGTCACCGTGACCCAGGCGACCGAGGTCGGCACGGTCTACAGCGTCGACGATGTCAAGGCGATCGCCGAGGTCAGCCGCCGCCACAAGCTGCCGCTGCACATGGACGGCGCGCGCTTCGCCAATGCGATCGCAGCGACCGGCGCCAGCCCGGCCGAAATGACCTGGAAGAGCGGCGTCGATCTTATATCCTTCGGCGGCACCAAGAATGGCTGCTGGATGGCCGATGCGGTCGTGGTTCTCAATCCGGATGTCGGCAAGGATCTGCGCCTGCTGCGCCAGCGCGCCGGACAGACTTTTTCCAAGGCCCGCTTCATCTCGGCCCAGTTCGAGGCCTATTTCACCGACGATCTGTGGTTGAGGATGGCAGGCCACGCCAATGCGATGGCCGCGCATCTGGCCGAGACGATCGAGGATGCGCCGGCCGGCAAGCTCGCCTGGCTGCCGCAGGCCAACGAAGTGTTTGCCATTCTCGGTCGGGCCACCGCGGAAAAGCTGCAAGCGGCCGGCGCCAAATTCTACGAGTGGGGCGTGCCGCAGGGGTTCGATGGCCACCTCGGCGACAATGAAGCGATCTACCGCTTCGTCGCCAGCTTCGCCACCACGACGCAAGAGATCGACCGTCTCGGCCAGTTGCTTGGCTGAGCTTGCGGCACTCGGGAGCAGCCAGATGACCAAGCCGTCTCTCGGCTCGACGATGCGGCTGGTCCGTCCGGCGCCGAACGTGCTGGGCTTCTATGACGGCCGCATCGAAGGCGTTCGCATCTGGTCGCACGAGCCGAACTGGCTTGACGACGGCGCTTACACGCTTGGCATCTGCACCTATGCGATCGTCGACGGCTCGCAGGCGCTTGTCTATGACACGCACATATCCCTGCCCCATGCCCGCTTCATCCGGAAAACCCTTGAGGAGATGGGCGTAACCTCGATACGCGTCGTGCTCAGCCACTGGCATGACGATCATATCGCCGGCAACGAGGTGTTTGAGGATTGCGAGATCATCGCCAACCGCCTCACCGCCTTGGCGCTCGAACGCAGCCGGGCCGACATCGAGGGCGGCAACCCGCCGATCAAGCCGCTCGTGCTGCCCAACAGGACGTTTGACAACAGCCTCAGCCTGACGGTCGGAGCGATCCCCGTCGAACTGCGCCAGGTCGAGATCCACAGCCATGACGGCACGGTGCTGTTGATGCCTGACGCCGGCCTGCTTTTGGCAGGCGACACGCTGGAAGACTCGGTCACCTATTTGTCGGAGCCGGAGCGCCTGAGCGAGCATCTGGTCGACCTTAGGCGCATGTCCAGTTGGCAGTTCGATCGAATTCTGCCCAACCACGGTTCCTTTGAGGCGATCGAAGCCGGCGGCTATGACAGAAGCTTCATCGACGCCACCGAGGCTTACGTCCGAAAGCTGCTTGCCTGCCGGCAAGATCCCGACCTAGCCAAGCAGGATCTGCGGACCTTCGGCGCCGAGATTTTCGCCACCACGGCGACCGAGTATTTCGCGCCATACGAAGCCGTTCACCGGCGGAATGTCGAAGCCGTTCTTGCGGCAAATAATAAGTAGGCCCCTGCAGCTAGGCCATAAAGGGCCGCAGCAACAACTCGACGCCGAGCAGGACCAGAAAAATCAGGAACCAGCGGCGAAAAGTTGCCGGGCTGATCTTCCGGCGCAGGATTTGCCCCAGCCACATGCCGAGCAGGGCCGGCAGCACGGCAAGCGAGGACATCGCCAGATGTCCCGCCTCGAAGACGCCATGCGAGGCAAGGCCCAGCGCCAGGGCGATCGTCGACACCGTGAAGGAAAGACCGAGCGCCTGGATCAGATCGTCCCGGCTCAAGCCGAGCGCCTGGATGTAAGGCACGGCGGGCACCACGAAGACGCCGGTGCCGCCCGTGACCAGGCCGGTGAGGAAACCCGCGGCCGGCGACGACCAGCGCTCGCTTTTCTCGGGAACGACAGGCTGCCGCGCGAGCAGGCTATAGGCGGCATAGACGATCAATGCCGCGCCGAGACTTGCCGTCGTCCATTTGACATTGTCGCTGGCGAGCAGCCGCGAGCCGGCGATCGTGCCGATCAGAATGCCCGCCATCATCAGCCAAAGCCGGCGCAGGACCGCCGAAAAACTCGGGCCGGCGAAAAGCTGCCAGACATTGGTGACGAAGGACGGCACGATCAGCAGCGACGCCGCGGTCACGGGTGGCATGATGGTGCCAAGCAATCCCATGGCCAGCGTCGGCAGGCCCATGCCGGTGACACCCTTGACGATACCGGCGAGCAGGAAAGTGATTGCAACGGTGAGTGTCAGCAGCAGGGAAAAATCGGACATCGCCCTTCATGATCCGCCGCTGCATGCTTCAAAAGAGCCAGAACGGCGCGTTGCCGGTGGCACAATAAAAAGCGGCGCCTCGCGGCGCCGCTTTCGTCTCGGGAGGGAGACGTTGTCTACTACGGGCCCCGCGGGTTACGCGGCGGCCTTGGTTTCGATCTGCTTGGCCTTGTCCGCGGACGAGGTGATCGCGATCTTGCGCGGCTTCAGCTCCTCGGGAATGTTGCGCTTGAGGTCGACGAAGAGCAGCCCGTTCTTCAGCGTGGCGCCTTCCACTTCGACGTGGTCGGCCAGCTGGAAGCGGCGCTCGAAGGACCTCGAGGCGATGCCGCGGTAAAGCAGCTCGGAACCCTCGCTGTTGTTCTCTTCCTTGCGCTCGCCCTTGACGGTCAGCACGTTGCGGTGGGCTTCGATCGAAATTTCGTCTTCCGAGAAGCCGGCAACGGCCATCGAGATGCGATAGGCGTTCTCGCCCGTGCGCTCGATATTATAGGGCGGATAGGTCTGCGCGGTCTCGGGCTGGCCGAGCGAATCGAGCATGGTGAACAGCCGGTCGAAGCCGACGGTCGAACGATAAAGCGGGGAAAAATCAACGTGACGCATGAGTGTTCTCCTTTTGAGCAACATGGTTTGCGTATGACCCGTTGCGAAACCCTCGAAAGGCGTTCCGGATAGGCCAGCGGCCCCGACATCGGCGGCCACAGCATTCATTTGGGAAGCTCAAAAAGCCATTTCAAGGTTTTCCTTGGTCGCAATGCAGCCACGTTCATGAACGGTGGATGAACCACGGCTTCGGCATCCGTTCAGTCATGCGGCATTAGGCTTTGGTCAAGTTCGAGCAATTCCAGGAAAAGTGTGAAGCGGTTTTCCGTCCGAAATTGCGTCAAGACAGAGAGACAAGCGGCGCCCCCCTTCCCTGCGCCGCGACGAGGCCGAACCGGGTGCAACGTCCCTTCCTCCCGGATCGACAGAGGCCGGAAGTGCACCGCAGGCACTTCCGGCCTTCCCCGCGCTACAGCGCCGCGCGTCCTCTGGACGCGCTAAGGACGCAGTAGCCCTTTTGATTTCGCGCATGATCCTTTCCGAAATCGATTCTGATTTTCGGGGTCATGCGCGGCAACCGCGTAGATCCTCGCAACGCCTTTGCTTTTGCCGCCTGGCCGTCTATCACCATGCCGACGCCTCGCCCGTCCGGGCAAAGAACAAGCAACGACGCCGCATGACGGATCTTTTCCATCTGACCGAGGACAATCCCCCGCCGCAGAATGCCGCGGGCGGCTTCTTCACCACACGCGACGGCAAGAAGATCCGCTATGGCGTCTTTGCCGCTGTCAGCCGCCCGCTGCAGGGCACGGTGGTTCTGCTGACCGGGCGCAACGAATGCATCGAGAAATATTTCGAGACCATCCGCGATCTCGCCGATCGCGGCTTCGGCGTCGCCATCCTCGACTGGCGCGGCCAGGGCGATTCCAGCCGCCTGCTGCGTGACCGCCAGCGCGGCTATGTCCGCAGCTTCCGTGACTATACGCGCGATCTCGAGCAATTCTTCGAGGAAATCGTGCTGCCCGACTGCCGCGGCCCCTATTACATCCTCGCGCACTCCACGGGCGCGGTGATTGCGCTGCTTGCCTCGCCGTCGATGGTCAACCGGGTGCGACGCATGGTGCTGCTGGCTCCTTTTCTCGAGGTGCCGGACCTGCCGGTCTCGATCGCCACGGTCCGGCGCGTCTGCACGGTTTTCTGCGCGCTGGGTCTCGGCCGGCTCTATGCCGCGCTCGGTCCGCGCCCGAAAGTGCCGCCCGCTTTCGAGGTGAACAAGGTGACCTCGGATCCTGCGCGCTACCGGCGCAATGTCGGAATCTACGAGGCCTGGCCGCAGCTCGCGCTCGGCGGTCCAACCATCCGCTGGCTGAGGGCCGCCGCCGCGGCCGCGAAAGCCGTCAGCGATCCGGATTTCATGGCAAGGGTGAAGGTGCCGATGCTGATCGTCGCCGCCGGCGCCGACCGGGTGGTCTCGACCAAGGCGGTGGAGGCCTATGCCAGGAAACTGCGCGTCGGCTCGCTGTTGATGATTGACGGCGCGCAACACGAGATCCTGCAGGAGAAGGACATCTACCGCGAGCAGCTCCTGGCGGCTTTCGACGCCTTCATCCCCGGCACGGGTGATGCTCCCTGAGCGCGCCCGATCAGCCGCGCAGCGCCGCCATCGCTGCCGCATGAAGCTCGGGCGTCGCGGCCGCCAGTATATCGCCGCCCTTCTCCGCCGGCCCGCCTTCGAAAGTGGTGATGACGCCGCCGGCCTTCTCAATGATCGGGATCAGCGCGACGATGTCGTAGGGCTTCAGGCCCGGGTCGGCGACGATGTCGATGCTGCCGGCCGCCAGCATGGCGAAGGCGTAGCAATCGGTGCCGTAGCGGGCGAGCTGCACCTTTGTCTCGAACTGGTCATAGCGCTTGCGCGCATCGCCCTGGAACAATGCCGGCGTAGTCGTGAACAGCGTCGCTTGCGCGAGTTCGGTCGTCTTGCGGGTCGCGAGCCGGCGCGGGCCGCCCGGTCCTTCATAATGCGACCCGGAAGCGTTGGCGTAGAACAGCTCACCGGTGAAGGGTTGCGACATCATGCCGGCGACCGCCTCGCCGTCGACGGTCAGCCCGACCAGCGTTCCCCACACCGGGATGCCGGAAATGAACGCGCGGGTGCCGTCGATCGGGTCGATCACCCAGACATGTCGGCTGGCGAGGTTGTGGCTGCCATGCTCCTCGCCGAGGATGCCGTGCTCGGGATATTCGGACGAAATCAGCGTCCGGATCGCGCGCTCGGCTTCGCGATCGGCCTCCGTTACCGGATCGAAGCTTCCCGTAAGCTTGTTGGTGACCGCCCCCTGGCTGCGGAAGCGCGGCAGGGTTTCGGCGGCGGCGGCATGCGCGATGCGCCGCATGAAATCGGTGCTGATATCCAAGTCGCTCTCCCCCATCGCGGCCGTTGCCGGCTGCCTGTTTCTCGCCGAACAGGCGCGCTGAAGACCGGTCAGACGCCCGTTTTCTGTTGCCCGAATGTCACATCTGAGCCGCCGAAGCGGAATTTCCACATCATATTGAATTAAAAAAGCCCGCTGTCGATTGACATTTGTGCGGCGCACAATAATTTTGTCATCGGACAGGTTTTCCTGTCCATGCCCTCCTTGGGCGTTTCCTCCCTAGACTTCGACCGTGTCGTGAAAACGATGCGGTCTTTTTTTCAGGCAATTCCAGGAAAAATGTGAAGCGGTTTTCCGTCCGGAATTGCGTATACAAGAACTCGGCGCGCCAACCGCGCCGTCATTCCGCCGCAAGCGGCAAATCGACGAAATGGTGGTCGGGCATCGACATCAGGTCGGCCGAGAAGCGGGTCAGGTCGCAGGCCAAGGCGTCGAAGCCGGCCGATTTCTGGAACGTCCGCTCGTCCATGTAAAGCCCGCGATTGACCTCGATCTGCAACGCATGCAGATGCCGCGCCGGCCTGCCGTAATGTTCGGTGATGAACCCTCCCGCATAGGGCTTGTTATGCGCGACGGTGTAGCCCATGCGGACAAGCAGGCCGATGGCCATCTCGGTGAGCGCCGGCGAGGCCGAAATTCCGAACCGATCGCCGATGATGAAGTCGGGCCGCACGCCGTTGTCGCCGACGCGTATACTGGCCGGCATCGAGTGGCAGTCGATCAGCACGGCATAGCCGAACCTGGCATGTGTTCTGGTCAGGAGCCGCTTCAGCGTCTCGTGATAAGGCTTGTACACCGCTTCGATGCGCGCCACCGCCTCGGCCAGCGGCAGGCGGCCGGGATAGATATCGAGGCCTTCGCCGACAAGCTTCGGCACCGTGCCCAGCCCGCCGGCGACACGCGCCGAACGGATGTTGCAGAAGGACGGGACCGGCTCTGCGAACATGCGCGGATCGAGTTCCCACGGCTCGCGGTTGACGTCGAGATAGGCGCGCGGAAAATTGGCCGCCAGCAGTGGCGCGCCGAGCGGCACGGCGCCGCCGAAAAGCTCCTCGACATAGCAGTCCTCCGACCGGCGGATGGCGTTGCGGTCAAGCCGCGCCATGGCCAGGAAGCGCTCCGGATAGTGGCGGCCGCTATGCGGTGAGTTGAACAGGAAAGGGACGCGCTGCTCGGCGCCCGATCGGATTTCGAAGGGTGGGACGACCGAAAAATCCTCGGCTGCCGTTTTCAATTTGCACGAACCAGGAAACAGCACTGCATCATGACGTAAAACTTGCCACCTTGCGTGCGGCATGTCCAGCATTTCGGGCGACGAAACCGCAGCTTGAACCGGATGCGGGACGCCCTTCATTCACTTGATGTTTACCGACACATCCTCATATACAGCATGGTTAACAGCCTTGCCCGGCGGCAGGCTTGGGGCGGGTGATTCGGACGGGATATGATGGCACGCATTCTGCTGGCGGAAGACGACGACGATATGCGCCGCTTCCTCGTCAAGGCGCTGGAACGCGCCGGCTACCAGGTAAGCGATTTCGACAATGGCGCCAGCGCCTATGAGCGGCTGCGCGAAGAGCCTTTCTCGCTGCTCCTGACCGACATCGTCATGCCGGAGATGGACGGCATCGAGCTTGCCCGCCGCGCCACCGAGATCGATCCGGACCTCAAAGTGATGTTCATCACCGGCTTTGCCGCAGTCGCGCTCAATCCGGATTCCAAGGCGCCCAAGGACGCCAAGGTGCTGTCGAAGCCCTTCCACCTGCGCGATCTCGTCAACGAGGTCGAGAAGATGCTGCAGGCGGCCTGAGCCACTTCGGCAGGCATCGACGACGCGCCGCGCCGATGCGACAAACGGAAGCCGTCTTTCCACATTCCCGCTATTGACGCGCCGGATCAAAAGTGGTGTATGCGCGGCTTCGGATGGGCGTGTAGCTCAGCGGGAGAGCACTGCATTGACATTGCAGGGGTCACAAGTTCAATCCTTGTCACGCCCACCATCCTACCACTAAATTAGCCGATCTCCGCCAGTGGACCCCGAGCACACCGGCTAGGTATATTGCAGCCTCCGCCCGGCTCTGGTCGCGCGGGGCACGTCAGGGCTAAGCTCCTCCAGCGCCACTGTTGCCGCTGTGTTACAGCGCAACCCTGAAAGCCATGCTATCAACCCTTAGGTGCAATGGCGGATCGGGAGCCACAGGCGAATTATGAGGAAAGTTCTACTCACGTCGGCAATGCTTGTTGGGTTTTGTTCGCCAGTCTTTGCTGCGGATGCATTGTCGGTCGAGCCCACGTCCTACAATTGGACTGGCGCCTATATCGGCGCAGTGGCCGGCGTCAATTTTCTCCAGGGCGATGTGACGATCCCCAATAACGATCCTAGCGAATACGATGGTGATAGCACCTCGGCATCGGTTGGCGGCCAAGTAGGCTATCAATACCAGTTCGACAACAATTTCGTTCTCGGAGCGGAGGCCCGCCTGGTTGCGGTGTTCAACAAGAAGACGGTGCCGACAATCGACGCTGAAACGTTCGAGACCGCTGCCGATTGGCAAGGCGATATCGTTGCGAAGGCCGGATATGCGATGGGCAATTTCCTACCCTACGTTAAGGGCGGCGTGGCCTTCCTGCACCTGCACGATACCGGATATAGCGTTCTCGGTTTTGGCGATACCAAGTTTGACAGGACTTATACCGGCTGGACGATCGGTGTCGGCGCCGACTACGCGCTCAATGACAAATGGGTTGTCGGCCTTGATTACGCCTACGCGCATTTCTCGGATCATAATTTCCAAGACGACAGCGCGTTGGTTGGTCCAACATTCGTCAAGCCCAGCACCCATACGGTTTCTCTGAGTCTGAACTACCGCTTTTGATCTCCCTAATGCAGCCGCGGCAAAGACCGCAGCGGCGGTCCCTATATTCGAATCCCCGCCTTCCAGAGTCGCAGCCGCGCCTTCGCCAGAGGACCGGACTGAGGCGTCGTCAATGGCCGTATGTGCCGTTTGATTCTCTTGAACAAGGCATTGGCCGGTTCCGCCTCCAGCGACTTCGCAATCATCCGCAGAGCCGGCTTCACCTTCCCGAATGTTGCATGGAGAATATGCGCCGAACACGCCGCGGCGTAGGGATGCCCCTCTGCGGCCGCCGCGAAGAAGGACTCGAAATCCTTCGACATGACATCACCGCGCCATGTTCGGCAGACCAGCACGCCAATCGCGCGCAACGGCATTGCGGGAGAGGCTTCGAACTGTCCTGTCATGAGCGCCTTCAAAACGGCTTCGCCGGACCGATAGTCGCGTTCGCGAAAAAAGGCCGCCGCGATTTTGAGCGGATAGACGTCGTTGTGCGGATCCAGCGCGTGAGCCTTTTCCAGGATGTCTGATGTCTCTTGCTCGCGCGGGATTGATTTGATCCTCGAGATCGAGAAACGCGGTTTGATAGCCGAAGGCCGCCTCGAGCGGGTGGTAATCGCCCTGATGTCGGCTGAGTTCGGCCAGAATCATTTCCGCGGCTCTCGAACCGTCGAACAAGGTTTTCGGATGGACGAGACCGACATCGCCCATCATCGATGCGACGGACGCATAGACGCTGCCGCCTGCATAGATTTTCTGGCACCGCGCCATCAGCCTCATCTCGAAAAATGCCTTGAGCGTCTCATCTGCGAATTCCGCCGATCCCAGATCGTCGCCCAGCAAGGCTCCCGTTTCCGACCGCAGATATTCGAGCGTTTCACGATCCTGACCGATCAGAAGAGTTGTCAGGCCTTTTGACGAAAGCTCTGACGCGACAGCCTTGACCAAGGTCGAGGCCACTACCTTGTCGCTGAAATGCAGCATGAAGCGATACTTGCCGCGCACGATGTCGCCGCTGCGAAGATGCAAAGCGGCGATCGGCCCCGGAAACGGGCACTTGTCGGCGGCGTCGAGCGCCTGATTCACGGTCTTGGAAAACCCGAAACCTCGCAATGTCTCCGATCGTTGGACGAGTTGGGGTCCGCCACGAAAATGATCCAGTATCTCAAACTCGTTGCAGATCCAGCCGCGAAACCTTCGCCGTGCCGCCGCGGCATCGAGACTGGCACGGCTAAAGGCTACCTCTCCGAGAACATCGAAACCCAATGGTTCGACCGTCTCCCCCAGCCAGTGCTTCTCGATGAAATCGGCGGAGAATATCTTGTCGACTTTCTCAACCGAGTGAAATTTGTCGTCATGGATAGGCTTCCAGGCAAAGCCAAAGCGATAGCCGAGCGAGTCGGCAAACGCCTTGGCGTTGACCATAGCCAAAAGCCGGCCGCCCAAACCGTCCTCCCTGGTCGCCGCGATGAGTTTCGATTGAGAATCATGCAGTGCCAAGACGGATATCGCCTTTCTCGACATGGTCGAGGAACCAGGCATAGGTCTGTTCCAATCCATCTCGAAGCGAATAGGCCGGCCTCCAGCCGGTCTTGAACAGGCGCGAGACGTCCATCAGCTTGCGCGGCATCCCGTCCGGCTTCGTCGGATCGAACGCGATCTCGGCGCCGGCGCCGACGACCGATACGACGGTGCCGGCAAGCTCCGCGATGGTGATGTCCTCACCGCTACCGACATTGACGTGGCCGTCGCCGGAATAAGTCTTCAAAAGCCAGACAAAGGCGTCGGCGGCGTCGTCGACATGCAGGAATTCTCGCATCGGCCGGCCCGAACCCCACACCTGCAGGGTCTTTTGACCGGTTAGCTTCGCCATATGCGCCTTGCGCATCAGCGCAGGCACGACATGACTGCTGTCGAGGTCGAAATTGTCGCCCGGACCGTAGAGATTTGTCGGCATGGCCGAGATGTAATCGACGCCATGTTGCCGCCGGTAGGCCTGGCAAAGTTTCAACCCGGCGATCTTGGCGACGGCGTACCATTCGTTTGTGGGTTCGAGCGGGCCGGTGAGCAGCGCGTCTTCCGGGATCGGCTGCGGCGCAAGCTTCGGATAGATGCAGGACGAGCCCAGGAACAGAAGCTTCTGCACCCCGCTGCGAAAGGCGGCCTCGACGACATTGGTCTGCACGACGAGGTTTTCGTAAAGGAAATCCACCGGGAAGCTGTCATTGGCCAGGATGCCGCCGACCTTGGCGGCCGCCATGATCACGGCGTCCGGCCGCCGGGCCTCCATCCAGCGGCGCACGCCGGCCTGGTCGAGAAGGTCGAGCTCGCTGCGCGCCACGGTCACGATCTCGCAATCCTCGCCGGCCAGGCGGCGCACCAGGGCCGAGCCGACCATGCCGCGGTGGCCGGCAATGAAAATGCGCTTTCCTTTGAGATCGAAACTCTTGTCCATAAGCGCGGAGTCCTAGGTTGAACTGCCGTTGCGCCAAGTAGCGCCGGCGGTGCGCACCAGGTCGGCCCGAACCATTTCCGCCACCAGGTCCTTGAAGCCGATGGTGTGCGACCAGCCCAAAACCTTTCTTGCCTTGGCGGCATCGCCGACCAGCGTATCCACTTCGGTCGGCCGGAAGTAGCGCGGATCGATCCGCACAAGCGCGGCGCCGGTGGCTGCGTCGATGCCGACTTCATCGGCACCGCTGCCCTGCCAGCGAATGCGGTGTCCGGCCTCGGCGAAGGCGAGTTCCACGAATTCGCGCACCGAATGCGCCTCGCCGGTCGCGAGCACGAAATCGTCCGGCTCGTCATGCTGCAGGATGCGCCACATGCCCTCGACATAGTCGCGCGCATGGCCCCAGTCGCGACGTGCGTCGATATTGCCGAGATAGAGCGTCTCCTGCAGGCCGTGATGGATCGCGGCAACGGCGCGGGTGATCTTGCGGGTGACGAAGGTTTCGCCACGCGTCGGGCTCTCGTGATTGAACAGGATGCCGTTGGCGGCGAACATGCCATAGGCCTGGCGGTAATTGACCGTGATCCAGTAAGCATAAAGCTTGGCTGCCGCATAGGGTGAGCGCGGCCGGAACGGCGTGCTCTCGTTCTGCGGAGTTTCGACCGCATCGCCATAGAGCTCCGAGGTCGAGGCCTGGTAGAAGCGCACCGATTTCTCGAGGCCGAGAATGCGGATCGCTTCGAGAAGCCTGAGCGTCCCCAGCGCATCGGCATTGGCGGTGTATTCCGGCGTCTCGAAGCTCACCTGGACATGGCTTTGCGCGCCGAGATTATAGATCTCGCTGGGCTTCGTCTCCTGCACGAGGCGGATCAGATTGGTCGCGTCGGTCAGATCGCCATGATGCAGAAAGAAGCGCGTGCCGCTCTCATGCGGATCGACATAGATGTCGTCGACGCGCTCGGTGTTGAAGGAAGACGACCGGCGTTTGACGCCGTGGACAACATAGCCCTTGCCGAGCAGCAGCTCGGCCAGATAAGCCCCGTCCTGCCCGGTAACCCCGGTGACAAGCGCAACCCTGTTTGCCAGGGCGACCTTGTCTGCCGGGGCGACTTTGTCCGCCATTGCCATGTGCGCCCGCGCCTATTTTCGGCAAGCGAATACGATTTATCGCCGAAACGCAAATCCCCGCACGGGGAACCTGCTTAAACGCCCGCGACCGCCAGCAGGGTCTTCATCCTGGCGATGGCAAGATCGGGGTCGGCCAGCAGCCCGGCCTGGTCGGAGAGCCGGAAGACATCCGCGTAGTGGCATATGCCGCGCGCCGATTGCATGCCGCCCACCATCGTGAAGTGGTCCTGATGCCCGTTCAGCCAGGCCATGAAGACGATGCCGGCCTTGTAGTATTCGGTCGGCGCCTCGAAGATTTTTCGCGACAGCGGCACGGTCGGCGCCATCAGCGCGTCATAGCCGGCCTTATCGCCCTCCGCCAGCTTCGCCAGCGCGGCATTTGCCACCGGCGCGATGGCGTCGAAGATGCCGAGCAGCGCATGCGAGTGTTTCCTGCCGTCGCCGGCAATCAGTGCGGGATAGTTGAAATCGTCGCCGGTGAACATCACCACCCCGTCGGGCAGCCTATCGCGCAGCCGCACTTCCTTCTCCGCGTCGAGCAGCGATATCTTGATGCCTTCGACCTTGCCCGCATGCCGCTCGATGATGGCGACGACCGTGTCGAGCGCCGCGTCGAAATCGTTGCTGCCCCAATAATTCTTGAGCGCCGGATCGAACATGTCGCCAAGCCAGTGCAGGATGACCTTGCCCGATGCCTGGGACAGCATGCGGTCATAGACGCGGGCATAATCGTCCGGCCCTTTGGCCACCGCCGCGAGCGCGCGGCTCGCCATCATGATCGCCTTGCCGCCCTCGCCTTCGATGAAGGCGAATTGCTCTTCATAGGCGCCGATGACGTCATCGAGCGTCTTGGCCGCAGCCGGCGCCAGGTGATCGGTCCCCGCCCCCGAGGCGAGGTCGGCGCCCGGCACCGTTTTGGCTTCCGCGATCGAGCGGCGGATCAGCTCCTTCGCGCTCGCCCAGTCGAAACCCATCCCGCGCTGGGAGGTATCCATGGCTTCGGCGATGCGAAAGCCGAGCCGCCACAGATGATGACGGAACGCGATCGTCCTGTTCCAGTCGACCGCCGGCCGCGACCACGGATCGGTCATGGCGATGGGATCGGCAACGACATGGGCGGCGGCATAGGCGATGCGCGAAAAGCGTGCGCCCTCGATCGGTTCGACCGGTTTGCCGACAAGCCGGTAGCTGACGCGGTCGCCGTTTGCCGCAGGCAAGGTGATGTCCATGGAACTCTCCCTTGCGGTCGCTATAAATGGAACGTTCCAATAAATCAAGAACCTTTATGATTCACGGCATCCAAGCCGGAAGACATCGTGTCTCCTTTGGGATATCCCTTACATTCATTGACCTTTTGAACCGCTCCAATCAATTTTTCGAATCTCAGCGGAATCGTGATTGACTCGGATTCGGATCGATGACTAGAACGTTCCAATAGATTTTCTCGAAACTTGGAGGACATGACGAGGATGGCCAGCCGGCCCAAGGCGACGATCCTGGACATCGCTCGCGAGGCCGGCGTGTCCAAATCGACGGTGTCGCTCGTGCTGCAGGGCAGCGGGTTGATCCGGCCTGAAACCGCGGTCAAGGTGCGCAAGGCGATCGAGGATGTCGGCTATGTCTACAACCGCGGCGCCGCCAATCTGCGCAAGGCCCATTCCAATGTCATCGGCATGGTGATCAACGATCTCACCAACCCCTTTTTTGCCGAGTTGGCGGTCGGCATGGAGCGCGTCTTCCAGGCGGCGGGCGTCGTCCCCTTCATCGCCAACACGGCGGAAAACCCGGTACGTCAGGAAGAGGTGCTGAAGTCGCTGATGGAACAGGGCGTCGCCGGCCTGATCGTCTCGCCGGCGCGCGGCACCACGCCCGGTACCTTCCGCCGCATCGAGACGGCCGGCGTCCCGATCGTCTTCACCATGCGCAGGCTGCCGGACAGCCGCATTCCGGTGATCGCGCCGGACAATCATCGCGGCGCGGTGCTTGCCGCCGAACATCTGATCCGCAGGGGCCATCGCCGCCTGGCCTTCTTCGGCGGTTCATCCGATCTCGTTGTCTATCAGGAGCGCCTGGGCGGCTTCCTCGAAGCCTGCGAAACGCTCGGCATCCCAGCTTCCGACCGGCTGATCGTCGAGGGCGAGACCAGCCGCAAGGGCGGCATGGCCTGCCTGGAGACGGCCCTTGCCGTGCCGCAGCCACCGACCGCGGCGCTGTGCTTCAACGATGCGGTAGCCTTCGGCGTCATGCTGGCATTGCGCAAACGCGGTCTCGAGGCGGGCGCAGACTTTGCCGTCGTCGGCTTCGACGACGTCGCCGAGGCCGAGCACTACAGCCCGGCGCTGACCAGCGTCGCCGTCGACACCGCAGGCCTCGGCGAGCGCGCGGCGCACGTCATGCTGAAGATGATCCAGTCGCGCACCACGCGCGCCGAGAACCATATCGGTGCCGTCAGCCTGGTCGTGCGGGAAAGCAGCGGCCCGGACCGCAACAGCCAAGTGGGAGACGCGGCGTGAGCGTGCGATGGGGACTGATCGGCGCCAGCACGATCGCCAGACAGTTCATGATCGATGCCATCCGCGCGCAGGCCGACGGCGAGGTCGCCGCTGTGATGAGCTCCAGCCCGGAACGGGCCGAGACCTATGCAAGGGAAAACGGCATCGCACGCGCCGTCTCGTCTCTCGACGCGCTGCTCAACTCGAATATCGACGCCGTCTACATCTCGACCACCAACGAATTGCATCTCGAGCAGGGGCTTGCCGCGATCAAGGCCGGCAAGCATGTGCTGTGCGAGAAGCCGCTGGCGCTGACCAGCGCCGATGCGCGTGAGATGGTTGTCGCCGCGAAAGCTGCCGGTATCGTCTTCGGCACCAATCACCATCTGCGCAATGCCGGCGCGCACCGCGCCATGCGCGAGGCGATCGCCGCCGGCCGCATCGGCAAGCCGATCGCGGTGCGCGTCTTTCATTCCGTCTATCTGCCGGAAAACCTGCAGGGTTGGCGCATCGCCAAGCCTGAGGCCGGCGGCGGCGTTGTGCTCGACATAACCGTGCATGATGCCGACACGCTGCGCTTCGTGCTGGACGACGACCCCGTCGAGATTTCGGCCTTCACGCAAGCCGCCGGCATGGCCGGCGGCGGACTGGAGGACGGCGCCATGTGCATCTGGCGCTTCAAGTCCGGCGTCATCGCGCAGTCGCATGAGGGCTTCACCACGAAATTCGCCGGCACCGGCTTCGAGGTGCATGGCTCGGAAGGCTCGCTGATCGCCGCCAATGTGATGACGCAGAAGCCGGTCGGCTCGGTGCATCTGCGCAGCTCGAGCGGAGAAGAAGAGCTGAGCTTCGACCGCGAGGATCTATACACCCGCTCGCTGCGCCACTTCCATGCCGCGATCCGCGGCGAAGGGCGGCCTGCCGCCACCGGCGAGGACGGCGTCTGGTCGCTGGCATCGGCCGAAGCAGCACTGCAATCGTCGAACACCGGCAAGGCCGTCGCCATCGACCCGCAACTTGGGGGCATCGCGTGAGCAAGCTCGTCTCGGCGGCTTATGCCGCCAGCCTGATCAAGGATGGCATGGTCGTCTCGGTGTCGTCGTCGAGCGGGCTCGGCTGCCCCGACTCCGTGCTTGCCGCGATCGGTGAGCGTTTCGACGCGGAAGGCCATCCGCAAGCGATCACCACGCTGCATCCGATCGCCGCCGGCGACATGTACGGCATCAAGGGCATCGACCATCTCGCCAAGCCAGGCCTGCTCAAGCGCACGCTCTGCGGCTCCTATCCGTCCGGCCCCTCCTCTGCCGAGCCGCCGCAAATCTGGAAGATGATCGGCGACAATTCGATCGCCGCCTACAACGTGCCATCCGGCATCCTGTTCGACATGCATCGCGAGGCCGCCGCCAAACGTCCCGGCGTGCTGACCAAGGTCGGCCTCGACACATTTGCCGATCCGCGCCACCAGGGTTGCGCCATGAACGCCGCGGCCAGCGAGCCGATCGTCTCGGTCGAGCAGTTCGACGACGAGGAATGGCTCTATTTCCGCGCCATCGTGCCCAACGTCTCGATCATCCGCGCCACGACGGCCGACGAGCGCGGCAACCTCACCTACGAGCATGAGGGCGCCTATCTCGGCGGGCTGGAGCAGGCGCTGGCTGCCCGCAACAATGGCGGCATCGTCATTGCGCAGGTCAAGCGCGTCGTCGAGAACGGCACCCTGAAGCCGCACGATGTGCGGGTGCCCGGCGTGCTGGTCGACCATATCGTCGTGGCGCCCGACCAGTTGCAGACGACGCAGACGCCTTACGACCCGGCGATCTCGGGCGAGATCTTCCGGCCGCTGTCGACCTTCCGCACGCCGGAGATGAACATCCAGAAGGTCATCGCGCGGCGCGTCGCCATGGAATTGCGCGACGGCATGGCCGTCAACATCGGCTTCGGCATCTCGGCCAATGTGCCGCGCATCCTTCTCGAGGAAGGCCAGCACGGCAAGGTCACCTGGGTGATCGAGCAGGGCGCGGTCGGCGGCGTGCCGCTGCTCGACTTCAAGTTCGGCTGTGCCTCCAACGCCGAGGCGATCATGCCCTCGCCGCACCAGTTCATCTATTTCCAGGCCGGCGGCTTCGACGCCTCGCTGCTCTCCTTCCTGCAGATCGACCGCCATGGCTCGGTCAACGTCTCCAAGCTCTCGGCGCGGCCGCATGTGACGGCCGGCGCCGGCGGCTTCGTCGACATCACCGCGCGCGCGAAGAAGATCGTCTTCTCCGGCTTCTTCAATGCCGGCGCCAAGCTGTCGCTGGCTGGAGGCGCGATCCGCATCGACCAGGAAGGCAAGATCAAGAAGGTGGTCGCGGAGGTCGAGCATATCTCCTTCTCCGGCAAGCGGGCGGTCACCCAGGGGCAGGACATCACCTATGTCACCGAGCGCTGCGTGATGAAGCTGACGCCGGACGGGCTGATGGTGACGGAACTGGCACCCGGCGTCGATCTCGAACGCGATGTCTTGGCGCAGGCCGAGATCCCGCTCGCTGTGGCGAACGACCTCAAGGTCACTCCTGTGGCGCTTTATCAGGACCGGCCGATCGGCCTGTCGCTCAATGGCGGCGCTTCGCTCGGAGGCGCGCATGGCTGAGCTTGTCACCTTCGAGCGGGACGACGCCATAGGCATCGTCACGCTGCGCCGGCCGGAAAAGTTCAACGCGCTCGACATCCCGATGCTGCGTGCGCTCGAAGCGGCGCTCGACGAAGCGGAACTGGCCGAGGGCGTTCGCGCCGTGCTCATCCGCGGCGAAGGCAAGGGCTTCTGCGCCGGCGGCGACGTCGAGGCCTGGGGTGCCATGAGCGCCGCCGACTTCCAGGTGCAATGGGTGCGCTACGGCCACCGCGTCTTCGATCGGCTGGCGCGGCTCAGGCAGCCGACCATCGCCGTGCTCTCCGGTCATGCGCTGGGCGGTGGGCTGGAACTGGCGGCGGCCTGCGATTTCCGCGTCGCCGAAATGCAGGTCAAGCTCGGCTTCCCCGAAACCTCGATCGGCGTCGTTCCCGGTTGGTCGGGCACGCAGCGCGCGGTACGCCGCTTCGGCGCACAGATGGTGCGCCGGATGGCAATCGGCGGCGAGATTTTCCTAGCAACCGAGGCGCTCGCGCACGGCGTCGTCGACCGGCTGGTCGAAACAGGCAAGGCCTTCGAGGAAGCGAGGGCCTGGGCCGAAAAGATCGCCGAGCGCGGTCCGCTGGCGACCGAGGCCGCCAAGCTAATGATCGGCATCGCCGAGGGCGAGGAAAATGCCGCCGCGACCGAGGCGCTGGCCAGCGGCTTCATCGCGCTGACGGCCGACCTCAAAGCCGGCGTCGGCGCCTTCAAGGCCAAGCAGAAGCCAGCCTTTTCGAGATCCTAGAGAAAAGATGATGAACGCACCGCTCAACATTGCCATGCCGGCTGAGGCATCCCAAGCGCCGAAGGCCTACAAGCTGCTGATCGACGGCAAGCATGTCGATGCCCGCGACGGCCGCAGCATCGAACGCGCCAGCCCCGGCCACGGTTTTGTCGTGTCCCGTTACGCGCAAGCGGGCGCGACGGAAGTCGAGGCGGCGGTGCAGGCCGCGCACAAGGCTTTCGAGACCGGCCCGTGGCCGCGCATGAAGGCGTCGGAACGCGCGGCGGTTCTGCTGAAGGCGTCCGACCTGATCGAGACCCGGCTGGAAGAGATCGCCCGCCTCGACGCGCTGGAATCCGGCAAGCCGATCGCCCAGGCGCGCGGCGAGATCGGTGGCGCGATCGACATCTGGCGCTATGCCGCCTCGCTTGCCCGCACGCTGCATGGCGAGAGCTACGCCAATCTCGGCGATTCCATACTGGGCGTGGTGCTGCGCGAACCGATCGGCATCGTCTCGATCATCACGCCGTGGAATTTCCCCTTCCTGATCGTCAGCCAGAAGCTGCCTTTCGCGCTCGCCGCCGGCTGCACGGCGGTGGTGAAGCCCAGCGAAATGACGTCGGCGTCGACTTTCGTGCTCGGCGACATCCTGCTGGAGGCTGGGTTGCCGGCCGGCGTCGTCAACATCCTCGCCGGTTTCGGCGCCGATGTCGGCGCGCCGATGGTCAGCCACCCGCTGGTCGAGATGGTCTCTTTCACCGGCTCGACCCGCGTCGGCAAGATAACCATGGCGGCCGCTTCCGATTCCTTGAAGAAGGTCTCGATGGAGCTCGGCGGCAAGAACGGCCAGATCGTCTTCCCGGACGCCGATCTCGAGGCGGCGGCGGATGCCGCGGTGTTCGGCGGCTTCTTCAACGCCGGCGAATGCTGCAATGCCGGCAGCCGCCTGATCGTGCATGAGGCGATCGCCGACGACTTTCTCAATATGGTGAAGGCGCTGTCCCAGAAGGTCCGTGTCGGCGATCCGCTCGACGACCAAACCAAGGTCGGCGCCATGATCTCGGCCGACCATATGGAAAAGGTAGCCGGCTATGTGAGGGCGGCGAAAACCGATGGCGGCAACGTTTTCACCGGCGGCGCCCGGCTTGCGTCCAATGCCGGTCAATATCTCGATCCGACCATCATCCGTAACGTCACGGAGGATATGGCGATCGCCCGTGAGGAAGTGTTCGGGCCGGTGCTGTCCGTGCTCACTTTTGAAACGATTGAAAAGGCATTGCACATTGCCAACAACACGCCCTATGGTCTGTCAGCAGGGGTATGGAGCGCCGGCATGGACACGTGCATGTCGGTGGGGCGCGGTGTGCGTTCGGGGACGGTTTGGGTGAACACGTTCATGGAAGGTTACCCCGAGCTGCCCTTCGGGGGGTACAAGCAGTCCGGTCTCGGACGCGAACTCGGCAAACGCGCCGTCGAGGATTATACCGAGGAAAAGACTATCCAGTTTCATCGCGGCCAGCGCACCGGATGGTGGGTCGGCTGAGTTGGGAGGCCCCGGCGGCCACCCCGCCGGTTCTGTGAATGCAACAAGGGAGGTAGTACATGTTGCGCAAACTGCTTATCGGAACGGCTCTTGCGACGAGCTTTGCGTTCTCGGCGCATGCCGCGGACGTCAAGGAAGTGCAGATGCTGCATTGGTGGACGTCGGGCGGCGAAGCGGCTGCTCTGAACGTGCTGAAGCAGGATCTGGCCAAGGAAGGCTATGCCTGGAAGGACGTGCCGGTGGCCGGCGGCGGCGGCGACGCCGCCATGACCGCGCTGAAGGCGATGGTCGCGGCCGGCAACTACCCGACCGCATCGCAGATGCTCGGCTACACCGTGCTCGACTATGCCGCCGCCGGCGTCATGGGCGATCTCACCGAGACCGCCAAGAAGGAAGGCTGGGACAAGTCGGTTCCGGCTGCCCTGCAGAAATTCTCCGTCTATGACGGCAAGTGGGTCGCCGCTCCGGTCAACGTCCACTCCGTCAACTGGCTGTGGATCAACAAGGCGGTGATGGACAAGATCGGCGGCACCGAGCCGAAGACCTTCGACGACTTCGTGGCATTGCTCGACAAGGCCAAGGCGGCCGGCGTCATCCCGCTCGCGCTCGGCGGCCAGAACTGGCAAGAGGCGACCATGTTCGACTCCGTCGTGCTGTCGACCGGCGGGCCGGAGTTCTACAAGAAGGCAATGAACGACCTCGATGAGGAGTCGCTCAAGTCCGACACGATGAAGAAGTCGTTCGACAACCTTGCCAAGCTCGTCAAATATGTCGATCCGAACTTCTCGGGTCGCGACTGGAACCTCGCCACCGCCATGGTCATCAAGGGCGATGCGCTGGTTCAGGTCATGGGCGACTGGGCCAAGGGCGAATTCCACGCCGCCAACAAGACCCCGGGCACCGACTTCCTGTGCTACCGCTTCCCGGGCACCGACGGCTCGGTGATCTACAACTCCGACATGTTCGGCATGTTCAACGTTCCTGAAGACCGCAAGGCTGCCCAGGTCGCTCTGGCCACCGCCACTTTGTCGAAGAGCTTCCAGTCGGCCTTCAACGTGGTGAAGGGTTCTGTCCCGGCCCGCACCGACGTGCCGGACACCGACTTCGACGCTTGCGGCAAGAAGGGCATCGCCGACCTGAAGAAGGCCAATGAAGGCGGCACGCTGTTCGGCTCGCTGGCCCAGGGCTACGGCGCCCCGCCGGCCGTCGCCAACGCCTACAAGGATGTCGTGTCGAAGTTCGTCCATGGTCAGATCAAGACCTCCGACGAGGCCGTGACCGAGCTGGTCAAGGCGATCGACGACGCCAAGTAAGGTTCACTTGAAACAACCCTCCCCCGCTTCGGCGGGGGAGGTCTCCTGTCGACAAAAGGTGCGGGACAGACCCTGGCGCTTTTTCGCGCCGGGCGGGTTCCAACCAACCGGTACTGGATGAGCCGATGAGCACAGTTGCCGAAACCCAGATCAAGCTGACACCGGAGCACGACGCTCGTCCCGGCGCGACGGTCCGGTCGCGGCTGCAGGACCTGCTGCCGAAGATCGTTTTGGCGCCGAGCTTCGCGGCGACGATCGTCTTCGTCTATGGCTTCATCCTGTGGACGATCTATCTGTCCTTCACCAATTCCAAGACATTCCCGTCCTATGCCGTCACCGGAGCCCGCGCCTATCAGCGGCTGTGGCGCTGGACCTTCGAGAGCGACCCGCCGTCGAGCTGGTACACCTCGATCACCAATATGGGCATATTCGGCTTCCTCTACATCCTGATCTGCCTGGCGCTCGGGCTGTTCCTGGCCATCCTGCTCGACCAGAAGATCCGCGGCGAAGGCGTGCTCAGGCCGATCTACCTCTACCCGATGGCGCTCTCCTTCATCGTCACCGGCGTCGCCTGGAAATGGTTCCTCGATCCCGGCCTCGGACTGGAACAGACGCTGCATCAGTGGGGCTGGACGAGCTTTCATTTCGACTGGATCAAGAACAAGGATTTCGTCATCTACACCGTGGTGATCGCCGGCGTCTGGCAGGCGTCCGGCTTCGTCATGGCGATGTTCCTGGCCGGCCTGCGCGGCATCGACGGCGAGATCATGAAGGCCGCGCAGATCGACGGCGCGTCTAGCTTCCAGCTCTATCGCCGCATCGTCATTCCGCTGCTCAGGCCCGTCTTCCTGTCGGCCTTCATCGTGCTCGCGCATCTGGCCATCAAGTCCTATGACCTTGTCGTGGCGCTGACCAGCGGCGGGCCCGGCGGCTCGGCCTGGCTGCCGTCCAACTTCATGTATGAGTTCACCTTCAAGCGCAACGAAATGGCGGTCGGCTCGGCAAGCGCGGTGATCATGCTGATGACCATCACCGCCATCATCGTTCCGTATCTCTATTCCGAGCTCAGGGAGAAGTCGCGATGAGCGCCGTCGCTTCACCCGCCAGCCAGGCCGCAAGCGGCGCCCGTGCGAGGACCTTCAACCGCATCGTCATCTACGGGCTGCTTGGGCTGTTCGCGATCTTCTATCTGATGCCGCTCTTCGTCATGCTGGTCACCTCGTTCAAGACCATGGACGAGATCCAGAACGGCAACATGCTGTCGCTGCCGCATGCGCCGACTTTCGCGCCATGGATAAAGGCGTGGAGCGAAGTCTGCTCGGGCCTGACCTGCGTCGGCATGAAGGGCTATTTCTGGAACTCCATCAAGATGGTCGTGCCGGCAGTGCTGATCTCGACGCTGCTCGGTGCGCTCAACGGCTATGTGCTGACCAAATGGCGCTTCCGCGGCCACACGCTAGTCTTCGCCATGATGTTGTTCGCCTGCTTCATCCCGTTCCAGTCGGTGCTGTTGCCGATGGCGACGATCCTCGGCAGCCTCGGCCGCTTCGGCGTCACCCTGCAGAACGCGACCGGGTTCAACTTCGGTCTCGGCAATTCGACCGTGAACCTGGTCTTCGTCCATGTGGTCTACGGCCTCGGCTTCACAACGCTGTTCTTCCGCAATTATTACGAGGCCTTTCCGACCGAGTTGGTGAAGGCGGCACAGGTCGACGGCGCGTCCTTCTTCCAGATATTTCGGCGCATCATGCTGCCCAATTCGCTGCCGATCATCGTCGTGACGGTGATCTACCAGTTCACCAACATCTGGAACGACTTCCTGTTCGCCTCCGCCTATGCCGGCTCCGGCGACGTGATGCCGATGACGGTGGCGCTGAACAACGTTGTCAACACCTCGACCGGCGTCGTCGAATACAACGTCAACATGGCGGCGGCGATGATTGCCGCGCTCCCCACCCTGATCGTCTATGTCGTCGCCGGCCGCTATTTCGTGCGCGGGCTGATGGCCGGCGCGGTCAAGGGCTGACCACATTCGGAAGGAACGACCATGGCTTTTCTGGAAATTGATGGGCTGAAGAAGCGCTTCGGGAATGTCGAGATCCTGAAGGGCATCAATGTCGAGCTCGAAAAGGGCGGCTTTCTGGTGCTCGTCGGCCCTTCCGGCTGCGGCAAGTCTACGCTGCTCAACACGATCGCCGGGCTGGAGCAGATCACCGAGGGCGAGATCCGCGTCGACGGCCGCGCGATCAACGACCTGCATCCTTCGAAGCGCGACATCGCCATGGTGTTCCAGAGCTATGCGCTCTACCCGAATATGACGGTTGCCGGCAACATCGCCTTCGGCATGGAGATGCGCGGCGTGCCGGCGGCGGAACGCCAGGCGGCGATCGACAAGGTGGCGAAGATCCTGCAGATCGGCCATCTCCTCAACCGCAAGCCCAGCCAGCTTTCCGGCGGCCAGCGGCAGCGCGTCGCCATGGGCCGGGCGCTGGTGCGCGACCCGAAACTCTTCCTATTCGACGAGCCGCTCTCCAATCTCGACGCCAAGCTGCGCGTCGACATGCGCATCGAGATCAAGCGCCTGCACGCCACGACCGGCACGACCATCGTCTATGTCACGCATGACCAGATCGAGGCGATGACGCTGGCGACCAAGATCGCCGTCATGCGCGACGGCGAGGTGCAGCAATTCGGCACGCCGGCCGAAATCTACAACAACCCGACCAACATCTTTGTCGCCGACTTCATGGGCTCGCCGGCGATGAACCTGATCCCGGCCAAGATCGATGCTAACGGCAGCGGGCTGTCGGTGGTTCTGGACCGCGAAGCGCGCCAGCCGATCGTGCTGCCGATGCCCGGCGCGCCCACCGGCCTTGCGGCCTTCAAGGACAAGCCGGTGATCTTCGGCGTGCGCCCCGAAGCGCTGACCGACCCGGAAGGTGCGGAACGCAACGGTTCGAACATCGCCACCGCAGACTGCCATATCGAAGTGGTGGAGCCGGCGGGATCGGATACTTTTGCCGTCACCAATCTGGGCGGCAAGGGCGTGGTGGCGCGGCTGAGAGCTGATGCGAATATCCAGCCCGGCACCAGCACGCCCTTGGCCTTCAACCTCAGCAAGGCGGTGTTCTTCGACCCGGCGACCGAGAAGCGCATCCTTTAAAAAGCTATGGCAAACCCGGATATCGTCATCATCGGCTCCGGCATCGGCGGCGCCACGATCGCCTCCGGCTTGGCCGGCAGCGGCGCCTCGATCCTGATCCTGGAGCGTGGCGAGCCGCTGCCCGCGACGCCGCATGCGCGCTCGACGCGCTCCATCTTCATCGACGAGCACTACCGGCCGAAGGAGATGTGGCGCGAGGCCGGCGGTGCCGCCTTCAACCCAGGCAACTATTACTATGTCGGCGGCAATTCGAAGTTCTTCGGCGCCGTCCTGATCCGCTACCGCAAGGAGGATTTTTCCGAGCTCGAGCATTTCGGCGGCGTCTCGCCGGCCTGGCCGTTTTCCTATGACGAATTCGAGCCGTGGTATTCGAAGGCCGAGCAGCTTTTTCGCGTGCGCGGCACGCTGGGTGAAGACCCGACCGAGCCGTTCCATTCGATCCCCTACGCCTTCAAGCCGGTGCCGGACGAGCCGCCGATCGCGCGCGCCCGCGCCGAGCTGAAGAGCCTTGGACTCCATCCTGCCTCGCTACCGCTCGGCGTCGACATCAAGGCCTGGCTGAAGGACGGCAGGACGGGCTGGGACGCCTTCCCCAACACCGGCCAGGGCAAGATCGACGCCCAGACTGGACCGCTGACGGCGGCGCTCACCGACAAGAACATCCGGCTCGAGACCGGCGCGCATGTCGACTGGCTCGAAACCGCGCCGGACGGCAAGTCGATCGCCGCCATCCACTACACCCAGAACGGCGAGCACAAGACGCTGTCGCCGAAGCTCGTCATCCTGTCCGCCGGCGCGATCAATTCGGCCGCCATCCTGCTGCGCTCGCCCTCCGCTACCGGCAACGGCCTCGCCAACAGCTCCGACCAGGTCGGGCGCAATTTCATGAACCACAATTCGAGTGCGATGCTGGCGATCGACCCGCGCCGCCGCAACGATAGCGTCTACCAGAAGACGCTGATGCTCAACGATTACTACCTGTCCGACGGCAAGGACGGCAAGCCGCTCGGCAATGTGCAGCTGCTCGGCAAGATCGACGGCAACATGCTGAAGGCCAATGTGAAGAGGATGCCGAAATTCGTGCTCGACTTCATGGCCGGCCACGCCGTCGATTGGTACCTGATGTGCGAGGACCTGCCCGATCCCGAAAGCCGCATCATGGTCGACGGCAAGGAGATCATCATGCAATGGCGGCGCTCCAACATGCAGTCGCTGGATGGCCTGACCAAGGTCATGCGCGAGAACCTTCGCGCCTGCGGCTATCCGATCGTGCTGTCGCGGCCCTTCGACAAGCGCACGCCGTCGCACCAATGCGGCACCGTGAAGATCGGCAACGACCCGGCAACATCGCCGCTCGACCCCTTCTGCCGCGCCTGGGATCATCAAAACCTGTTCGTCGTCGACGGCGGCTTCCTGCCGACATCGGCCGCCGTCAACCCGGCGCTGTCGATCGCCGCGCAGGCGCTGCGCGTTGCCGACCATATCCGCAAGACGGAGCTTTCTTCATGATAGGCCGGCGCCGCCCCTCATCCGCCTGCCGGCACCTTCTCCCCGTAAACGGGGAGAAGAAGGCTGGCCGCAACGCCGGCACCCATTCTGCAACGCTTGCGACTGGCGAAGCCGGCGACAAAGGCTTCCTTCTCCCCGTCACTATACGGGGAGAAGTGCCCGGCAGGGCGATGAGGGGCAGCGCGAACGTTCAAAAGGCTAGTCTCCAATGACCCGCCCGGCAGCCATCGTCACCGGCGGCGCTCGGGGTATTGGCCTCGCCTGCGCCGAGGCGCTGGCGGACGCCGGCTTCGACCTCCTCGTCGCCGACCTTGCCAACAAACCCGTCGGCGGTCTCGCCGAAAACATCGCCGGGCGTGGCGCGAAGTTCGCTTACGCCCAATGCGACATCGCTGATCTCGCACGCCACCCTGCGCTCGTTGATGCTGCAACCAACGCCTTCGGCCGCATCGATTGCCTGGTCAACAACGCCGGCGTCGGCGCCGTGGTGCGCGGCGATCTGTTGGAGCTGAAGCCGGAGAATTTCGACCGCGCTCTGGATATCAACCTGCGCGGTACAGTGTTCCTCAGCCAGGCCGTCGCCAAGGTCATGCTTGCGGCATCCGCAAACGCCGTCCGATCGATCATCACCATCACCTCGGTCAGCGCCGCCATGGCTTCGCCGGAACGCGCCGACTACTGCATCTCCAAGGCCGGGCTTTCGATGTGGGTGAAAAACCTGGCGCTGCGGCTTGCACCAGAAAATATCGGCGTGTTCGAGGTCCGGCCGGGCATCATCCGAACCGATATGACGGCTGGCGTTTCCGCCAAATATGACGCGCTGATCGAGGGTGGGCTGGTGCCGGCAAAACGCTGGGGCGAGGCAGGCGATATCGGCACTGTCGTGGCCGCGCTTGCCTCCGGAAAGTTCGCCTTTTCGACCGGATCGGTCATCGATGTCGACGGCGCGCTCTCCGTGCCACGCTTGTGAGGAACCATGGCTGACTACATCATCGTCGGCGCCGGTCCGGCCGGCTGCGTTCTCGCCAACCGGCTGACCGAGGATCCGTCGAATTCCGTCCTGCTTCTGGAGGCCGGCGGCAAGGACTGGCATCCGCTGATCCACATGCCGGCGGGCTTTGCCAAGATGACCAAGGGTATCGCCTCCTGGGGCTGGTCGACAGTGCCGCAGAGGCACATGAAGGACCGCGTCTTCTGGTACACGCAGGCCAAGGTCGTCGGCGGCGGCTCATCGATCAACGCCCAGATCTACACGCGCGGCAATGCCCGCGACTATGACGCCTGGGAGAAGGAAGAGGGACTGGCCGGCTGGGGCTATCGCGATGTGCTGCCCTATTTCAAGCGCGCCGAGAACAACCAGCGCTTCGCGAACGATTTCCATGGCGACCAGGGACCGCTCGGCGTCTCCAACCCGATCTCGCCGCTGCCGATCTGCGAGGCCTATTTTCGCGCCGGGCAGGAAATGGGCATTCCGTTCAACCCCGACTTCAACGGCGCCAGCCAGGAAGGCGTCGGCTACTATCAGCTGACCCAGAAGGATGCGCGGCGTTCATCAGCCTCCGTGGCCTATCTGAAGCCGATCCGCAGCCGCAAGAACCTGACGGTCAGGACCGATGTGCTCGTCACCCGCGTCGTCGTCGAGAAGGGCCGCGCCGTCGGCGTCGAGATCGTCGACAAGCCGGGCGGCGAGAAGACCATATTGCGCGTCGAACGCGAGGTGATCGTCTCGTCGGGCGCCATCGGCTCGCCGAAACTTCTGCTGCAATCAGGCATCGGCCCGGCCGATCATCTGAAGTCGGTTGGCGTCACGCCCGTGCATGACCTGCCCGGCGTCGGCTCCAACATGCAGGATCATCTCGACCTTTTCGTCATCGCCGAATGCACCGGCGACCATACCTATGACAATTACGCCAAGCTGCACCGCACGATGTGGGCCGGCTTGCAATATCTGCTGCTCAAGAAGGGCCCCGTCGCCTCAAGCCTGTTCGAGACCGGCGGCTTCTGGTACGCCGACCCGACCGCCGCCTCGCCCGACATCCAGTTCCATCTCGGCCTCGGCTCCGGCATCGAGGCAGGCGTCGAGAAGCTGAAGAATCCGGGCGTGACGCTGAACTCCGCCTTCCTGCGCCCGCGCTCGCGCGGCACGGTGCGATTGAAGAGCGCCGACCCCGCCGACCACCCGCTGATCGATCCGAACTACTGGTCCGATCCTTACGACCGCGACATGTCGATCAAGGGCCTGCGGCTGGCTCGCGAGATCATGCGGCAGAAGGCGCTGCAGCCCTATGTGCTGCGCGAGGTGCTGCCCGGCCCTGCCCTGCAAAGCGACGCGGACCTTTTCGACTACGCCTGCCGCACGTCGAAGACCGACCACCACCCCGTCGGCACCTGCCGCATGGGGCATGATGCGATGGCCGTGGTGACGCCGGATTTGAGGCTGCGCGGCATCGAAGGTCTGCGCGTCTGCGATGCGTCGGTGATGCCGCGCGTTCCCTCCTCCAACACGAATGCGCCGACGATCATGGTCGGGGAAAAAGGCGCCGATCTCATCCTCGGCCGCGAGCCGCTGCCGCCGGCCGTGTTCAAGGGCAACCAGGCGGCATGAGGCATCAACGATGATCCGGCATTGCGTCTTTGTCCGCTTTCGCGACGACGTCCCTGAAATCGAGCGCGCGGCGATTCACGCTGATCTCGAAGCCTTGCGCGCCGTTATCGCCGGCATGGACAGGGTCCAATTCAGCGCCAATGTCAGCCCGGAGCCGTTCGGGCGCGGCTTCGGTCACGGTTTCACCATCGACTTCCGCGATGCCAACGCCCGCGACGCCTACCTCGTTCACGAGGCGCATCAGCGCGCCGGCGCGCGCCTGGTCGCCGCGCTCGAAGGCGGCACCGACGGGCTGATGGTCATTGATCTGGAGGTGACGCAAATGTGACCGCTCGCCGGCTCAAATCCGGCGGCCGTCCCGTTCTCTTTTGCCCGCCCTGGAACATATCGTGCTTTCGGGGGATGCAAAAGGAGCACTGCCTTGAACCTCACCCCCGAGCAGAAGAAAACCGTAACCGCATCGTTCCTCGGCTGGACGCTCGACGCTTTTGATTTCTTCCTTCTGACATTCCTGCTCACCGATATTGCCGCTGAATTCCAGACCGACGTGCCGGCGGTCTCCAAAGCACTGTTCCTGACACTGGCGACGCGTTTCATCGGCGCGTTCTTCTTCGGCGTGCTTGCCGACAGATACGGCCGCAAGCCCATTCTGATGCTCAATATCGTCAGCTATTCGGTGATCGGCGCCTTGGCCGCCTTCTCGCCCAATCTCGGCATATTCCTGGCGCTGCGTGCCCTGTTCGGCATAGCCATGGGAGGCGAATGGGGTCTGGGCAGCTCGCTCGCCATGGAATCCATTCCGCCAAGCGCGCGCGGCACGGTCTCGGGCATTCTGCAATGCGGCTATCCGGCCGGCTATCTGCTGGCCGCGGTCGTCTACGGGCTGCTCTACGGGCAGAAGATCGGCGACTTCACCTTCGGTTGGCGCGCCATGTTCCTCCTGAGCTTCCTGCCGGCGCTGATCGTGCTCTTCATCCGCTCGCATGTGCCGGAATCGCCGGCCTTCGTCGAAGGCCGCGCCCAGACGCGGCCCGGCCTTTTAGAAACGTTGCGGAAGCACTGGCGGATCGCGCTCTACGCCGTGGTGCTGATGATGTTCTTCAACTTCTTCAGCCATGGCACGCAGGACCTCTATCCGACCTTCCTGAAGAAGCAGCACGGCTTCGACACGCACACGGTGAGCTGGATCACCATCGTCGCCAATATCGGCGCGATCGTCGGCGGCCTGGCCTTCGGCGCGCTGTCCGAGAAGATTGGCCGCATCAACGCCATCACGCTCGCTTGCGTGATCGCCATGCCGGCAATCCCGCTCTGGGCTTACACGACCACGCCCTTCATGCTGGCAATCGGCGCATTCATCATGCAGGTCGCGGTGCAGGGAGCCTGGGGCGTCATCCCGGTGCATCTCAACGAATTGTCGCCAGGCTCGGTGCGGGCGACCTTGCCCGGCTTCATCTACCAGGCCGGCAATCTCGCCGCTTCCTATGGCGGTCCCTATCAGGCCGGCATTGCCGAAGCGCCGGGAGGCAGCTACGGCTATGCGCTGGCCCTGTTTGCCGGCGTGGTCGCCGTCTGCATCATCGTCGTCATCCGCTTCAGTCCGGAAAGGCGTGGCCAGGTGATGACCGTGCTCGGCTGAGGGTCTGTCTTCAACCCATTCTGAGCGCCGCGACACCGGCAACGATGCCGAGCGCCGCGGCCGCGCGCCAGACGGTCATCTTCTCGCCCAGCGCCAGCACCGAGATCAGCATGGCAAACAGGATCGAGGTCTCGCGCAGCGACGCGACCGAGGCGATCGGCGCCTTGGTCATTGCCCACATCACGATCCAATAGGCCGCGCCGCTGAGCACGCCGGTGAACAGCCCGGCCTTCCAGTCGCGCGCCAGCACAGGCAGCGACCGCGGCCCGCGAAAGAAGATGCACAGCAAAAGCGCCCACGTCGCATCGCAGACGAACAGCCAGGCCGCATAGCTTTGCGCGGTTGCCGCCAGCCGCGCGCCGCTGCCGTCGGAGAGTGTGTAGCTGGCGATGAAGATCGATGTGCCGAGCGCGAAGCCGACCGCGCGCAGATTGAGCTTCTCCAGATGCGCCCCGCCCCGGAACGACATGACCAGCGTGCCCGCCGACAGAAGCACGATGCCGAGGATGGCGAATGGCGCCGGGACCTCGCCGATCAGGACGATGCCGCCGAGCGCCGAGAGCAATGGTGCGGTGCCGCGCGCCAGCGGATAGGTCTGAGCGAAATCGCCGGCCTTGTAGGCGCCGATCAAGAAAGTGCGGTAGCCCATGTGGAAGATCATCGAGGCGAAGATGTAAGGCCAAACTTCGGCCTTTGGCACCTCGACGAAGGGAAGCGCGACCAGCGCCGCAAAGCCCATGCCGAGCGTCATCAGTGTGATCGACAGGAAGCGGTCGAGATGCACCTTGACCAGCGCGTTCCAGATCGCATGCATGGCCGCCGCCGAAAGCACCGCCAGGACGACGAACAGCGTCATGCCTGCCTCACCTGCCCGCCAGGCCTGACGCGATGCCCGGCATTTCCAGATCGATATCGATCCTGAGCGGGAAATGGTCGGAACTCACCTCGCCGATATCGGCGCTCACAGAACGCACCCGGTCGGCCAGCATGCCGCCGACGAAGCAATGATCGAGCCGTCGTTTCGCCAGCCTGCCGTCGATGATCTTTTCGTGCGTATGGAAGTCCGGCCCCGACCCGCTGGCGAAGGCCGCGGCATCGACGAATCCGTCGATATAGGCAGCGCCGCGATGGTAGGGCGTATTGCCGACGATGCGCCGGTATTCGGCGCTGCCCGGCTCCATGTTGAAGTCGCCCAGCCAGATCGCCGCCAACGGGTTTTCCGGTTCCGGCTGGCCGTTCGACCAGTTGCGCTGCGGCTCGTCGTCGACGCCGCTCCAGGGGCCGCCGTCGGACGGCGCGCGGCGATGTTCGGCAAGCAGGTAGTCGATCTGCTCCAGCCGCTCTTCAGCCGCGATATGCGCCAGATGCAACGAAAGCACCCGCAACGGTCCCGCCGGCGTGCGGATCATGCATTCGAGCGCCGCATTGCGGGTGTTGAGCGGCCTCAGCGTCCGCCGCTGCGGCAAAGTGTGCAGCCGCGACCAGACGATCGGCAGCTTCGACAGCACCATCGTGCCGAATTGCCGCCGGCGGTTGACGACGCGGCCATCACGCTTCTCGCTGGCATCCATGTCGAAGGCCGGGCCGTAAGCCCAGTAATAGCCGGGCAGCAAGCTGGACAGGATCTCGGGCTGGTCGTCCTCGTTGCTGCGTTGCCAATGCCGCTCCACCTCCTGCAGCGCGACGATGTCGGCGCCGTCCACCAGCCTGGCGCAGCGGCTGAGATCGTAGCGCCCGTCGCTGCCGTAGCCATACTGGATATTGTAGCTGATCAGCTTCATTGATTAACCGGCTCACTTCTGGTGATCGCAGTAACGCCCCGCCCCTTGCGTTGCAATGGACCGGCGGGGCAAGCGGAATAGTCCAGTGCAAATCGGCGAACCGGCGCTCTAATAAGTCGTCAGCGGCTGGAAGCTTCCGGCGGGCGACGCGGCAAGTTCCGACCAGTCGATCTCCTCCTCCAGCCGGTGATAGGCTTCGTCGCCAATCGTGCCGTTGCTGCGCAGTTCCTCCAGCGTGTCGCGCTGCCGCTTGATGGCGTAGAGGCGCAACCGGTCGTATTCCGTCGCGGCCTGCGCGTCGTCGGGATTTTCGGCGATCCGCCGCTGCGCCTCGTACTGCTCGCGCACGACGGCGGCAGCCGACGAGGTCTTGCGGCTCAGCACATCGAGCGCGGCCTGCATGATGGCGACGCGCGCTTCGGCCACCTCGCGATCGATCGTCGTATCGCGCGGGAAATTGAGCCAGCGCAGCAGAACCTTCAGGCTCATGCCTTGCAGCACCAGCGTGCCGAGCACGACCGCGAAAGCGGCAAGCACAATCGGGTCACGCCCGGGAAAGCCGGCCGGCAAGGCAATGGCGGCGACCAGCGTCACCAGCCCGCGCATGCCGCACCAGCCGACAAGCGCGGCACCGGCAAATGTCGGCGCATCCTGCTTTTCTTCCTCGCTGTCGTTGCGGGCAAACCATCGGATGATCGCGACATACCCCGCCACCCAGACGAGGCGCGCCACGATGACGACGGTAAGAACCGTCGCGGCGAAGACGAATGCCTTGCCCTGCCCATCGTCGGCCAGCCGGCCGATGATCGACCGTGCCTGCAGGCCCATCAGCACGAACGCCAGCACGTTGAGCACGAACACCGCCGATTCCCAGACCGAATAGGCGCTGACGCGGCGTCTGGCCGACATGCGGCGCGGCGTGGTGCGCGCGATGGTGATGGCATAGACGACGATGGTGATGATGGCGGAGAGGCCGAGCTTGTCGGCAATGATCCAGACGGCGAAAGTTCCGGCGAACTGCACCACGGTGCTGCTTGCCGCGTCCTCGATGCGTGTCAGCGTGAGCCGCGACACTCGGCCGAACAGATAGCCGGCGATAACGCTGCCGACCGTTGCAAGCAGGATGACGGGCACTGCGTCTTTGAGCATGAGTGTGCCGATGGCGGCTGAAACCGATATCCGGTAGATCAGCAGCGCCGTAGCATCGTTGAGCAGGCTCTCGCCCTGCAGGATCGCAGTCAGACGGTGCGGCACCTTGAACTGATTGAGCACCGCGCTTGCGGCGACTGCGTCCGGCGGCGCGACGATGGCGCCGAGCGCGATCGCCGCCGCGATCGGCAGCCCGGCCATCTTCCAGCCGACAAAGGCAACGACCACCGCGGTGAAGACGACCGCGCCAAGCGCCAGCAGGGCAAGCGACAGCCGGTAGCGCTTCAGGTCGCGCAGTGAAGTGTCATAGGCGGCATCGAGCAGCACCGGCGCGATGAACAGCGCCAGCGCCAGTTCCGGATCGATCTCGATCATCGGCGCGCCCGGCACGAAGGCAAGCCCAACGCCGGCAAGCGCCAGCAGCGACGGGTAAGGTACCTCCAGCCATCGCGATACCGCCGTCAGCGCGACGGCGATGAGCAGCAGGACAAGGGTGAGTTCGAACAGCGCCATGGCTCATCGTAGCGGCGAAGCGCGAAGCTTGTCAGTACCCGGAGACAGGATACTGTTGATTTATCCGGCAAACCCGCGCCGCCTCATAGGGGTGCTCGCAGGACATGCCGATGACGGCCGTATATCACCGAGAACCGTCTGGCATGTCTTATCGGCATCAGGACGGGCCAGAGCCGTCAATGCAGAACCAGCATGTCGCCCGATGAGAAGGAGATGTCCGCCTTGTCGCCTACGGCAGGGGGCGGTGTCGCCGAGTTGTTGAAGGTATCGAGCGATACCGTGTTGCCGCCGATGCCGACGCGCACGCGGATGACTGAGCCAAGGAAATGCACTTCGGCGATTTCGCCCGACAGGCTGGTGTCGTGGCCGGGCTGGCGCCCCAGCGAGATGGCTTCAGGCCGCAGCGCCAGCGACAGCGTGTCGCCTGACTTCGAACCGTTGAGCTTGCCTTTCAGCGAGACTTCCTGCGAGTTGACTTGCACCTTGCCGGAAGCGGCGTCGGTGACCTTGCCCTCCAGCACGTTGAGCGTGCCGACGAAATTGGCGACGAATTTGGTCGCCGGCCGATTGTAGATCTCGAACGGCGTGCCCACCTGCTCGGCCCTGCCGCCATACATCACCGCGATGCGGTCGGAGATCGACAGCGCCTCTTCCTGGTCATGCGTGACGAAGATGGTGGTGATGCCGAGCTTCTTCTGGATCGAGCGGATTTCCTCGCGCAGCGACACGCGCACCTTGGCGTCGAGCGCCGACAGCGGCTCGTCGAGCAGAAGCAGCTTCGGCTTCGGCGCAATCGCCCGCGCGAGCGCGATGCGCTGCTGCTGGCCGCCGGAAAGCTGGTAGGGATAGCGGTCGGCCATCTGCGGCAGCTTGATGATATCGAGCATCTCGGCGACCCGCCTGTCGGCATCGGCCTTCGGCATGCCACCGACCTTCAACCCGAAGGCGATGTTCTGCGCCACCGTCAGGTTCGGGAACAGCGCGTAGGCCTGGAACACCATGCCGACATTGCGCTGATTGGGCTTCAGCCTGGTTATGTCCTTGCCGCCGACGACGATCTTGCCGGCCGAGGGCTCCTCGAAGCCGGCGACCATACGCAACACCGTGGTTTTGCCGCAGCCGGACGGCCCCAGGAAGGAGACGAATTCGCCCGGCTCGACGTCGAGATTGAAGTCCTCCACCACGGTGGTGGCACCGAAGGATTTTCGAACGTGCTGGATGGAGAGGAATGGGTCGGCCATGGCGTGGTTCTCTCGATCAATTTGGGCGGTTCGCCGATTTCGGCGCGAAGCGGGACAGGATCTGGATCAGCGACATGCAGCCCCAGGTGATGACGAAGGCGATGATCGCAAGTGCAGCCGGCTCATAGGCACGATTGGCGCCGATATTCTGCAGGTAAGGGCCGAATGCCGGCCGATTGAGCAGGCTTGCCATGGTGAATTCGCCGATGACGATGGCGAAGGTCAGGAAGGCACCCGACAGCACCGCGATCAGCACATTGGGCAGGATGACGCGGGTGATGATCGTGCCCCAGCCGGCGCCGAGGATTTGGGCTGCTTCCGTCAGCGTTCTGACATCGATGGTACGAAGGCCGGTGTCGACGGCGCGGTACATGTAGGGTAGCGCCAGCGTCGCATAGCCGATCACCAGCAAGGCGCTGGCGCCGAGATCGCTGGCCAGGAACGGCAGCGGCGAATTCGAGCCATACATACGGATATAGCCGAAGACGATGACGATCGCCGGAATGACCAGCGGCAGCAGCGTGATGAATTCGACGATCGGCCTGATTTGAGGCAATCGGAGACGGATCCAGTAGGCGGCCGGCACCACGATCAGCACGCCGAGAATGATGGTGAAGATCGCGGCGACCACCGAATACAGGAACGTCGCTTGGAAGCGCGGATCGCCGAGCACGACTTGATAGGCGTCGAAGGAATGGACGCCGCGCCGCATGCGCAACGAAAACTCGAACGTTGCCAGCAGCGGAATGAAGAAATAGGCCGTGCCAATACCGAAGACGACCCAGGCCCAGAATTTGCCCGACTTCATTTCAGCCACCTCTCGGAACGGGTCCGGAACCAGATGTAGAAGACATTCGCCAGTCCGGTGATGACGATCATGCCGAAGGCGATCGCGTAACCGAGTTGCGGGTTGTGCAGCACGTCGCCGTTGATCTGCGAATAGAGCTTGATGGGAACGATGTTGAGCTGCGGGCCGGCGAACGCATAGGCCGTTGCGATGGCGCCGAAGGCGTTGGCGAACAGAAGGATAACGGTGCCGAGGAAACTCGGAAACAGCACCGGTATCACCACCATGCGCCAGTACTGCCACTGGGTGGCGCCAAGCGTGGCGGCCGCCTCGTTCCATTCCTTCTTCAAGCCGTCGATCGCCGGCACGATGATCACCACCATCAGCGGGATCTGAAAGAAGAGATAGACGACGATCAGCCCCCACGTGGTCAGGAAATTGAACCCCAGGGCATAGATGTTGAGGTTGAATATGTCGCGCAGCAGCACCGTCACGATGCCGACGCGGCCGAGCGTTGCGATGAACGCAAAGGCAAGCGGCAAGCCGGCAAAATTCGAGGCGACGCCCGAGAAGGTCAGCGTCGCGGAGCGAACCCAGCTGGGCAGGCCGCCGCGCACGATGGCCACGGCAATCGCCAGTCCGGCAAAAGCGCCGACGATGGCCGACCAGAAGCTGATCTTGATCGAAACCCAATAGGAATTGGCGATCGAAGGATCGCTGACCAACTGCAGGACGTTGTCGAGCGTAAACCCGCCTTCCCCGGTCTGAAACGCGCCGATGACGAGATAAAGCGTCGGCATGATCAGGAACATAAGGGCGAAGACGAAGAACGGCGCCACGCCGATCCATTGCGTCGGCAGGCGGAAAGCAGTCGCTTCGGTCGGCGGCGCGGGCTTGGTGGCAATAGACTGATTTGAAAGCGATAGATCGGTCATGTGCCCGGCACCGTCTTCGAGGGAAAGCCGGGCGGCCAGACGGCCGCCCGGTGCATTTCAAGTCTTACTTGACGTTGGCGCCGACAGTGGCGTCCCAGTTCTTGCTGATGGCTTCCTTGGCCTTGCCCTGCTCGTCGAGCGTCGGGAAAGCCGCCGAGGCATAGGACTCAGCCGGCGGCAGCTTGGCCAGCACGTCCGCCGGGATCTTGCCGTTCTTGGCGAGATCGTTGAAACGGATCGGGTGGCAATAGCCCTTCAGCCAGCCGATCTGGCCTTCGTCGGAATAGAGGTATTCCATCCACAGCTTCGCGGCATTCGGATGCGGCGCGAAGGCGCTGATCGCCTGCACATAGACGCCGGCGACGACGCCGGTCTTCGGCACGATCACGTCGACGGGCGGGTTGCCCTTCAGCGTGTCGCGGCCGGCGAGCGCGTTGTAGTCCCAGTTGATCAGGATCGGCGTCTGGCCCTGGGCCAGCGTCGCCGGCTTGCCGACGACCGGAACGAAGTTGCCGGCGGCGTTGAGCTTCTTGAAGAACTCGAGGCCGGCTTTCCCGGCAGCTTCGCCAGCGGCGGCACCCGACGACAGGCCGGAGGCATAGACCGCCTGGATGGCCTGGTTCGACGCGCGCGGGTCACCGGCGAGCGCGACCGAATTGGCGAATTCCGGCTTCTGCAGGTCGGCCCAGTCGGTCGGCGATTCCTTGACCAGGTCCTTGTTCACCATGAACGACAGCACGCCGTAATAATCGCCATACCAGGCACCATCGGCATCCTTGGCGCTGTCCGGGATCGAGTCCCAGGTCGACACCTTGTAAGGCATCAGCAGGCCGTCGGCCTTGGCGGTCGGGCCGAAGGACAGGCCGACGTCGATGACGTCGGGCGCCTGCGGGCCCTTGTTGTCCTTGTTGGCCTTGATCGCCTCGACCTCGTCGCCCGAGCCGGCGTCGGGATTGAGCTCGTTGATGGTGATCCCCGGATACTTAGCCTTGAAACCGTCGATCACTGCCCCGTAGCCACACCAGTCATGCGGAAGCGCGATGGTGGTGAGCTGGCCTTCAGCCTTCGCGGCCTTGACGAGATCGTCCAGCGAATCCGCGGACGAAATCACCGTCGACGCAAAGAGCGCCGCGGCCGAGAGGGAAAGCACTTTCCCCGTGAACTTGAACATGTGTTCTCTCCGTTGAACTGGCGCGTTTAAGCGCCTGCGATGCGGGTATCGTTTTCGTGTGACAGCCGGATGAAGGCTTTTTGAAACCCGATCCCCGCGGCAAAAAAAGTTAACTCTTTTTAACGGACTGTAGCAATTAGCCCGCGCTTAATTTTCCGGCTAATGGTTATTCACCTTGCCCTTTGCCCTCTCCCTTCCCCTTTGGAACGCCTCTTCAGTCAACTCTTCGGCATTGAAAGCCGGCTCTCAGACGGAGCCGGCGATCGCATTTTCGAGCAGCGTCAGCGCCGCCTTCTTGGTGAGCTTGACCGGGTTGCCGCCGGCGGTCGGGTCGACTACCGCCATGTCGGCGATCAGCGTCTTGCGCTTCTTGTCCATGTCGAGGCCCTTGATCAGGCCGGGCAACGCATGCGGCACCTTGAGCTCCTTGCGCAGCTTGACGATCGCCTTGGCGAAGCCGTCGAAGCCGCCCTTGATGCCGCAATAGGCGGCGAGCCTGGCGATACGCTCGTCGATCGCCTCGCGGTTGAAGGCCAGCACATAAGGCATGAACACGGCATTGGTCATGCCATGATGGGTGTCGTAGAGCGCGCCGATCGGGTGCGACAGCGAATGGATTGCGCCCAGCCCCTTCTGGAAGGCGGCGGCGCCCATGGCGGCGGCGCTCATCATATGGGCGCGGGCGACCAGATCCTTGCCGTTGGCAAAGGCCTTGGGCAGGTTCTCGAACACCAGACGGATGCCTTCCACCGCGATGCCGTCGGCCATCGGGTGGTAGCCCGGCGCGCAATAGGCCTCCAGGCAATGCGCAAGCGCGTCCATGCCGGTGCCGGCAGTGATGAAGGCCGGCATGCCGACCGACAGCTCCGGATCGGCAATGACGATCGCCGGCAGAAGCTTCGGATGGAAGATGACCTTCTTGGTGTGGGTCTCCTCATTGGTGATGACGCCGGCGCGGCCGACCTCGGAGCCGGTTCCCGCCGTGGTCGGCACCGCGATGATCGGCGCGATCGCGTCCGAATTGGCCCTGGTCCACCAGTCGCCGACATCCTCGAAATCCCATACTGGGCGCGTTTGCCCGGCCTGGAAGGCGATCAGCTTGCCGAGGTCGAGCGCCGAGCCGCCGCCGAAGGCGATGACGCCGTCATGCTTGCCCTTCTTGAACACGGCGATGCCGGCGGTGAGGTTGGACTCGACCGGGTTCGGCTTCACCTCCGAAAAAACGCCGTAAGGGACCTTGGCGTCGTCAAGGATCTTCAGCGTCGATGCGACGACCGGGAGTTTTGCCAGGCCCGGGTCGGTGACGAAGAGCGGGCGCTTGATGCCCGCGGCAGCCAGCACGTCCGGCAGTTCCTTGATACGTCCGGCGCCGAAACGGACGGTGGTGGGGTAGTTCCATTTGGAGATCAGCTTGGACATGTCTTGTCTTTCAAAAAGTCAGATTGCTTCGCGCAGGTGATAGGATTTCGGCCGGGTCAGATTGTCATAGCCGATGGCCGAGAGCGCGGCGCCCTTGCCGGTGTCCTTGACGCCGGTCCAGACCAGCGCCGGGTCGAGATAGTCGCAGCGGTTCATGAACACCGTGCCGGTCTCGACGCGGTCGCCGATGGCCACCGCGCGCTCCGTGTCGCGCGTCCAGATCGACGCCGTCAGTCCGTAGGGGCTGTCGTTCATCAGCGCGATCGCCTCCTCGTCATTGCGCACCTTCATGATGCCGACGATCGGCCCAAAACTTTCCTCGCGCATGACGCTCATCTGGTGGTCCACCCCGGTCAGCACTTCCGGCGCCAGATAGGGCGAGCCTGGCCTGTCGTTCTCGACCTTCGTGCCGATGTGCGCCTTGGCGCCCTTGCGCAGCGCCTCGGCCTTTTGCTCGCGGATCAGATCGGCGAAACGCGCCTGCGCCATCGGTCCCATGGTCGTCGCCTGCTCCAGCGGATTGCCGACGACATAATTCCTGGTCTCTGCGACAAAACCCTCGACGAACTCGTCATAGACCTTTTCGTGCACATAGACGCGCTCGATGCCGCAGCAGCACTGGCCGGAATTGAAGAAAGCGCCGTCGACCAGATTGGCGACCGCATGATCCATCTTGGCGTCGGGCAACACATAGGCGGGGTCCTTGCCGCCGAGCTCGAGGCCGAGCGTCATGAAGGTGCCGGCCGCGGCCTTCTCGATGGCGCGGCCGCCGCCGACCGAGCCGGTGAAATTGGCATGGTCGATCTTGCCGGAGCCGAGCAGCTTCTCGGTCTGGGCGTGGTTCATGACCAGGTTCTGGAACAGCCCCTTTGGCAGGCCGGCCTTGTCGAAAGCCTGCTGGAAGCGCTCGCCGACCAGCAACGTCTGCGCGGCATGCTTTAGGATAACGGCACTGCCCGCCATCAACGCCGGCACGATCGTATTGACCGCGGTGAGATACGGATAGTTCCAAGGCGCGATCACCAGCACGACCCCGAGCGGCACCTTCTTCACATAGCGGCGGAAGCCGTCCTTCGGGTTGGAGGCCAGCACCGGCTTCAGCGCGGCTTCGGCGATCTCGACCATATAGTTGGTGCGTTCCTTGACGCCGCCGAACTCGCCGCCATAACGCACCGGCCGACCCATCTGCCAGGCGATCTCGGGCACGATCTCGTCAGTCATCGCAACCAGGGCTTCCAGCATTGCCAACACGTATTTGCCGCGCTCGACGACCGGCGTCTCGCCCCATTTTTCTTGCGCCGCCCTGGCGCGTTCGACCGCCGCGTTGATCGCCTGATCACTCGCGACCGGCCGCTCGGCATAGATCGAGCCGTCGATGGGGGATTTGAGTTTGACCGTTTCGGTCATTTCTTCCTCGCAGTTTTACAACAATCGAAAATCACTTGGCTTGGCGCCGCCCCTCATGCGCCTGCCGGCACCTTCTCCCCGTATAGTGACGGAGAGAAGGGAGAAGCTCCTGCGCGGGCGACCCCCTCTCCCCGTTCTTCACGGGGGAAGGGTAAGGGTGAGGGCGGCGCCGACGCTAACCCAGCCTCCTAGTACCTCTCAAAGCCCCTGTGCAGCTCCCAATCCGTGATGCGGCGGTCATATTCGAACTGCTCCCAGCGGGCGGTGTGCACATAGTGCTCGATCACGTCGTCGCCGAAGGCCTGCTTCAGCATCTTCGACTTCGAAAGTGTCTCGGTGGCGTCGCGCAGCGTCTTCGGGATCTCGGGCAGACGCGAGGCCTGATAGGCGTCGCCGACGAACGGCTTCTGCAGCTCCAGCTTCTCGTCGATGCCGGCAAGGCCGGACGCGATCAGGGCGGCGAAGGCGAGATACGGATTGAGATCGGCGCCGCCGATGCGGCATTCCATGCGGATGCCCTTGGTGCCTTCGCCGCACAGCCGGAAGCCGGCGGTGCGGTTGTCTTCGCTCCACATGATCTTGGTCGGCGCGAAGGTGCCGGCCTGGAAGCGCTTATAGGAGTTGATGTAGGGCGCCAGGAACCAGGTGAATTCCTTGGCGTATTTGAGCTGCCCGGCCGCCCATTGTTGGCCGAGGCTCGACAGCGTCCAGTCGGCCGTCTTGTCGAAGAACAGCGGCGTCTTGCCGTCCGCGCTCCACAGCGAATTGTGGATATGGCTGGAATTGCCGGCCAGCCCGTAATTGTACTTTGCCATGAAGGAGATCGCCTTGCCCTCGGAATCGGCGATCTCCTTGGCGCCGTTCTTCAGGATGACGTGGCGGTCGGCCATCTCGAGCGCTTCGGCATAGCGCACGTTGATCTCTTCCTGGCCGGGACCCCACTCGCCCTTGGAATTCTCGATCGGAATGCCGGCGGCTTCCATCTCGTTGCGAAGCCGGCGCATGACGCCCTCTTCCTTGCTGGTGATGCCGATCTGGTAGTCGCCGATATAGGGCGAGGCGCTGTCGAGCCCCTGCCAGTGCTTCTTGCGCGCGGAATCGTAGGTTTCGCTGAACAAATAGAATTCGAGCTCGGAGGCGAAATAGCCGATATAGCCGCGCTCCTGCAGGCGCTTGACCTGCTTCTTCAGGATCGCGCGGGGTGAGTGTGCCAAATCCTCATGGTCGTGATGGTCGAGCACGTCGCAGATGACCAGCGCCGTCTTCTCCAGCCAGGGAATGCGCCGCAGCGTCGACAGGTCCGGCTTCATGACGAAGTCGCCATAGCCCTTTGACCAGCTCGCCGCTTTGTAGCCCGGCACCGGCTCCATATCGATGTCGCAGGCCAAGAGATAGTTGCAGCCATGCGTCTCGCCATGCGCGGAATCGACGAAATACTGAGCCAGGAAGCGTTTGCCCGAGAGCCGGCCCTGCATATCGACGATGCAGGCCAGCACCGTGTCGATCTCGCCGTTAGAGACCGCTTTCTTCAACTGATCGAACGAAAAATTCCCGGCCATTCCTTTGGCACTCCAGCGCTTGTCGATTGAAAGGGAGAACAAACCATGGCCGGCGTTGCGCCGGCCATGGTCATGAAGCGAAGTATCAGTGGCCGGTCTCGCCGACCGCCTGTTCGGCCGCCTTGATCGCTGCCTGGCGCGCCGCGATGATGTCGCCAAGCGGCGGGCCTTGGAAGCGGTTGCGCTCGAAGGCGAACCAGACGATCGCCGTCAGGATGAAGAAACTGACGGTTATGTAGAGCGCCCAGTCGTTCGGCGGCTGGATGCCGATGACGAAGATCAGCATCATCGACACGATCGAGAGAACGCCGAACAGCATGAACACGGCGCGCCCCATGTTCCACGGGCCCATCTTGTCCCACTTCGGCGTTCCCCAGGCCATCATGCCGAGCACGATAGGCACAATGAAGGACAGAAACAGGAAGATGACCGTGCAGGACACAACGATCGTATAGGCCGAGGTGCCGGCGACCGAAACCAGGGTCGAACCCCACACGAACAGCACCGACAGGATCGAGGCCGTCCAGATCGCCGCCACCGGCGTGCGGTAGGTCGGGCTGACCTTGGCAAGCGCTGCCGAGCCCGGCAGGCCGCCGTCACGCGAGAAGGCGAAGATCATGCGCGAGGCCGAGGTGACGGTGGCAAGACCGCACAGCAGTTGCGCGATGAACACCACGAGGTAGACGAACTCCTTGAGGCCGGGGCTGACGCGCTGGTCGAAAGCCCAGAAGAACACGTTCCAGCCCTGCTTGGCGGCGTCGTCCATGTTCGGGATCATCAGCACGAAGGCAGCCAGGAACAGGTAGCCGAACAGCGCCGACCAGACGACCGACATCACCATCGCGCGCGGCACCGAAGAGGCCGCCTTGATGGTCTCTTCCGACGTATGCGCCGAGGCGTCATAGCCGGTGATCGTGTAGATCGGCAGCAGGAGGCCGAGCGCGAACACCCAGGCGTTCGAAACCGATGGCCACACACCGCCGCCGGCGTCGCCGGAGTAGTTATGGAAGGTGAAGAGGCGGCTGAAATCCCAGGTCTCGGCCGAAAGCAGGCAGACCACTGCGATCAGGATCGAGCCGAAGAAGATGAGATAGCCCGAGAAATCGGTCAGTTTCGCTGTCAGCTTGATGCCGAGATGGTTGATCAGCGCCTGGGCGCCGGTGATGACGACCAGGAAGATCATCTGGTTGGTCAGCGTGCCCTCGATGCCGAGAGCCGGTCCGAAGGCGCCGACGAAGAAGGTCCAGGTGCCGACATTAATGGCTCCCAGCACGGTGATCAGGCCAAGCAGGTTGAGCCATGCCGTCACCCAGCCGGTGCCGCGATTGCCGAGGATCGAGCCCCAGTGATAGAGGCCGCCGGCCGTCGGATAGGCCGAGCTGATCTGCGACATGGCAACCGCGAAGGTGAGCGACACGAAACAGCCGACCAGCCAGCCGATGCCGATGCCGATGCCGCCGGCGCCCGACGTTGCCTGGGCCAGCGAATTGATGCCGCCGGACAGGATGCAGATAATCGAGAAGGAAACCGCGAAATTCGAGAAGCGGCTGAGCCGCCGCTCCAGTTCCTGGGCATAGCCCATGCTGTGGAGGGCTTTCACGTCCTCCGCCTTGTCGACGTCTGTATAACCCGGTGTCGTCATTTGGAATTCCCCTATGGTTCTTGGCTGGCCGGTCCTGCGCCTTGATGCCCGATCGACCTGAGCCGACCGGGCGATATTGTGTTTGCCGTTAGCCCGCTGTCTGGCCGACTGCTTTTTCCGCGGCCGCGATCTCCGCCGCGCGACGAGCAATGTCTGCACCGATCGGCGGCCCCTTGAAGCGCCGCGATTCGATACCGAACCACAGAACCACCAGCAGAATGATCAAACCGATGGCATAGTTGATCAGGATGTCGAAGGGCGGCTGGATGCCGGCATACATCAGCACCAGAACGCCGAGCACGGTGACGATGGCGAAAGGCTTTGACCATACGCCGAGACGGAACGGGCCGAACTCCGTCCAGGTCTTGCCTTCCGCAAGCAAGCCAGCCGCCACCGGCATCGCATAGGAGACGTAGAGGAAGAGAGCGCAGCCTGCTGCCAACGCCGCGAAGGCCGGCGAATAGAGCGTGGCCGCGATCGACAGCACGACGCCGAGCCAGATGGCCGGAACGGGCGTGCGCCAGGTCGGCGAAACCTGCTTCCACAAAGACGACCCCGGCAGACCTCCGTCACGCGAGAAGGCGAAGATCATACGCGAGGTCGACGTGAGTCCGGCCAGCGCGCACAGATAATTCGACACCACGATGCAGATGCCGAGCAGATCCTTCAGCCAGGTCGGCGCGGGCAGGTTGTTGAAGAGGTTGAACCAGGCATTGCCGCCGTCCTTGGCTGTCGCCACGAGATCGGGACTCGCGACAACGAAGGAGACCGCCATGACGAAACCGAAGACGAGAGACCACAGAACCGCGTGGATCATGCCCCTGGGCACTGCGACGCGGGCATTGTGCGTCTCCTCGGCAGTGTGCGCGGAGGCGTCAAAGCCGGTGATCGTGTAAAGCGGGTAAAGCAGGCCGATCAGGAAGGCCACGAACGCCGTGCGGGCTGTCGGAACATAGCCGCCGCCGGGATCGCCGGTCGTGTTGACGAAGGTCGTGAACCGCGACAGCTCGAAGCCATGCGCGCCCCAGATCAGGAAGGTCAGCGTCAGCACGACCGCAACAACGAGGATGAGGTAACCTGAAAAGTCGGTCAACATCGTCGTCGTCTTGATGCCGAGGTGGTTGAACAGGCCTTGGGTGACGGTGATGATGACAACCGCCGTCGTCTGTTGCCAGAAACCCCAGGTCGATGTGTCGAGGCCAAGGATCGGTCCCGCGACGAGCCCGGAAAACAACAGGTAGACGCCGACATTGACCGAAGCGACGACGAAGATCAGGCCGAGCAGATTGATCCAGGCCGTCGCCCAGCCCCAGCCGCGCCCGCCCAAGATCGACGACCAATGGTAAAGCCCGCCGGCGGTCGGATAGGCCGAACCGATCTGGCCGAGCGAAGCCGCGACCACAAGAGCGAACAGACCGCCTATAACCCAGCCGATGGTCGCTTCGAAACCGCTGCCGGTGCCCATGGCCAGCGGGAACGACGTGATGCCGCCCGCCAGGATGCAAATGATCGAGAAGGAAATGGCGAAGTTGGAGAAGCCGCTCATGCGGCGAGCCAATTCCTGGGCATAGCCCATGCTGTGAAGGATTTTTACATCCTCCGATTTCTCTGCGTGGTCTGTTGTCATGTTGGAGTTCCCCTATCGTTCTTGGCTGGCCGTTCCTACTGACTTTCCCATTGCGCGTTGTCGGGAGCCCCTGGCCTCGTCAGGCTCCAGATTCGAGAATATGCCGGTGAGCAGGTCCGCCCATTTCCGCTGCCCGGTCTCGCCGGAGATTTCGTCGTTGCGGATTTCGATCATCGCGCAGGCAAGGCCGCGCGAACGCGCGTGCCGTTCCAGCGTGAAATAGACGCGGTCGGCCGGCGAATAGGGTTCGTTGACGCCGACGGTGACGCCGGAGAGCCGCTGCAGCGCCGATATCAGCGGCGCCGCCAACCGGCGATCCTCGTCATGGATGATGCCTATATGCCATGGCCGGCTCTTGCCCTTGTAGACCGGCGTGAAGGAGTGCACCGACACCAGCCGCGTCTCCTGGCCGCGCGCCAGCCGCTCGTCGATGATCTGGGCGATTGTGTCGTGGAACGGGCGCCAGGCAAGGTCGACGCGCGCGGCGCGCTGCTTGTCGGAAAGATCTGTGTTGCCCGGGATGGCCGTCGTCTCGCTAATCGGCGGCACGAGGTCCGGCGCGTCGAGCGGCCGGTTGCAATCGATGACGAGCCGCGACACGCGGGTCTCGATCAAGGTGGCATCGAGCGTCTCGGCCATGCGGCGGGCGACGGGAAGCGCGCCGGGGTCCCAGGCGATGTGGCGCGAAAGGTCCTCGGCCGGCAGGCCGAGCGTCCCGAACTCGGCGGGGAGGACGTTGGAGGCATGGTCGCAGGTGAAGACAAAGGGGCTTGAGCCGCCGGGGTTCGTCACCCTCACGGTTTCAGACGGTGCAAGGCTGGCGGGCCGTGCTCTCTCCATACTGCCGTCCCCTGGGGAGCGCTGTATCGTATGTTACGTATTTTGTCTCATTGCGTCCCTGTGAATGATTTCATACAGTTTGACCGGCTTTGTCAAACGCGAATTCGGGAAAACGGCGGCGGGCGGCCAACGGGCGGGGGAAAACCATGATTTCCAGCATTGCCGAACTGATCTCGGACCGCATCGGGACGATGCCGGCCGGCGAGCGCCGCGCCGCCCAGACGCTGATTGCCAACTATCCCTTGACCGGGCTGAAGACGGTCGCCGAATTCTCGGCCGCAGCCGGTGTGTCCTCGCCGACGATCCTGCGCTTCGTCGCCAGGCTCGGCTTCCAGAACTACCCTGAATTCCAGTCGGCGCTGCAGGATGAGCTGGCGGCGCAATTGCAGTCGCCCGCTTCGCGCACGCTCGATCCAAGCTCGGCCGGCGGCGCCGTCTCGCCGATGCTTGAGGCAACGCTCGACAACATGCGCGAGACCTTCCGGCACCTCACCGACAGACAGCTGGCAGACATTGCCACGAGACTTGCCGAGCGGCGCGGCAAGACCTTCCTCATCGGCGGCCGTTTCACCGATCCGCTGGCGCGCTACATGGCCGCTCACCTGGCCATCATCCAGCCGGATGTCTATCACCTCGCCGGCCAGGAGAGCATCTGGCGCGACCGGCTGATCGACATGGGCAAGCGCGACGTCCTGGTGATCTTCGACATCCGCCGCTATCAGGAAAGTCTCGTGCGCTTTGCCGAGAAGGCTCACCACCGCGGCGTGCAGATCATTCTCTTTACCGACCAGTGGCTTTCGCCGATCGCCCGCTTCGCCCGCCACGTGATCGCCGGGCGCACCGCCGTGCCCTCGGCGTGGGATTCGTCCGCCGCACTCTTCGTCGTCGCAGAAACGCTGATCGCCGCCGTGACGAGGCAATTGGAAGCCGCCGGCGCCAAGCGCATGCGAGACCTGGAGAGCTTGCGATAGAGCCGAATGATTTCAGGTCGGACAGACCTGAAATCTGAATCCGACTCCAAGCCGCCTATATCAACGCGGAGCCGGCCGAGCAGCTACTTTACGATCCTGCCCTCGATCGACCAGCGCGCCGCCAGGAAATTCAGGACGGCGGCCACGATGACGCCGACGATCTTGGCCGGCCAGACGCCGACAACCCCCGCCAGTACAGCGATCGACAGGCTCGAAACACCGAGCGAAATCAGCGCCCCGAGCGAGACGAAACGCAGGAAGGACCGATGCAGCCGGATGTCCGGGTCCCGCTCGAACGACCAGAAGCGGTTCGCTACGAAGGAGAAGAGCACCGCGACGAACCAGGCACCGACATTGGCGGCCAGAGCCGGCACCACGAGCTTGAGCAACAGGAAGAATGCGGTGAGATCGATGCCGGTGTTGACCAGCCCGACCAAGGCGAAGCGGACGATCTTGTTGCCGGTCGAACGCCGCGGCTGACCGGCGCTCATGCTTTGCCGTCCATGACGCGCACTCCGGCCCGTTCGAGGCTGGCGCCGAAATCCTCAGAACTGAGAATCGTGAACTCGACCTCACGCGCGCCCTGCATCGGGTCTCGCGCCCGTAAAATGTCATCGACTTGACCCGGATGACACATGAACACCCCTTGTTCGGGCAAGGTGTCGACCGCCGCGCGCAGCGTCGGAGCGAATTTTTGCGGCTGCCGCCAGTCATAGATGCCGCAGAGCGGCGTCATCACATTAAAGCCGGCCCGCTGCATCGACCTGTTGAAACCCGCGGCCAGCGTGGCGATCGCCGCGATCTTTGCCGCCGCGTCCAGGCCGCCAAGGCTGGGCGCGCCGCGCAGCGCCGGCTTGTGTGCGCTCTCCCCAAACCGGGCGAGCAACCAATTCCGTACCACGGGAAGAAAATGCACGTGCTGGTGCCCGTCGATGTGATCGGGCGGGCCGGCCAGCGCTTCGGTGAAGCGGTCGTACTGGGCGTCGAGCTCGGCATGAACGTCCCGCTCGTCGATGCGCCCGCGCCGCACGGGCAGCGCAAGAGAGGCGAGCCCAGGCAATTTGCCGTCTGGCGCCAGGCTGGACGAGCCGGTTGCGGCGGTCTGATCGGTGAGGGTCAGGTGCAGCCCGATGGCGGCCTGTTGACGCAACGGCCTGATGCGCGCCGCCGCCTCTTCCCATTCGGCAAACCCGGTCATGCAACTGGTCCCGGTCAGGCGGCCGCGCTCGATGAGGTCGAGGATCGCGCTCGATACCCCCGGCGCAAGCCCGTAATCATCGGCGATCAGGCGGATCGGCCGGGTCATTTGCCGGGAGCGACCTGCTCGGCGGCATTGCCATGCAGCACGTCGCGCACGATATAGACGGGCCGGTCCTTGCTTTCGCTGAGCGTGACCCAGACATACTCGCCGATCAGGCCGAGCAGCGCCAGGTTGAGGCCTCCAAAAAGCACGACGGCGACCATGATGCTGGGGTAGCCAGGCACGGCGATGCCGTAGAACAGCACTTCGAACAGCACCTTCACGCCATAGGCCAGGCCTGCGAATGCCGCGAGCAATCCGATGAGGCTGATGACGCGCAGCGGGATCACGGAAAACGAGGTGAACCCTTCAAGCGAGAACGCGATCAGGTTGAACCTTGTCCATTTCGACGTGCCGCCGCCGCGGTTTTCCGGCGAGTAAAGCACAGCCTTCTGGCGGAAGCCGGCCCAGGCGAACAGACCCTTGTTGAAGCGGCGCTTGTCGCGCACGCTGGTCAAGGCACGCGCCACCGCGCCACGCATGACACGGAAATCTCCGGCATTCTCGGGAATATCGAAGCGCTGGCTGCTGTTGATCAGCCTGTAGAAGAGCCGCGCCAGCTGGCTGCGCCGCCAGCTCCCCTCGCGCCGGTCGTTCTGCGCGTAGACGACATCGATCTGCGGATGCTCGACCAGCTCGCCGATCATCCTCAGGCTGATATCCATGGAATGCTGGAGGTCCGAGTCCATGATCAGGACCATGTCGCCACGGGAATGATCGAGCCCGGCTAGCACCGCCGCTTCCTTGCCGAAATTACGGCTGAGCCGCACGATCTCCCAGGAGCCGGAGAGCGCGGCCGCGAACGTCTCGGCGCTGCCGTCGCGGCTGCCGTCGTCGACGAGTATCTTGCGGACCGTCATGCCGAAGCGCTCCGCCACGGCCACTTCCAGCTTGTCGAGCAGCCCGACAAACGCGATGGCGGATTCGGCCTCGTTGAAGAACGGCGCGATGATGTCGAGCATCTCAGCCATGCGCGACGGCTCCGGCGGCAGGCGCCTTCTGTCTGTCTTGCGTCCAGAACCAGCCGACGAGCACGCAGCCAATTATGGTGATGCTGATCGGCCGGAGCCACGGGTGGAAAAGATCGTGCAGTTGCAGGTTGGCACTGGTCAGTCCGGTGACGAAGAGGAACGCCGCCAAGAACCAGCACATGGCCCCGGCTCCCTTCTCCCGCCAAAGCAAGGCGATGGAGAGACCGGCAGGCACCGCCACCATGGCGTAAGTGTTCTGCTCGACCCGCGGATTGAAGACGCACATGTAGAATGCCGCGGCGAGGAAGATGGCGAGTCCGCTGATGTTGGCCTCCAGCCTGCGATCGAGCTGGAGCACCAGCCAAAGCGTGAGCAAACCCGCGACGACGCGCACGATCGTCGCGTCAAACTCGGAAATCGGGATGCCAAATCGCATGAAAGGCGCCGTGAAGTCGGCCGGAACGAAGGGGCCGGTCGGGTCCACCGTCATCGAAGTCAGAAGCCGGAAGAAATCATGATATTGCGCGTTGACGTAGTCGCTCGACGCAAAGCCATAGGGCATCGCGAGCGCGACCAGCACCGCCAGCACCAGCACCGGTATCAGCCGGGGACGCAGCGCCCCCGTCAGAAGCAGCATGATGATCGCGGTCGGCTTGGCGATGATCGCAAGCATGGCCCAGAAGAAGCTTTCGGCCCGGCGCCCCTCGAGTGTCGACAGTGTAAGGAACCAGCACGCCCCCGTGAGCAGGATCGTCGCCTGGCCATTGCGAAGCGCTGCCAGCGCCACCGGCAAGGCAAGAAAAAGACCCAAGGACAGCAGCCATGTCTGCTCCTGGCCGCCAAGCTTGCGCACCTGACGCATTGCGGCAAAGGTCAGCACCGAAAAGCCCAGCATGTGCCACAAAATATTGCCCAGATAGGGCCCGAGCTTCAGCAGGGGAACATAGAGGACGGCGAAGGCGGGAGCGTATAGATACCCCATGGCAACTTCGACCTGATACAGCGGTTGGCGATCCAGAAAACCTTCACTGCCATGCCTGTAGATATGGACCACCGAACGCGCATCGGGCGACCATAGCGCCAGACCAAGCACAAGCAGAAACGACCCGCCCCAAAGGCAAAGCCCCAAACGGTCAAAAACCGGCTTGGTTACCATCATAGCGCACCCCGCATTCCGACCAGGACGGCTTTCCCATCGCCGCCTGGTTTTTTACCGCCGGCGAGATATCACATCGAATGGGATAAAACATCCGAACGTGGCTGTACCGGCGCGAGGCAATGACGGCGCAACAGAGGCTTTTTTCCGCCGCTGTCGGGTCGATCACAGCTTTGTGTTCAAGGCTTTGGTCTGGTCTGAACAGCTGCGATCGGCGCTCGGATTGCCTCACGGCCTGATGAACACCTTTCCATTTGGCTTGGCGAGCTCGGCCGGCAGCCTCGCCATCGCTTCGTCGAGCGGCACGACCGCGGTGACATCGGTCGACCAGCGTCCATCGGAAAAGCGCTTCTGCGCTTCCAGCACCGCCGGGCCCAGCCTGTCGCGGAACTGGCGCATCCATTCGGCCAGCCAGAACCCTTCGACGCGTTTGTGCTGGAAGATCAGTTGGCCGGGCTCGCGTATCACCGTCGGCTCGGCGTCGAGCCTTCCATAGACGATCCAGCGCGCGCGTTTCGGCATGGCATTGAAGATGGTCGAAGCCAGCGGGCCGGTGACCGCGTCGAGGAAGATGCGCGGCTGCTCGGCCTTCATCGCCTCGCGCAACGCCGTCTCGAAATCCGCCGCTTTCTCGTTGAGCACATGGGCGGCGCCGGCCTCCGTCAGCTGGAGAATCTGCTCGTCGCGACGCACGGTGATGATCGGGCGGAAACCTTCCTCCTTCGCCAGCCCGATGATCAGCTTGCTGAGCTGGCTGGCGCCCGCGGTCATGATGAAGGATTTTTCGCCCTCCTCTCTGACGATGTCGAACATGGCCAAGGCCGTCAGCGGATTGACGATCATCGCGGCGCCGTCCTCGTCGCGCACGGTGTCGAGAAGCGGAATGCAGGACGCGGCCTCGGCAACCGCATAATCCGCCCATGCGCCCCAGTTCGACACGCCGGTGGCGAAGGCGACGCGTTTCCCTCCAAGGCTCCTTGCATGGGGATCGTCGCCCGTGGCGACGACGATGCCGACGCCTTCGAAGCCCGCCGGCCGGCCCTTGACCCGCGGCTGGCCGTACTGGCCCTTGATGAAGGCGATGTCGGACGGGTTGATCGAGGCGAGGCTGACCTTGATCAGCGCCTGCGAGGGACCGGGCGCCGGCACCTCGATGCTGCCGGGCTGGAGGTAAGGCTCCATCGCCTCCAGCGCGGCCGCCGAGGGCGTCCTGGTGTAACCGTCGCCGACAAGCAGCAGACCCCGCATTTGCGAAGGAAGCGTCATGGCCGTCAGACCTTTTCCTGCGTGTATTTCTTCAGTTCCGTGCGCGCCACCTGCCGCCGGTGCACCGCGTCCGGCCCGTCGGCCAGCCGCAATGTCCTCAAATGCGTCCACGAGCGGGCGAGCGGCGTGTCCTGGCTGATGCCTTGCGCACCGAACATCTGGACTGCCTCGTCCGTGACCTTCAGCGCGACGCGCGGCGCCACCACCTTGATCTGGCTGATCCAGGGCGCGGCCGCGCGAGCGTCCCCCTGATCGATCATCCAGGCAGCCTTGAGGCATAAGAGCCGCGCCATCTCGATCTCCATCCGGCATTCGGCGATGATGTCGAAATTGGCGCCGAGCTTTGCCAGCGGCTGGCCGAAGGCCTCGCGCCGCACCGAGCGTTGGCAGAGCATCTCCAGCGCCATCTCGGCCTGGCCGATCGCGCGCATGCAGTGATGGATGCGGCCAGGCCCCAGCCGCCCCTGCGCGATCTCGAACCCTCTGCCCTCGCCGAGGATCAGGTTCGTCGCCGGCACCCGTACATTGTCGAATGTCAGATGCATGTGGCCATGCGGCGCGTCGTCGTCGCCATAGACCTGCATGGGCCGCAGCTTGGCGATGCCCTTGCTGTCGGAGGGCACCAGGATCATCGAATGCCGGCGATGTTGCGGCTCCTCGTCCGATCCCGTCCTGACCATGACGATATAGATGGCGCAGCGCGGATCTCCCGCTCCGGAAGCCCACCATTTTTCGCCGTTCAGCACATAGTCCTCGCCTTGCCGCTCGCAGCGCATCGAAATGTTGGTGGCGTCCGAGGAAGCGACGTCCGGCTCGGTCATCAGATAGGCCGAGCGTATTTTCCCCTCGAGCAGCGGCTCCAGCCAGTCGCGCTTGTGCGCTTCCGAGCCGTATCGCTCCAGCACCTCCATGTTGCCGGTGTCAGGCGCCGAGCAGTTGAAGGTCTCGGCGCCGAGATGCGCCTTGCCCATCTCCTCCGCCAGATAGGCGTATTCGACGGTGGAAAGGCCGTAGCCGCGCTTGGAATCGGTGAGCCAAAAGTTCCACAGGCCGCGCTCGCGCGCCGTCTTCTTCAAGCCGTCCAGGATTTCCGTCTGCCTAGCGGTATAGGCCCAGCGGTCGCCATTCCTGCCGACTTCGGCGAGGAACTCTTCGCCGAGCGGCGCGATCTCGTCGCGCACCATCGCCGCCACGCGCTGATGGAGCGGCTTCAGCCGCTCGGTCATGCCGAGATTCATGTCCGCCATCGCTTCCGGCCTTTCCGAAGATAAACCTTTACCCGTGGCAAGGATGACCGTACTTCGGCTAGCCTTGTCAACGCGAGTCCTTGGGCGAGTCCCGGCCGGCCGGATGCGGAGAAACACGATGAGCTATCTGGACAAGCTGTTCTCGGTCGCCGGCAAGACTGCGCTGGTGACGGGTGCGGCGACCGGCATCGGCCGCATGGTGGCGACCGGGCTGGTGCGCGCCGGCGCTCAGGTGATGATCGCCTCGCGCAAGGGCGAGGATTGCGCAAAAGTCGCCAACGAATTGAACGCGCTCGGCGGCTCCGGCCATGCCGAGGGCTTTGCCGGCGACGTGTCCAGCGAAGCTGGCATCGCCGCTTTAGTCGCCGAGGTCAAGGCGCGCACGGAACGCCTGCACATCCTTGTCAACAATGCCGGCATTTCCTGGGGCGCGCCGCTGCAGGATTTCCCCTACCACGCCTGGGCCAAGGTGTTCGGCGTCAACGTCACCGCCGTCTTCCACCTGACGCGAGAGCTCTTGCCGCTTCTCGATGCCGCCGCGAGCGACGAGGATCCTGCCCGCGTCATCAATCTTGGCTCGGTGATGGGCACCCAGCCGTTGGCCGACGACGCCTATTCCTACGCCGCCTCGAAAGCGGCGGTGCATCATTTGACGCGCACGCTGGCGATCGAGTTCGCCGCCCGCCGCATCACCGTCAACGCCTTTGCGCCCGGTCCTTTCCAGAGCCGGATGACGGCCTTTGCCACCGCGACCGAGGAGCAAGCGAAACATGTTGGTAACCATGTTCCGCTCGGCCGCATCGGCGCGGCGGATGACATTGCCGGCGCAACGCTTTATTTGTGCAGCCGTGCCGGAAGCTATGTCACTGGCGCCATCCTGCCTATCGACGGCGGCCAGTCGGTGCAGCATGGCATGACTTTGTTCAAGGAATAAGGTGCCCGGTTCGAGGAATCGCGATCCGGGCGGGTTGCGGAGGACATCAGTGTGGAACCGATCAGTCTCGATACGCTTCTGGCAAGCGTCGGCAAGGAGGTCGGCGTCTCGCCCTGGCGAACGGTGACTCAGCGCATGATCGATCAGTTCGCCGATGCGACCGACGACCACCAGTTCATCCATTGCGATCCTGAGCGCGCCGCGCGCGAGACGCCGTTTGGCGGCACCATCGCGCATGGCTTCCTGTCGCTGTCGCTTTTGTCGGCAATGACCTTCGAGACCATGCCGCCACTGGAAAACAGCAAGATGGGCGTCAACCACGGCTTCGACACGCTGCGTTTCCTGGCGCCGGTGAAGACGGGCTCGCGCATCCGCACCCGCTTCGTGCTGGCTGACGTCAAGGTCAGGCCGTCCGGCTGGGTGCAGACGGCGCATGACGTGACCATCGAGATCGAAGGCTCGAAGAAGCCGGCGCTGACGGCGCGCTGGCTGACCTTGACGCTGATCGAGCGCCAACCCGAGAACGCATGAGCGGCGAGGCCGGCGCCATAGACCAGGCGGCCCTTGCGCCCTACCTCGAGGCGCATATCCCGGGTTTTGCCGGCCTGTCGGCGATTGAAAAATTCAAGTCCGGGCAGTCCAATCCGACCTATTTTTTGACAGCCGCCAGCGGCCGCTATGTGTTGCGCGCCAAGCCGCCGGGACAGTTGCTGAAATCCGCGCATCAGGTCGACCGGGAATTCCGGGTGATGCAGGCGCTTGCCGGCACGGCGGTGCCGGTGCCGCGCATGCTGCATCTTTCCGGCGAGGACTCCCCGATCGGCCGCATGTTCTACGTCATGGAATATCTCGACGGCCGCATCTTCTGGGATCCGTCACTGCCGGACGCATCCGGCAATGGCGAGCGCGCCGCGATCTACGATGCCATGAATGCGACGCTCGCCGCCTTGCACGATATCGATGTGGACGCCGTCGGACTTGGCGATTTCGGCCGGCCCGGCAGCTATTTCGAGCGCCAGCTCGCGCGCTGGACCAGCCAGTACAAGGCCTCCGAAACCGAAACCATAACCGACATGGACAGGCTGATTGCCTGGCTCGAAACGCATATGCCTGCCGATGACGGCCGCGTCTCGCTTGTCCATGGCGATTACCGGCTGGACAACATGATGTTCGCGCCGGGCGCGCCGAAGATCATCGCGCTGCTCGACTGGGAGCTGTCGACGCTCGGGCATCCCTTCGCCGACCTTGCCTATCAATGCATGCAGTGGCGTCTGCCGCATGCCTCGGGCTTTCGCGGCCTCGGTGGCATCGACCGCGCCGCTGCCGGCCTGCCTTCCGAGCAAGCCTATGTCGAGGCCTACTGCAGACGGCGCGGCATCGAGAAGATCGACAACTGGACCTTCTTCCTCGCCTTCTCCTTCTTCCGGCTGGCGGCGATCTGCCAGGGCGTCTACCGCCGCGCGCTGGACGGCAACGCCTCCAACCCGGAAAAGGCAAGGACCTACGGCCAGGCGGTAAAACTGCTCGCCGCGCTCGCGGTGGAACTGATTGACGAGAACAGCTGAACGCGGAGAAGCCGAGCAATGGGCCGTTTCGATGGGATGACGGTGCTGATCACCGGCGCGACCGGCGGTCTCGGCAGCGGCGCGGCAAAGGCCTTCGCCGCGGAAGGGGCACGGCTGGTGCTCTCCGATCTCGACGAGGCTGCGCTCGGAAGTTTCGCCGCAACGCTCGACACCGAGACCGCTCACCTTGCCGGCAACATCGCCGACGAAAAACTCTCGGAGGATCTTGTGGAGCTTGCCGTTCAAAAGTTCGGCCGGCTCGACATCGCCGTCAACAATGCCGGCATCGTCCACTCCTTCGTACGCCTGCCGCAGGTCACCTCGGAGGAAGCGCGCCGCGTGGTGGAGGTCGACCTGCTCGGCGTCTTCTATGCCATGAAACACCAGATTCCTCAGTTGGAACGGCAATTCAGGGAAAGCGGCAAGGGCGGCGTCATCGTCAACATCGCCTCGGTCGCCGGCCTCTCAGGCGCGCCGAAGCTTTCGGTCTATGCCGCCGCCAAGCACGGCGTCGTCGGGCTGACGCGCTCGGCTGCCGTGGAATACGCCAGCAAGGGCATACGCATCAACGCGGTCTGCCCGGCTCACACCCGCACCGCGATGGTCGACGGCTTCGTGCGTTTCACCGGAGCGCCCGAAGCCGAAGCGATGGCCGAGCTCACGCGCGGCGTGCCGATGAAGCGTGTCGGCGAGGTCGACGAGATCACCACCGGCATCCTGTTCCTCGCCGACCCGGCCAATTCCTTCATGACCGGCCACGCTCTGGCGCTCGACGGCGGCATTGGCGCTATCTGAGCAATTTCAGGAAAAGTGCCTTAGCGGTTTTTCGTCCGCAATTGCGTTAAAACGCAGAGCGCACGCAAGGGAACTGGAGGCGCCCTTGTCCGTTTCCGTACGGCGTATATAATTTCGTCAGGCAACCAATCACAAAGGCAAGCATATATTGGCGCTAAGCGTTCAGAAGCGCCGCGAAAAACAGAAGGCGGAGCTTCGCTCCGAACTGGTCGCGGCGGCTCACAAGCTGGTTCAGGAAGAAGGCTATGAGGGCCTGACCATCCGAAAGCTGGCCAAGCGGGTCGGCTATGCGCCGATGTCGGTCTATTCCTATTTCGCCGACAAGCAGGACATTCTGTTCGCCCTCGCCGAGGACGCCTTCGAAACGCTCGCCCGCCGCATCGAGGAGCACCCCGCCGACGATCCGATCGAGGCGCTCAAGGCGGTGATGACCGAATATGCCGCCTTCGGGCTCGGCAATCCCAATGAATACCGCACCGTCTTTATGACCGAGAAGACCAAGCTGCCTGAAGGACGCAGCTACGCGGACATGGAAGAAGGCAATCCGGCCATGAAGGTGCTGATCAAACGCGTCGAGGCGTGCGTGGCCGCCGGCAGGCTCAAGGGCGACCCGCGCGCCATCGCCACCATGCTGTGGACCGTGGGCCACGGCACGATTTCGCTGTTGATTACCTTTCCCTTCTATCCATTCGGCGACGCCCAGGCCTATGTGAAGCGCATGTGCGATTTCACGCTGACGGGGTTGCAGGCGCAGGATATTCCGCCGCTGACCGCAACGCCCGTCAACTGCTAATCTCTTTGATCGTCGGCTTGCACCGCTTCGCTTGATTTGCGGCGCCGAATTCCTGTGTTCAAAAAAATTTGTTGTACATGTACAGATTCCTCCTTGAATTCCGGCTTCATTAACCGTATTTGTACGCTGTATCGTACATGTACGAAAAGATTGACTGGAGCCGGAAAATGAAGAACACCATCCTTGCTCTCGCCACCGTGCTGGCTTTCTCGGGCACCGCTTTCGCTGGCGCAAGCCAGCCGGCCAAGCATGCCCCCGCGGCTTGCGCTCAGACCAACGCCAGCGTGAAGCTCGATTGCACCCCGACCGGTTCGGTGGAAAAGGCCGACGCCAACAAGACGACGAAGAGCCCGCGGCTCGGCATCGATGTCAGCCCCTGGTTCGTGCCCGGCCTCTGAGCACTATTGGCAAGACTTCGAATGAAAACGGGCGGCATTTGGCCGCCCTTTTTCGTTTCTGCCCGCGCCCCTGAGGACCTGCTCGAGACTATTTCTTGCGCGGTTTCGTTCCTGCCGCGGTCCTGGCCTTATTCTGCTTTGCCGGTCCGCCGGGAATGGAAGTGCTGGTGATCGATACCGGGTCGCTGGCCGGAAATGTGTCCTCGAGGCCTTCCTCGAGTTCCTCTTCCTCGACCTCATGGCGCCGCTCCTGCTCCAGCGAGCGGACTGCAGCTGTCTTCTTGGACGACTTCGGCGCGGATTTGGACGACATCGGGCAATCTCCCTCGCAAGCCGCAGAAACGGCATGGACTGGCGATGGTTCCTTGAAACCGACGCCGCGAAGCTCAGTTCGCCGCGTCGCCCGCCGCTTCCGACAGCAGAGTAAAGACATAGTCAGAGAAGGAACGCCAGCATTCCACCCGGAACGCATCGGCCGCGCTGCGCAGCAGCACGATCTCGGATTTGCCGAGGATGGTGCGCGAGGCAGCACCCACCGGGAAAGCCTCGAGCGACAGGTCCTGCGGGCAACCCGAATTGACCGTCGCCGCGGCGGCAGGTCCGACAAGGGAAATCCCGACATTGCGGTGCGAGATGCCGACCGCCGAATGCAGCATTGTCACCTTGGCGCAGTCGGCGAGCGGATCCTTGCCCGCCTCGTCGATGATCATCCATTCGTCGGGCCCGAGCCAAAGCGCCGTGCGCCCGTCCTTGGTCGCCAAAGTCTTGGGCTTTGTCGGCAGTGTGAGGCCGAGCGCCTTGGAAAGCGCGGCAAGCGACGCCTGCGGGGCGCGCAGCGAGATGCGTTCAGCCGGCGGCATCATCTCGACCTTGACGCCCGGCGCCGACAGCGTGCGGCCGGCAAGCGCGGGCCGACGCTCGACGGAGGTGGAAGCAGCAGCGACTTTTGTCTTGGCGGCGGCTTTAGCCATTGAGGCGTTCTCCCTTCTCGTCGACGAACACCATGCCGGTGACTTCCACCTCGATCGTGCCGTTCGGCATCGGCACATAGAGCGTCTGGCCCATGCGGTCGCGGCCGCCGGCGACGAGCGCCAGCGCGATCGAGCGTCCGCAATTCTCCGACCAATAGCTGGAGGTGACGTGGCCGATCATCTTCATCGGGATCGCCTGCTTCGGGTCGGCGACGATCTGCGCGCCCTCTTCCAGCACGACCTTCGGGTCCTTGGTCTTCAGGCCGACCAGCTGCTTGCGGCCCTTGGCTACAAGGTCCGGCCGGGTCAGGCCGCGGATACCGACGAAATCGGTCTTCTTCTTGCCGACCGCCCAGTCGAGCCCTGCATCGTTCGGCGTCACCGTGCCGTCGGTATCCTGGCCGACGATGATGTAGCCCTTTTCGGCGCGCAGCACGTGCATCGTCTCGGTGCCGTAAGCAGTCGCGCCATGCTTCTGGCCTTCGGCCCACAGCGCTTCCCACACAGCCTCGCCGTAATCGGCCGGCACGTTGACCTCGAAGCCGCGCTCGCCGGTGAAGGACATGCGGAACAGCCTCGTCGGCACGCCGCAGATCTTGCCCTCGCGCACCGACATATGCGGCATCGCTTCGTCCGACATGTCGATGCCCTCGATCAGCGGCGCGATGATGTCGCGCGACTTGGGCCCCTGCACGGCAATGACAGCCCATTGCTCGGTGATCGAGGTCAGCCACACATTGAGATGCGGGAACTCGGTCTGGAGGTAATCCTCCATGTGGTTCATGACGCGCGGCGCGCCGCCGGTGGTCGTCGTCACGTGGAAGCGGTCCGGCGCCAGCCTGCCGACGACGCCGTCGTCATAGATGAAGCCGTCCTCGCGCAGCATGATGCCGTAACGGCAGCGGCCGGTTTCCAGCTTCTCCCAGGGATTGGTGTAGAGCAGTTCCATGAACTTCGCCGCGTCCGGCCCGACCACCTCGATCTTGCCGAGCGTGGAGGCGTCGAACAGGCCGGCGGCCTTGCGCACCGTCACGCATTCGCGGTCGACGGCGGCATGCATGTCCTCTCCCGCTTTGGGGAAATACCAGGCGCGCTTCCAGTGGCCGACATCCTCGAACACCGCACCTTGCGACGCGGCCCAGCCATGCGTTGCCGTGCGGCGGGTCGGGTCGAACAAGGCGCCGCGCGCGTGGCCGACGATCGAGCCGAACGTCACCGGCGTGTAAGGTGCCCGGAAGGTGGTGAGGCCGACCTGCGGGATCGGCTTGCCGAGCGTCTCGGCGGCGATCGCCAGGCCGTGCATGTTCGACGTCTTGCCCTGGTCGGTCGCCATACCGTTGGTGGTGAAGCGCTTGACGTGCTCGATCGAGTGCATGCCTTCATGCACCGCCTGGCGGATGTCCTTGGCAGTGACGTCGTTCTGGAAATCGACAAAGGCCTTGACCGTCGTGCCCGGGCCGGCACCGGGCGCGGCGCCCAACATACCGCGCGACCAGTTCTCGCCGGCGTCGACCTTGGGCTTGGCGCCCTTGCCAACCTTGCCGTCGGCCTCCTTCGCCGCCTTGGCGCCCGCCGCGTAAGCCTCGTCAACTGAGGCGGCCAGCCCGTCGGTACCGTTGCAGGCGCCGACCGAGACGCAGTCCTGCGCGTAGGTGCCCGGCACGAAGCGCTTGGTCTCGTCGTTGAAGGCGACCTTGCCGCGCGATTGCGAGAACAGATGCACCGATGGCGTCCAGCCGGCCGACATCAGGATCGCGTCAACCGGGATGGACCGCTCGCCGCCACCATTCTTCGGCTGCACGCTCATTGACGACACACGCAATTTGCCGCCGGCGCTGACCACCGCACGGCCAAAATTGATCTCGATGCCGAGCGCCCTCGCCTCGTCGATCACCGGTCCGGCCGGGTTGTCGCGCAGGTCGACGATCGCCGCGATGTTGATGCCGGCCTTCTTGAGGTCGATCGCGGCGGCGTAGGCGGAATCGTTGGCCGTATAGACGCCGATATTCCTGCCGACCGCGACGCCGTAATGGTTGAGGTAGGTGCGCGCCGCCGAAGCGAGCATCACACCCGGACGGTCGTTGTTGGCAAACACCATGTGGCGCTCGATGGCGCCAGTGGCGATCACGACGCGCTTGGCGCGAACCTGCCACAGGCGTTCTCGCGCAAGCTCCCGGCCCGGGCTCTTGAGATGGTCGCTGACTCGCTCGACCAGTCCGACGAAATTCTGCGCGTAATAGCCGAAGGCGGTCGTGCGCGACAGCACGCGCACATTGTCCATCACCTTGAGCTTCGCGATCGCCGCTTGCGCCCACGCATAGCCGTCCTGGCCGTCGATCCTGGCGCCGCTCTCGAAGCGCAGGCTGCCGCCGAATTCGGCTTGCTCGTCGGCGACGATCACCCGCACGCCCGTTTCGGCCGCGGCGAGCGCGGCCGCGATGCCGGCGGCGCCGCCGCCCAGCACCAGCACCTCGCAATGCGCGTAGCGCGCGGCATAGTGGTCGGGATCCGGCTTGTCCGGCGAAACGCCGAGGCCCGCGGCAGCGCGGATCTTCGGCTCGTAGAGGTCCTTCCAGGCCCATTTCGGCCACATGAAGGTCTTGTAGTAGAAGCCGGCCGAAAACATCGGTGATGCGATGTCGTTGACGGCGCCGACGTCGAAGGCAAGCGACGGCCAGCGGTTCTGCGAGTTGGCCGTCAGCCCGTCATAGAGCTCCTGCACTGTCGCCCGCACATTCGGCGTCTTGCGCGCATCGTCGCGCACGATCTGCACCAGCGCGTTGGGTTCTTCCGCGCCGGCCGACAGGAAGCCGCGCGGACGGTGATATTTGAACGAGCGGCCGACCAGGTGCACGCCGTTGGCGAGCAGCGCCGAGGCCAGCGTGTCGCCCTCGATGCCGATATACGGCTTGTCGTCGAAGCTGAAGGAGGCAGTCTTCGCCTGGCTGAGGCGACCGGCGCCGGAAATGCGGAAGGCGGCGTTCATTTCGGGGCTCCCGGCAGCTTCGCGGGCTTCGGCTCGCCGGCCTTGTAGGTCATGACGAACCTGTCGGTGACCGTATCGCGCACCGCGTTGAAGAAGCGGGCGCAGCCATGGATGTGCCGCCAGCGCTCATAGATGACGCCCTTCGGGTTGGCGCGGATGAAGAAGAATTTCTCGAAATCGTCGTCGCTCTCGGCGGCGATGTTGGTCGGGCGCGCAATATGCGCCTCGCCGGCATTGCGGAACTCGAGTTCCGGGCGCTCTTCCTCGCAATAGGGGCAGCGGATGAGAAGCATTTTCGGTGGATCCTACAACTCGCCATGGCCGACGCAGGCGCCGGCCGGTTGATCGCAAAGCGGCTTAAGGGTCATTTGGCCCATCGTCAGTGCGCCACAGCCGCCGCGGCGGCCTCGTCGATGAGACGCCCCGTGCGGAAGCGCTCAAGCGTGAAGGGCGCGTTGATCGGGTGCGGCTCGTCCCTCGCGATCGTATGCGCGAAGACATTGCCCGAGCCGGGCGTCGCCTTGAAGCCACCGGTGCCCCAGCCGCAATTGACGTAGAGGCCCTGGACCGGTGTCTTCGCCAGGATCGGCGAACGGTCGGGGGTAACGTCGACGATGCCGCCCCAGGAGCGCAGCATCTTCATGCGGGTGAAGATCGGGAACATCTCGCAGATGGCGTCGAGCGTGTGCTGCAATATGTGCAGGCCGCCGGTTTGCGAATAGGAGACATACTGGTCGGTGCCTGCGCCGATCACCAGCTCGCCTTTGTCCGACTGCGAGATATAGGCGTGCACCGTGTTCGACATCACCACACAGGGCACCACCGGCTTGACCGGCTCCGAGACCAGCGCCTGCAGCGGATAGCTTTCGAGCGGCATGCGCACGCCCGCCATGCTCATGATGACGGAGGAATGGCCGGCGGCGACCACGCCGACCTTCTTGGCGCCGATGAAGCCGCGCGTCGTCTCTACCCCGCTCACAGCGCCATTGGCCGCGCGCTTGATACCGGTGACCTCGCAATTCTGGATGATGTGCACGCCGCGCGCCGAAGCGCCGCGCGCATAGCCCCAGGCGACCGCGTCATGACGCGCCGTGCCGCCGCGACGCTGCAGCGCGGCACCCATCACCGGATAGCGCGCCTCCCTGGAGATATTGAGCGGCGGACAGAATTCCTTCGCCTCTTCCGGCGTCAGCCATTCATTGTCGATGCCGTTGAGGCGGTTGGCATGGATGTGGCGCTTGAACACCTGGACGTCATGCACGTTGTGCGCCAGCATCATGACGCCGCGCGGCGAATACATGACGTTGTAGTTGAGTTCCTGACTGAGCCCGTCCCACAGCTTCAGCGCATGGTCGTAGATGCCGGCGCTTTCGTCATAGAGGTAGTTGGAGCGGATGATGGTGGTGTTGCGGCCGGTGTTGCCGCCGCCGAGCCAGCCCTTTTCCAGCACCGCGATGTTGGTGATGCCGTGCTCGCTCGCCAGATAATAGGCCGTCGCCAGGCCGTGTCCGCCGGCGCCGACGATGATGACGTCGTATTCCTTCCTCGGCTCGGGCGACGTCCACTGCTCTTCCCAGCCTCTGTGGCCGCGCATCGCCTCGCGGGCAATGGCGAATACCGAGTATTTCTTCACGTTAAGCCTCGCGCCAAAAATCGCGGATGTCGTTCGGGCCTCTCCCGTCACGCGAGGTGTATCACTAGCGAAACCGCGATGTCATCCTTGCGCTGTTTGCGACGGCGCTTGCCGTTTTGCGCCACGGTCAAAACGAAGCGTCTGCTCTGGCTTCCGAGATTCCGTTCGGCGACACTCCTGCCGCGTGATGCTGGAGGACGACAATGGGTAATGCCTGGTGGAATCTGACCCTGCGCTTCCTGCTGGAACTTGCAGCGCTGCTTGGGCTCGGCATGGTCGGCTGGAGCTTTGCTGTCGGTTTAAGCCGTTGGATTCTTGCCGTCGCCTTGCCGCTCGTCGCGGCGGTGCTGTGGGGCACTTTCGCCGTGCTCAATGATCCGAGCCGGTCGGGTCGAGCTCCGGTGCCTGTGCCCGGCGCCCTCAGGCTGGCGCTGGAACTCGTCATCCTGTGCGGCGGCGCCGCGGGATTCTATCTGACCGGTCACGCGGCCATTGGCATCGTTATGGCTCTGCTGATTGCCTTCAGCTACGCCTTCTCGCTGGATCGGTTGGCTTGGCTGTTGCGGCAGTAGGGCAATGGCGCCTTTGCCGGTTTCGGGTGGCCGCCGTAATCCTCATCTGCGACCAAGCATCCAACCACCGGCAAGCCCGGTACAGAGGAAGGATGCAAAGACATGTTCACCCTTACAAACAAGGTCGCCATCGTCACCGGCGCGAGCTCCGGCATCGGCCGCGCCACCGCCAAACTGTTTGCCGAGCAAGGCGCATCCCTGGTCGTCGCGGCTCGGCGTCAGGCCGAGCTCGACGTGCTCGTCGGCGAGATCGAAGCGACCGGCGGCACGGCAGCTGCGCTTGCCGGCGATGTGAGGGAGGAGGCCTATGCGAAGGCGCTCGTCGAATTCGCCGTCGCAAGGTTTGGCGGCCTCGACATCGCCTTCAACAATGCCGGCGCCGTCGGCGTGATGGGACCGGTGACCGATATAGCGCCAGCCACCTGGCACTCGACGATGGACACCAATCTGACCAGCGCCTACCTCGCCGCAAGGCACCAGATACCGGCCATGCTGGAGCGCGGCGGCGGCTCCCTGATCTTCACCTCGAGCTTCGTCGGCTACACCGCCGGCATGCCGGGCATGGCGGCCTACGCCGCTGCCAAGGCCGGACTGATCGGCCTGACGCAAGTGCTCGCTGCCGAATACGGTCCGCAAGGGCTGCGCGTCAACGCACTGCTGCCCGGCGGCACCGACACGCCCGGCGCAACCACGACCACGCCCGAGGCGCGCGCTTTCGTCGAAGGCATTCATGCTTTGAAGCGCATGGCGCAGCCGGAAGAGATCGCCCGCTCCGCGCTTTACCTTGCCTCGGATGCGTCGAGCTTCACCACCGGAACCGCGCTGTTTGCCGATGGCGGTGTCTCGATCAACCGGACATGATCTATTTTGGCAGACGACAGACATGCCCATCCGCCAAAATGTTGGCGATGCGGCCTTGCATTCCCGTTCATTTTGACGATTTTCGTTTCCGTCGAAATCGGACCGGAACGATGCTGCTGATCAGAACCTATGTTGCCCAGAGCGCCATCGAAGGGGTCGGGGTCTTCGCCGCCGAGCCGATCCGTAAGGGCGCTTCGATCTGGCGCCTCGATCCGGATTTCGACCGGCTGATCCCGATGGATAAATATGAGGCGGCGCCGCCGCATCTGCGCGAGTTGCTCGACCGCTATGCCTATCCGAGCCCGGACAAGCCCGGCTTCATGGTTTATGAGGTGGACAATGGCCGCTTCATGAACCATTCGGAGCGGCCGAACACGGATTTCTCGCAGTATGGCGGCGCCACAGCCATTCGCGACATCGCTGCAGGCGAGGAAATCACCTGCGATTATGGTGAGTTTTTCGAGGACTTTGCGCGCCACCATCTGGCGACCGCGTAGCGCGAGCAAACATGCGGGCGCAGCGCTCGGGTTTTTGATCGCCGTTTCGCGCAATCGGAGGTGGACATCCCAGCCTGATTCTGCTATCAGCCGCCACAATTCGCGGTGCAATTCGCCGCGGAGGCATGTCAGCTATGGCTGTTTGCCTAATGATTTCAAACCCGAAGACAGGATTGCCCGTGCAGGTACTCGTCCGCGATAACAACGTTGATCAGGCGCTTCGCGCGCTGAAGAAGAAGATGCAGCGCGAAGGTATTTTCCGCGAAATGAAGATGCGCGGTCACTACGAGAAGCCGTCCGAAAAGCGTGCCCGCGAGAAGGCCGAGGCCGTGCGCCGCGCCCGCAAGCTGGCCCGCAAGCGCGCCCAGCGCGAAGGCCTGCTGCCGATGACCCCGCGCCCGGCTCCGGCTGGTGCCGCCGGCGCATCGCGCTCGCCGCGCTCATAACGCCTATTTTTCGTCCTTTTCGAAGGATACCGAGGGTGGCGCGATGCGGAATCGCCGCCACCTTTTTGTTTATGTATTGGAGCCGGTTCGGAGAGGGAACGGACTGACGGCGCTGCGGCAGTGAGGACAAAGATGAACGCAATTACCGTGGAGCGCAAAACCGCTTTTCGCGGCTTCGCCCTGACGGCGGCCCTGCTTTCGGGTCTGACGCTTGCAGCATGCCAGACGACCCCGACGGGTGAGTTCAACTCGATCGACAAGGCGCAGGCGTCGAGCGAGAACATCTCCTCGCTTTCGGCGGTCATCCAGCGCAATCCACAGGATCCCGAGGGCTATAACGTGCGCGGCTCGGCCTATGGCCGCGGCGGCCAGTACCAGGCGGCGCTCAAGGACTTCAACCAGGCGATCCAGCTCAATCCGAACTTCTACCAGGCCTATTCGAATCGCGCGCTGATCCAGCGCTTCCTCGGCAATCAGGAAGCCGCTTTGGCCGACTACAACCGCTCGATCCAGATCAACGCCAACTACGACGCAGCCTATATCGGCCGCGGCAATCTCTACCGCAAGGCGGGCCGCACCCAAGATGCCTTCAACGACTTCCAGAAGGCGATCCAACTCGACACCACCGATGCCCGCGCCTACCACAATCGCGGCCTGATCTATCAGAGCCAGGGCCAGCACAAATTCGCCATCGAGGATTTCTCGACCGCGATCTCGCTGGCGCCGGACGCTGCCGAGCCCTACAACGGCCGCGGCCTCTCCTATCTGGCGACAGGCGACGAGGACAACGCCTTCTCCGACTTCAACATGGCCATCAAGCTCGACGGCAAGAACGCCGAGGCCTGGGCCAACCAGGCGCTGATCTACGAAAAGCGCGGCGACAAGGGAAGGGCCGCCAAGTCCTACCGCGAGGCTGTCCACCTCGACCCCAACTACCAGCCGGCCAAGGACGGTCTGTCGCGCACCAGCGGCAACGCCAGCTGATCTCAAGCCGACGCGGGAAGGGTGTATTGCACGGCGCTTGGGCGTCGTTTCCGGTCGCCGTCGGCGGCCGCGATGATGCGCTGCGGAGACGCCGATAGCGATCCGTTAACCGCCCAGGGCAATGCGTTAACCCTTGCCATGTTCGCGTCAAAGTTTCGGCGGAACGCTCCGTGCACCTCGATCGTTTAAGTCGGGGCCAGATTTTCGCGAAAGGGACTTTCCAATGATCAAGACACTTGCCTGTGCCGCTGCCGCGCTCGCCGCCACGGTCCTCGCTTCTCCGGTCAGCGCCGGCACGCTCCGGCTCGGCACGCTCGATTGCACCATCGACGGCGGTGTCGGCTATGTCATCACGTCGAACAAGGGCGTCTCCTGCGTCTTCCGCCCTTCCCATCACGGCCCGGCCGAGATTTATACCGGGATGATCGCCAAGCTTGGCGTCGACGTCGGCAAGACGCATCAGGGCCAGCTCGTCTGGGCGGTGCTTGCCGCCACCCGCAGCCATGACGCGGGCGATCTCGCTGGCAGCTATTACGGCGTCAACGCCGAGGCGAGCGTGGTGACCGGCGGCGGCGCCAACGTCCTGGTCGGCGGCTTGGACAGCGCCTTCATGCTGGAGCCGCTCAGCGTCCAGGCGCAGACCGGCCTCAACCTGGCCGTCACCGTAGCGTCGCTGGACCTCGTCCACTCCTATAAGTGAGCCCTCGGCTTTTCAAATTCATTGCGCCGCACTCGGCCCGGAACATCTGTTCCGGGCCGAGTGCTTTGGAAAGCCCTTCGGCGCCAATGGTGGCTTGCCTCGAAATCCGCGAAAAAGCCTCTTGAGCTCAACTGCGCTTGAGGTTCTACAAGCCCTGCCGAACTGGATCTTGCCCCTCGTTCGCAACGCGGATGAGGTGCGCAAAACAAGCAGGAGATCGGCGTGACGGCAGCGAGCGGCAACAAGGTGGCCAGCAACAGGGTGGCCAGCAAGAGGGTGGATTGGCGGGCGCTGTGGGCAAGTGGCGATCTGGCGCGCTTCTGCTTCGTCAGCCTCGGCATCCTGCTGCATGCCACCAACGAAACAATGGTGGCGACGGTGATGCCGGCCATGGTCGGCGAACTGGCGGGCGTCCAGCTGGTCGGCTGGTCGCTGGCGATCTACGAGCTCGGCGCGATCGTCGCCGGCGCCGCTGCGGGCCGGCTGGTCAGTTATGTCGCCCTGCGCTCCAACATGATGGTCGCCGCCCTGCTCTACGCGACCGGCGCGCTGATCTGCGCCGCGGCGCCTTCCATGCCCTTGTTCCTCATCGGGCGTCTGGTCGAAGGGCTTGGCGGCGGCGCGCTGGTATCGCTGGCTTTCGTCTCGGTCGAGCGCCTGTTTCCACGCAACATCTGGCCGCAGCTCTTCGGCATCATGTCCGCGATCTGGGGCGTCGCCGCCTTCAGCGGCCCGATGCTCGGCGCTCTCATGACCGAATTCCTGTCGTGGCGATGGGCTTTCGGCGTATTCACCTTCGGCGGCGCGGCGATGGCGCTGGCAAGCTTCGTCGTGCTCGACACGCCTGAAGCGAGGAAGCCGCAGGCGAGCGGCGGCAAGGCACCGCCCTTTCCCTATCCCGCGCTTGCCTGTCTCGCCCTCAGCGTCGTGCTGATCGCCGCCGCCGGCATCGATATCGCCCTGTTGCGCTCGTCGCTGCTCCTCTTCCTCGGCCTGACCGGCCTAGCGCTTTTCTTCCACGTGGATGCGCTTAGACCGCAATCCCGGCTCTTCCCGTCGCCTCTGTTTTCATGGCGCTCGCCGCTTGGCAGCGGCATGACGATGGTTGCGGCATTCTCCATGGCGACCTGCACCTTCACCATTTACGGGCCGCTGCTTCTGACCACGTTGCACGGCATTCCGATCCTGACCACCGGCTACATCATCGCCGCAGAATCGATCGCCTGGTCGATCCTGTCGATCCTCATCGCCAATGCACCGCTGGAGCGCGAGAGGCTGATCATCGTCGTCGGCGCCTTGATGATCGCCTCCGGCCTCGCCGGCTTCGCCTACACAATCCCGGCAGGCTCGATCCCGCTGATCCTGCTCTGCGCCCTTTTGCAGGGCGGCGGCTTCGGCGTTTGCTGGCCCTTCCTCACGCGCGTCATCGTCGCCTCGGCCCGCGACGGTGAGCAGACCATCGCCTCGGCCGCCGTGCCGACCATGCAGCGCATCGGCTATGCGGTAGGCGCAGCGCTTGCCGGCATCGTCGCCAATGCCAGCGGCTTCTCGGAAGGTCTGAGCCGTGAAGCGGCCGCAGGCGTCGCCAGCTGGCTGTTTCTGGCCTTCGTGCCCCTCGGCGTGTTCGGCTGCCTGGCGGCGCTGAGGATATTTTCAGCGACAAACCGCGCGAGATTGGCAGCGGGTTGACGGGGATGTCACGGCGGCCGCGGCCGAGGCGCCGGCTTGCCGCTCGGGCTCAGACGACCACAGTCTGCTGCAGCCGCTCGGCAATCAGCGCGGCGAGCCGCGCCGCCACTTCGTCCTTGCCCATTTCCGGCCATTCCTCGACGCCGGTCCTGGACACGATGCGCACCTTGTTGCGGTCGCCGCCCATCACGCCGGATGGACCGATGCCGCTTTCATGCGAAACGTCATTGGCGACGATGAAGTCCGCGCCCTTTTTCCTGAGCTTCGCCTCGGCATTGGCGATGAGGTCCTGTGTCTCTGCGGCAAAGCCGACGACGAGTCTGGGCCGCTGAACGTGATGGCCGATGCCGGCGAGGATGTCGGGGTTCTCGACCATCCGCAGCGAAGGCGGTCCCTTGCCCACAACCTTCTTGATCTTCTCGCCGGCGGCGTTTTGCGTGCGCCAGTCGGCGACGGCGGCAACGAACACGGCGGCATCCGCCGGCAGCAGGCTCTCGACCGCTTGCTTCATCTGCGCGGCCGTTTCGACGTGGGTGGTCGCGACACCGGCCGGATCGGCGACGGTGACCGGGCCGGAGACAAGCCTGACATCAGCGCCGAGCTTAGCCAGCGCGGCCGCGATGGCATGGCCCTGCTTGCCCGAGGAGCGGTTGGCGATGTAGCGCACCGGATCGATCGGCTCATGCGTCGGACCAGAGGTGACGATGATCCGGCGCCCGGCAAGCAGTTTCGGCTTCTCGTCGAGCATCGCCTCGATGGCAGCGACGATCTCCAGCGGTTCGGCCATGCGGCCCTCGCCCGCTTCGTTGCTTTCGGCCATCTCGCCCTTGGCGGGGCCGACAAAGGCGACGCCGTCCTTCTGCAAGGTGGCCCGATTGCGCCGCGTTGCCGGATGCCCCCACATCTTCGGGTTCATCGCCGGCGCCATCAGCACCTTCTTGTCGGTGGCCAGAAGCACCGTCGAGGCGAGGTCGTTGGCATGGCCGTTGGCGAGCTTCGCCATCAGGTCGGCGGTGGCCGGCGCGACAACCAGCAGATCGGCCTCGCGCGACAGCCTGATATGGCCGACATCGTGCTCGTCCTTGCGGTCGAACAGCTCGGTGAAGACATGGTCGGCCGAAAGCGCGCCGACCGACAGCGTGGTGACGAATTCCTGCGCGGCCGACGTCATCACCACCCGCACCGACGCGCCCCGCTCGCGCAACCGCCGGATCAGGTCGAGCGTCTTGTAGGCGGCAATGCCGCCGCCGATGATGAGCAGGATGCGCTTGCCGGAAAGAGAACCTCGCGAAACTGTTTTGGCGGATGCGGCGACAATCGGCGCCGCCCGCTCCTTTGAGCCTGTCAGCGCACGCAGCTTTTCTTCGATCTGACCGATGCGGTCGGCCTGCCCTGCCCGGCCTTCGACCGCGGCGCGTATCATCGCTCGTGCCTGCTCCTCCATCGAGCAGCCATTTTCGGCCGCGAGTTGCCGGAGCAGGTCCTTCACCTCGTCATCCAGATTGCGGATCGTGATGCTGGCCATGTGATTGCACTCGCGTGAGGTAGCGCTTGCAATGATAGCAATGCAATCAACCGGCGACAAGCCGCATGGCAGTCAGAGCAACTTCCAAGTGATATAGACCAGCGTCAGCGCGATCACCCACAGCGCGACTCGACCGGAGCGGGTGTGGCGCGCTTCCGCCCTGCCTATCGCGCGCGCGGTCGCTTCGTCGAAGCGCAGGCCGTTTTCCGCCATCAAATCGATCTCGCGCGACAGCCGCTCGGTGCGGGCCACAAGATCCGGCGCCTGCCTTGCCAGCGACACAAGGGCTCTGCCCGCGTCGCGCACGTCGGTGAGCATGCCGCGCGGGCCGAGATTGCCCGCGATCCAGTCGCTGACCACAGGCTCGGACGTCTTCCACATGTTGAAGGCCGGATCGAGCGTGCGGGCGACGCCTTCGACAACCACCATGGTCTTCTGCAAAAGCACCAGCTCAGTCCGCGTCGCCATATCGAACAGCTCGGTGACTTCGAACAGCAGCGTCAGCAGCTTCGCCATCGAGATGGTCTCCGCCGACTGGCCGTGGATCGGCTCGCCGATGGCGCGGATCGCCTGCGCGAAGGCCGAGACATTGTGTTGGCGCGGCACGTAGCCCGCCTCGAAATGCACCTCGGCGACGCGCTGATAATCGCGCACGATGAAGCCGTAGAGGATCTCGGCGAGGAAGCGGCGCTCCTTCCTGCCGAGCCGACCTGCAATGCCGAGATCGACGGCAACGATGGTGCCGTTCGCCTCGACGAACAGATTTCCAGGATGCATATCGGCATGGAAGAAGCCGTCGCGCAACGTGTGCCTGAGAAACGACTGGACCAGATTGGCGGCGATCGCCTTGAGGTCGTGGCCGGCGTCGGCAAGACCGGCGAGATCGTTCATCTTGATGCCGTCGATCCACTCCATGGTGAGGACATCGCGGCCGGTCCGCTCCCAGTCGACCGCCGGCACGCGGAAGCCCGGATCGTCCTTGGTGTTCTCGCCGAGTTCGGAAAGCGCGGCTGCCTCGAGCCTCAGATCCATCTCGATTCTGGTGGTCTGTGCCAGCGTCTCGGTCACTTCGACCGGGCGCAGGCGACGCGACGCGGGGATGTATTTCTCCTGCAGGCGGGCGGCAAGGAAATAGCTTTCGAGATCCTGGAAGAAGCGGTGCCGCACGCCGGGCCGGATAACTTTCACCGCCACCTGCGAAGCGCTACCCTCGCGCACGATTTCGGCGCCGTGCACCTGCGCGATAGAGGCCGCCGCCACCGGTTCGCCGAAGCTCGAATAGAGATCGTCGATCCTGCGACCGAGCGAGGCTTCGATCGCATGGACCGCCTCCGCTCTCGGGAAGGTATGCATCTTGTCCTGCAAGAGCGCGAGGTCCAGCGCCATGTCGTTGCCGACGACATCGGGCCGCGTCGCCAGGAACTGGCCGAGCTTGACGTAGGAAGGTCCGAGCCGCACCACCGCCCGCGCCAGCCTGTCGCCCCGCTGATAGCTCAGCGCCCGGCGGCGGGTGAAAAGCCGCGCCACGCGCCAGCCGAATTTCGGCATTCCGGAAAGCTCTTCGCCCGGCAGCGCCGCGACGACGCCCTCGCGGACCAGCACCCAGCCGGCCCTGGCGAGCCTGAAGGCGGCAGCGACGCTGCTCATAGCGCTGCCTGCTTCAAAGCGGCCTGCTGCAAGGTGCCGCGCCTCAAAGCTTCCAGCCGGAATGAAGGGCGGCGATGCCGCCCGAATAGTTGCGGAAGGTGACGCGGTCGAAGCCGGCGCGGGTGATCATTGCTGCGAAATTCTGCTGATTGGGGAACTTGCGGATCGATTCGACGAGATAGGAATAGGGCTCGCCATCGCCGGTCACCGCCTTGCCGATTTTGGGGATGGCGTTGAACGACCAGGCCTCATAGGCCTTGTCGAGCAGCGGCATGTCAACCTCGGAGAACTCCAGGCACAGAAACCGTCCGCCCCGCTTCAGCACCCGATAGGCTTCGTCAAGAGCGACCTCGATGCGCGGCACGTTGCGTATACCGAACGCAATCGTATAGGCATCGAAGCTGTCGTCCTCGAACGGCAATTCCTCGGCATTGGCCTCGACGAAGTCGGTGTTTGCGGCAAGCCCCAGCTTCTCGGCGCGGTCGCGGCCGACGGCCAGCATCGAGCCGTTGATGTCGAGCACCGTGGCATGGGCCTGGCGCTGGCTGGCCTCCACGATGCGAAAGGCGACATCGCCGGTGCCGCCGGCAACATCGAGCACCTTCCAGCCCGCACGCTTCGGCGGATTGAGCCAGGCGACCGTCGCGTCCTTCCACAGCCGATGCAACCCGGCCGACATCAGATCGTTCATCAGGTCGTACCGATTGGCCACCTTATGGAAGACGTCGTTGACCAGGGGCTGCTTCTCGCCTTCCCCGACCTTCCTGAAACCATAGGAGGTTTCCATGCCGCCCGCGGCCGTGGTTCTCTCAACCGACATTATTTTGATCCGCCATAAAACCGGCGGGACCATAGCCGATCGATGGTGCCGACGCTATTGTCCAAGGCGCGGTTTTCGGCCGCGCCTTCAAAACGCGGCAGGGAAAGGCCACGCATGATTTTCCGGCCAGAATCCGCGCGAGAGCAGCATATCGGACGGGATGACCGCATGATTTTGAAGGCCGAACTGCACTGCCACATCGAAGGGGCGGCGGCGCCCGAGCTCGTCGTCGCCCAAGCCCGCAAATACGGCAAGGACCCTTCGCCCTACATCCGGGACGGCTCCTTCGTCTGGCAGGACTTCACCTCGTTTCTCGCGGCTTACGATTTCGCTTCCGACCTGTTTCGCACGGAGGAGGACTATGCCCGCCTCGCCGACTACTATCTGACCAGCCTCGCCCGCGACGGTGCCATCTATTCCGAGATTTTCACCTCGCCGGACCATGCCAAAAAGGCCGGCCTGTCGCCAAAAGCCTATACGGATGCGCTGGGCGAAGGCATGACCCGCGCCAAGGCCAAGACCGGTATCGAGGGCCGCATGATCGTCACCGGCGTGCGCCATGTCGGGGTCGAGGCGATCGAGCAGGCGGCGCGCTTCGCGGCACGCTGCGGCCACCCGCTGGTGACCGGTTTCGGCGTCGCCGGCGACGAGCGCATCGGCGACTTCGAGGATTATGTCCGCGCCTTCGAGATCGCGCGCGAAGCGGGTCTCGGCATCACCATCCATGCCGGCGAGCTGATGGGCTGGGAAAGTGTGGCGGCGGCTCTCGACCACATCCGCCCCTCCCGCATCGGCCACGGCGTTCGCGCCATCGAGAACCCTGACCTGGTCCGCCGCATCGCCGCCGAAGGCGTGGTGCTGGAATGCTGCCCGGGCTCCAATATCGCGCTGAAAGTATTCGACAGCTTCGCCGACCATCCCTTTCCGGCGCTGCGCGCAGCCGGCTGCAAGGTGACGCTCAACTCCGACGACCCGCCCTACTTCTGGACCTCGCTGAAGCGCGAATACGATATCGCCGCCGAGCATTTCGCCTTGAACGACAAGGCGCTCGCCGGGATCACCAGAACGGCTATCGAAGCGGCCTTCGTGGACAAGAAGACCAAGGCGGTGCTGCTAAGCCGGTTGGACGCGAAGGTGCGGTGAGTGAGTAGGGGAGTAGTCGGTAGTCAGTAGTTATGCATTTGGCCGAGCGCGCATAGGTCGGTTGAAGGCCGGAGCTTTCCCCAGGCGAGGACTCGCAAATCGGCTCACTATTCACTACTCACTACTGACTACTGACTACTACCCCGTCGGAGCACATCATGCAGGGCGTCACCGTCGTCGACCATCCCCTCGTCCAGCACAAGCTGACCATCATGCGCAAGAAGGAGACCTCGACGGCCGGCTTCCGGCGGCTGCTGCGCGAGATTTCACTGCTGCTCGGCTATGAGGTGACCCGCAATCTCGAACTGACCACGACCATGATCGAGACGCCGATCGAGGAGATGGAGGCACCGACGCTGGAAGGCAAAAAGCTGGTCTTCGCCTCGGTGCTGCGCGCCGGCAACGGCCTGCTCGAGGGCCTGCTCGACCTGGTGCCGGCCGCGCGCGTCGCCCATATCGGCCTCTACCGCGACCACGAGACGCTTGAAGCGGTCGAGTATTTCTTCAAGGCGCCGAGCGATCTTGCCGACCGCCTGGTGATCGTCGTCGATCCGATGCTGGCGACCGCGAATTCCGCGATCGCCGCGATCGACAAGCTGAAGGGGCGCGGCGCCACCAACATCCGCTTCCTCTGCCTGCTTGCCGCCCCCGAAGGCATCGAGCGTTTCACCAAGGCGCATCCGGACGTGCCGATCTTCACCGCCTCGATAGACCGGCAGTTGAACGACAAGGGTTACATCATGCCGGGCCTCGGCGACGCCGGCGACCGCATGTACGGCACAAAGTGAGCGCCGTTCTTAACTGGCCGTTTACGCAAGCTTGCGGTTTCCCACACGCGTTAAAGTCGCACACACCATATCGGCATAAGGATGGAGGCCTTCGGGAGCAATTCCAGCAAAAGTGTGAAGCGGTTTTCCTTTCGGGATTGCTCCAAACCAAAGGGATAAGAGCGGTTCAACGTTTTCGTGAAACGGTGAAAACGCTTTAGGGGCATCCATGCTGCGCAAGCTTCTCATCCTCGGCATCTTTGCCGGAACTTCGGCTTCGATTCCGATCGTCTATCAGGCTAACCCGCATCTGGTGGACGGCCTGCTGAAATCGGCCGTCGCCCCGCAGCCGGCAGCCCCGGAGGCTCAGCCCCTGGTCAATCTCGCTTCGGTCCCGAACAAACCAGCCGCGCCGATGCCGCTCGGCCGCCAGGTGCTGGTCAACGCCGATGCGCGCGGCCACTTCACGTCGCAGTTCAAGCTCAATGGCCGCCAGATCGATGGCATGATCGACACCGGCGCGACGCTGGTCGCCATCAACACCTCGACGGCGCGCAGGATCGGCGTCTCGCTCAATCCGTCCGACTTCAATCGATCGGTGAGCACCGCCAACGGCGCGGTAAAGGCCGCCGTGGTGACGGTCGACCGCCTGCAGATCGGCAAGATCTCGGTCGACAACGTCCAGGCGATGGTGCTCGACGACAGGGCGCTGCAGACCAACCTGATCGGCATGAGCTTCCTGCAGCGGTTGCAGAAATACCAGGTCCAGGACGGCTCGCTGCTGCTCGTTCAGTAAATCCGACGTAAACAATTCCAGGAAAAGTGCGCAGCGGTTTTCCGTCCGGAATTGCGTCAGCCACAAAGGATAGAGCAGTTCACCGTTTCCGCGAAACGATGAACTGCTCTAGTCTAGCGCGGCAGTATCCGCCTGAGCACGGTCTTTTCGGCGGGCGGTTTGGAACCGCCGATCGTATAAGCAGCTCGCACGGCCGCCGCTGCTACCTCGGCCTCCGCATTGGTACGGGCATGCACCAGCGCCAGTGCCTCGCCCGGGCGCAGCTCGGCGCCGACCGGCAACAGCCGGGTCAGACCGACGGCATGATCGATCTTGTCGTCCGGATGGCTACGCCCGCCACCGAGCGTGACGACGGCAAGCCCGATATCGCGCGTGGCGATGCCGGTCACGAACCCATCCTGTTCCGCCTTCACGGCCAGTTCGACCGGCGCAGCCGGCAAATATTTTTCCGCGTTCTCGATGAAATCGGCGGGACCGCCAAGTGCGGAAACCATTCGCGCGAAGACGGCCGCCGCACGGCCTCCGGCAAGCGCTTCGGTGGCGCGCCTGATGCCGTCCTGGTTGGACGAGACGAGCCCCGCCGACTGCAGCATCTCGGCCGCCAGCGCCAGCGTCACCTCCTCCAGCCGCCGGTCGCGATATCGCCCGGTGAGGAAATCGACGGCATTCTTCACCTCGACCGCGTTGCCGGCGGCCGAGGCCAGCGGCTCGTTCATGCCGGTCACCAGCGCTGAGGCGCTCAAGCCGGCGCCATTGGCGACCTCGACCAGGCTGTTCACCAGAGCGACGGCATCGCGCGACTTCTCCATGAAGGCGCCGTTGCCGACCTTGACGTCGAGCACCAGCGAGCCCAAGCCGGCGGCAAGCTTCTTCGACAGGATCGAGGCGGTGATCAGCGGCACCGATTCGACCGTTCCGGTCACGTCGCGGATCGCATAGAGCCTGCGGTCGGCCGGCGCGAGACCGGCGGTCTGGCCGATGATGGCGCAACCGGTCTCGAGAACCGTCTTGCGGAAAAGCGCCACGTCCGGCTGGCTGGCATAGCCGGGGATGGCATCCATCTTGTCCAGCGTGCCGCCGGTGTGGCCGAGGCCGCGGCCCGAGATCATCGGCACACAAGCGCCGCAGGCCGCGACGATCGGCGCCAGCATCAGCGAGACATTGTCGCCGACGCCGCCCGTGGAATGCTTGTCGGTGACCGGGCCCGGCAGGTCGGACCAGTCGAGCACATCGCCGGAATCGCGCATCGCGATCGTCAGCGCCACCGCTTCCTCGCGGCTCATGCCGTTGAGGAACACGGCCATCGCGAAAGCGCCGACCTGGCCCTCGGAGATAGTGCCGGCCGTCAGCCCCGCGATGAAGGCCGCGATCTCGTCGGCCGAGAGCCTGTGGCCGTCGCGCTTGCGGCGGATGATCTCCTGCGGCAGCATCAGTCGGGCAAGCCGTCCTGGAAGACGCGCCGCAGGATCGTCGCCAGCCGCGCGCCGCCGATGGGCGCCATATCCTTGGTTTCCTGGTGCGAGAGCTCCGCTCCGGTCATGCCGGCCGCCAGGTTGGTGATGACCGAGCAGGCGGCGACCTTGAGCCCGAGGAAGCGGGCAAGGATGACCTCCGGCACGGTCGACATGCCGACGGCGTTGGCACCCATGACGCGCGCCATGCGGATCTCGGCCGGTGTCTCGAAGCATGGCCCGGAAAACCACATATAGACGCCCTGATGCAGCGCAGTTCCCGTTGCCTTCGCCGCTTTCTCGATCGCGCCGCGCAAGCCGGCATCATAGGCCTCGGTGAGGCCGACGAAGCGGCGGTCGCTCGGCTCGCCGATCAGCGGATTGGAGCCGGAGAAATTGATGTGGTCGGTGATCAGCATCACCGAGCCCGGCCCCATTTCAGGATCGACCGAGCCGGCGGCATTGGTGAGGATCAAATGCGAGATGCCGATGCCGGCAAGCACCTCCAGCGCCGGCCGCATCGCCGCGGCATTGCCATGCTCGTAATAATGCGCGCGCCCCGACAGCATCAGCACCGGCGTGCCGGCGAAATGCCCGGCAACCACCTCGCCGGCATGGCCGGAAACACCGCTGCGCGGGAAGCCCGGCAGTTCGGCATAGGAGATGCGCCTGGCATCCTTGACCTGGTCGACCAGCCCGCCCAGGCCCGAGCCCAGCACGAGCGCCGCGGTCGGCGCCAGTCCGTCCAGTTTCTCGACCAGATGATCCAGCGCTTCCTTCATTTCAACCCCTCTTCATTTCAAGATGTCGCCCCTGAAGCCGTAGGGCAGCATGTCGCCCATGGTCACCGTCTCGGCCACGCCGGCGTTGTCGCAGAGATAAAGCTTCGTGTCCGGCCGACAGAATTCCGCCAGCCGCTGCCGGCAGCCGCCGCATGGCGAGCATTTGGCCATGCGTTCGGCGATCACCGCGATCTCCACGATCCTGCCGCCGCCGCCCATGATGTAATGGCCGAGCGCCGTCGTCTCGGCGCACCAGCCTTCCGGATAGGATGCCACCTCGATATTGGCGCCGGCGAAGACGCGCCCGTCCTCGGTGCGCAGTGCTGCCCCCACAGGGAACTTCGAATAGGGCGCATAGGCCTTTGCCATCGCCGTCTTCGCCGCCTCGAAAAGATCATGCGACATCCGGTTCTTCTCTCCCACGATCTTGTTCAAATACCGGTCGCCGCCGCACGAAAATCCGCCCGGCATTCTCCGACTTCAGCGTTCCTTCACATAAGGCACGCCGCCGGCGCGCGGCGGGATGGCTTTGCCGATGAAGCCGGCGAGCAGGATGACGGTCAGCACATAGGGCAGCGCCTGCATGAATTGCACCGGCACCTTGCCGATGATCGGCAGCGGCGAGCCCTGCAGGCGGATCGCCGCAGCATCAAGGAAACCGAACAACAGGCAGGCGAACATAGCGTTGACCGGCTTCCATTTGGCGAAGATGAGCGCGGCCAGCGCAATATAGCCCTTGCCCGCAGTCATGTCCTTCACGAAGCCGCCATTCTGCACCATGGAAAGATACGCGCCGGCGACGCCGGTGAGGATGCCGGTGCAGATCAGCGCGCGGTACCGCAGCCAGGCGACCGAAATGCCGGCGGTGTCGACCGCGGCCGGGTTTTCGCCGACCGCGCGCATCCTGAGACCGAAGCGGGTGCGAAACAGCACCCACCAGGTGAACGGCACCATGGCGAAGGCGAAATAGACCAGGATCGAATGGCCGGAGATCAGCTCGGCATAGATCGGGCCGATGATCGGCACGTCCTTGATCGCCTCGGCGCCGGGCCAGACGATCGCCTCGAAGCGTTCGGCCGGCTGCAGCGCCGGCGTGCGCCCGCCCTGTTGGAACCACGCCTGGCCGAGGATGATGGTCGATCCGGCGGCGATGAAATTGATCGCCACGCCGGACACGATCTGGTTGCCGCGATGCGTGATCGAGGCGAAGCCGTGCACCAGCGCGAAGGCGACGGAGATCAGCACCGCCGTGCCGAGGCCGATCAGCGCCGAATGGAAGACGGCGGCGGCCGAAGCGCCGGCAAAGGCGCCGACCAGCATCTTGCCTTCCAGCCCGATGTCGAAGATGCCGGCCCGTTCCGAATAGAGGCCGGCCAGGCAAGCGAGCAGCAGCGGCACCGAAAGGCGGATGGTCGAATCCAGCACCTGGATGATGGCGTTGAACATGTCCATCTCAGGCCCCCTTCCCGTTCACTGCCTGCATGCCGACCGATTTCGGACTGACCGAGGCGAACAGCGCCTGGATGTAAGGCCTGAACATGTGTTCCAGCGCGCCGGCAAAGAGGATGACCAACCCCTGGATGATGACGATCATGTCGCGGCTGATCGCCGGCATTTCGAAGGCAAGCTCTGCGCCGCCCTGGTAGAGCATGCCGAACAGGATCGCCGCCAGGACGATGCCGACCGGATGCAGCCTGCCCATCAACGCAACCGCGATGCCGACATAGCCGGCGCCGGACACGAAATCGATCGCGACATTGTGCTGGTCGCCCATCACCGGGTTGAGCGCCATCATGCCGGCCAGCGCGCCCGAGATCATCATCGCGGTGATGATGATGCGGATTTCCGAAATGCCGGCATAGCGCGCCGCCTTCGGGCTGTGGCCGTAGGTGCGCATTTCATAGCCGAGCCTGGTGCGCCAGATCAAAAGCCAGACCAGGAAGGCCATGACGAGCGCCAGCAGGAAGCAGATGTTGAGCGGCGCCGAGCGGATCTTGGCGCCGAACAATTCGATGATCCAGTTGAGCTTCGGCAGCTCGGCGCCGGCCAGGAAATTGCGCGTCTGCGGCGCCTGCGAGCCGGCCGGCTTCAGCGGGCCGACCAGCAGATAGACCATCACCGAAGCGGCGATGAAGTTGAACATGATGGTGGTGATGACGATGTGCGATCCGCGCTTGGCCTGCAGATAGGCCGGGATCAGGCCCCACAGCGCGCCGAACGCCGCCGCGGCCACGATCGCGATCGGAAAGATCGCCCACCAGGGCAGCACGCTGTCGAAGCTCAGGCAAACGAGCGCGATGCCCAGGCCGCCTATATAGGCCTGCCCCTCGGTACCGATGTTGAACAGGCTGCAATGCGCCGCCACCGCCACCGACAGCCCGGTGAAGATGAAGGTCGTGGCGTAGAAGAGCGTGAAGGCGATGCCCGTGCCCTTGCCGAAGGCGCCTTCGACCAGGATGACGGCGGCACGAAACGGATTTTCGCCGACCAGCATGACGACGAAGCCGGCAACGATGAAGGCAACCGACAGATTGATCAGCGGAATCAACCCATAATCGGCCCAGGCAGGCAGCTTGGCGTAAGGCGTGCTCATTCGGCGGCCTCCTGGTGCTCGACGCCGGCCATGAGCAGGCCGAGCTCGCCTTCGGTCGCGTCAGGGCCGCGCTCGCCGACGACACGGCCGGCGAACATCACCAGGATGCGGTCGGACAGCGAGCGGATCTCGTCGAGCTCGACCGAGACCACCAGCACGGCCTTGCCCTGGTCGCGCATGGCGATCAGCCGCTTGTGGATGAATTCGATGGCGCCGACATCGACGCCGCGCGTCGGCTGACCGACGATCAGCACGCCCGGATCCTGCTCCATCTCCCTGGCCAGCACGATCTTCTGCTGATTGCCGCCGGAGAAGTTCGCCGTCTTCAGCCGCGGATTGCCGGGGCGGATGTCGTATTTCTCGATCTTGTCCTTCGCGTCGGCCATGATGGCATCGACGTCGAGGAACGGCCCCCTCAGATAGCGCTCGTCGTCGTGATAGCCGAGGATCGAATTCTCGTTTTCCTCGAAGGCGAGCACCAGCCCGACATGGTGGCGGTCCTCCGGGACGTGGGCAAGCCCACGGTCGCGCAATTCGCCGGGATCGGCCTTGCCGGTGAGATCGATCGGCTTGCCGTCGAGCATAACCTCGCCGGAAACCGCATGCCTTATGCCGGAGATTGCCTCCAACAGTTCGGACTGGCCGTTGCCGGCAACGCCGGCGATGCCGACGATCTCGCCGCCGCGCACGTCGAAGGAGACATTGTCGACCATGGTGACGCCGCGCGAATCCTTGACCGTCAGGTTCTTGACCGAGAGTTTTACAGCGCCGGCTTCCGACTGGCCCTTCTCGACCCTGAGAAGCACCCGCCGGCCGACCATCAGCTCGGCCAGTTCGCCGACAGTGGTTTCCTTGGTCACCCGGGTTGCCACCATCGTGCCCTGGCGCATCACCGAGACCGTGTCGGTGATGGCCATGATCTCGCGCAGCTTGTGCGTGATGAGCACGATCGTTTTTCCCTGCTCCTTCAATTGCTTGAGGATGCGGAAAAGGTGGTCGGCCTCGGCCGGCGTCAACACTCCCGTCGGCTCGTCGAGGATCAGGATCTCGGCGCCGCGATAGAGCGCCTTGAGGATTTCGACACGCTGCTGCAAGCCGACCGGCAGCTCTTCGATGACGGCGTCGGGATCGACCTCGAGCCCGTATTCGCGCTCCAACCGGTCGAGTTCCGAGCGCGCCTTGGCGATGCTGCTTTTCAGCAGCACATCGTTCTCGGCACCGAGGATGATGTTTTCCAGCACCGTGAAATTGTCGACCAGCATGAAGTGCTGATGCACCATGCCGATGCCGAGCGCGATGGCGTCGTTGGAGGTGTTGATCGACACCGGCTTGCCGCCGACGTGGATCTCGCCGCTGTCGGCCTGGTAGAAGCCGTAGAGAATCGACATCAGCGTCGATTTGCCGGCGCCGTTTTCGCCGACGATGCCGTGGATGGTGCCGCGCGCCACTTCCAGGTTGATGTCGCGGTTGGCGCGCACTGCGCCAAAGCTCTTGTTGATGCCTATGAGCTCGATTGCGGCTTGCGCCATGCAGCCTGTTCCCACTGTTATTTTTTATCGCTTGGTCAAAAGGCCTAGCATGATGCCCTGCTTATGCCAATCGGCCGCTCACTCTCGACAAATCGCCGCGCCCTTGTCAATTTCGAACCTGAGCAAGTTCCGCAAAACTGTCCACGGTTTTGCGATCAGAACCTGCGAGAACCAACAGGGCCTAAGCAGATATTCGGGCATCCAGGAATATCTGCTGAGGCGGAGGCTTCACATTCGCAAGGATCGGTTTGCATGACCATGCCTGACGATCGGCTGACGGCGTTGGAAATCCGCGCCGCCGAGCAGGAAAACACCATCGAGGAACTGTCCGGGCAGATCGCCGAACAGTGGAAGGTGATCGAGCGCATGGAGCGCAAGCTCGCAGCGCTCACCGACCGGTTCCTGGAGTTGGAGGAGCAGACCGGCTCCGATGTTCCGGTGACCAAGCCGCCGCACTGGTGAGGAGCATGGGAAAGGACGGCCATGTCTGGTGAAAGCGACCGTGTCGCCAGGGCCGGCGACTATGTCTTTGGCCTGATGAACGACAGGGAACGCGCTCGCGCCGAGCGCGACCTCGAAATCGATCCCGCCTTTCGCGACACGGTGCTGCGGCTGGCCGAGCGCTTGCGCGCCTTCGATCCCGCGGCACCTGAAGGGCGCTACAATCGCTGGGAGCTGGTCACGCAGCGCCTTGCCGAATTGCCGCAGATGCAGCCACGGCTCGCCGGCATTGCCCCCGAGGCCGAACCGCCGCCGATGATCCTCCGGCTCGAGCGCAGGCCCTATCGCGTCGGCCTGCATTCGCGTGGCGGCAGGCTGGGCTTTGTCATTGCGCTTGCCCTGCTGGCGGCCTTTGCGCTCGGCTATCTCGCCGGCACGCTATAGCTCACGCGACATGAGAAGCATCGGCGCGCCGTCCTGCTCGAAGGTCTCGACCGCCGTCCATCCAAGCGCCTCGTAGAAGCCGCGCGCCTGCCAGGTGTAGAGATAGAGCTTGCCGATACCGGCCGAGACGGCACGAGCCTCGACAGTTCTGACCAGCGCCGTGCCGACGCCGCTGCCGCGATATCCATCCTCGACGATCAGCCCGGCCAGCCATGGCGAGAAGTCGTGCGGCGAACTGATTTCGCTGCGGACGAGCAGGCAGCTCCCGATCGGCCGGCCACGGTCGCGCGCAACGAAGGCTGTCTCGGAGCCGTCGCCAGCGATCAACCCGCGCAACCCGGCCATGTCCTCGTCGAGTGTCCGGTCCGTGCCTTCGAAGAAAGCCGCGAGGCGAAGCCCCGCGATTGCTTCGACGTCGCCTTCCGCCATGGCCTCGATCGTCGTCCGCATCGTTCCCTCTCCAAAGCGAAACCGCCGGGCGTTGGCCCGGCGGTTCAAACCTTGCTTCAGCCGCAGATCAATACGGGCAGGCGTTGTCGGTGGTGTAGTCGTGCACCTGGACCTTGCCCGAGATGATGTCGGCCTTGGCCTTTTCGACGGCCGCCTTCATCTCATCGGTCACCAGCACCTTGTTGTTGTCGTCCATGGCGTAGTCGACGCCGCCTTCCTTGAGGCCGAGATTTTCGACGCCGCCTTTGAAGGTGCCGTTCTTGCCGTCCATGAAGGCATTGTAGACGGCAACGTCGACGCGCTTCAGCATCGAGGTCAGCACCTTGCCGGGCTGCAGGCCGTTCTGGTTGGAATCGACGCCGATGCCGAGCTTGCCCGCATCCGCCGCCGCCTGGAGCACGCCGACGCCGGTGCCGCCGGCAGCCGCGTAAACCACGTCGGCGCCCTGGTCGATCTGCGTCTTTGCGATCTCGCCGCCCTTGGCCGGGTCGTTCCATGCGGCCGGCGTGTCGCCGGTCATATTCTGGATGACGTCCGTCGCGCCGGCCGACTTGGCGCCGCCGACATAGCCGCATTCGAACTTGCGGATCAGCGGGATGTCCATGCCGCCGACGAAGCCGACCTTCTTCGACTTCGACGCCATCGCCGCCAGGATGCCGACGAGGTAGGAGCCTTCATTCTCCTTGAACACCAGCGAGCGGACATTGGGCAGGTCGACGGCATCGTCGATGATGGCGAAGTTGAGATCGGTATATTCGGCCGCGACCTTCTTCAGCGCGTCCTCCCAGGCAAAGCCGGCCATGACGATCGGGTTGCGGCCGTCCTCGGCGAAGCGGCGCAGCGCCTGCTCACGCTGCGAGGCGTTGGAGACCTCGAATTCGACATAGGCGATGCCGGTCTCGGCCTTGAACTTCTCCGCGCCATGATAGGCGGCCTCGTTGAAGGATTTGTCGAACTTGCCGCCCAGATCATAGAGGATGGCCGGCTGGACATCCGCGGCGAAAGCCGGAAGAACCATTGCGGTTGCGGCCAGAAGGCCGAGAACGATACGTTTCATGTGATCCACACCCTGTCGGTTATTTTTCCGTTATGCGCCGCCTGCCCGCCCGGTTCTCCGGCAGGCTTGCGGTGCCAGGCAGGAAGTGTTTTGCCCCTCCCGCTCGCGGTCAATCTGGCACGGCGCGAAACAAAATTCACGTGGAATTTTGACCTGTTGGAAAAAGCGGTTACCCGCGGTTTCGCCGTGGCCGTCCGTCCGCAACAGCGTCAAAACAAGGGCCTTCAGGGACTTGGAGCGAATTCCGCGCCGCGGCGCTTGCGCCGGTAGCCGATGGCGTAGAGCAGGAAGGCCAGCACCGCGAAAACAGCAAAACCTGGTTGTGCGAGCACCCATGCGACGGCGCCGTCCCAGACCAGCGGGCTTGCCTTGGTGCGCACGAAAGTCTCGAAGGCCGCACGGGTATCGGGCGAGACCGCGAGCCAGCTTGCATTGAGCGGCGTCATCACCAGCGAGGAGGCTGCGACCGAGCGTGTCGTATCGATCACCGCCATGATCACCGAGATCGACAGCGCAACCATGGCTGCCAGCCGAAAGATGAAACGCAACATCGACGCTCTCCCCGGGAACGCTCCCGTCTGCTCCGCAATCGACATAGAGCGTGCGTGGTTTCCGCGCAATCGCGGCCCGTGAAATTAGCGAGCCCGCGCCGGCTTGCGCCGGTTCACCCGCCAGATGGCGAAAATGCCGCCGGCGACCGCGCCGACGATCAGGCCGCCCAGGCCGACAAAAGCCGCGAAAAATCCGCAGGCGCCCTCGAAACAGCTCATATGCGTTAGGTCCGCTATCAGCGAACCGGCGAAGAAACCGGCGCAGGCGCCGATCGCGCCGCCAAGGATGATGCCGAGCAGCGCGGCAAGGATCGAGACGAAGACCGGTGGCCGCTCGGTCTCCGGATTGGCGTAGATCGTCTCGGCGCCGGCCCCGTTGCGCAGCAGGTAAATGCAAAGTAGGCCGATGGCGATCTCGGCGACGGTGAAGCCCAGCGCCTCGGCCGAGAAGACGAAGTCGGACACGAGCAACACATAGGCCTGGCGCACCAGGAGCCAGATGATGATGGCGATCTGCCAGATCGTGTAATGGCGAGGAAAGCGGGCCGACCGGTTGAAGGCAAGGCCAAGCAGGTACAGCCCCCACAGGATGGTGATGACGCCGCCCGTAAGGCCGCCATAGACCAGGAAGAACACGCTGTCGGGCAGGCTGAAGTCGCCGATCAGCCGCCAGGAGGAGATCAGCCCGTAGGCCGACAGCCCCATAACGATGACGAGCCACGCCACCGGGATGAGGGAAAGCCCGCCGTCCGGCCGCCCCGCGGGTTGCTGGTCGATCGATGCCATGTCGGGACGATGCCCCTCGCCCAAGCAATTCCGGGAAAGCCGCCTCGCGGCTTTCCGGCGGGAACTGCAAAACCGAACCTGCAGTTCCAGGGAAAGCTCGCAACCGTCCACCGGGACTGCATGAAAACAAGATTGGCGCAGTCGACAGCCGGGCGGAGGCGAAGTCAAGCATCACCGGCGCGTCGCCATCGCCTGTGCACATCATTCGAACGCATCGCCCTGACCCTGCCTTTGCGCCCATACACGGCAAAAGCCGCGGCAATGCCAATATGGCTTGGCATTCGCATTAGGATCGACTAGATGAGCCCCGCGCCTGTTTGCCTAGACGGCTAGCGGTGCGGGGAAGGGTTGCCTGCCGGTTGAGGGCACACCAGATATCCGTTGAGGACTTCCCATGGGAGCATCTCCCCAACCCGCGCGGCAAAACCGGCCGACGCGAGATGCCAAGACGGAGAGGTGGCCGAGTGGTTGAAGGCGCACGCCTGGAAAGTGTGTTTACGGGAAACCGTAACGCGGGTTCGAATCCCGCTCTCTCCGCCAGCAAGCTTCATTGATTTCTATATTTTTCGGAGCAGGCCGAGCCTTCATGCTCGACCAGGTGATATCTGAAACGGTCGCGCACGAATTCGTTGAAGAACTGCCCTTTTGAGAAGGCCGCCTTGAAAGCCGTGTAGACCTCGGGTCCTACGTCCTCATAGTCATAGCGCTTGCCGGTCGGGACGAACCATACCGAGAGGACCCGCCTCGACGGATCGTAATGGATAGCCCGGATCGCGGTGGAAGGCATGTGCCGCCTCCTGCTTCCAACGCTTAATTCTTCGTGCGCCGCGAGGTTCCGCGATGCCGGCTTGCACAAGGGGCCCGATTGCCTATCTGAGCCGCATGACATCATTGAAAAACCGAGCTGCCGGCGACGCTTTCCAGGGCGATCTGTTCGGTGGGCCTGCAAGCCAGCCGCCCATGCCCGCAGGCTTCTCCTACCAGCCGGATCTGATTGCCCGCGACGAAGAACACGAGCTGGTCCGTCATATCCGGGGCCTGCCCTTCAAGCCGTTCGATTTCCACGGCCATCTTGCCAACAGGCAGGTCGTCGGCTTCGGCTTGCGCTACGATTACGAACGCCGCCAGGTCGTGGAAGCGCCGCCCATACCGGACTTCCTGCTGCCGCTTCGCGCCAAGGTCGCCGCTTTTGCGTGCATCCCCGCAACAGAGTTCGCGCAAGTGCTGATCAACGAATATCGCCCGGGCGCCGGCATAGGCTGGCATCGGGACAAGCCGCATTTCGAGCTGGTCGCCGGCGTTTCCCTGCTGGCGTCCTGCAGCTTCCGGCTGCGCCGCAAGAACGGCGCGGCGTGGGACCGTGAAACGATCGAGGTCGAGCCCAGATCGCTCTACCTCATGGCAGGGCCGGCCAGGCACGAGTGGGAGCACAGCATCCCGCCCGTCGAACGCCATCGCTATTCGGTGACGTTGCGGACAATGCGGGCTCTTTAAGCAGCCGCGCCGGCGATTATCCGGGAACCATCGCTGGGCGCCAGGGTTGTGTCGTCAGGTTTTCCAGATGGAAAGGAAAGACGATGCGCATGTTGACGATGGTCCTGACGCTGTCGGCAATGGCATTGGCGCAGCCCGCTTCCGCTCAACGCGCCGATCCGCAGCCGCCGCAAGCGACGCCCCCTGCCCAGGAGCCCATCCCCGGCCAGCCGCAGCCCGGCCAGGACGATGCCGCCCAGAACGTCACCAACATCGTCGTGGTGGCGATGGAGGACCTGCCCTTGGAAGTGAAGGCGCAGGCCGAAGCCGTAGTCACCAGGACGACCGCGAAGGAACTGGCCAAGCTGCAGAACTCGGTCGACGCCTCGCCCGAGGCAACGTCGGTTCTGCATGCGAACGGACTGAATTCCTCGCAGGTCGTTGCCGCCAACATCGACGGTGACGGCACGCTGACGCTGATCATCCAGACGACGGCCTGACCTTGGGGGCATGACCCAGCCGAACGGCGGCCGACGGGCCGCGGTTCGCCTTCGATCCTCACTCTTGCGGAGGCCGTCATGACCGAAGCCGCGGTCCGCAACTTCATGCTCAACTTCGGGCCGCAGCACCCGTCGGCGCATGGCGTGCTCAGGCTGGTGCTGGAACTGGACGGCGAGATCGTCGACCGCGCCGATCCGCATATCGGCCTGCTCCATCGCGGCACCGAGAAGCTGATCGAATACAAGAACTATCTGCAGGCCCTGCCTTATTTCGATCGGCTCGACTACGTCGCGCCGATGAACCAGGAGCATGCCTTCTGCCTTGCCGCCGAAAAGCTGCTCGAGCTGTCCGTTCCCCGGCGCGGCCAACTGATCCGCGTGCTGTTTTGCGAGATCGGGCGGCTCTTGTCGCATCTTCTCAACGTCACCACGCAGGCCATGGATATCGGCGCCCTGACGCCGCCGCTATGGGGTTTCGCCGAACGCGAGAAGCTGATGGTGTTTTATGAACGCGCCTCAGGCGCGCGTATGCACGCGAACTATTTCCGCGTCGGCGGCGTCCACCAGGACCTGCCGGAAAAGCTGCTCGACGACATCTGGGATTTCTGCGATCCGTTCCTGAAGGTCTGCGACAATCTCGAGGGCCTGCTCACCGACAACCGCATCTTCAAGCAGCGCAATGTCGATGTCGGCGTGATCTCGCTCGACGACGCCTGGGGCATGGGCTTCTCCGGCCCCATGGTGCGCGGCTCGGGCGCCGCCTGGGATCTGCGCAAGGCGCAGCCCTATGAATGCTATCCCGAAATGGATTTCGACATCCCCATCGGCAAGCACGGCGACTGTTACGATCGCTATCTGGTGCGCATGGAAGAGATGCGCCAGTCGGTGCGGATCATGCGGCAGTGCCTGGAAAAGCTGCGCTCATCCGATGGCCGGGGCCCGGTCGCGGTGCCCAACCAGAAGATCACGCCGCCGCCGCGCGCCACCATGAAGCGCTCGATGGAAGCGACCATCCATCATTTCAAGCTTTATACCGAAGGCCACCGCGTGCCGCCCGGAGAGGTCTATGCCGCGGTCGAGGCGCCGAAAGGCGAGTTCGGCGTCTATCTGGTCTCGGACGGCAGCAACATTCCCTATCGCTGCAAGATACGCGCGCCATCCTTCGCCCATCTCCAGGCGATGGATTTCCTGTCGCGCGGGCACATGGTGGCCGATGTCGCGGCGATCATCGGCTCGCTCGACATCGTGTTCGGCGAGATCGATCGCTGACGCGGAGGAGAGCCCGGCGCCTCTCCTTCGTCTGCGTCAACCAGCGAGCCCGAGGCGATCCCGCCGACGGAACCGCTCTAGCGCATGAACACCGCTCTCAGCCACGCAAGAATGCCGGCGCCCGGAGAGATCGCCGCCCGCACGCGCGAGGCCGCCCAGCGGGCCGGCATGTTGGCGCCGACATGGCAATGGCAGACGACTTCATGCAGCTGCCAGTCGCTCATTTCGAAGAAGCGCTTGGCTTCGCCGTAAGTGTCGTCCCGCAGGCCTTGCGCGCGGAAGATCGGATCCTCGAAAGCGATGGTGATCGCCGAGCCGTCGATACGCATTCTTTGGCGCACATCGGCTGAGGCGTATTCGGTGCCCGCCAGCGCCGTGAGGCGGCGGCCGGGATTTTGTTCAAGAAGCTGCGCCCAGCGCTCGAGGCGCTGACCGCGATTGGCGATGAGAGCCGGTGCTTCGGTGTGAACGTCGGCAACGGCGTTGATCTGATCAAGGGTTTGGTGCTTCACGGCCGTCTCCTGTGTCGGCAGATGGCCCCCGTCCACAACGGGATTTAAGGCGCCGACCGACGCCGGCAAGAGCCGAAACAGGCAGGTGGAATCATTTGATCATTGTCTGCCGCCGTCGCGCGCCGCGATCGTGTTGGAACCATCCGCGGGCGTGGCCGTTCTGCCAGCTTGCGCCGCCGATCGCTCCAGACGAAGCGTCTGAATGCAGCGATCACTCCATCAGTTCAGGTCGGGCAGGACATCCCCGTTTTTGGGATTCGCAGCAGGCCTTGCCAAGGCATCGAACGGAAGGAAAACGCGATGGCCATTCTCCCCAATCCGGACCCATCTCCCACGCCCGTGCCCACGCCGCCGCCCATCCCGGAACCGAAACCGGTGCGCGAGCCGGAGCCGGATCGGCTGCCCGACGAGGAGCCGATCCCCAATCCCGATGAGAATGACGCGCCGCCCAGGCATTCCGCAACCAGGCGGCGCCGGATTTGAACGGCTCGCGGGAGGCGCCTGATGCGCCCCCCGCCGCCTGATCATTCCCCGCGCATCGTCGCCTGGAAGGTCGGCAGGTGCTTCTTCTGCGCCTCGATCATGCGTTCGCGGTAGACGCCGTAGATGACGTCGGTGTCGTGCAGCGTCACGCCCGCAATGGTCGGCGAGGCGAAGACCGGCAGCTCGATGCCGCGCTTCGACAATTGCTCGGCCGTGCGGGCGAGCAACTCATGCGCCATGATCATCGCCAGCACCGTCGACGAGCCCGACACCGGGCGGCTCCAGCCTTCGATCGGCACCACCGCGTCCTCGATCGGCGAGCAGGTGTCGATGACGAGGTCGGCGGCGTCCGCCAGCCGCTTGCCGGAGGAATGCGTGGCCGGCTTGTCGAGATTGTTCTTGCTGGTGACCGCTACGACGAAGATGCCGCGCTTCTTGGCGTAGAGCGCGGTGTCGATACCCGAGGAATTGCGGCCGCTATGGCCGAAGATGATGATGGAATCGCCCTTGTTCAGCGGCTGATGGTCGAGGAACTTCTCGGCATATTTCTCGGTCCGCTCCAGCCACAAAAGCTCGCGCACGCCGCCGGCGCCGAGCACGTTGTGCCACATCACGCGCGGGTCGGTCAGCGGATTGAAGCCGACGAAGCTGCCATAGCGCGGAAACATCTCCTGCGCCGGCAGCACCGAATGGCCCGAACCGTAGAGATGGACCAGCCCGCCGTTTTGCAGCGTGTCGGCGAAACGGCTCGCCGCCTGGCCGAAGGCTTCTTCATTGGCCTTCGATGCCTGTTCGAGGAGGGCGGCGAGACGGGGAATGTAGAGATCGGACACTTCGGTACTCCTGTTGATCGTGTCAGCTTCTGGTGTTTGGGAGACGGCCGGCGCGCAGCGTCGAGCGTATCTCGTAGCGGTCGCCGCGCATGATCGAGACGGTGAATTCGAACGGGCCGCGCTCGTCGATGGTGATGCGCTCGACGACGAAGGCGGGACTGCCCGCGGGCAGGTCGAGCAGCTCGGCGTCGGCGGCGCTGACCGCGCCGACGCGGTAGTTCTCGCGCGCCTCGGCCGGCACGATGCCGTACTGACGCTCCAGCGCCTCGTAGAGCGAGCCCTTGAGCAGGCCGGCATCGAGAAAACCCGGCACGCGCGCGGCCGCCAGTTGCGCCGTCTGGATGCCGATCGGCTCGTTATTGCCGAGCCTCAATCGCCGGATCCGCACGACAGGGTCGCCCTCCTCGATCTCCAGCGCGCCGGCCGCCGCCGCACTCGCCGTCGTCAGGCTGCAGTCGAGCAGGCGCGAGCCGGCGACCACGCCGATATTGCCCATCTCCTGGGTGAAGGAGGTGAGCTCGCGCGTGCCGGCGACCAGCGTCGCCGAGCGCACGAAGGTGCCCCTTCCATGCTCGCGCCTGAGCAGTCCGCTTTCCTCAAGATTGCGCAGCGCGTGGCGAAGCGTGATGCGGCTGACGCCGAATAGCGCGCAGAGCCTGTCCTCGGCCGGGATCTGGTCGCCGGTCGCCCACTCGCCGCTCTTGACGATGGCGCGGATCGCCTCCTCGACCTGGTACCAGAGCGGCTCCGGTCGCCTGCGGTCCGGCTGCTGAAAGCTTGCTTCGCTCATCGGATCTGTCTCCACCCGCTTCCCGCCTGTCCGGCAAGCGCAGCACCAACCAGGCCGGCGCGAGAGCCGAATTTTCCAGGCCTAAGTTCGACGCCGCGCAGATGCGGCGGCAATTGACGCCGTAGCGCCGCAAGCAAAGGCGGCGCGATCACATCCAGTGCGTCGGCCAGGCCGCCCGAGACCAGGATGACGCCTGGATCGAGCAACCCGACCGCGCCGGCCAGCGCCGTGCCGAGTTGGCGCGCCGGCACCTCGAGCAGGGTCTGCGCGGCAAGCTGGCCTGCCTTGGCGGCGGCGATCAGCTGGCGGCCGTCGGCCAGTCCGATCTGTGCGGCATGGGCGTCCAGCGCACGGCCGGAGGCGACACGTTCCAGCCAGCCGCTGCGATCCTCGCCGTGGTCCTTGACGTCGGCGCTGGCCCAGCCGAAGGAGCAGGCGCCGCCATGCGCGCCGGCGACGATGCCGCCATTGGCCAGTACCGCCGAGCCGATGCCGGTGCCGATGGCCAGCAGGATCGCGTCGGAGACATCCCTGGCTGCGCCTTGCGCCGCTTCCGCGAGCAGCGCGATCTGCGCGTCATTGCCGACCGCCACGCGAACGTCGGGAAACAGCGCCGCGACGTCGACGCCGTCGAGCCAGGGCAGATTCGGTATCCAGCGGCATGCGGAGCCCTCGACAAGTCCCGGCACGGCAAGCCCGAGCGCTTCGGTCTCGCCTGCGGCCGCAAGCGTGCGAACGTGCGTCACGAACGCGTCGAGGCTCGCCGGAGCCGGCTCACGGACCTGGGGCACGAGGGCGCCGATATCGCCCGTATGGACCGCGGCGCGCAGATTGGTGCCGCCGAGATCGATGGCGAGAACCCGTGTCATGTATGGCGGCTCCGGTCAGCATTTTTTCAGATGTCATTATAACGACATGATGCCGCTCGCAAGTGCCGCAAAGACGTCGGCGGCTGCTTATTGATCGGTGATCGGCCAGGAAACCGCATCTTATCCTGGTGATATATTTACAAAATCTGAATGGATCGACGCCATCTGGTTTTTCATCTGCAAACGTGCTCCGAACCTTCGCGCGCAAGGGGGCTTGCGCCTTTGCTCAAAGTTGTCACAACGTCATCCACTCTGGTCACGGCTTATGTGGAGGACGCCGATGTCGCTTGCCTGGATCTCGAAGCTTGGATTCGCCGCGGGACTTATTGCGCTGCCCGCGACCGGCTGGGCGCAATCGGTCAACATCTCCTACCTGACGCATTGGTCGCCGGAGACGGTGGCGCTGCTCGAAGCGGCGGCCAAGGATTTTTCCAAGGAGCACCCGGATGTCGCCGTCACCGTGCGTGCGGTTCCCTTCGGCGATCTCTTGACCACGCTGCGCTCGCAGGGCGGCTCGTCCGATGGTCCGACGATCGGCGGCATCTACGATCTGTGGCTGCCGGAACTGGCAAAGGACAAGTTCGTCGCCCCTGCTCCCGATGCGGTGGCAGCCGAGGTGAAGAGCGCCTGGCCGGCGGGCGTAGTCAGCGCCGCCTCGGTCGGCGGGACGCTCTATGGCATTCCGAACGAGATCGACGTCTACGCGCTGAACTACAACAAGGAACTGTTCAAGGAAGCGGGCATCGCCGCTCCGCCCAAGACCTGGGCCGAACTCAAGGATGCCGCCGCGAAGCTGACCGACAAGGCCAAGGGCCAGCAGGGCTTCGGCATGATCAACTCATGGGCGGCGGGCGTGGTCCATCCTTTCGCCTCGCTGCTCGTCTCCAATGGTGGCAACCTGGTCAAGGACGGCAAGCCGGCACTGGACAGTCCCCAGGTCGGCGAAACCTTCGCTCTCTATGAAGACTTGATAAAGTCCGGCGCGAGCAATCCGGCGATGGCAACGGCGGACGCCAACACCACGGGCCCGTTCCTCGACAATTTCGTCTCCGGCAAGACCGGCATGATCATAATGGCCAACTGGTGGGAAAGCGCGCTCAAGACCGGCATGGGCGACAAGTTCGCAAACATCGCCACCGCTCCCATCCCTGTCGGCCCAAGCGGCGACAAGCCGCATTCGATCTCCTATTCCTGGATGACCGTTGTCAACGCCAAGGCCGGCGAGGCCGAGCAGAAGGCGGCCTGGGAATTCCTCGCCTGGCTGAACAGCCCGAAGTCGGGCAAGAACGGCGCCTCGGCCATGTCCGACATATTGATGTCGATGGGCATCCTGCCGTCACGCACCTCCGACATCGAAGCGCATAAGGACAAGCTCGGCTCCGAATTCCTGTCCGGCTACGTCTCGGTGCTTGCCGATGCGCGCCCCTTCCCCGTCGTGCCCGGCGGCCAGGAGTTTAGCGAGTCGCTGCAGCAGACGCTCGAGGCGTTGCAGTATGGCCAGGTCTCGGCCAAGGATGCGCAGGCGAATGCGCAGGACGACGCCACGTCGATCCTGGAGCGCGCGGCGAAATAGCTCGGGTCTTTGACCCGGAGCCATCGGAAGCAGGTGAATGGCCAAAGCTTTTCGTGCCTCGGCGGGCATCATGCTTGCGCCCGCCGTGACATTGATCGGCGTGTTCGTGCTGCTGCCGATGCTGCTGACTGTGTGGCTGTCCTTCCAGGACTGGTCGACGCAGACGCCCTTTTCCGAGGCGAGCTTCACCGGCCTCGGCAATTTCCAGGAAATCTTCGGCCCGACCTCGGTCGGCCGTGATTTCAAGACGGCGCTGCTCAACACCGCAATCTACACCGCGCTGTCCGTCGTTCTCATCCTGCCGCTGTCGGTCGTCTTCGGACTGCTGGTCTACCAGCGCGAAATCGCCGGCGGCACGGCGCTGCGCACGGTGCTGTTTTCGACCTACATGGTGCCGATGATTGCGGTCGCGCTGGTCTGGTCGAAGCTTTGTTCGCCAAGCGAGGGACCGCTCAACCAACTGCTCGGCCTGGCCGGCATCGGTCCGCAGCCCTGGCTCTCCTCGCCGCGCTCGGCGCTGGTCTCCATCGTGCTCCTCAATGTCTGGCAGCAGGTCGGCTATTTCACGGTGCTCGCCATCGCCGGCCTGACGCAGATCCCCGGCAGCCTCTATGAGGCGGCGACGCTCGACGGCGCCAACGGACGCGAGCAGTTCCGATTCATAACCCTGCCCTTGCTTCGCCGCACGCTTCTGTTCAGCGCGGTCATTGCCATCATCAATGCGGTGCAGGTATTCGAGCCGGTGGCGCTGATCACGCAAGGCGGACCGGTCGGCTCGACCAACGTGCTCACCTACCACATCCGCCGCGTCGGCATCGAACGCGCCCAGGGCGGGCTGGGCTCGGCCATGGCGGTGATGCTGATGCTGTCGCTGATCGTCTGCGTCTCGGCGCTGTTTGCCTTTGCCAATCGCAAGGACACCGAATGAGCGCTCCAACCCGGTCGCTCACCCGCAAGCGCCCTTCGGGCCGCAAGGCGCTGCTCGCGACCGCAATGCTTCTGGTCGCCGTCGCCTCCGCCTTCCCGCTGGCCTGGATGGTTCTCTCCAGCCTGAAGACGCCGGCCGAGACCATGCAGGTGCCGCCGGTCTGGATCCCGCATACGCCGACCCTGGAGGCCTATGGCAAGGTCGCCGGCGTGATCAATGTCGGACGCTCGATGTGGAATTCCTTGGTCATCGCCACGATCACCACCGCCGGCATCCTGGTCACCAGCATGATGGCCGGCTACGCCTTCGCCAAATATTCTTTCCCCGGCCGCTCGCTGCTCTTCTCGCTGCTGATCGCCACCATGTTCCTGCCGCCGATCGTGACGCTGATCCCGCTCTACCGCATGGTCGGCTCGATCGGGCTGAGCGCCAGCCTTGCCGGCATCATCGTGCCCAACCTCGCCAACGCCTTCGGCATCTTCCTGATGCGCCAGTTCATCGCCGGCGTGCCGGACGAGTTGATCGACGCCGCCCGCATGGACGGCGCTTCCGAGCTGCTCATCCTGTTCAAGATCGTGGCGCCGAGCGTGGCGCCGGCCATCGCGGCGCTGGCTCTGTTCGCCTTCGTCTATCACTGGAACAGCTATCTGTGGCCGCTGACCGTGCTGCAGGGCAACGCCGACGCCTATCCGATCGTCATCAGCCTGAGCCGGCTGCTCAGCTACAACCGCGGCGCCGTCAACACCGGCCTGGTGATGGCCGGCGCAACGCTCGCCGTGCTGCCGCCGCTCATCCTCTTCGTCTTCCTGCAGCGCTTCTTCGTCGATTCGATCGTCGGCTCGGCAATCAAGGGGTAGCCATCAGCACGACCGCAGTATTCATGATTTGATGCCCCGCAGGTAATGCAGGCCCAGCCAGTTGAGCGGGCCGCCTTCTATGCGCTCGAACCCGGCTGCCGCCAGCGGTTCGCGAAGGCGGTGCAGGTCGAATTGGCCATGCAGGCCGTGCTTTGCCGACAGGTGTCTGCGCTCGCCCGCCGGTCCGGCGTAATCGATCACCAGCAGCCGCCCGCCGGGGGGCAGAACGCGCGCGGCCTCGCGCAGACAAAAACCGCGCCTTGCCTCCGGCACCATGTGCAGTACGGTCGTGAAGGTGACGACATCGAAGCGACCTTCCTCGAACGGCAGCTCGGCCGCATCGGCGTGGTGAAACGCGATGTCGAGGCCCGCCCGGCTCGCCTTGCGGCGCGCGGCGGCAAGCATCTTTTCGGAGACGTCGACCCCGACCACCGATCCACCAGGCTGCACGCGGCGCCAGGCCGAAATCGCCTGAGTGCCGGTGCCACATCCGACGTCCAGCAAGTGGAAACCCGGTGCCAGGCCGGCCAGATCGAGCATGGCCTCGCGATAGGCCTTGTCGCGCCCACGGGTTAATATGAACACCAGCAGATCGTAGAGGCGCGGAAAGGTAATACCCCTGTTGGCCTCAGGGCCGATTGCGGCCCCCGTGTGTGCTTCGCTTCGCATATGGTGCATGTTCGTCACGTCCTTTCTTCAGCAGCGCAAGGTCCGGCCGATACCGGCACAGCGACCGCGGCTGGCGCAGTTTCGAAACAGCTCGTAGGATAATGGACAGCTTGTTCGGGATTTTCGACGGAAGAAGCGGGTGGACCGTTCGATACCGGACAATCCGAGCCCGCTGTCCCGGAAAAGTCGCCCAATCCGTGCGACAGCAAAGGAGCGAACCCATGCCTCGGGAAATCGACCGGAGGGCGGCCCGCACCCGCAAAGCCCTCCACGAGGCGCTGCTGGCGCTGATGCTGCGCAAGGGCTACGAGACCCTTTCGGTGCAGGACATTATCGACGAAGCCGATGTCGGCCGCTCGACATTCTATGCGCATTATACCGGCAAGGAGGACTTGCTGCGCAGCGGCTTCCAGATGCTTCGTGAGGAGCTCAAGGAGGCGCAGTCGGCGACGCGTGCTGGAGCCGAAGCATCGCACGACGATCCGCTAGGTTTCAGCACGGCCATGTTCGAGCATGCGGCTCGATATGCCGACCATTACCGCACGATGATCGGCGGGCGGGGCGGCGCCGTGACGGAGAACGAAATCCGCCTGATCCTGTCGGAAATGGTGCGGCAGGAATTGCCCCCTACCCTCCACGGCGATGCCATCCCGCGCGACTTCGTCGTGCAATTCATCGTCGGCGCTTTTCTTACGGCGTTGAACTGGTGGTTCGAGCGAAAGCCGAAATTGTCTCCGTCGCAGGTAGACGCCATGTTCCGGCGCCTGGCGCTCGAAGGGCTTTCACACCTGATCGGCGGCGAGCACCGGCAGGTCGGTCGCCCGGCCGCAAGCCGCGACACCGATTGATCGGTCTCAAGGACGCAAGAGACGCAGCGTTTATCCAAACCTCGCCGCCGTCCAAGCCCCTCCCGCCGCGTTCGACTCCACCGCGGCGGCGACAAACTTCACGCCGCGCGCGCCGTCGACCACGTCGGGTACCTGCGCCGCGCGCCCGGCGTCTACGGCACCGCCCGAGCGATGCGCGCGGATGATCTCGGCGGCGTCGCGGTAGAAATTGGCGAAGGCCTCGATATAGCCCTCGGGATGCGCCGCCGGCATGCGCGAGACGCGCCGGGCTTCCGCCGTCGAGCCATGGCCGCCGCGCACCAGCGTGCGGGTTTCCTCGCCATAGGGCGAGAAGCGCAGTTCCTCCGGCCGCGATCCAAACCATTCGAGCCCGGCCTTCTCGCCATAGATGCGCACCGAAAGGTCATTGTAGTGGCCAGGCGAGGTCTGGCTGGCGAGGATCGTGCCGCGCGCCCCGCCCGCCCAGCGCAGCAGCACATGCGCGTTGTCGTCGAGCCGCCGTCCCGGCACGGCGGTGAAGAGGTCAGCCGAAACCGCCTCGGCCTCGAAGCCGGAGACGAAGCTTGCCAGGTTGAAGGCATGCACGCCGATATCGGCGAGCACCGCCGACTGTCCGGCGCGCGCCGGATCGGTGCGCCATTCCGCCTGCTTCTGGCCCTCGGCGTCGATCGGCCTGGTTAGCCAGTCCTGGATGTAGGCGCCATGCACCGAAACGATCCGGCCGAGCTCGCCCGCCGCCACCATCTCGCGCGCCTGGCGGACCATGGCGTAGCCGGTATTGTTGAGCGTGATGACGAAGCGGCGCTGCTTCGCTTTTGTCAGCGCCACCAGCGCCTCCGCCTCGGCAAGCGTCGTCGACAGCGGCTTGTCGCAGATCACGTCGATGCCGGCCTCGAGGAACGCCGTGGCGATCGGCGCGTGCAGATAGTTGGGCGTGACGATAACGACCGCCTCGATGCCATCGGCCCGCGCCGCTTCGGCCTTCGCCATGGCGCGGTAGTCGGCATAGCTGCGCTCCGGCGCGATGCCGATCTCCGCGGCGGAGGCTGCGGCATTTTCCGGATCCGAGGACAGCGCGCCGGCGACCAGCGCGATCTGGTCGTCGAGCCGCATCGCCAGCCGGTGCACGGCGCCGATGAAGCCGTTGCGGCCGCCTCCGACCATGCCGACCCGCAGGCGTTGACGCGAGGTTCCGTCGGCGGTTGCGTAGACCATGACTGCGATTCTCCCAAGGTTCGGCATGCCGGCCGGCGCGGATGTTTTCGAAATGATATTTCTATTTTTTGTTTTGTAAAACGATTGTGCCGCGTTAGCTTTTTAACCCTAGGACCAGGCGATCGGGCGCTTCCGGAGGACAGGATCCGATGACGCATCCGACGGTTGGGTCACGATGAGGCGTATTCCTATGAGCGGCCATCGCGGAGCGGCTGACGAACCGTCCACAGATAGTCTGGAGACGGCGGCAAGAAAACGGAGCCGTTCGCTGGCGGCACTTGGCTACACGAAGCCGCAAACCTACGAGGAATTGCGGGCGGTGCTTGCGTCGGGAACCGTGCATTTCCCGAAGCGGCTTCGCCAGGTGGCGATCTTCCTCTGGCAGCATCCGAGCGAAGTGGCGTTGAGCACGATCGCGCAGGTGGCGGACCAGGCCGGCGTGCAGCCTTCGACCCTGGTGCGCTTCGCCCAGATCTTCGGCTATTCGGGCTTTTCCGATTTCCAGCTCCTGTTCAAGGACCGCATGAAGGGCTCCTGGCCGGACACGCAAGGCAGCCCGGACAAGGCCGCGGAGCCGAACGCCAACCTGCATTTTCTCAACGGCATGGTCGGTGCCTGCCAGGCCTCGCTCGGCCGCATCGGCAATGATTTCGATATCGTCGCTTTCGAGACGATGGTCGATCACCTGGCGGCGGCCGAGCTGATCTATGTCATCGGCAGCAAGCGCGCCTTCCCCGTCACCACCTATCTGTCGCTGACGCTGTCGCAGCAGGGCGTGCGCAACGTGCTGGTCGACAATGTCGGCTCGACCGCGCTCGACCAGGTCGGCTGCATCACGCCGCGCGACGCGGTGCTGGCCGTCTCCTTCAGCCCCTACAACTCGATCACGCCCGATCTTGTCGCCGTCGCGCATGAGCGCAAGGCGCGCATTCTCACCATCACCGACAGCACCTTTTCGCCGCTGGCAAAACTCTCCGACACCTGGCTTGAAGTGGTCGAGCAGGACTTCGGCGGCTTTCGCTCGCTTGCCGCCTCGCTCGCGGTTGGCATGGCGTTGGTCCACGGCGTCGTCGCGCAGCGGACAGGCTGACAAGAGCAATTCCAGGAAAAATATCAGCGGTTAAGTTCGGCGTCTTCGCCGTAACCTTCCGTCCGGAATTGCGGAAGACAAGGAGATAGAGCGGTTCACCGGCTCCATGAGAACGGTGAACCGCTCTAGCACGATTGACTAAAGAGAACCGCCGTTCCATATTTAGAAAAATGGAAACTTTGTTCCGGGAGGAGGAATGGAGGTTCGTCTCGACGGCAAGGTGGTGCTGGTCACCGGCGCGACGCAAGGCATCGGCCGGGCGATCGCCGAGACGCTTGCGCGCTCCGGCGCCGCCGGATTGCTGATCACCGGACGGGACCAGAAGCGCGGCAATGCTGTCACCGCCGAACTCGCGGCCATCGGCACTCCCACCGCCTTCGCTGCTGCCGATCTGGGCGACCCCGAGGCCCCGGCGCGGCTGGCGCAAGCCTGCATCGACCACTTCGGCCGCATCGACGGCCTGGTCAACGCCGCCGGCCTGACCGATCGCGCCTCCTTTGTCGACGCCAGCCTCGACGATTGGGCATCGCTGTTTGCCGTCAACGCCCGTGCGCCTTTCTTCCTGATGCAGGCGGCAATCTCCGATATGAAGAAACGCGGACAGGGCGGCTCGATCGTCAACATCCTGTCGATCAACGCGCATTGCGGCTCGCCGGAGCTTGCCGTCTATTCCGCCACCAAGGGCGCGCTGGCGACGCTGACCAAGAACGCCGCCAACGCCCACCGCTTCGACCGCATCCGCGTCAACGGCATCAATGTCGGCTGGACCGACACCCCGGCCGAGCGCGTCATGCAGGCCGAGACGCTCGGCCACGGTCCGGGCTGGCTCGACGCGGCCAATGCGACGCAACCCTTCGGCCGGCTGTTGTCCGTAACCGACATCGCCAATCTTGCCGTCTTCCTGCTTTCCGACGCGGCCGGCCCGATGACCGGCGCGCTGATCGACCAGGAGCAATGGGTGATCGGAGCCAATCGGTGAGCGCCGAGAACCTCGGCCCTGCCCTGCTCGGTCGATTGCCGGCCGAGGTCCGCAAGCCGGCTTACGACCGCGCTGCGCTGAAGCCAGGCATCGCCCATATCGGCGTCGGCGCCTTCCACCGTTGCCATCAGGCCGAATACACCGACGATCTTCTGGCGAAGGATTTCGACCGCTGGGGACTGGTCGGCATCAACATTCGCCCTCCCCTGCTGGCCGGCACGCTGGGGCGCCAGGACGGTCTCTACACGCGGCTCATCCGCCAGAACGACGAGGTCGAGGCGCGCGTCATCGGCAGCATCGTTCGCGTCGTCGACAGCCAGGACAGCGCGGCGCCGGCGCTGGATGTGCTCGCCTCGCCCGACATCGAGACGGTCACCATGACGGTGACCGAGAAAGGCTATTGCCACATCCCCTCGATCGGCGCGCTCGACCTCGACCATCCTGACATCGCGCACGATCTCGCCAGCCCCGAGACGCCGCGCAGCGTGCCCGGCATTCTGGCAAGGGCGCTGGAACTGCGCATGGCCACGCATGCCAGGCCGGTGACGCTGTTGTCCTGCGACAACATCCCGACCAACGGCGTCATCCTCGGCACTGTCGTGCGGACATTTGCCGAGCGGCGCAGCAGGAAGCTGGCGGACTGGATCGAAGCCAATGTCGCCTTCCCCGCGGCCATGGTCGACCGCATCGCGCCGGCGACGACCAAGGCCGATATCGACGCCGTCGAGCAGCGCTTCGGCTATCGCGACGACGCCGTGGTGGTCGGCGAGCGCTTCCGCCAATGGGTGATCGAGAACCGCTTCGCCGGACGCGTGCCCCGCTGGGACCTTGTCGGCGCGACCTTCGTCGACAATGTCACGCCATTCGAGCACCTCAAGATGCGCGTGCTGAACGGTGCCCAGACGACGCTCAGCTATCTCGGGGTGTTGGGCGGCTTCGAGCACACGTTCGAGACCATGGCCGACCCGGTTCTGGCCAGTTTCGTCCGGCGCATGCTGACCGAGGAAACATTGCCGACGTTGACGCCCGTGCCTGGCCTAACGCCGACGGCCTATGTCGAGCAGAGCCTGTCGCGCCTCACCAACACGGCGATCCGCCACCGCAACCACCAGATCGCCACCGACGGCTCGCAGAAGATCGTGCAGCGCCTGCTCAACCCGATCCGCGACCGGCTGGCGAAGGGCGAAGGCATTGCGCTCCTCTCGGTGCCGGTCGCCGGCTGGATGGCTTATCTGATCAAGGCTTCTTCCCGCTTCGGCCGCGCCTGGCAGGTGTCCGATCCTTTTGCCGACAAGATCGCCGCCCTCGCCGACCGCATCGGGGCCGACAGCAAAGCGCTCGTCGATTCGATCCTCGCCATCGACGCTATCTTCGACCCGGCCTTGGCCGCCAACGCCAAATTCCGTGCCCATATCATCGCCGGGCTCGATGGTTTGCTCTCGAACGATCCGATGGGCTTTGTCGGTCAGGTCTGCGCTGGGCCAACCGATGCGCGGTTGAAGCAGCCGGCGCGATCTGCATAGTTAGCAACCGGGAGGGATCATGAAGCTTGGACTGCTGACAGCACCATTCCCCGACACGCCGCTCGGCGAAGTCGCCGACTGGGCGTGCTCGGCCGGCTTCGAGGCGCTGGAAATCGCCTGCTGGCCGAAGACTTCCGGCGCCAGCCGCCGCTACGCCGGCACCAGCCATATCGACGTGGACGTCCCGGCCGCTGAGGCCAAGGACATCGCGGCCGAGCTTGCCGGCAAGGGCCTGGCCATCTCAGGTCTCGGTTTCTATCCCAATCCGCTCCATCCCGACCAAGCGCATCGCGAAGCGGTGATCGACCATCTGAAGAAGGTGATCGTGCTTGCCAGCCGCATGGGCGTGCCGCTCGTCAACACCTTCTGCGGCGGCGATGCTTCGAAGACCATCGATGCCAACTGGGAGGATGCGCAAAAAGTCTGGCCGGCGATCGTCGCCCACGCCCGCGAGCACGGTGTAAAACTCGCCTTCGAGAACTGCCCGATGATCTTCAGCTATGACGAATGGCCGGGCGGGCACAATATCGCCTACTCGCCCTATGTCTGGCGCCGCATCCTGGAAGCCTGGGGCGGCGATGTCGGCATGAACTTCGATCCCTCGCATCTCGTCTGGCAGATGATCGACAAGGAGCGCTTCATCCGCGAGTTCGGCGCAAACATGCTGCATGTGCATGCCAAGGACCTGATGATTGATCATGATGGTTTGTACGAGCGCGGAATCCTTTCGGCTGGCATAGGCTGGCAGGTGCCGCGCATGCCGGGGCTTGGGGACATCGACTGGAGCAGGATTTTTTCGGGCCTCTACCGGGCCGGCTATGACGGACCGGTCGTCATCGAGCACGAGGACCGGCGCTTCGAAGGGACGGACGAAAAGGTCAAGCGCGGCTTCCTGCTGGCCCGCGACGTGCTGCGCCCCTTCATCAAATGACGAAAAGCTTGGCTCCGACTGAATCAGAGCCTGGAACCGAACTGAAAAGATCAATGTGGAGGAGTACTGAAATGAAAAGACATCTGACCGTGGCCTCGCTCCTTGCCGGCGCGGCGCTGCTTGCCTCGGTGGGCGCCTCTGTCGCAGCCGGCAAGTACACGATCGGCATTTCCAACACGGTGCAGGGCAATGGCTGGCGCGAGGAAATGATCTGCGCGATGAAGGCGCAGGCGCTCGCTTCGGGCGAAGTGGCGAAGCTCAACATCGCCCACCGCAACACCGATGCCGCCGGCCAGCTCGAGGACATCCGCAACCTGATCAGCGCCAAGGTCGACGCCATCGTCGTCAACCCGGCCGATCCGGCCGGCATCAAGGCCGGCCTCGAGGAAGCCACCAAGGCCGGCATCGTCGTCGTCGCCGTCGACCAGGCGGTGACCGAGCCGTCCGCCTACATCATCTCCAACAACCAAGAGCAATATGCCTATCTCGGCGCCAAGTGGCTGTTCCAGCAGATGGGCGGCAAGGGTGAGGTGCTCTACATGCGCGGCGCCGCCGGCGCTTCGGCCGACTCGGATCGCGACAAAGGCTTCAAGAAGGCGCTCGCCGAATTCCCAGACGTGAAGGTCGCGCAGGAAGTCTTCACCGGCTGGCAGCAGGATCAGGCCAAGCAGCAGATCCTGTCCTTCCTCGCCACCGGCACCCCGATCAACGGCATCTGGACCTCGGGCATCGACAACGTCATCGTCGATGCGCTGGTCGAGCAGCAGGCGCCGATGGTGCCTGTGGTCGGCGCCGACAATGCCGGCTTCGTTGGTCAGTTGAGCTCGGTCAAGGGCCTGGTGGGAGCGGCCGTCACCAATCCCGGTTCGATCGGCGGCGCCGGCGTGGCGCTGGCGCTGCAGATCCTCGACGGCAAGAAGCCGGCGCAGCAGACCGTCTTGGTCGAGCCGCAGCTTTGGGAAAACGCCACCGACGAAGGCAAGGCCAAGCTGAAGAGCGTCGTCGACCCCTCGCTCAGCCCCGAATGGCCTGTCTCGATCTCGATCCCGGATTGGACGACCTACACCAAGGATCAGATCATCGCCTGCAAGGGCCCGGGCGAGTAAGAGACGAGACGCCTTTCTGCCTTCTCCCCTTGTGGGAGAAGGCGGATCGGCGCATAGCGCCGAGACGGATGAGGAGTGTTCCAGGGAACGCCAACGTCTCACGCCGCTGGAACACCCCGCGCCTTCGACCACACCTTCTCCCACAAGGGAAAAGGGGGAAGTCGGTTGCTTCAGCCACCGCCTGCATTAATTTCTGGAACGAGAACCACACCATTTGACAACAAACCCGTTGCCGCAAAGCCCTCTCCTCGACGCCTCCGGCGTAGCGAAGAACTATGGTGCGGTTGCCGCGCTGCGCAACGCCTCGCTGTCCGTGTTGCCGGGCGAGGTGCACGCGCTGATGGGCGCCAATGGCGCTGGCAAGTCGACGCTGGTGAAGATCCTGACGGGTGCGATCAAGGCGGACGCCGGGCGCATCCTGATCCGCAGCCAGCAGCTCGATGTCCGCTCGCCCGCCGCCGCCCGCCGCGCCGGCCTGCTGCCGGTCTACCAGGAACCTTCGCTGATCCCCGACCTCGATGTCCTATCCAATCTGCGGCTCACCGGCACGCCGGTCGAGCTGTTCCGTGCCTGGGTGCGCGAGCTCGGCATTCCCGACCTCGATATCCGCGAGACGGCGCGTCATATCCCCTTGGCCATCCTGCGCGTGCTCGACTTGGCGCGCGCGCTCGCCGTCGAGCCCGACGTGCTTCTTCTCGACGAGATGACCGCCGCACTACCGGCGAACCTCGCTGAGAAAGTGCTTGAGGTCGTGCGCCGCCAAGGCGACGCCGGGCGCTCCGTCATCTTCATCTCGCACCGTTTCGTCGAGATCTCCGCGCTCTGCGACCGCGCCACCGTGCTGCGCGACGGCGCAACCGTCGGCGTCGTCGACATCGAGCCGGGCATCGAGGAAAGAATAGTCGAGATGATGCTCGGCACCCGCATCGAGAAGACGCGCGTCGCCGCGCGCGCGGCGAATGACGGGGCGGTTGCCGGCGGCGGCCGTCCGCGATTGTCGGTCCGCAACCTGCAGCTCGGCACCAAGCTCAACGACGTCTCCTTCGATCTCGCCAATGGCGAGGTCGCCGGCGTCTTTGCGCTCGAAGGTCAGGGCCAGGACGAGCTCTTCGCCGCGCTTGCCGGCTCGATCCGTCCGACCGGCGGCAGCATCGACGTCGACGGCGCGCCGGTCAAATTCTCGCATCCGAGCGACGCCATCCAGGCCGGCATCGCCTATGTGCCGGGCGACCGCGCCGAGGCCTTGGCCATGCAGCGTTCGGTGCGCGAGAACATCGCGCTGCCCTTCAGCGCGAAGCCGCGCAAATGGGGCCCGATCCGCATGCGCCGCGAGCAGGTGGTGGTTTCCGGCGCCATCGGCAGGTTGCAGATCGACACCCGCGCCCAGGGCGAAGTGCAGCGCCTGTCCGGCGGCAACCAGCAGAAGGTGACCATCGCCCGCTGGATCGCGGCCAACGCCCGCACTATCCTTTGCTTCGACCCGACGCGCGGCATCGATGTCGGCACCAAGCAGGAGATCTACAAGCTGCTGCGCGAGCTTGCCGGCCAGGGCAAGTCGGTGCTGTTCTACACATCCGAGATGGAAGAGGTGCAGCGTGTCTGCGACCGCGTGATCGTCATCTTCGGCGGCCGCGTCGTCGACACTTTCCCGGTCGAAGACGCCGACGAAGCGGCATTGATGCGGGCCGCCTACGGCCTGCCGCGCGGCGCCAGGGCGGATGTCGGCATCCTTGCCGAGGTCAAACCTGGTTCCAGCGCCGAGGCCGCGTCATGAGCCGCTTCTTGCGAAACCAAGGCTGGGTGGCAGGCCTGTTCGCCCTGCTGATCTTTGTCTTCGTCGTCACCAAGCTGATCCAGCCGGGCTATGGCAGCGGCGACTTCGGTTCGCTGGCGCGGGCGGTTCTGCCTTACGCCTTTGCCGTCGCGGCCCAGACCGTCGTCGTCATCGCCGGCGGCATCGATCTGTCGGTCGCCGCCATGATGGCGCTGACCAGCGTGACCGCTGCCTCGATGATGAACGGCGCCAGCGAGGAATATGCATTGTTCGTCGTGCCCTTTGTGCTGGCCATGGGGCTGGTGCTCGGCGCGCTGAACGGCGTGCTTATCGTCGTCACGCGGGTGCCCGACATTGTCGTCACCTTGGCCATGCTGTTCGTGCTGCAGGGCGCGGCGCTGCTGGTGCTTGGTGCTCCCGGCGGCGCCGCCGCCGAGTGGCTGAAGGCCAGCGTCATCGGCACCGCGCCCATCCCCGGCCTGCCGGACTGGGCCGACGCCTGGGTGCCGAAAGCCCTGGTGCTGCTCGTCGTCTGCCTCTGCATCGTGTGGATTCCGCTCAGGCGCTCGCGGCTTGGCCTCTCCATCTATGCCATCGGCAGCGACGAACTCGCCGCCTTTCGCAGCGGCGTGCCGGTGGCGCGCACCAGGATCGTCGCCTATGCGCTCTCCGGCCTGTTCGCCGCGATGGGCGGATTGTCTCTCACCATCAGCACCGGCATTGGCGCGCCCATTCCCGGGCCTTATCTGCTCGCCAGCGTCGCCGCCGTCGTGCTGGGCGGCGTCGCGCTCGGCGGCGGCAAGGGCGGCCTGCTCGGGCCGATCATCGCCGTCTTCGTGCTGCGGCTGGTGCGCACCGATCTGACGCTTCTGGCCATCGATCCGAACGTTACCGCCATCATCGAAGGCGCGATCATGGTCGCGGTCGTGATGTTCGGCGCCTTCATCACCATCCGCGGCCGTCCGGTGGGAGCAACGCCATGACTGACATCGCGACCATGCCCCAGCCGGTCTCGTTCGGCCGCCGCTTGAAGCGCTTCATGGCGGACCGGCCGCTCATCCCGCTGATCATCCTTTTGATCGTCCTCGTGGCGATCCTGCAGGTCCTGCGTCCGGGCATCGTCAACGAGCGCTGGATCGCCAACACGGCGAAATTCGCCATCCCGCTGGCGATCCTCGCCGGCTGCCAGACCATGACCATGCTGACCGGCGGCATCGACCTTTCGGTCGGCACCGTGGCGACGATGAGCGCCTTCATCATGGCGACGCAAATCGTCAACCAGGATCCGGCGGTGGCTTTCCTGCTGGCCATGCTGCCCGCCGTGCTGATCGGCCTCGTCAACGGCATCGGCGTCGGCGTGTTTCGGGTGCATCCGCTGATCATGACGCTGGGCACCAGCCTGATAGGCACCGGTTTCCTGCAGGTCTACCAGCGCACCGTCATCGCGTCCGGCGCCAGGATTCCCGATTTCCTCAACTGGCTGGGCACCGGCCTCACCTACGGCTTTCCCAACGCGCTCTTCCTGTTCGTGCCGGTGGCGGTGCTGATCGTCTTTATGCTGAACCGCACCGGCTTCGGCCGCCTGCTCTATGCCGTCGGCGATAACGAACGCGCCGCGCGCCTGTCAGGCGTCCGCTACTGGCAGGTGATCACGGCGCTCTATGTCCTCTCCAGCCTGCTCGCCGGCATCACCGGCCTGCTCTATATAGGCCTGATCAAGGCGCCCTCGCTGTCGCTCGCCGAGCCGCTGGTGCTGCCTTCGGTGGCGGCAGCCGTCATCGGCGGCACCTCGATCTTCGGCGGTCGCGGCGGCTACACCGGCACCATCGTCGGCGCGCTGATCCTGACGGTGCTGACGACGCTGCTCACCATCCTGCAGATGCCCGAAGGCGGCCGCCGCATTTTGTTCGGTTTCATCGTGCTGTTCGTGACGGCGGCGTATTTGAGGATCATCGAGGATCGGTAGTATTTGAGCTAAGGCATGTCGCGCAAAAGTGTGCAGCGGTTTTGCGGCAACGACATGCACAAAATAAGCGGCTCATCCCTGTCGCATCGGAGAGGCACCCTTATGGCCGAGCGTTCGCGTGCTGCTGCAAACAGTCCCGCCGACGATGACCGTCGTCTTGCGTTCATCTATCAGGAGGCGGTGAGAGGTCTCACCCATCAGCAGACCGTGGTGGAGAACATGAGCACCCGCGCCGGCAGCCTGATCTTCGCCACAGCATTCGCGAACTCGCTGCTCGGCGGCGCGGCCCTTTCCGACGGGCTCGGGCTTTGGGAATGGATTGCGGTGTCGCTGCTGTTCAGCATCGGCGGGCTCATCGTCTTCATGCTTTGGCCTTACCACCAATACTCATTCCGCTTCGATCCGGAAGAACTGCTGCATCAATATGTCGATGGCGACGGGCCGGCATCGATGTCGGCGATGCACCGCGCCCTTGCTCTTCGCATCAAGGCGGACATGGCCGCCAACTGGCGAATCATCCAGCGCCTGCGGGTGGCTCTGCAGATCGCGCTGCTCTTTCTGTTGCTCGACATTCTGGCATGGCTCTTGGCGATCGCGGGCGTCTGAGCCAAAACCGCGCTGTAGCCTTATGCGGGACCAGTGCAGAAAGACCCGGAGTAGAACGTTTCGATGCCGGCGACGGCGACACGCATGGTTTACTCGGCAGCCTGCACACGGCGGGCGTCGATGATCGCCCTGATCTCCGAGCGGCATGAGCCGCAATTGGTGCCCGCGCGCAGTGTCGAGCCGATCGCTTCGAGGCTGTCGCATCCCGCGGCGACCGCCGAAGCGAGCTGGTTGGCGCCGACATGGAAGCAGGCGCACACGACGCGCCCGATCGCAGGCATGGGCACTGGCGAGCGACCGGACAGAAGCGCGTGCCGGTCTGTAGCCGAGAGCGGCTGGCGCGTGGCGAGCAGCGACACCAGCCAGTCCCGCATGGGCAACTGGTCCGGAGCGGCGACCAGCAGGGCTTCGGCCATGGCGCCGCCTTCGTCGATGGCGGCTGCGCGATAGGCGAGCCCGCGACGGTCGGTGTATTCCAGGAGCTGATCCCGTCGCTGCGCGCCGAGCAGCTTGCGCGCCAGGAGAATGCCCTGGTCCGGCGGCTCGGTTCCGGTGAGCTCGTAAATCCATCCGCCCTCGACAGCATGCCGGCTCCAGTGAACGAAACCGGTCGGCCTGAGATCGCGCCGCGTGATGAGCACACCCGCCCAGCCAGCCTCTTCCCGCGCGATCCTGGCGGGGACATGCTTGAGCTCCGGCTGGCCGGAATGCGGATCGGTGACCGGCGAGGACAAGAGGCCGGCTGCTGCCCTGGCCGCGAACTGGCCGCTCCAATGCATGGGCATGAAGGCTTGGCCGCGCCGCTGTGCGTCGGCCACGCGCACCCTGGCGCGGACGAAGCCGAAGCGGGTTGAAAGATGAGCGAGGTCGCCATCCTTGAGCTGATGCGCCGCCGCGTCCGCCGGATGGAGGTCGACTGCGGGCTCCGGCGCGTTCGCCATCAAACGCGGCACGTTTCCGGTGCGCGTCATAGTGTGCCACTGGTCGCGCAGCCGGCCGGTGTTCAAGGCAAGCGGATAGTCCGCGTCGACCGTGAAGGCCGTCGCCTCCTGCCGCACCGGCACGAAACGCGCGCGGCCGTCTTGTGTCGGGAAACGGCCATCGGAGAAAAGTCTCGTCTGGTGGCCGCCTCGCTCCGACGCGGGCCAATGGCGCGGCACGAAGGCGGAATAATCTTCATCGCTGAGATCAGCCACACCGCCAAGGTCGAACAGACGCTTGCCGTCGTTCTCGAAGGCGGAGAGCGCTGCATGCTCGCGGAAGATCGCGGCCGGCGTCCGGTAGGCGAAGGCCTCGCCAAAGCCCATGCGCGCGGCGACCTCGCAGATGATACGCCAGTCGGCTTTCGCCTCGCCGGGCGGCGGCAGGAACGGCCGCTGGCGCGAGAGGCGCCGTTCCGAATTGGTGACGGTGCCGTCCTTCTCACCCCAGGCGGCGGCCGGCAGCAGCACGTCGGCATAGCGCGTGGTGTCGGTGCGGGTCACGTCGGAGACCGCGACGAAATCGCATTTGGACAACGCAGCGCGCACGCGCGAAGCGTCGGGCATCGAGACGGCGGGATTGGTGCCCATGACCCACAAGGCCTTGACGCGGCCGTCCGCGACCGCCTGGAACATGTCCACGGCTTTCAAGCCGCCGCGCCGCGCGACGTTCGGCGCATTCCAGAAGCGGGAAACCCGGTCGATATTGGCCTCGTCTCCGAAATCCATGTGCGCGGCGAGCTGGTTGGCAAGCCCTCCGACCTCGCGCCCGCCCATGGCGTTCGGCTGTCCGGTGACCGAGAACGGCCCCATGCCGGGCCTGCCGATGCGGCCGGTGGCGAGATGGCAGTTGATTATGGCGTTGACCTTGTCGGTCCCGTGCGCCGACTGGTTGACGCCTTGGCTGTAGACGGTCACCGCTCGCTCGGTCTCGACGAAGAGATCATAGAAGGCCTGGACGTCGGCTGCCGCCAGCCCGCAGCCCTTTGCCACGCGCGCGACCGACGGCGCATCGGCACCGGCCAAGGAAGCTGCGGCATCAAAGCCCGAGGTACTCTCGCGGATGAAATCGGCATCGATCTTTCCGGCCTGCATGAGATGCGCAAGCAGCCCGTTGAACAGCAGCACATCCGTGCCCGGATCGAGCGCCAGATGCAGGTCGCATTCGTCGGCGGTTGCGGTGCGGCGCGGGTCGATGACGACGATCCTGGTTCCGCGTTCCTTTCGCGCCGCGAGCATGCGCTGATAGAGCACCGGATGGCACCATGCGGTGTTGGAGCCGGTGAGCACGATGAGGTCGGCGCACTCGAAATCCTCATAGACACCGGGAACGAGGTCCTCGCCGAAAGCGCGGCGATGACCGGCGACGGACGACGCCATGCAGAGCCGTGAATTGGTGTCGATATTGGCCGAGCCGATGAAGCCCTTCATCAGCTTGTTGGCGACGTAATAGTCCTCGGTGAGCAACTGGCCGGAGACATAGAAGGCGACAGAGTCCGGGCCGTGCTCGGCTACAGCCTGCGAGAATTTCGCGGCCACAAGGTCGAGCGCTTCGTCCCAGCTCGCCGGCTTGCCGAGAATTTCCGGCCGCAGCAAACGACCTTCGAGGCCGAGCGTCTGGCCGAGAGCCGAACCCTTCGAGCAGAGCTTGCCGAAATTGGCGGGATGATCGGGGTCGCCGCGGACGGTCGTCGTGCCGTCCGCGGCGACCTCGGCGAGCACGCCGCAGCCCACCCCGCAATAGGGGCAGGTGGTCCTCACCTCGCGTGCTTCTTGCATGCCTCAGGCCGCTTTCGAGGCCAGCGCCTCGAGCGCGATGAACAACCGTTCGCCCTCGACCTTGACCGGTATAGTCCGTACCGAACCTTCGTCGGCGCCAAGCGCCTTGCCTGTCTCCAGCGAGATCACCCAATTGTGCAGCGGGCAAGTCACGGCAGCGCCATGGACGATGCCCTGGCTGAGCGGCCCGCCCTTGTGCGGGCAGTGGTCGTCGATGGCAAAGACCTTGTCGTCTGCCGTGCGAAAGACGGCGACCTTGCCTTGCGGTGTCGCAACGCAACGCGCGCCGCGCGGCGGAATATCGATGATGGAGCCGATGGCGATCCAGTTCATATTGGTCACTCCGCCGCCTCCGCGAACCCGACCGACGCCATCGGCCTGAACTCATGCTTGTCCTTGCCGGAGACGCGCTCCGACCACGGATCGACCTGCGCGAATTTTTGGCTGAAGACGAAGCGGTCGAAGAGCGTCCTGCGGCGCTCGGCATCGTCCAGGATCTGCTTCTTGATCTCGGCGGTGCCGATCCGCTTGGCCCATTTGTAGATGCGCTCCAGATAGCGGGCCTGCTCGCGGTACATCTGGACGAGCGCCACGATCGTCTCCAGCGCCTCGTCCTCGGTCTTCACAAGGCCGAGCACTTCCGTGCCCTTGATGTCGAGGCCGGCGGCGCCAGCGAAGTGAATTTCGTAGCCAGAATCGACGCACACCACGCCGACATCCTTGCAGGTCGCCTCCGCGCAGTTGCGCGGGCATCCCGACACCGCCATCTTCACCTTGGCCGGCGTCCAGGAGCCCCACATGAACTTCTCGATGCGGATGCCGAGCCCGGTCGAATCCTGCGTGCCGAAGCGGCACCAGTCCGAGCCGACGCAGGTCTTCACCGTGCGCAGGCCCTTGGCATAAGCATGTCCGGAGACGAAGCCAGCCTTGCCGAGATCGGCCCATACCGCCGGCAGGTCTTCCTTGCGGATGCCGAGCATGTCGATGCGCTGGCCGCCCGTCACCTTGACCATCGGGATATCGAACTTGTCGACCACGTCGGCGATGGCGCGCAATTCGCCGGCGCTGGTGACGCCGCCCCACATGCGCGGCACCACCGAATAGGTGCCGTCCTTCTGGATATTGGCGTGCACGCGCTCGTTGATGAAGCGCGACTGGTAGTCGTCGGCATATTGGTCCGGCCAATCGCAGACGAGATAGTAGTTGAGCGCCGGCCGGCACTTGGCGCAGCCGCAGGAGGTCTTCCACTCCAGCTCCTGCATGACAGCGGGGATCGTCTTCAGGCCCTTTGCCTTGATCAGGCGCCGCACGTCGTCATGGCCAAGGCTCGTGCAGCCGCACATGGGCTGCACCGCCGCCGGATTGTAGGCGTCACCCAGCGTGAGCTTAAGCAGCTGCTCGACGAGACCCGTGCACGAGCCGCACGAGGCCGAGGCCTTGGTGTGGGCGCGCACGTCATCGAGGCCGGTCAGCCCCTTGGCCGTGATCGCGCCGGTGATCTTGCCCTTGCAGACGCCGTTGCAGCCGCAGATTTCCGCATCATCCGCCAGTGCCGCAACGGCCGCCAAAGGGTCCGAGGAAACGCCTCCCTGGAACGCCTGGCCGAAGATCAGCGTGTCGCGCATCTCCGATATGTCGGTCGCCTTCTTCTTGAGGTCGTTGAACCACGCGCCGTCGGCCGTCTCGCCGAACAAGACGGTGCCGATGATGCGGTTGTCCTGCAGCACCACACGCTTGTAGATGCCGGCCGACGCGTCGCGCAGAATGATCTCCTCGCGGTCGTCGCCGTCGGCGAAGTCGCCCAGCGAATAAAGGTCGATGCCGGTGACCTTGAGCTTGGTCGGCGTATCGGAGTGGACGAAGCGCCTGTCCTCACTGTCCGTCAGTTTGGCTGCCGCCACCCGTGCCATCTCGTAGAGAGGCGCGACCAGCCCGTAGACATGGCCGCCGACCTCGGCGCATTCGCCGAGCGCCATGATGGCGGGGTCGGAAGTCCGCATGCGGTCGTCGACGACGATGCCGCGATTGACCTCGAGCCCAGCCTCCTTGGCTAAAGCGGTGCTCGGCCGGATGCCGACCGCCATCACTACCAGTGTCGCCGGAATGATCGTGCCGTCCATAAGCTCGACACCCTCGACCTTGCCGTTGCCGACAATGGCCTTGGTGTTGGCCTTGGTCATGACCTTGATGCCGCGCGCCTCGACGGCTTTCTGCAAAAGGTAGCCGGCGGCGGGATCGAGCTGGCGTTCCATCAGCGTCGGCATGACGTGCAGCACGGTGACGTCCATGCCGCGCTCTTTCAGACCGGCCGCGGCTTCGAGGCCGAGCAGGCCGCCGCCGATGACGACCGCTTTGGCGCGCGACTGCGCGGCAAGCAGCATGGCGTTGACGTCGTCGAGATCGCGGTAGCTGAGCACGCCGGGCAATTCCTTGCCCGGAACCGGAATGATGAAAGGAACCGAGCCGGTGGCGATGACCAGCCTGTCGTAGCTCTCGATGACGCCGTGGTCCGAGGTGACGGTCTTGGCCCCCCTGTCGATGGCGACGATCCGGTGACCCTTGTAGAGGGTGATGCCGTGCTTGATGTACCAGCCGTCGCCATGGATGACGATTTCCTCGAACGCCTTCTCGCCCGAAAGCACCGGCGACAGCATGATGCGGTCGTAGTTCACGCGCGGTTCGGCGTTGAAGATGGTCACGGCGTAGCGGTCGGGCGCGGCTTCCAGCAGGTGCTCCAGCATCCTGCCCGGCGCCATGCCGTTGCCGATGATGACGAGTTTCTCGGTCATGTCGCTCTGCTCCGATCTATTCGGCGGCGTAGGAAAGAGATGCGTTGTTGACGGCGGCGGCGCGCTCCATCCGGCGGATGGTGACGTGCATCCAGACCAGGCAGGAGACGACGATGAGGAAGAGCAGCATGAAGCAGCTCGACCAGACCCCGGTGAGATCGTTCAGCGCGCCGAAGGCGATCGGCAGGATGAAGCCGCCGAGCCCGCCGATCATGCCGACGACGCCGCCGACCGCGCCTACGCTCTGCGGATAATAGGCGGGGATGTGCTTGTAGACGGCCGCCTTGCCGAGGCTCATGAAGAAGCCGAGCACGCAAGCGACGGCGATGAAGGCGAGCGGGCCGATCTCGAAATGGAAGGGGATCGGCCCGCTGATGCCGCGCACGACATAGTCTGCCGAGGGGAGAGACAGAACGAGTGTCGCGACGGCACAGACGCTGAAGGTCCAGTAGAGCACGGTGCGGGCGCCGATGCGGTCGGAAAGCACGCCGCCATAGGCGCGGAAGATGCTGGCGGGGATCGAATAGGCGGCGCCGATCATCCCGGCGGTGGCGATGCCGAAACCGTAGACGCCGATCAGGTAGCGCGGCAGCCAGAGCGACAGCGCCACGAACGCGCCGAAGGAGAAGAAATAATAGAACGCGAAGCGCCAGACCCGCAGGTTCTTCAGCGGCGCGAATTCCTGCCAGAAGCTTCTTGCCGGCGCCGCCTTGCCGGCGCGGCGCTCGCGGATGACCGGATCGTCGCCGGTGGTGAACCAGAAGATGGCGGCCATGACGACCAGCGCCGCGGCCCAGATCAACGCCACCGCCTGCCAGCCCCAGGCGAGCAGCACGAAGGGCGCCAGGAACTTGGTGACAGCGGCGCCGACATTGCCGACGCCGAAAATGCCGAGCGCAGTGCCTTGTTTTCCGGCCGGGAAGAAGCGCGAGACATAGGCGACGCCGACGGCAAAGGAGCCGCCGGCAAGGCCGACGCCGAGAGCGGCAAGCAGCATCTGACCGTAGGTGTGGGCGAAAGCGAGCAGGAAGGTCGCGATCGCCGCGGCGAGCATGGTCGCTGTATAGACCAGGCGTCCGCCATAGCGGTCGGTCCAGACGCCGAGCACCATGCGCACGAGCGAGCCCGTCAGGATCGGCGTGCCGACGAGCAGGCCGAACTCGGTCTCGTTCAGGCCGAGTTCCTGTTTGATGCGCACGCCGATGATGGAAAAGATCGTCCACACCGCAAAGCACACGGTGAAGGCGATGGTGGACATCACGAGCGCCTGCCTTGAAGCACTGTCCTGGCTGGGCGCGGCTGGGAGGTTTGCGGTCATCTTGAGCTCCGGTTTGCGGCGTGGGAGGCGCCGCTCGTTGTGTTGATCAGAGGCGTGGCATCGGTCAGCGGGGCGAGGCCGGGACTTGCGCACTCACTTGCGGGCTTTTGCCTTCGGTTTGGTGATTGGCTGGAAACAGCAGGAGCGCCGCGGTGAACAGCGCCGCCGTCAGCGCGCTGCTCGCCAGGAAATCGCGGCGGGTGAAATCCCTGAGCAATGTCGTTGCGATCCGTTTGGTCATCGTCGTCTCCGGTCCAAAACGAAAAAAGCCGCCGTCCAAGCCTCGCGCGTCCGTACATCCGGGATCGCGCATTGACCTGAGCGGCAGCTTTGCCTGTGGCGCCCGCCATTGGACGCCTGTTCCATTGCCCGCGAACGGGCTCGATTATTTCAAAGCACGAAGCGTGCCAGTTTCGCTCGAAAGCTGAATTTCAAGGAAAATCAATGATGTGGAAGCTTTGCCCTTCGACCGCGCCGAGCGGCGACGCGGTCAAACATTGATCAATGGCACCAGCATTGCGCATAAATTTTGTGCAATGCACAAGAATGGCGCGCAAATGATCAGGCGCGCCGCTGGCCGGCAATATAGGCGTCTATCCGGTCGGGATCGAAGATCTGGCCGTCGAAAAATCCGTCGGGGCCAAGGACCAGGCTTGCCCCCGCTGAGCCGACCGGCGTTGCCATCCTCAGCGCGCCTTCCACCTTGGCATTGGCGCCTGGCAAGGCGACGCCAAGCGGCCTCAACGCCGCGCGGTAGAGGTCGGGCCGATAGCACTCCCGAGCGATGGCGAGGTTTTGCGGCGTATGCGGCAACTGCCCCCAACGCACCATCTGCGTGTAGAACCAGAGCGCATGGCTCTTCCAGGGAAAGTTGGCCGCTTTGTCGAACGGCGCGAAGAAATCCTCGACGCGCCGTGCCGCGCCCCCGCCAAGTTGAAGCTGTCCGGTCAGGGCCGGCATTTGGATCGCCTCCGGCTGGCCGAGGAAGTCGGGTCGCGCCATCAGCGCCGCCAGTTCGCCGCGGTGTGCCGGATCCTGGCACCAGCGGGCGGAGTGATGCAGCGCCCTCAGCAGCGCCGCCAGCGCGTCCGGGTTCTCTTCGGCCCACAACTTGCGCACCCCGATCACCTTTTCCGGACTGTTGCGCCACAGCAGCGCCTTCACGGTGACGACGTGGCCGGTGCCCGCCGCGACGGCGGCGCTGTTCCAGGGCTCGCCGACGCAATAGCCGTCGATGCGGCCGGCGGCCAATGCGTCGGCCATGAAAGGCGGCGGCACGATGACGATCTCGATATCGCGGTCGGGATCGACGCCGCAGGCGGCGAGCCAGTAGCGCAGCTCATAATTGTGCCCGGAATGCGGATGCACGACGGCGAAACGCAGCGGTTCGCGGCCGGCGGCCGCCCGCTCGCGGATCAGTGCGCCGAGCGCTGCTCCGGCGCGCGCCGGATCGAGGTCAGGTGCTGCGCCATGCGCCGCCATGCCTTGCCACACCGCATTGGAAACAGTGACGCAGTTGCCGCCGAGCCCGAGCGAGAACGGCACGATGGTCTCGGAAGCAAGCGGCGTGAGGCCGAGGCTGCAGGCGAGCGGCATCGGCCCGAGCATATGGGCGACATCGAAGTGGCCGATGGCGATGCGGTCGCGGATATTGGCCCAGGAGGTCTCGCGATGCAGCTTGAGCTCGATGCCCTCGCGCGCGGCAAAGCCCATCTCGCCGGCTGCGACCAGGACGGCGCTGTCGAAGAGCGGCATGAAGCCGGCGGTGATCTGATGCGCTGCCGACATGCTCATTCGCCCTCCAGCGGTCCCAGCAATCCCGCCGCCGTCACCAGGCTCTGGGCGATGTCGGCGATCTTGCGGTTCTGGTTCATGGCGGTCTTGCGCAGCAGCGCATAGGCCGCCTCCTCGCTTAAGCCCCGCGACTTCATCAATATGCCCTTGGCCCGGTCAATGACCTTGCGGTTCTCGAGCTCGCTGCGCGCCTCCTCCAGTTCGCGCGCCATGCGCGAGAAAGCATTGAAGCGACTGATCGCCATGTCGAGGATCGGCTTGATGCGCTCCTTCTTCAGTCCGTCGACCACATAGGCGGACACGCCGGCATCGACGGCCGCTTCGATCGAGGCCTGGTCGGAGCGGTCGACGAACATCGCGATCGGCCGCTTCACCACGCGCGACAGCTGGAACATGTTCTCCAGCATGTCGCGGTTGGGATTTTCGAGATCGATGACGATGACGTCCGGCTCGATCTCGGCGATGCGCCGGGCGATGCCGGCGACGTCATGGACGACCGTGACATGGCGATGGCCGGCGTCCCGCAATCCGGCCTCGATGATCGAGGCACGGATGCGGTTCTCGTCGATAACAAGGATGGTCAACGAACCGGCGGACATGCGCCTATTGTGCAGGCCGGGCGGAATTGTGCAATGCGGCAATCGACTGGGGTGGATCGCAAGCGCCCCCAATGAATGAACTGCTGCGCTATCGCGCCCAACCCTGTGTTGCGGCCAAGGGAGGTTGGCCGCCTTTCTCACTCCTCTCTGAAGGCGTGAGCAAAACTGTCGGCGACCGGCTGGAAGAGATACTCGAGCATGGTTCGCTTGCCTGTAACAACGGAGACCTCCACCGGCATTCCCGGATATAGCCTCACTTGCGGAAGCTTCTTAAGCTCATCGGCGCCCACCTCGACGGTCCCCCGGAAAAAAGTCGCGCCGCTGCGCTCGTCGATCTCTGCGTCGGCCGAAACACGGGTAAGGGCGCCCTTCACCGTGGGCGTGGTTCTCTGCTTATAGGCGACCAGCCGCACCGTCGCCGGCAGACCTGGGCGAACGACATCGATATCCAGGGGCTGAAGCTTGACGTCCAGCACCATCTTGTCCTGATCGGGAACGAGATCGAGAATAATCCCGCCGGGGGGTACAACTCCGCCCGGCGTGAAATATCGAAGGTTCATCACCGCCCCATCTTCCGGCGCAACGACATCGCGGCGCGCCGCGCGCGCGTCGGTCTTCTGAAGCGCCTTTTCGAGCTCGGAGCGTTTGGTCTGGATGTCACGAAGGTCCTCAGCCGCCTTCTTGATGTACGAAAGCCGGCCATTGTCGATCTGCGCATTGGCCTCGGCGATCTGCTGCCGCAGGCTTTCTATGTTCCCACGGTTCGACTCAGCCTCGCCTTGTGCTGCGATGATCTGCCGTTCGAGCTGGAGCACGCGGGACTTCACCCCATAGCCTTTCTTGAGAAGCGTGCGGGCGTCGGCCAACTCTTCCCGCAGAGACGGCAACTGGATCTCGAAGGCCGCAACTCTCGCAGCGAGGGCCGACATCTGGGCATGGTACTGGGCGATCCGCTGCTGCCAGACCTCGACCTCCGAGGCCTGAACCTTGGCCTGGTCGCGGAAAATGCGCTCCTGACCGGCAAGGGCCTCGGCGACGGTCGGTTCGCTTCGCCGGGCCGACAGGTCTGCCGGGAATGGAATCGTGCTCAGGCCGTCGCGCTGCGCGATCAGGCGGGCTTCGCCGGCGAGCGCCGCATCGAGTTCACCGCGCACGGCATCGCGGTCGGATTCCGCGTCGAGCCCGTCGAGGCGGACCAGTATCTGGCCCTGCCTGACCTGGTCTCCTTCCCGGACCAGGATTTCCCGGATGATGCCGCCTTCCAGGTGCTGTACGGTCTTGCGGTTGCTGTCGACCTTCACCACCCCGGGCGCGACCGCCGCGCTCGTCAGCGGCGCGGTGGCTGCCCAGAGGCCGAAGCCGCCGAACAGCAGGCCGATGACGGTCAGGCCGCCGAAGACATGGGCGCTCACCGCCGGCCAGGCGGGCGGTGGCGGCGGCATTTCCAACGACAAGGTAGCTTCCGTCACGATCCGGTCCTTTCGGAGCTCACGACTCGGACCTGCGGCGCAGCCGAGTTCTGCTCGGGGCGGCGCAGTTGCGCAAGCACGACGTCGCGCGGGCCGAACATCTGCGACTGGCCTTCGTTTAGCACCAGGACGCAATCGACGTTCACCATCAGCGACGGGCGGTGGGCGACGATCACCACGGTCGAACCTGCCTCCTTCATCGCGGCAATCGCCTGGTTCAGGGCTTCCTCGCCGACGGCATCGAGATTGGAGTTCGGCTCGTCCAGCACCAGCAGCGCCGGACGGCGATAGAGCGCCCTGGCAAGCCCTATGCGCTGGCGCTGCCCCCCGGAGAGCACCGAACCTTGCTCGCCTATCTCGGTATCATAGCCATTTGGGAGCCTGAGGATCATCTCGTGCACGCCCGCCATGCGGGCGGCGGCCACGATCTCGGCCGGATCGCCTTGCTCCATGCGGGCAATGTTCTCGCGGACGGTTCCGGGAAAGAGTTCGACGTCCTGGGGGAGATAGCCCACATAGGAGCCGAAATCGGCGCGGTTCCAGGCAAACACGTCGACACTGTCGAGCCGAACCCGCCCCTGCTGTGGCGAAAGCATGCCGACGATCAGGCGGGCAAGCGTCGACTTGCCGGCGGCCGACGGCCCGATCACCGCAAGCACCTGGCCCGGCGGCACGGCGAAGGAGAGGTTCCTGAGCACGGGCTCCTTTGCGCCAGCCGGCATATATGTGACGGCGTCGACCGAGAGCTGCCCCTGGGGACGCGGCAATTCCATCCCCGGCGGGCGCAGCGACGGAGTCTCGAACAGCCGGTCCAGCCGGCGCCAGGCCTCGCGCGCGGCGGTGGTCTGCTTCCAGGTGGCGATAGCCTGCTCGACCGGCGCGAGCGCGCGCGACATGATGATCGACGCCGCGATCATGGCGCCGGGCGAGACTTCGTGGCGCAGCGACAGCCAGGCGCCGAGCCCCAGCACCGCGACCTGCAGGAACATCCGGAACGGCTTGGTGAATGCATTGATCAGGCCGGCCCAGTCGCTGGCGGTTGTCTGCAGCGCGAGCACGGACGCATTGGCCGCGTCCCAACGTCGGGCGAGCACCCCGCCCATGCCCATCCCGTCGATGACTTCGGCATTGCGGAAACCGGCATCCGCCGCCTGGTAGGCGCGCGCGGAAGCGGCGTTGGCCTGCTTGAGCGTGTTGGCCGTCAGCGCGTTGTTGGCAAGGGCGAGGCCGAACAAGATGATCGCACCGCCCAGCGCCAGAAGTCCGAGCAGGGGATGCAGCAGGAAGACGAAGCCGAGATAGAGCGGCATCCATGGCGCGTCGAACAGCGCCATGATGCCGCCGCCGCCAAGATAGCCGCGCAACGTGGCGAGGTCGCGCAGCGCCTCGGTGCGGTAGGAGGAGCCGCGCAACGCGTTCTCAAGCCCGCGGCCCAGCACCTGCGGCGACAGCATGCGGTCGATCCAGGTGCCGAGCTGCACCAGCAACCGGGAGCGGAAGAATTCGAGCGCGCCCATTGCAGCCAGCGCCGCCGTCGTAATCAGCGTCAGATAGACGAGCGTTTCCACGCTGCGTCCCGTCAGCACGCGATCATAGACCTGCAGCATGTAGATCGAGGTCGAGAGCACGAGCAGGTTGATGACGAAGCTGAACCCCGCCACCGCGGCGAAACCGCCGCGGCAGCGGGAGAGAGCAAGCTTGAGGGGAGAGAGGCCTTGCATAACGATCATCTGCCGCTCATCGTCTTCCTGCGGGCTCCATCAGGCATGCAGATTGAAGTCTGCGCTGCTTAGATTGTTCACCCCCATGAGATGGATTTCGATGACGTCAGCACCACTTGTAATCACCTCGGCTGACGTGCCGACATTTGCGTAGACAACGGTGTTCGTTCCATCCGTCGTCCAACCGACGCTGTGCGCGGCAAGCGTTGTCGAAGCACCTAAGTTGGTCGGAGTGCCGGTCAGGTTGAGCGCATTCAGGAAGTCGAGTTTGTCCGTCCCGTGGACGAAGTCCTGGATCGTATCGAAGGCGGCGTGGGTAGAGTCGGCAACCGCCGTGTAGACGAAGTGGTCGGCACCGTCGCCGCCGACCAACCAGTCGGCGTTCACCTTTCCAACGATCGTGTCGTTGCCCGCACCGCCGAAGATGTAGTCGACGGCAGAGGTTCCGGTGACGCTGTCCGTGCCAGCTCGACCATCAGCGATAGTCGGATCGGTACTTACCAGTGTGATCGTGTTGTCGACGCTGCCCCCATTGGCGTTGCCGATCCAAACGGTGAATGATTGTGGAGTCGATGAAGTCGAATGATTATCAGTGGCGGTGACAGTAAGAGTGCCTGTTGCCGAGCCTCCTAGTCCGACGTTGGCGGTCAGCTCTCCGTTTGGTGCAACGGCGACTATCCCGGAGCCACTCCAGGTAAATGCAAAGGAGACACTATCGCCTGCATCGGGATCCACGGACAAGAAGTGGCCCAAATCGATAGGATTCCCGTCGGCGATCGGGGCCGAACCCGGGACGAAGACCGGGGCGCTCGGCGCATGGTTGGTCACGGGCTCATCGGCACCGTTGACGGTGATGTCGATGACGTGATCCGTGCCATCTATCGACGTTACATGGATCTGATCATGCGGATGGTCCGCGGAGTTCAGAGCCTGAACGTTGGCGGCGCCATTGTTGAGCGTATAAACCCAGTTGCCGGCGGCATCGATGGTCAATGACCCGTATGTGCCCGCGATCGGATTGCTGCCGTTGTGCACCTGGAACGAACTCTGGCCTGCATCAGGGTCGTTGACGGTCAGAGCGCCATTGACGGTCAGCACGGCGTCCTCGGTCACAGAGCCGGTGCTGCTGCCGCCGATCGAGGCGGCGTCGTTGGCGCCGGTGATGTTGACCACGATGTCGTGATGCGCGGTGCCGTCGGCCGAGGTGACCGTCAGCGTGTCGGTGACGGCATCGCCGCCATTGAGCGCCTGGGTGGCGGCGCGGCTGTCGTCGAGCGCGTAGCTCCACTGGCCGGTCTGCTCGTCGAAGGTGAAGGTGCCGTAGGTGCCGTTCAGGCTCGCCGGCGCCTGGAAGTGCGCCTCGCCGTCGTCGACGTCGCTCACCGTCAGCTGGCCCGAGGCGGAAGGATCGCCGGCCGTGCCGTTGTTCACACCGCCGGCCTCGCTCACCGCATAGTCGCCGCCGGCGACCACGCCGATCGAGGCGGCGTCGTTGGCGCCGGTGATGTTGACCACGATGTCGTGATGCGCGGTGCCGTCGGCCGAGGTG